>NZ_JBIUVD010000004.1:0-214691 GCF_044742785.1 Streptomyces sp. NPDC087844 | reverse complement strand
CGCGCGGGGGGGGCTCCCGCCCCCCCCCCTGTTTTTTTTCTATGTCCCCCCGGGGGCCCCCCCCCCCCCCGGGGGGGGGGGGGGGGGGGGCGCCCCCCCCCCCCCCCCCGCCCCTCTCGGCGTGAACACGACCGATGCGGCAATCTTCACGGGGATGTGACGGCCGCATGAAACGGTTTGCCGAACACCCGTAGGGTGCAGACAACACATCAGGAACCCGCGAGACATCGGCGCGCAAGCACCCGGAAACCGCGCCGCCACCGCACCTCACGCACCGACGACGCACAGGGGGGAGCCGAGGCGATGGACGAAAGCAAAGAAACCCTTCGAGTGGGCGCGGCCGTCAGGCGGCGGCGCCGGGCGCTGGAGCTCACCCTCGCCGTCGTCGCCGAGCGCAGCGGTCTGTCGGTGCCGTTCCTCAGCCAGGTCGAGAACGAACGCGCCCGGCCCAGTACGCGCTCCCTGGAACGCGTGGCCGACGCCCTCGGCACGACCCGCGTGGAGCTGCTGGCCGCCGCCGACCCGGCGCGCAGCGTCGATGTGGTGCGCGCCGACGACTCCGAGTTCACCCATGAGCCTCGCGTGCGCCCCCTGGTGCGCGGTCACCACCAGTTGCACGCCATGGAGTTCTCCGGCGACCAGGACGCCGGCCGGGAGTTCCAGCACCGCAACGACGAGTTGATGTACGTGGCCGAAGGCGTCGTCGAGGTCGAGGCGGAGGGTCGCGCGTACCGCCTGGGCAAGGGCGACACCCTGTATCTGACCGGCGGGGTGCGCCACCGCTGGCGGGCCACCGAGGAGGACACCCGCGTGCTGGTCGTCGCGGTCGCGGACCACATCGAGGCGGTCGACGAACTCAGCCGGTGAGTGCCGACCGAGGCGCTGCGAGCAGCCGTCCGCCGACCAGGCCCCGGGTCGTGCGCGCGGCGGCCACGGTCCAGGCGGCGAGCAGCAGGGCGTAGAGGGCGACCGTGAGTCCGTCGTAGACCACGAGCCCCGTGTGCCGTGCGAGCCCCTCGGCGCCCGTCACACACGTGCCCACCGGGAAGGTGAACGCCCACCAGGTCATCGTGAAGTCCATGCCCCGGCGGCGGGCCCGCACCACCATCGCACCGGCCAGCGCCAGCCAGAACAGTGCGAAACCCATCACCGGCACGCCGTAGAGCACCGCCAGAACGGCGAAGCCCTGGTCGTACGGGGCGGGCACGACCCCCGGGGCGGTGACGGCGAACTTGTCGACGGCCGTCGTGGACTGACCCAGCGGACCCAGCACCAGGAACAGGGTCGGGGTGAGGGCGAGGGGCGGGGGGCCGCCCATGACGAGGCGAGCGAAGATCATCGGCAGCATCACCAGCGTGGCCAGCAGGCTGAGGCCGAACATCGCGAAACAGGCGAGCAGCAGGGTCGCGCGAGGCGCGCCGGCCGGCAGATGCGGTACGAGCATGGGGCCCAGGGCCGCGGACACCATCGGGGCGACCAGGGGGAGCAGCCACACGGGGGTGACCCGGGAGGCGTCCGGCCGGTGACGCACGATCATCAGGTAGGGGACGGCCACGGCCACCGTCAGGGCGATCAGAGTGCCGGCGGTGAAGAGGACGGCGCCCAGGGCGATCGCCGCCGGGGCGCCCATCCAGTCCCGGCCGACGACGAGCGCGCCCCCGCCGACGGCGAGCAGCGCCATCGGGAGACATCCGTAGAACGGCGCCGTCGCCGGGTCCATGAGGTGGGCCTTCGCCTGGTCCCGGTGGTGGGTCCAGTGCGCGGCCCGTGCGACGAGCAGGCTGAGGAGCAGGACCAGGGCGAGCGCCCAGAACGCCGTGCAGACGGTACGCAGGCCCGGGACACCGAGCGGGAGGCCGGCTCCCGCCGTGGCGACGATCGCGGTGCCCATGACGGGGGCGTACCAGTTGGGGCCGAGGTGGCGGACGGTGATCGCCCGGGAGCGGCGAGGGTGGGCGGTCCTGTGAGTGGGGCCGGTGTCATCGGTATGACCGGTGTGCCTTCCGGGGGTGGGAAGGCGGGGGACGGCGGTGACCATGACTCCACCGTGCTCCCCGGGCGGGGAGGCCACCAGGGAGCGCCGTTCTATGGAGGCATAAGGTGGGCTTATGGGCCAGGACGACGGGACAGGTGACCAGGGGGTTCGGGGGGCCGGAGCGGGCCGGGGCGGAGGGCTGTCGCACCGGGTGCCCGAGCTGGGTGCGCTGGAGTTGCTGCTCGCCGTGGCGCGGCTGGGCAGCCTGGGGCGGGCCGCCAGGGAGCTGGGCATCACCCAGCCCGCCGCGAGCAGCCGCGTGCGGTCCATGGAGCGGCAGCTGGGGGTCGCTCTGGTGGACCGGTCGCCCAGGGGGTCACGGCTCACCGACGCGGGGGCGCTGGTCACGGACTGGGCCCGGCGGGTGGTGGAAGCGGCGGAGGTGTTCGACGCGGGGGCGCAGGCGCTGCGGGACCGGCGCGACTCACGGCTGCGGGTCGCGGCCAGCATGACGATCGCCGAGTACCTGCTGCCGGGCTGGCTGATCGCGCTGCGCGGGCAACGGCCGGACACGGCGGTGTCGTTGCTCGCGGGGAACTCGACGGTGGTGGCCGAGAGGGTGCTTTCCGCAGAGGCGGACCTCGGGTTCGTGGAGGGAGTGTCCGTGGCGGCCGGCCTCGACTCGGTGGTGATCGCACACGACCGGTTGATCGTGGTCACCGGGCCCGGACACCCGTGGGCGCGACGTCGGCGCGCGCTCGGAGCAGCGGAGTTGGGGGCGACGCCGCTGATTCTGCGCGAGGAGGGATCGGGGACGCGGCAGGTGCTGGAGGCGGCGCTCGGCGGTCTGGCCCGCCCACTGATCGAGTTGTCCTCCACGACCGCGGTCAAGGCGTCCGCGGCGTCCGGGGCGGGGCCGGCGGTGCTGAGCGAACTGGCACTCGGAGAGGAACTCTCGGCTCGGCGGCTGGTGGCGATTCCGGTGGAGGGGGTACGGCTGAGCAGGGACCTGCGGGCGGTCTGGCCCGTTGGACACCGGCCTGCGGGGCCGGCACGGGATCTGCTGGCGTTGACGCGGTCCTAGGCGTGTCCGGGCGTCGTTCCCCAGGGGCGGCGCCGGCAGGTGTCTGGCGTGAACGCCACCGTCTGGGCCTCACCCGAGGACAGCCTCGTCCTCGGGAGGACAACACGTTCCGTTCCCTTCGGCAGGCGAACGGGCTCACGCCGGGAAGCCCCTCTTTACGCCTTTACGCCTTGACGCCGGGGCGCGCGGGGTTGCCAGCGGCGTGAAAGTCTAGGTCAAGGGCTCAGATAGGTGTTGTGTGCGCGCGGGGGGCGCGCGCCCAGGTACCTCTAATGGTCTATCGTCACCGGCGCCCCACAAAGGGCATGATCACTCCAGGTAGTCGCGTTGAGCGCGCCTGGTCGCGGTGTTCGCGGGCGGACAGGCGGTCCACGCACATGCGGGGGCCGCCGCGTCGGCCGGGTGTGCGCGGGCGAGAAAGAAGGCTCGCCCCGCGCCCTGCGCACGAGGTGGACACGCCCCGCACCGTCCGACGACGAACGGAGTCCTGTCATGCCGTTGAAGGCCGAGTACGTTGCCCAGGAGCTGGAGAGGGCGAGCACAGCCGGTGCCCCGGAGGCGGACACGCTGGTGTCCGACCTGATCGACAACCGGAAGGTCGACGGGGTCAAGGCCCTGTTCCGCACCGTCGCCTCCCTCAAGCATGTGCGGGATCGCTCCCGTCTGCCCCCTGAACCGGCCGAGTTCTCGGCAGCCGGCCACGGCCTGGTCGGCGAGGCGGACGGGGGCCTTCTGGGTGACGCCGTCGCCTCCAGCGCGTTCCGGGAGAGGGAGCACGCCGCGGTGACCCAGGGACAGGACGACCGGCCCCGGATGCACCAGGAACTGGGCGACAACCGCTGAAGACGGACACCGCACGGCACCGGGCAGCCGGAGTACGGCTGGGCCCGACCGAAGCGGAGCCGTTGCGCACCGTGTGCCTGGCATCCGTGCCACTCGTATCTGCATGGTCACCCGGAAAACTCCCCGTCCCCGCGTCGGCGCACAGGGCCGGAGTCCACTGGACGTGATCACGGGCTCCCGCGCTCACAGGAGGTTCCTTTGCCCCGTCGTCAGCAACTCGCCCCGCGAAGTGACGGCCACGCGCCCACTCACGACTCCGCGGCCGAGACCCTTCCGGTGACCGCAGGGCAGCGTGAGGTGTGGCTGGCCGAGCAGCGCTCCCCGGACACCCGCTCGGCTCTGCGACTCGGGGAGTACCTGGAGATCCGGGGGCCGGTCGACCCGGCCACCTTCGAGAAGGCGCTGCGCCAGGTCGTGGCGGAGACCGACGCTCTGCGGGTGCGCCTGGTGGCCGGCAGGGACGGCCCTGTCCAGGTGCTGGAGCGGGCACTGGGGTGGACGCTCCCGTTCGTCGACGTCGGCGACGAGGCCGACCCGGAGGCGACCGCCCTGGCGTGGGTCACCGCCGACATGGCCCGGCCCATGGACCTGGCCTGCGGCCCCCTGTTCAGCTTCGCGCTGCTACGGCTGGGGCCGGACCGGTTCTGGTGGTACCACACCTACCACCACGGTGCCGTGGACGCCTTCGGCTACTCCCTCGTGGCCCGACGGGTCGCCGACGTCTACACCTCCCTCGTACAGGGGCGGGAGTCGGGTCCGAATCCCTTCGGGTCGTTGTCGGAGCTGGTGCGGGCCGACGAGGAGTACCGGGAATCCGCGGCACGCGTCGCCGACCGGGCCTACTGGAAGCGGCAGTTGTCCGGATGGGCGCGGGACGGGGCATCGCCGCCGAGGCAGAACACGGACGGCCAGGGCGCCCGGCCCGTCCCCCGAACCGAGTTGCTCCCGCTCCTGCGACCACAGGAGCTGAAGGCGGCGGCCTCGCGCACCCAGGTCTCACGCTTCAGGTTCGTGTTCGCCGCCGTCGCGCTCCACACCCGCCGGTTGACGGGGGCGCGGGACGTGGTGGTCGGACTGACCGTGGCCGGCCGTGTGGACCGGACCTCTCGCACGACGCCCGGGATGCTGGCCAACGCCGTCCCCGTACGGCTGGCCATCCGGCCCGACATGCCGCTGAGGGAACTGCTGGCCCAGGTCGACGACCGTATGCGTGAAGCGGTGGAACACCAGCGGTACCGCGGGGAGGACCTGCACCGCGATCTGGGCCTGTCACAGGGGTCCGGCGCGGCCTACTCGCCGGTCGTCAATCTCATCGGATTCGACTACGACATCACCTTCGCCGGTCACCGGTGCACCGCGCACAACCTCTCCTTCCCGCTGGGCGCCGACCTGCAGATCATGGTCTGGGACCGCCGGGACGGAACCGGCCCGCACATGCGGCTGCACGCGCCGCCCGGAACCCACAGCGACGCCGACCTCGCGGATTCCCAGCAGCGTCTGCTGCACTTCCTGGCGCGCATGGCGGACCTGGATCCCGACCTGCCGGTCGGCGTGCTCGACGTGCTCTCGGCCGATGAGCGACGGCGCCTGTTCGCGTGGGGCGACGCCACCGCGGCAGGCGTTCCCGCCGTACCCCTGCCGACGCTGTTCGAGAGGCAGGCGCGCCGCACACCGGATGCCGACGCGGTGGTGAGCGGCGACACGACCTGGACGTACGCGGAGCTCAACGCCCGTGCCAACAGACTCGCGCACGCACTCACCGCCAGGCGCGTCGGGGCCGAGGACATCGTCGCGCTCGTCCTGCCGCGGTCCGGCGACCTGGTCGTGGCGGCCCTCGCCGTGGTGAAGACGGGCGCCGCCTACCTGCCGGTGGACCCGGAGTACCCGGCGGCGCGCAAGGAGTACATGCTCACCGACGCCCGGCCCGCCCTGGTGATCGACGATCCGAGGGTGGTGGCCGAGCTGTCCGCGGGGCAGCCGGACACCGACCCGGCCGTCGCCGTGGACCCGCGTCACCCGGCGTACGTGATCTACACCTCGGGTTCGACCGGACGGCCCAAGGGAGTTGTGGTGACCCACTCGGGCATCGCCTCCATGGTGCGGTTGCAGGCGGAACGCTCGGGCATCACTTCCGACAGCAGAGTGCTGCAGTTCGCCTCTCCCAGCTTCGACGCCTCGGTGCTGGAGCTGTGTGCCGCTCTGCTCACCGGAGCCGCGCTGGTGGTCGCGCCGACGGCCGACCCGGTAGCGGCCCTGACCGACCCCGACATCCGGGTGACCCACGGGCTCGTGCCGCCGTCGGTCCTCGCGGCACTGTCCGAGAAGGACGTACGGATCTCGACGCTGCAGGCGGGCGGAGAGGTGTGCCCACCGTGGTTGGTGGCGCGCTGGGCACCGGGACGACGCATGCTCAACGCCTACGGGCCGACGGAAGCCACCGTGATGGCCACCCTGAGCGACCCGCTTACACCTTCGGACTCGGTACCTCCGATCGGACGGCCCACCCACGGCACCCGCCTCCACGTGCTGAACGGCACACTGCAACCGGTGCCCGCGGGCAGGCCGGGGGAGCTGTACATCGCGGGTACATCCCTGGCACGCGGCTATCTCGGCAGGCCGGCACTGACGGCCGAGCGCTTCGTCGCCGACCCGTACGGCCCTCCCGGATCACGGATGTACCGGACGGGCGACGTGGTGCGCTGGCGGGACGGGGGCCAACTGGAATACGTCGGCCGTGCCGACCACCAGGTCAAGGTCCGCGGTTTTCGCATCGAGCCGGGAGAGGTGGAGGCGGCACTGACCGCGTGCCCCGGCGTGGCACAGGCCGTGGTGCTCGCCCGTCCGGACCGCCAACGGGGCGCCGTCCGGCTCGTCGCCTACGTCGTAGCCGGCGGAGAGGGGACCCGCGCGCGGTCGCTGCGTGAGAACCTGCGCGAACGACTGCCCCACTACATGGTGCCCTCGGCGTTCGTCATGCTCGCGGAACTGCCGCTGACCCCGAACGGCAAGCTGGACCGCGACGCCCTGCCCGAACCGCGGGAAACAGCCGGCACCTCTCTCGTACGGCCGCCGCGCACCCCGCAGGAACACGTGCTGAGCGAGCTGTTCGCGGAGGTGCTGGGGCTGACCGCGGTCGGTGCGGACACGCACTTCTTCGAAGCCGGCGGACACTCACTGCTGGCGATCCGCCTGGCGTCCCGCATCCGCGCCGTGCTCGGCGTGGACCTGGACCTGAGCGTGCTGTTCGAGGCTCCCACCGTCGCCCGTCTCGCGGCGAGGCTGGCCAGCGGGAGCCGGGACCGGCCGGCACTGACCGTCCAGGAACGGCGGGGCCCTGCACCGCTGTCGTTCGCACAGCAGCGGCTGTGGTTCCTGCACCGCGCGCAGGGCCCCGGCGCCACATACAACGTTCCCGTGGCGCAGCGGCTGACCGGCGAGCTGGACCGAGAAGCGCTGGAGCGCGCGCTGGGCGATGTGGTCGGCCGGCACGAGAGTCTGCGCACCCTCTTTCCGGAGGTCGACGGCGAGCCCTGTCAGCAGATCATCGACGGCCCCGCCGCACGGCCCCCGCTCGTGGTCACCGCGGTGGACGGCGAGGAGTCGCTGCACGCGCGGCTGGCGGAGGCCGCCCGGTACATGTTCGACCTGGCGACCGAACCGCCGTTGCGCACGGAGCTGTTCGTGCTGGGTCCCCGCGAGCACGTCCTGCTGATCGTGGTGCACCACATCGCCGCCGACGGCTGGTCCATGGCCCCGCTCAACCGGGACCTGGCCACCGCCTACGCCGCCCGGGTCCGGGGCGGGGAACCCGACTGGGAGACCCCGCCGGCGCGGTACACCGACTACACCGTGTGGCAACGCGAGCTCCTGGGCGCACCCGACGACCCCGACGCCCTCGCCAACCGCCAGCTCGCCCACTGGAGGACGGCCCTGTCGGGACTGCCCGAGGAGCTCGCCCTTCCCTACGACCGCCGCCGCCCCGCCGCAGCCTCCTACGCGGGCGCCCGCGTTCCCCTGCGCATCGACGCGCGGTTGCACACGGCGCTGGCCGAACTGGCCTCGCGCACGGGCACGAGCCTGTTCATGGTGCTGCACGCGGCTCTGGCGGCACTCCTGACCAAGCTGGGGGCGGGCACGGACGTCCCCGTCGGCAGCGTGATCGCGGGACGCACCGACGAAGCCCTCGACAAACTCGTGGGTTTCTTCGTCAACACCCTGGTACTGCGCACCGACACGTCCGGCGACCCCTCTTTCGCCCGCCTGCTGGAGCGCGTCCGTGGCACCGCGCTGGCCGCCTACGCCCACCAGGAGGTCCCCTTCGAGCAGGTCGTCGAGGAGCTGAACCCGGCGCGGTCCCCGGCGCGCCACCCGCTGTTCCAGGTCGCGCTCTCCCTCGACGTCGACGAGGCCGCGGTCTTCGCACTCACCGGCCTGCGGACGTCCCGAATTCCGGTGTCGACCGCGACGGCCAAGTTCGACCTGGACATCGGCGTCTGCGAACAGCGCTCCGGCGACGGCCGGTGCCTGGGGCTGTCCGGGACCGTCGACTACGCCGTCGACCTCTTCGACCACGGTACGGTCCGCGATCTGGCGGCACGCTGGGTGCGCCTGCTCGAAGCGGTCGCCGGGGACCCGGACCTCCCGATCAGCCGCATCGACCTGTTCTCCGACGACGAGCGTCTTCTCCTCCTCGGGGGCGCCGCTGCCGCCGCGTCGGCAAAGCCGCCCGGGGGTACGATCCCCGACCTGTTCGACGCGCAGGTGCGCGCCTGCCCCGACGCGGTCGCCGTGGTGGCGGACGGAACCTCGCTGACCTACGCGGAGTTGAACGCCCGATCCCGTCGGCTCGCGCAGGCACTGACCACTCGCGGCATCGGAGTGGAAGACGTCGTCGCCCTCGCCCTGCCGCGCTCCGCCGACCTCGTCGTGGCCGTTCTCGCCGTCCTGAAGGCCGGGGCGGCCTACCTGCCGCTGGACCCGGACCATCCGGCCCCGCGCATCGCGGCGATGCTGGAGGACGCACGTCCGGTACTGCTGCTCGCGACCACGACCGCCGGCCTCTCCGGAACCCTCGACACGGGGTTGCCGCGCCTGCTGCTGGACGCGCCGGACACGGAGAAGGCGCTGCGGAAGTTCCCGGAAACCGATCCGGTGACAGGGCTGACGCCCGACCACTGCGCCTACGTGCTCTACACCTCGGGTTCGACCGGCGCCCCGAAGGGTGTCGTCGCCCGCCACGGGAGCGTGGTCAACGTGGCCGGGCAGTACCGGACGCAGGTGTTCGGCCCGGCGGCCGACCGCCTCGGCGGCCGGCGCCTGAGGGTGGCGCTGACCGCCTCCGTGTCCTTCGACGCCTCGTGGGGCCAGCTCGCGGCCCTGCTGTACGGCCATGAACTGCACGTGAGCGACACGGCCACCTGGACGGACGCGGAGCGGTTCGTCACGTGGCTGGCCGATCACCGCATCGACAGTCTCGACGTCACACCCTCCTACCTGCGCGTCCTGTGTGACCACGGCCTGCTCACACGCGAGCGGTGGCGGCCGAGTGTGGCCGTGGTCGGCGGCGAGCCCCTGCCGGACCGGTTGTGGCAGGAACTGCGTGCGGCGGACGGGCTGGTGGCCCACAACATGTACGGGCCGACCGAGTGCACGCTGGACTCGGTACAGGCGCGACTGGAGGCCGCCACCACGCCGGTCCTCGGACGGCCCATCGCCGGTGCCCGCGCCTACGTGCTGGACGCCACGATGCGGCCGGTGCCGCCCGGGGTGACCGGTGAGCTGTACGTGGCCGGTGCCGGTCTGGCGCGCGGCTATCTGCGCCGTCCCGGCATGACCGCTCAGCGGTTCGTGGCCGATCCGTACGGCCCGCCGGGCGAGCGCATGTACCGCACCGGCGACCTGGCGCGATGGCGCGGCGACGGACAACTCGTCTTCGCAGGGCGCTCGGACGACCAGATCAAGGTGCGCGGTCACCGCATCGAGCCCGGTGAGATCGAGACGGTTCTCGCCACCCATGCCAGGATCGCCCACACCGCGGTCGTCGCCCGCGAGGACAGCCCCGGCGACACCCGACTGGTCGCCTATGTGGTGCCCGCTGCCGGCAGCGCGGCCGACACCGCTGACCTGCGGGCCTTCCTCCGTACCCGAGTTCCCTCCTACATGGTGCCCTCGGCGTTCGTGGCGGTGGACGCGCTGCCGTTGACACCGAACGGGAAGCTCGACCGGGAGGCCCTGCCCGCGCCGGGACCGGTCGCGGCCACCGAGAGCATCCGGCCCCCGCGCACCGCGCAGGAACGGACGCTGTGCGACCTGTTCGCCGAGGTGCTGCAGGTACCCGCAGTCGGCGTCGACCACGACTTCTTCGCCCTCGGCGGTCACTCCCTCCTCGCCGTGCGTCTGGCCGGCCGGATCGCCCGGACACTGCAGGTGCCCTTCGGCCTGTCGACGCTGCTGGAGGAACCGACCCCGGCTGGTCTGGCGCGGCACCTGCGGGCACAGACGCCCGCTGACGCACCCGCGTGGGTACCGGACACCGAAGCGCGGCTGAGCCCATCCCTGAGATTCACCTCCGCCCCGCAAGAACCGGATGGTCCGCGCGAGATCCTGCTCACCGGAGCCACGGGATTCGTCGGCACCTATCTGCTGGCCGAACTCCTGCGCCGGACCACCGCACGGGTGCACTGCCTCGTCCGCGCGCGCACCGATGCCCAGGCGGCTGAGCGGCTGGCCGCGGCCATGCGCGTCCGCGGTCTGGAGGCAGTGCTCGCCGATCCCCGGCTGAGCGTTGTCCGGGGCGATCTCGCGGCCGGAGCTCTGGGGCTCGGTCCGGCAAGCTGGACACGGCTGAGCGAGACGGTCGACACGATCGTCCACTGCGGCGCCCGCGTCCACCACGTGTCGCCGTACGCCCAGCTGAAGCCGGCCAACGTGGAGGGCACTCGCGCCCTGCTGCATCTGGCGGGAGAGGGACGGCCCAAAACGTTCCACCAGCTGTCCACCCTCGGTGTGTTCCGCTCCGGCAAGGGCTCCAGGCTGGTGACGGAGAACTCACCGATCGACGGTGAACGGCACCCGTTCGGCAGAGGTTACGCAGCGAGCAAGTGGGTGGCCGACCGGCTGGTGGAGCAAGCCTTCGAACGGGGAGCGGAAGGCGGCATCCATCGGCTGGGCCGGATCTGGGCCCATACGTCGACCGGCGCGGTCAACCGGAACGACATGTTCTCCCGGCTGCTCACCAGTTGCGCGACGCTCGGCTGCCATCCGTCCGATCCGGCACTTCTGGAGGGCCTGCTTCCCGTCGACACCCTCGCTGCCGCTGTCGTCGCGCTGCTGCGCCACGACGGCACGGCCGGCCGTGTGCACCACCTTCACCACCCGCACAGGCTCGGGCCCGGCGCCTTCCTGGCCGTCCGGGACCGGATGTACGGAACGCACTCCGAGGAGCTCCCGCTGCACGTCTGGCTCCGGCGCCTGCGCCGAGCGAGCGATCGGGGGCAGGACCTGCCAATCCTGCCCTACCAGGAGTACTTGGAGCAGTACGCCGAGGCGGCACGGTCCACGCGGCACACGCAGGCGGACACGCGGTTCGACAACAGCACGACCATCCGTCGGCTGCGGCGACTCGGGGTCGCGCTCCCCGAGATCGACGCTGACGCGATCGCCGCCTACTGGAGCCTCATCGAAGGGTGAAACGTGTTGTACGGCCCTGTAAGTGATCAGAAAAACGGTGAGTATTCGAAATGACGTCGTCCGCAAGCCCGTCCGCCATCGTCCCGAGGGCGAACCACCCGCGACTCGGGGCACGGCTGTCACGCCGCTCGATCGTCCCGGGCCGCCAGCGCTGGGACGTGGATCTTGTCCGCGGCAGACCGGCCCTGGCCAGGATGGCCGAGACCGCACTGCACCAAACCCCCGGCATCGAGGAGGTACGCGTCAATCCGGTCACCGGCCGGGTACTGCTGCGGCACGACCGCACCCTCAGCCCGCGGGAGGTCACCCAGCTGCTGTACCGGACCATCGAGCGGGTCCTGACACACCTGCGCACGTCCGCGGCGAACCTGGTCGCCCACGGCTCGACCACACGGCCTGAGGGCCCAGGACTCACAGAGCACCGGTCAAGCTCTCCGCAGGGCATCGCCAAGCCGCGCCGGCACAAGGACAGGAGCAGCACCGGGCGGTGGCTGCCCAAGGCGTTCGCGGTGGGCGGCGCGGTGGCGGCGGCGGTGGCCGGAGGACCGTTTCTCCTGCGACTTCTCAGCCGCCCCCTGCTCACTCTGGGACTCGCGACCGCAGCGACGGCCGGTGTCGTCCGGAAGGCGTGGCGCAGAGCGGACCGGGTACGGCAGCAGTCGGGCGAGGAAGCCCCGCGCGGCCACGCGCTGAGACGCGTCGTCGGGAGTCACAAACGGAAGTTCGGTGTGGCGGCGCTGTTGTCCGGGATCTCGCAACTGGCGGAGATGGCGTTGTTCGCTCTGACTCCCTCGATCGTGCTGCTGGTCGCCAAGGGCGGGAGCGCGACCCTGGCCGGTCTCGGCGTGATCGGTGTCACCGCGCAGCTGGCGACGTTGGCCGGCGCCGCCGCACTGGCCTGCCTGGCCATGGCGGGCAGCGGATACGCCGCCGGTGTCGCCTGGCGCGGTCTGGCGCAGGATGTCGAGGACGACTGGCGCACCCGTACGTATGCCCACGTCCAGCAGGTGGCGCCGGCCGATCTGGAGAGCGAGCGCGTCAGCCGGGTCAACTCGGTCCTGTCCGAGGACATCGGCCAGCTCGGCGCCTTCGTCGGGTCGAGCATGCACGATGTCGTGCAGCTGGGTGCCAGCCTCGCGCTGCTCATTCCGATGTTCCTGCTGCTCGCCCCGCAGATCGCCTGGGTCGCCTTCGCGCCGATCCCCGTCGTCGCCTGGCTGTCCTTCCGCTTCCACGAACGCGCGGTCGCCGGAACCGCCCTCGCCGGTGAACACCGGGACCGGCTGAACGGCCGGGTGACCGAGAACCTCCATGCCCATCCCACCATCAAGTCCGCCGCCACCGAGGAACACGAGATCGCACGGGTGGGCGAACTCAACCGGAAACACAGTGACATCAGTCGCTCCACCGGCCGCAGCGCGGCACTGCCGCCCCAGATTCTGCGCCTGGCCGGAGGCTCGGCCCTGGTCGGCACCGTGTTGCTGGGCGGACGAGCCGTGTTGCGGGGCGAACTGCCGACCGCGTCCTTCGGACCGTTGATCGAACTGCCGGGCATCGCCATGCTGCGGCTGTCCCGGCTGGGCAACATCACCGATCAGTACCAGCGCACTCTGAGCGCTCTGGACCGGGTGGAGAACCTGCACCGTCTTCCTGTCGAACCGGTAGCGGAGGGCGACCCGGTCCCCATCCACCAGGTGAAGGGGGAGGTCGAACTGCGGAGAGTGACGTTCGCGTACCCCGGCCGGTCACCGGTGCTGCGTGACACCTCCCTGACCTTCGCTTCGGGGCGGACCACCGCCATCGTCGGAACCACCGGCGCCGGCAAGACCACCATCGCCAAACTGCTCATGCGTTTCCGCCACCCCGACCAGGGACGCGTGCTTCTCGACGGGATCGACGTGAGCAGCCTCGCCCTGCCCGACCTGCGCCGTGCGATCGGATACGTGACCCAGGAACCCTTCCTGTTCGACGCGACGATCGGCGAGAACATCCGGTACGGCAGCTTCGGCGCCTCGGATGAGCAACTCGTCGCCGCTGCCCGCACCGCCGGTGCGGACACGTTCATCGACAGCCTGCCCGACGGCTATGCCACCCAGGTCGGTGAACGCGGCACCGCATTGTCCGGCGGTCAGAAACAGCGCATCGCGCTGGCCCGCACCATCCTGCGTGACCCGCCGGTCATCATCCTCGACGAAGCCACCTCCGCCATCGACAACGAAACAGAGGCCACCATCCAGCGAGCACTCCACATCTTCAAAACGGGCCGGACAATGGTGGTCATCGCCCACCGGCTCTCCACCGTCCAGAGCGCCGACCGCATCTACGTCATGGGTCCCGGCGGATTCGTCGCCGAAACCGGAAGACACGAGGAGTTGGTGGCGCGCGGCGGCATCTACAGCAGTCTTTGGAAGCTGCAGGTCGGCGCACCGGAACTCGTTTAGCTGTGGCCGGGGTCCCATTCCTTCGGAAACGAGAAGCCCAGAACTCGGCAGAGACGACCCAGTCCACCGGCCGGCCGCGGCCGATGAGAACCGGAGAGTTGGCATGACGCACCCGACCAATCCCTTCGACGAGGAAGCCCGTTTCATCGTTCTCGTCAACAGCGAGGGCCAGCACTCCCTTTGGCCCGTCTTCGCCGACGTACCGAACGGCTGGACCGTGGCCTGTGCGGAGAACACCCGGCAGGTGTGCCTGGAGTACGTGGAGAGAGTGTGGACCGATATGCGGCCGCGCAGCCTTGTCGAGGTCATGGACGGCGGCCGCTGAGTCGGTGTCCGCCCTCTCCGCGTGACCTGCGGACCTGTGCGCAGGCCGACTCCGCGTCTGCCTCGGCGTCATGAACGACGAGTCATGTGGGGATTCCGCTCCGGGGTGCCCACGCATCCCTCAAGTCTTCTAGGACACGCCACGTGTATACCTCAGAGTGCTGCGCCGTTCTCTCCCGCCATCCCGGCCTGCGGGAATTCGCTTCCTGCGTCACCGACTTCCTCGACAGGCACCTGCCCGAGCCCGTCACGGAAGAAGCGTCCCGGCCACCCTGGCTCAAACTGCGCAGGTACGCCGCACAAGCCGGGTTGACGGGCTTCGACACCCCGCTTGCCCCGGCCGAGCCGCCTGACGGTCCGGCCCCGACACCGGTACCGGACGCGGCTGTTGCCGTTCCCGCAGGCCTCGTGCGAGTCGGCCAGGGGCTGGCGATGTATCTCGCCGGGCGTCGCGACTGCGACGCCCGGGAGATCTTCAGCTCGGGACACGCCGCCATGCCCTTGCGATACGGCTCGCCCTCCGTCGTCAGGGAGGTCCGCGACCAGATCGTGCACCGCGGCGAGCTCGCAGGCGTGGCGTCCAGTGAACCGCACTCCGGATCGGACCTGCGCGGTCTGCGGACCGTAGCGGTCGATCACGGCGACCACCTGGTGCTCTCCGGCACGAAGGGTTTGGTCAGCCGGGTCGAGGAGGCCATCGGATTCGTCGTCTTCTGCAAGGTGGTCGGACCGGAGCAGACCGGCGGCACGCTGGTCGCCGACGGCGCCGCGCTGCGGGAAGTGCCCCTGTCGGCGCTGTGGCTGTCGATGGACTCGGTCGGCGTTCTGACCGAGACCGCCGCCCCCATGGGGCTGCGGGGGTGGAGCCTCGGACACCTGCATTTCGACGGCGTGCGGGTCGACAAGGATCGGATGCTCGGGGCTCCCGGTGACGGCCGCCGGATCTTCGACGCGCACTTCTCCGGCTGGCGCCTGATGATGGCGCTCGTCTGCCTGGGTGCGGCGAGCGCAGCGATCGAGGAGGCGGTGGCCCGTGCCCGCCGGCGCAGTATCGGCCAGGTGTCGCTGGTCAGCATCCCCTCCGTGGCGTCCCGGCTGGGCATGGCGGCAGCCGAGGTCCAGGCGGCCACCGCCTGGTGCTTCTCGCTTCTGGAACGGATGGAGCAGGACGGCGACGAGGTCGACGCGGCGGCTTGTTCCGCCGCCAAGGCACTGGCCACGGACACGTCCTACCGTGCCGTCGACATCGCGCTCCAACTGCACGGCAGCGATGGATTCACCCGGCACACCCCCATGGAGAAGCGCCTTCGGGACATCCGGGGGCTCCGAATCGCCGACGGCCCCAATGACGCTCTCTACAGCGTCATGGCCCACTCGATGCTTACCGGCGGCTCCCTGTCGAGCGCGGCTCTGGTGGCGCAGCGGCGGGGATGAGCGGCGGCACGGGGCGGGGCGCCCTCAGTGCGGTTCAACCGAGTTTGCCCCTGAGCATCGAAAGATAGAACGGAAGTTTCTGCGCGGCCTTTTCCGGCACCACGTACATCTCCACGCTGCCCTGGAGGTGGTCGTTGACGGTGAGGACGCACCGTCCTTTGGTCTGGCGCATCTCGGCGGAATACAAAACCTCCCCGGCCCCGCTTTCATCCGCAGAATGCGATTCACCCGTTGTGGTGTGTTCCATGTGAACTCCTGGGTTCATATCATCCGACGATGGCGCCGGCGGCTGGGGACAGGTGCACAGTAGGCCATCCGGCAGCAGTAAAGATCATCTGACCTGCGCCTGAACTCGAAAGAGTGAACTGGTGTGATTGACCTGGTAAGGCCAAAAAGCAAGGAGCTAGAGTTGAATGCAGAGGAACTGTCGGTATTTCGCGCAGAAACGAGAAGGAGTGTCTTTACTATGCTTCCTGTGATCCCCGTCTTCTTGATCGGAGCAGCTGCGGCGCCCCTCATGAAGAAGGTCATCCGAGGGACCGTCAAATCGTCGGTCAAGCTGGTGCTGGATGCCAAGCGAGTGGCCCACGAGATCAACGAAGACCTCAGTGACATCGCCGCCGAGGCGACGGCCGAGGTCTTCGCGGCCGACCTTCGGGAAGGGGCGGAGGTGCCCCCTCAGGTCACGAAGAAGACGCGTACGACCACGGCGCCCGCGTAGCGAAGCCGACCCCGACACCGGGCTGTGCGACGCAAGTGGTGCGGTGATCATGACGACGCCTCCACCAGCCCCGTCATGACACACAGGTCCGCTCCCATCTCGGGATGCCACTGGACTCCCAGGGTCCATCCGGGTCCAGGGAGTTCGAGCGCCTCCACCGTCCCGTCCCCCGCGTACGCGCTCGGCACGAGCCCCGCCCCCAGCCGCCCCACCGCCTGGTGGTGGTAGGTGGGCACGGACGTCTCCGCCCCGACCAGCCCCGCGCAGAGCGACCCGGGCACCGGCTTCACCACATGCCGCCCGAACACCCCCACCGCCTCGACATGCCCGTCGATGTGCTGCACGAGCGTCCCGCCGAGCGCGACGTTCAGCAGCTGCATCCCCCGGCAGATGCCGAGCAACGGCGTACCGGATGCCAGCGCCGCCTCGATCAGCGCGAGTTCCCAGCTGTCACGGGCGCGCGCCTCGGGTCCGCAGCGCGGGTCGCGCTCGGCCCCGTACCGCGACGGGTCCACGTCGGGACCGCCCGCGATCACCAGCCCGTCGAGCCGTGCCACTGCCCCGGCGGCGTACGCCGGGTCGTCCGGCGGCAGCATCGCGGCCACCCCGCCCGCCGCCTGGACCAGCCGCGGATAGCCGGCCGGCAACAGCGCGGCCTCCAGCTCCCACACCCCCCACCGCGCCGTCTCCAGGTACGTACTGACCCCGATCAGCGGCCGGTCGCCCATCCCCGTGCTCCCCACATCCACCACTCTCTCCGCCTTCCCGTGCTCTTCAAAGACCACGACCTCATACCTTTGCGGCGGAGGCAGCCGTGGGCGGGACAGCCCTCAGGCCAAGAAGCCGCGCAACAGCGCCGCCGTGCCCGCGCAGTGCTCGCGCATCGCCCCGCGCGCCCCGTCCGCGTCCCCCGCCAGCACCGCCTCCACCAGCGCCGCGTGCTGGCGCTGGGAATGCTCCAGGTTCCGTACCAGAAGGGGGATGCAGTCGAGGAGGTCGTTCACGGTCGAACGGACGGCCGCGTACTGGGCGGTGAGGGTCGGTGAACCGCACAGTTCGGCGAGGGTCAGGTGGAGGAGGGTGTCGCGCCGCCGGTACTCCGCCAGCGGGGCGTCCTGCGTGCGGGCCAGCGCCTCACGCAGCAGCCGGGCCCGCGCGGCGGAGAGGCCGTGGGCCGCGCAGAGTTCCGCCGCGCCGACCTCAAGCACCTCACGGAAGCGCAGTACGTCCTCGATGTCGACCCCCTCGACGCGCCGGCGCAGCGCGGCCCCGCCCGTCGCTCCGGTCGCCTCGGGGCGGGCCCGCACGAAGGTGCCCCCGTACCGGCCGCGCCGGGACTCGACGAGTCCCTGGTCCTGCAGCACCTTCAGGACCTCGCGGAGCGTCACCCGGCTGATCCCGAGACGCTGCGCCAACTCGCGCTCGGCGGGCAGCCGTTCGCCACCCGGGACCAGACCGAGCCGTACGACCTGGAGGATCTGCTCCAGGGCCTCCTCGAAGCCGTTGCCCGCGCGCACCGGCCGCAGCACCGGCGCCAGCCGGTCGCCGTGGCCGCGTGGATCAGACTGCGACATCCGGCCGCGCCCCCTTCCCAAGCAATGGTTCTCGGCAATACCTTATGGCCACTGGCGGCTGTTGACGGCTGTGTATGGCTGTGGACGGTTCCTGGCTGACCGAAGGAGGCCTTTTCCGTGGCAGACCGCACACCGCCGCTCACCGTCGAGGAGCTGCACGCCCTCGTCGCGAGCGGCGAGATCGACACGGTCGTCCTGGCTTTCCCGGACATGCAGGGCCGGCTCCAGGGCAAGCGGTTCGCCGCCCGCTTCTTCCTCGACGAGGTCCTGCGGCACGGCACGGAGGGCTGCAACTACCTCCTCGCGGTCGACGCCGACATGAACACGGTCGACGGCTACGAGATGTCGTCCTGGGAGCGTGGCTACGGCGACTTCGCCATGCGTCCGGATGTGCGTACGTTGCGCCGTGTCCCGTGGAACGACGGTACGGCGATGCTCATCGCCGACCTCGCCTGGAACGACGGCTCGCCCGTCGTGGCCGCGCCCCGCCAGATCCTGCGGCGCCAGCTGGAGCGGCTCGCCGAGCACGGCTTCACCGCCCAGGTCGGCACCGAGCTGGAGTTCATCGTCTTCAAGGACACCTACGAGCACGCCTGGGACGCCAACTACCGGGGCCTGACGCCCGCGAACCAGTACAACGTCGACTACTCGGTGCTCGGGACCGGACGCGTCGAACCCCTGCTGCGCAGGATCCGCAACGAGATGGCGGCGGCCGGGCTGACCGTCGAGTCCGCCAAGGGCGAGTGCAACCCCGGGCAGCACGAGATCGCGTTCAAGTACGACGAGGCCCTGGTCACCTGCGACCAGCACGCCGTCTACAAGACCGGGGCCAAGGAGATCGCCTCCCAGGAGGGCGTCTCGCTCACCTTCATGGCCAAGTACAACGAGCGCGAGGGCAACTCCTGTCACATCCACCTCTCGCTGGCCGACGCCGACGGCACCAACAAGATGGCCGGTGACGGTGACGGCGGCATGTCGCAGGTCATGCGGTACTTCCTCGCCGGGCAGCTCGCGGCGCTCCGGGACTTCTCCCTGCTGTACGCGCCCAACATCAACTCGTACAAGAGGTTCCAGCCGGGCTCGTTCGCGCCGACCGCCGTCGCCTGGGGCTACGACAACCGCACCTGTGCGCTGCGCGTGGTCGGCCACGGCCGCTCGATGCGCTTCGAGAACCGGCTCCCGGGCGGCGACGTCAATCCGCATCTCGCCGTCGCGGGACTCGTCGCGGCCGGGCTGTACGGCATCGAACAGAAGCTGGAACTGCCCGAGGCGTGCACGGGGAACGCGTACACCGCCGACTACGCGCACGTACCCACCACCCTGCGCGAGGCCGCCGAGGTCTGGGAGAACAGCCCCATCGCCCGGTCCGCCTTCGGCGACGAGGTGGTCGCCCACTACCGCAACATGGCGCGCGTCGAGCTGGACGCCTTCGACGCCGTGGTGACCGACTGGGAGCTCCGCCGCTCCTTCGAACGCATGTGAGAGGTCCTTCGTTGTCGCACACCTCGTCCCGGCCCGGCGAGCATGAGCTTCTCGTGCTCGACCCGGCCACCGAAGACGTCGTCGCCACCGTCGCGGGTGCCGGTCCGGCGGACGTCGACGCGGCCGTCGTACGGGCCGGTGCGGCGCAGGTCCGATGGGCCGCCCTCGCGCCGGGCGAGCGGGCCCGGCTGCTGCGCCGGTTCGCCGTCGTCGTCGACGAACATCTCGAAGAACTGGCCCGGCTGGAGGTCCGGGAAGCCGGGCACACCCTCGGCAACGCCCGCTGGGAGGCGGGCAACGTCCGCGATCTGCTCGACTACGCGGCCGGGGGAGTGGAACGGCTGACCGGACGCCAGATCCCGGTGCCGGGCGGCCTCGACGTCACGATCCTCGAACCGCTGGGCGTGGTCGGCGTCATCGCACCCTGGAACTTCCCCATGCCGATCGCGGCCTGGGGCACTGCCCCCGCGCTCGCCGCCGGGAACGCCGTCCTCCTGAAGCCGGCCGAGACGACCCCGCTGACGGCACTGAGGCTGGCCGAACTAGCCCTGGAGGCAGGCCTTCCCGAGCATCTCTTCCAGGTACTGCCCGGCGCCGGAGCCGTCACGGGCAACGCGCTGGTCGAACACCCCGGCGTCGCGAAAATCGTCTTCACGGGATCGACGGCCGTGGGCAAACAGGTGTTGACCAAGGGGGCGGCCCGACTCAAGCGCGTCACCCTCGAACTCGGCGGGAAGAGCCCCAACATCGTCTTCGCCGACGCCGACATCGAGGCCGCCGCGGCAGCCACCCCGATGTCCTTCCTCGACAACGCCGGCCAGGACTGCTGCGCCCGCACCCGCATCCTCGTCCAGCGTTCGGCGTACGACCGCTTCCTCGAACTCCTCGCCCCCGCGATCGAGTCCGTCGTCGTCGGCGACCCGGCCGACGAGAGGACCGCCATGGGCCCGCTGATCTCCGGGGCCCAGCTGGACCGCGTCCGCTCGTACGTCACCGACGACCTGGAGGGCATCAGGGGCACCGCCCCCAAGGGCCCCGGCTTCTGGTTCCCGCCCACCGTCCTGACCGGAGTCGAGCCCCACGCGCGCGTGGCCGTCGAGGAGGTCTTCGGGCCGGTCGCCGTGGTCCTCCCCTTCGAGGACGAGGCCGACGCCGTCCGGCTCGCCAACGCCACCGACTACGGCCTCGCCGGTTCCATCTGGACCCGGGACGTGGGCCGCGCCCTGCGGGTGTCGAGCGCGGTCCGCGCCGGGAACCTCTCCGTCAACTCGCACGCCGGCGTCCGCTACTGGACCCCCTTCGGCGGCTTCAAACAGTCAGGCATCGGCCGCGAACTCGGCCCGGACGCCCTGAGCGCCTTCACCGAGACCAAGAACGTCTTCATCAGCACGGAGGGCCCCGCACAGTGACCGAAACGTCATCGACCTCGTCGACGTCACCGACCGCACCGGACGACGCCGTCGTCTGCCGCCGCCTGGTCGGGCGTACCGCCGTCATCACGGGCGCCGGCAGCGGTATCGGCCTCGCCACCGCACGCCGGCTCGCCTCCGAGGGCGCCCATGTCGTCTGCGGCGATGTCGACGAGACCCGCGGCAGGGCCGCCGCGGACGAGATCGGCGGGATCTTCGTCACGGTCGACGTCACCGACCCGGACCAGGTCGAGACGCTCTTCAGGACCGCGTACGACACCTATGGATCCGTCGACATCGCCTTCAACAACGCGGGCATCTCACCACCCGACGACGACTCGATCCTGGAGACCGGCCTGGAGGCCTGGAAGCGCGTCCAGGAGGTCAACCTCACCTCGGTGTACCTGTGCTGCAAGGCCGCGATCCCCTACATGCGGCGCCAGGGCAGGGGATCGATCATCAACACCGCCTCCTTCGTGGCCAGGATGGGCGCCGCGACCTCGCAGATCTCGTACACCGCGTCCAAGGGCGGAGTGCTGGCCATGTCCCGTGAGCTGGGCGTGCAGTTCGCCCGCGAGGGCATCCGGGTCAACGCCCTGTGCCCCGGGCCGGTCAACACCCCCCTCCTCATGAAGCTGTTCGCCAAGGACCCGGAGCGGGCCGCGCGGCGGCTCGTGCACATCCCGCTCGGGCGGTTCGCGGAGGCGGACGAGATCGCCGCCGCGGTCGCCTTCCTCGCCAGCGACGACTCCTCGTTCGTGAACGCCACGGACTTCCTGGTGGACGGCGGGATCTCGGGCGCCTACGTCACACCGTTGTAGGGCCCCCGTCGGGCGGAGGGCCCTGTGGCCGTGCCGGGCGGCGCCTAGAGTGCAGGGATGAGCATGACGACCCCGCCCGGCTGGTACCGGGACCCCTCCGCCCCGCACACGGAGCGCTGGTGGGACGGGACCGCCTGGACCGAGCACCGCCGCACACCCGGGACACAGCAACAGCAGCAGCCGTACGGGCAGCCGTACGCGCAGGCACAGGCGCAGACGGTGCCGATGCCGTCGGCCGACGGCTCCGGACGTGCGAAGGCGGTCGCCCTCACCACCGCGGCAGCCGTCCTCGTCGCCGCCATCGTCACGGGCGCCGTCGTCCTGAGCGAGGACGACGGCGACGGTGACCCCGGGGCGGCGACCGCGCCCACGGCCGCCGCCCCGGCGAGCCCGCCGCCTTCGTCCCCGGAGACCGCCCCGGAGCCGTCCGCCGATCCCGACCGCGTCGTGGACGAGCTGAACGGCATCACCCTGCCGCTCCTCGACGGCTGGGCCGAACCCGAGAACGTGTCCGACACCGATGTCGTGATGACCACACCCGGGACGTACGACTGTCCGGGCGACGACGGCCTCTGCCGCCACGGCACGGTCCTTACGCGCACGGTGACCGCGAACGACGAGAAGTCCACCGCGGCGCTCGCCCGGGACGACATCTCCGACGCGGCCGACCTGGCCTACGACCGCAACAAGGTCGACGAGCGGCCCTTCCACGGCATCACGTCCCACCGGCTGGTGGAGCAGGGCCCGGTCGCGGTCGCGGGGCGCACCGGGTACTTCGTGCGCTGGCGCGTCAGGACCGAGGCGGGGCCCGGCGGATACGTCCAGTCGATGGCGTTCCCGTCAAGCGTCGGCTCGCAGTCGCCGGTCATGGTGCGGTACGTCTTCGACGCGGGCGCCCAGGGGCCGCCGCTCGCCGACATGGACCGGATCACCAAGGGGATCCGGCCGGTCGGCGACGAGGACACCGGCGGGGGCGTGGGCAGCGGCATCGGACCCACGCGGTAGCGCCCGCCCGGTCCAGGGCCTACAGGAAGGTGTGTCCCTCGCCGCGGTACGTCGGCACCGACGCCGTCACCGTGTCGCCCTCCACGAGGTGCAGCACGTCGAAGCGTTCGCACAGCTCCCCGGCCTTCGCGTGCCGGAACCACACCTTGTCGCCGATCAGCAGATCGTCGGCGGGCGAGCCGAGCAGCGGCGTCTGCACCTCGCCCGCGCCCTCCTGGGAGTCGTACTTCAGTCCCTCGGGGAGGTACGGCACGGGCAGCCGGTCGGGGCCGGGGGCGCCCGACGCCGGATAGCCGCCGCCGAGGACCGTCACGACACCGACCCCGGGCCTGCGCACGACGGGCTGGGCGAAGAGCGCGGCCGGACGTCCGCTGAACGACGTGTAGTTGTCGAAGAGACGCGGGACGTACAGCCCCGACCCGGCCGCGATCTCGGTCACCGAGTCCTCGGCCGCGGTGTGCTGGACGCTGCCCGTGCCACCGCCGTTGACGAACTCCAGGTCCGGCGCGACGGCCCGGACCGCCCGCACGACGTCCGCCCGGCGCCGCGCCAGCTCCTTGCGGGCCGTCGCCTGCATCAGCCGGATCGCACGCGATCGCAAAGGGCGCCCCCGCAGAGCGTCACCCACCCCGGCGATGTGGCCCTCGTACGCCATGATCCCGACGAGCCGGAAACCGGGCCGGCGGGCGACCGTACGCGCCATGTCGGCGACCTGGGCGGCGGAGTACAGGGGCGAGCGGAGGGCGCCGACCCGGACCCGGCCGCCGAACATCTTCAGCGCGGTGTCCAACTCCAGGCAGACGCGCACCTCTTCGCGTCCGCCGTCCCGGGCGTCGTCGATCAGTTGCAACTGCGCAGGGTCGTCGATCATGACGGTCACGGCGGCGGCGAGTTCGGGATCATGTGTGAGTGTCGCGTACGCCGCCCGGTCGGCGGACGGATAGGCGAGCAGTACGTCGTCGAAACCGGAGCGGGCCAGCCACAGCGACTCGTCGAGCGTGTAGGACATGAGTCCGGCGAAGCCGTCCCGGGCGAGGACGCGTTCGAGCAGTGCCCGGCAGCGCACCGACTTGCTCGCGACGCGTACGGGCTTGCCCGCCGCCCGCCGTACGAGATCGTCCGCGTTGGCGTCGAAGGCCTCCAGATCCACGATCGCGACGGGTGCGTCCAGGTGAGCGGTGGCCCGGTCGTAGCGGGCTCGGTCTGCGGCGCGGGCTGTCATGTGCGAAGCCTGCCAGACCGGATTACCGCAGGGTAGGGGGACGTTCCGGGCAGATGCCACGGGCCCGCGGACTGGTTCCCACGGGCACAGCGTCAGCCCGTAGAGTGACGCGCACGCAAGCGGGGAACGGATCCGGAGGGGCTCCTTCGGCCGGTCTCGGTCGTCCGGGGTCGAGGGAACGGGGGGTGCATGAGCACGGAAGCGCGCCGCGCCTCCATTCCTCCGCGTCCGGCGACGCCGCCGGGGCCGTCCGCGCCGGGCGACGGACGTGAGCCGTCGGAGTGGCCAGGGAACACGGACCGGCGACCGGATTCCGCTGCACCTTCGGCTACAGCTCCACCTCCACCGCCACCTCCGCTTGCACCTCCGCTTGCACCTTCGGCTCCGGCTCCGGCTTCGGAGCGGCAGGGCGGGGAGTCCGCCGGGGGTGACTGGTTCGGGCCGCGCCGCCCCGGCGCCGCGCCGCCGCGACCGCGTACCTCCGACGCAGCCGGGTCCCGGGACGCCTCCTCGTCCCAGACACCGCGTTTCCCGAACCTCCGCCCCAGCGACGGCCGCCAACGGCACACCTCCGAGACGGCTTCGCCCCGGCAGACATCGGCCCGCTTCCCGGACACACCGTCCGGCGGGACGGGCACCCTGCCCCGGGAGGCTGAGGGAGCGCCGACGAGGGCGGCGGACAGGACCGACGTCCCGTCGCGTCCGACGACGGAGCCGCGCGCTCCTCTGGGGGGCGCCGCCGAGTGGGCGGGCGTCACGCCGCGCCCGGGCGCCGGTCCCGCGCCGGACGCGGGCCGTGCCGCCCCAGCCGCTTCCCCACCGCGCCCGACGACGGAACCGCGTGCCCCCATGGGAGGTGCCGAGTGGGCCGGCGCCCCTGCCCCGCCTGCCTCACCGCACGTGCCTGCGCGCCCCTCGTCACAGTCCCCGTCACAGTCCCCGTCACAGTCCCCGTCGCGGTCCGCCTCGCGTCCGGCGCACGAAGCGGGTACGCCGTCGGGTCCGGGCGCGGCTCCCGGGCGGCCGCCGCGTGCCGACCAGCAGGATTTCCCGCTCCGCCCCGCGAGTGCACCCGGTGACTCCGCCGGAGGCATCCGACGGCCCGAGGTCCCACCGCGTCCCGCGAGCGACCCCCGCCCCACGACGCCGAACGGCCCGGAACGGCCGACCCCGCCCCGCCCGGCGACAGAGCCGCGAGCGACCGGCGGCAACTCCGCACAGCGGCCCGCCCCCGACCGGGCCCCCGACCGGGCCGAGCCGCGAGTGGCTGAGGCCGGAGCGGCGGGTGGTGACTTCGCGCAGTGGCCCGCTCCCGACCGGGCCGAGTCCGGAGCGGCCGGGGGCAACACCGCTCAGCAATCTGTTCCCGGCCGGACCGAGCCCCGTGCGGCCGGTGGCGCCTCAGGGCAGCGCCCCGGCGCGGCCGGGCCGCCGGCGGGTGATGGTGGTTCCGCTCAGTGGTCAGGGACCGGTCTGCCGCTGCGGCCCTTCGCCCCGCCGGCACCGGGTGCCCATCAGTCCTTCGCGCGGCGGACCGGGCCGTCCGCCCATGTTCCGTCCGAGACCACGACCCGGCTGCGGCCCGTTCCCGCCGAGCCGGTCGAGCCGGCCGGCCCGCCCCCGGCGCCACCGTTCCAGGCGTCAGCGTTCCAGGCGCCTCCGAGTACGTCCCCGCCCGGCAGGGGCCGGTCCTTCACCGGTGAGTCCTTTACGGGGGAGTCCTTCCCGGGCCCCGCCCGGCACGTGCCCGCGGCTCCGGAAGTGCCGCCGGTCAGGCCGTTCGTGTCCCTCGCGGACCCGGACACGTACGACGCGGACACCGCGCGGGTGCGTCCGACGGGCCTCCGCCGGCGCAGCAGCATGGCCGCCGCCGCGGCCTGCGTGGTGCTGGGACTCGGCCTCATCGGCGGTGCGCTGACGGGAAGTTGGCTCACCGGGGACACCTCGGGCGGGTCCGGGACGCCGGACGCGTTCACCGCGGCCGGAGACCTGTGGCACAGCGTGCCCGTCGACGAACTCTTCCCGCCCACGGTCACGGGCGACGGCGCGGGTCCCGGCGGCTCCGACCGCACCTGGACGCGTATCGCGGTGGCCCCCGACAGCGGCTGCGGCGACGCCTTCGACCCGCTCCTGCAGAAGGCCCTCGCGCCCGCCGGATGCCTGCGCCTCCTGCGGGCCACCTACACGGACGCGACCCGCAGCCACGTCACCACGGTCGGCCTGCTGTTCACGAAGGCCGACTCCGCCGCCATGGGCGTACTGCACCGCCGGTTCGAGGAGCAGAGGCTCGACAGGCGGCGCGACCTCATGCCCCGTACGTACGCGGCGAAAGGCACCCTCGCCGCGGGCTTCGGCGACGACCAGCGCGCGTCATGGACGCTGTCGGTCCTGACCGACGCCCCGGTCGTCACCTACGCGGTCTCCGGCTTCGCCGACGGCCGTCCCGTCGGTGAGGCGCAGCCCGCCGAGGACGCGATGAAGGCGGACGCCACCACACCGCCCGCCCAGGCCGGCCTCGGCCACGACGCACAGGGCCTCGCCGACCGCGTCGAGCGAAGCCTCCGCAGAACCGTCGACTCGGCCGCGGAGAAGCCGTCATGAGCCGTAGGGCGCCGCGCGCGAGGGGACTGCTGGTCGCCACGCTGGCCGCCGGCCTGGCCCTCCTGCCCTCCACCGCCGCCCACGCCGACGGCATCCGCGCGAAGCAGTGGGCGCTGGAGGCGATGCACACGACCGAGGCGTGGCAGACGACGAAGGGCGCCGGCATCACCGTCGCCGTCCTCGACACGGGCGTGGACGACGAACACCCGGACCTCGCGGGCAATGTCCTCACCGGCAAGGACATGGTCGGTTTCGGCGCGGGCCGCGGAGACCGGCCCTGGGCCCGGCACGGCACGGCGATGGCCGGCATCATCGCGGGCCACGGACACGGCTCGGGCAACGACGACGGAGTCATGGGCATCGCCCCCGAAGCGAAGATCCTTCCCGTCCGCGTGATCCTCGAAGACGGCGACTCGGCCCGCGGCAAGGCCCGCGACACCCGCGGCAACGCCCTCGCCGAGGGCATCCGCTGGGCCGCCGACCACGGCGCCGACGTCATCAACCTCTCCCTCGGCGACGACTCCAAGTCCGCCCACCCGGAGGCCACCGAGGACGCCGCCGTGCAGTACGCGCTGAAGAAGGGCGCCGCCGTCATCGCCTCGGCCGGGAACGGCGGCGAGAAGGGCGACCACATCTCGTACCCGGCGGCGTACCCGGGCGTGATCGCCGCGACCGCCGTCGACCGCTACGGGACCCGCGCCTCGTTCTCCACCCGCCGCTGGTACGCCACGGTCAGCGCGCCCGGCGTCGACGTGGTGATAGCCGACCCCGACCGCAAGTACTACGAGGGCTGGGGCACCAGCGCCGCCTCGGCCTTCGTCTCCGGCGCCGTCGCCCTGGTCAAGGCCGCCCACCCCGGTCTGTCCCCGGCGCAGATCAAGGACCTCCTTGAGGACACGGCCCGCAACGCTCCCTCGGGCGGTCGTGACGACTCCCTGGGATACGGCTTCGTGGACCCGGCGGCCGCCATCAAGGCGGCGGCCGGTCTGAAGCCGGAGAACCTGAGCGCGGCGGCCAACTCCGACACCTACTTCGGCGAGGGCCCGGACACCGCCGAGGGCGACGGGCCCTCGACCGCCTGGGCAGGCCCCCTGGCGGGCAGTGTCGGCGGCGTCCTCCTCGTCGTGGCGGTCATCCTCTGGCGAGGCAGCAGACGGCCCCGCCACCCCGACATCCCGTAGACCTCGAACGGGCCCCGCGAGGGTTTCGCGGTGATATCAGGTGCCTGTCTCGGCGGTCAAGGCGGTCACGGCGGCCTTCGCCGCCGCCTCCACCATCGAAATCCCTCTGGCCTTCGTGGAGTTGCCGTCCGACAGCACCGCGACGAGGTACTGGCGGCCGTCCGCCTCCACCCGCCCGACGCTGTTGATGTCCCACAGCCCGGTCGCGGTCCGCGGCAACCACCCGTTCTTCAGGGCGAACCCGGTCGGTCCCGCGGCCGACACCCCCCAGTCCTGCCCCACGGCGATGTCTCCCATCAGACCCTGCAGAAAGGTCCGGGAGCCCGCGTTCAGCTCCGACTCGCCGCCGTCCGCGAACACCTGACGCAGCAGGGTGAGTTGGTCGGCGGCCGTGGTCTGTGTCAGCCCCCACAGCACCCCGTCCCCGCCCTCGGTGTCGTCGAGGCCGAAACGTTCGTTGGCCTTCGCCAGCCCCTGCGCACGGCCGATCGCCTTCCACAGCGCGGTGGCGGACGCGTTGTCACTGTCGCGGATCATCGCGGAGGCGTACGTCTTCTCCTGCGCGGTGAGCCGGCGCCCCGCGTCCTGGGCCCGCAGCAGCAGCGAGGCCAGGATGTCGGCCTTCACGATGCTCGCGGTGTCGAACGCCTCGTCCCCGTACACCGCGCTCCGCCCGGACTCCGTGTCCAGCACCGCCACCGACAGCCGCGCCCCGGCCTCGACGGCGACGGAGCCCATCGCCTCGGTGAGCAGCGCGTCCCCGGACGCGGCAGTGGGCTCCGCGGACGTGGGTGCCGTCACAGGTTCCACCGTCGCCTCCGTCGTGGCCGCCGTTCGGGATGACGC
The DNA here is from genome assembly GCF_044742785.1 of Streptomyces sp. NPDC087844. NCBI lineage: Bacteria > Bacillati > Actinomycetota > Actinomycetes > Kitasatosporales > Streptomycetaceae > Streptomyces > Streptomyces sp. NPDC087844. The sequence continues at coordinate 186,039 of NZ_JBIUVD010000004.1, read as the reverse complement.
CGAGGAGGATACGAGTTCACCGGCGTCGTGCGCCCGCGCCGTCACGTACACCGCCCCCGAGGCCGTGGCGCCGAGCAGGACGAGGGAGGCCATCGCCGCGTGCCCGAGCGGCCTGGCGCGGGACGGTCGCTCACCGTGCAGGCGTGCTCTGTGAGGGAACATGCCGCGAGCCTGGGCCGTGCCACTGTGCGCCCGGTTAGAAGCGTGTGAGAAGCGTGTCAGGGATCGCTGAGAAACCCCTGAGTCCCGTGAACAGCCTGTTTCCTAGACGGGCAGGCACGGGCAAAGCGCGCGATCGGCCCGCGTCGGCCCACCGGCGGGACCGGACGACCGCCCCCGATAGGCTCGGTTCCCGTGGCGAACAAGAACATCCCCGACCCCGGCTTCTCCGACGACGACGGCTCCGCCGATCCCCGCCTGAGCGCGGCGCTCGCGGCCTGGGCCGAGGACCGGTCCGCGCACGGCCCCGTCCTTGCGGCCCTCAAGGACGCGCGGCTCCTCGTGCCCGTGGTCGCCGTGCTCGGCGAGGTCGAGGAGGTCGGTCAGGAGGAGCGCGGAGCTCCCAAGAGGGGCGGTGGCGGGAGGCGGGAGGGCGGCCTGCGCCACGAGAAGACCAGTGACATGGCCGTCCCCACCCTGAAGGCCGGCGACCGCACCGCGCTGCCCGCCTTCACCTCCACCGCGTCGCTGGCCCGCTGGGACCCGGCGGCCCGCCCCGTCGCCGTACCCCTGCACCAGGCCCTCCGGGCAGCCGCGCACGAGAAGGCCGACACGGTCGTCCTGGACCTGGCGGGACCCGTCGCGTACGAGCTGACCGGCCCGGCGCTGCTGGCGCTCGCCGAGGGGCGTACGACGACGGACCCGCTGGCCGACCCCGCCGTGGTCGCCGCGGTACGCGCCGCGGTCGCCGCCGAGCCCCTGGTGCTCCGCGCCCACCTCGGTCCCGGGCAGGCCGACGGCACCCTGGCCCTCGTACTGGACCCCGCCGCCGCCCCGGCCGACACCGCCCAGGCCGTCGCCCGGCGCCTCGCGGCCGACGAAACACTGCGGGCCCGCCTGGTGCGCGGCCTCGACCTGGCCCTTCTGCCGGCCGAGGCGACGCCACCGGGCGAGCCCCTGTACGTACGTCAGTAGATCTCCCGCGGATCTCCCGCGATCAGGTGGAACGCCGGGATCTCCTGCGCTTTCCCGACCTGCGCGGTCTCAGCCGTAGACCGGGCCCGTGTACTTCTCGCCCGGCCCCTGGCCCGGCTCGTCCGGGACGAGCGACGCCTCGCGGAACGCCAGCTGCAGCGACTTCAGGCCGTCGCGCAGCGGGGACGCGTGGAAGGAGCTGATCTCGGTCGCGCTCGCGTCGAGCAGGCCGGCCAGGGCGTGGACCAGCTTGCGCGCCTCGTCGAGGTCCTTGTACTTGTCGCCCTCCTCGCTCAGGCCGAGCTTCACGGCGGCGGCGCTCATCAGGTTCACGGCGACCGTGACCAGGACCTCGACCGCGGGGACCTCGGCGATGTCGCGGGTCATGTCGTCGAAACCGGGGGACTCAGGAGGGGTGTCACTCATGCCCCACACGATAGGCCCAGAGTCGCGGGCGCAGGCCCGCCGGGCCCCGCCCGCCGTTGACGCGTACCCCGCCCGCGGGAGCGGTGCCCGCACACCGATTCGCACCACCCGGGGGGAACTGCTAACCTTGTGTAACGACCGGCCGGACACTCCTGTGCCCGGCCCACAAGTGGAGGCTCCGAACTCCCACCCGACCATCCTCCGGGAAGGCGGGTCATCCGGTCAGGCGGCCCCCATCGTTCCGTACGGACGATGGAGTCGCTGGATATGCGCCCCGCGGTTGACCGCGGCGGTGCTCCGGTCATTCTTGGAGCCACCGCCTGTGTCCCGTCCGGGGCATTTTTCATGTCCCACGGCGGTTGGTTCAGTGTAAAGACGTACGCGAGCTGTCTGCCAGACAGCCGTGTGGTGCTATCCGAGGAGGATCCATCAGCGCCGAGCCCCGCATCAACGACCGGATTCGCGTTCCCGAGGTACGACTTGTCGGTCCCAGCGGTGAGCAGGTCGGGATTGTCCCGCTTGCCAAGGCCCTGGAGCTTGCGCAGGAGTACGACCTCGACCTGGTCGAGGTGGCCGCCACCGCGCGTCCGCCGGTCTGCAAGCTCATGGACTACGGGAAGTTCAAGTACGAGTCGGCCATGAAGGCCCGTGAGGCGCGCAAGAACCAGGCGCACACGGTCATCAAGGAGATGAAGCTCCGGCCGAAGATCGACCCGCACGACTATGACACCAAGAAGGGTCACGTCGTCCGGTTCCTCAAGCAGGGCGACAAGGTCAAGATCACGATCATGTTCCGTGGTCGCGAGCAGTCCAGGCCGGAACTCGGCTACCGACTGCTGCAGCGTCTCGCCACGGACGTCGAGGATCTCGGGTTCATCGAGTCGAACCCGAAGCAGGACGGCCGAAACATGATCATGGTTCTCGGCCCGCACAAGAAGAAGACAGAGGCGATGGCCGAAGCCCGCGAGGCCCAGGCGGCCCGCAAGGCGGAGGCGAAGGCCAACCCGGGCAAGTCGCAGAACCACGCGGGTGACGAGATCTCCGACGAGGAGGTCACCGAGACCGAGGTCACCGAGACCGAGGCCGTCGAGGCCCCGGCCGAGGCTCCCGCCGAAGCCTGATCCCGGGGTGCGAGTCCCAGGGGTTTCCGGACGCGAGTCCGGGGACGTCAACCCATACATATGACGTTCCGTTGTGCCCGGTCTGACGACCGGGCACAGGAACGCCACCGACGAGGAGAGAGCGGCGCCATGCCGAAGAACAAGACGCACAGCGGTGCCAGCAAGCGCTTCAAGATCACCGGCTCCGGCAAGGTGCTCCGCGAGCGTGCCGGCAAGCGCCACCTGCTTGAGCACAAGTCGTCGCGCGTGACACGCCGCCTCACCGGCACCGCCGAGATGGCCCCGGGCGACGCCAAGAAGATCAAGAAGCTTCTCGGCAAGTGACGTGCCGGCGCCGCGGCGCCGTATGTCAGGACCGGGACCCCATCGATTTCGGACCGTGTGACGACCACCACGGTCCCGCTGCAAGGAGTTAACAAGTGGCACGCGTCAAGCGGGCAGTCAACGCCCACAAGAAGCGCCGGGCGATCCTAGAGGCCGCCAAGGGCTACCGCGGTCAGCGTTCGCGTCTGTACCGCAAGGCCAAGGAGCAGGTCACCCACTCCCTGGTCTACAACTACAACGACCGCAAGAAGCGCAAGGGCGACTTCCGTCGCCTGTGGATCCAGCGCATCAACGCTGCGGCCCGTCAGAACGGCATGACGTACAACCGCCTCATCCAGGGTCTGAACGCCGCCAACATCGAGGTGGACCGCAAGATCCTCGCGGAGCTGGCCGTCAACGACGCCAACGCCTTCGCCGCGCTCGTCGAGGTCGCGCAGAAGGCCCTGCCGTCGGACGTCAACGCGCCCAAGGCTGCGTGACGCTGGCGCTGGCCCCGGCCGGAACCTCTGTGTGGGCTCGCTTGCCTCAGGGCTGCGGGCCCACCTTTGTTCTGTCCAGGAGGTTTCTGCCCGAGAGGGCCGTCCCTCCCGGCGCGGCGAGCGGTACGCCCCGCCCCCGTCCGTGAACCGAAGGTGAACTCATGTCCAGCGGCCCCGAGCTGATCTCCCCGCGCTCGCAGCGCGTCTCCGCCGCCCGGCGGCTCGCGCGGCGGAGCTTCCGGGGCAAGGAGCGGCTGTTCCTCGCCGAGGGGCCCCAGGCCGTGCGGGAGGCCGCCGCCCACCGCGTCGCAAGCGGGCCCGCGCTCGTCGAACTGTTCGCCACGGTCGACGCCGCCGAGCGGTACGCCGACATCGTGGGGGAGGCCCGGGACGCCGGAGCCCGGCTGCACCTCGCCGACGACGACGTCATCGCGGACATCTCGACGACCGTCACCCCGCAGGGACTCGTCGGGATCTGCCGCTTCCTGGACACCCCCTTCGGGGAGATCGTCGCGTCGCGGCCCGAGCTGGTCGCCGTCCTGGCGCATGTGCGGGACCCCGGGAACGCGGGCACCGTCCTGCGCTGCGCCGACGCGGCCGGCGCCGACGCCGTCGTCCTCACCGACGCCTCCGTCGACCTCTACAACCCCAAGTCCGTACGGGCGTCGGTCGGCTCGCTGTTCCATCTGCCCGTCGCGGTCGGCGTACCCGTGGAGCGGGCCGTGCAAGGACTCAGGGACGCCGGCGTACGCATCCTGGCCGCCGACGGCGCGGGTGAGGACGACCTGGACGACGAACTCGACAAGGGCACCATGGGCGGGCCGACCGCCTGGGTCTTCGGCAACGAGGCGTGGGGGCTCCCGGCGGAAACGCGTGCGCTGGCGGACGCCGTCGTGCGCGTACCGATCCACGGCAGGGCCGAAAGCCTGAACCTCGCGACGGCCGCCGCCGTATGTCTCTACGCGTCGGCTCGCGCGCAGCGTGCCCGCCGTGCTCGTTCCTGAGGGGGTCCGTCCGGTCACTCCCAGCTAGTAGGGTGACGGGCCCGGGGACCCGCCCCCAAGCTCTCGGCTGCGCCTGAGCAGGGAGGTTGCCCCGGATGCCGGACGAGAGGTGGGGTACGGGGATGAGTGTCGGCACGAGCGGTGCGCAGAGCGCGCTGCGGGCACACGAGGCGCGGAACGCTCCCGCGCCCCGGCACGCCGATCCCGCGGGACTCGGCGTCGACCCCGACGACCTCCCCGACGGCCTCGTGATCGCCGACGAAGGCGGCCGGGTGATCTGCTTCAACTCCGCCGCCGCCCGGATCACCGCCACCCCCGCCGCCGAGGCCCTCGGCCACCATCTGGAGCGGGCCCTGCCGCTTGAGGACCTCGAAGGCCGCCGCTGGTGGCAGCTGACCGACCCGTACGGCGGTCTCGCGATCCGGGTCGGACAGCCCGAGCGCAATCTCCTGCTCCCGGGCGGCCGGGAGGTCCTGGTCACGGCGCGGTACGTGCGGGTGCGGCCCACCGGCCCGGTCCGCCGGGTCGTCGTCTCGCTCCGCGACACCGAGGGCCGCCGCCGCACCGAGCGCAGCCACGCCGAGCTGATCGCCACGGTCGCCCACGAACTGCGCTCGCCGCTCACCTCCGTCAAGGGCTTCACGGCCACGCTGCTCGCCAAGTGGGAGCGCTTCACCGACGACCAGAAGAAGCTGATGCTGGAGACGGTCGACGCGGACGCCGACCGCGTCACCCGCCTCATCGCCGAGCTCCTCGACATCTCCCGCATCGACTCCGGGCGCCTGGAGGTACGGCGTCAGCCCGTGGACATAGGTGCCGCGGTCGGCCGCCACATCCAGGCGTACGTGGCCTCGGGACAGTCCGCCGACCGTTTCCTGCTCCGCATCGGCCAGCCGCTGCCCGACCTGTGGGCCGACCCCGACAAGGTCGACCAGGTGCTCAGCAACCTGCTGGAAAATGCGGTGCGGCACGGCGAGGGAACCGTCACCATCGACGTGGAGCCCGCGCCGTCACCCCGCGAAGGGGAGGACGTCTGCACGTCGGTCACGGTGAGCGACGAGGGCCCCGGAATCCCGGAGGAGTCCATGAACCGCGTCTTCACCCGCTTCTGGCGGGGCAGCAAGCGCGGCGGCACCGGCCTCGGGCTGTACATCGTCAAGGGCATCGTCGAAGCCCATGGCGGCACCATCACGGTCGGCCGCGCCCCCGAGGGCGGCGCACAGTTCCGATTTACGCTGCCCGTGGGCACCCCGGCGTATCTGCAGTAACGCCGAAGCGGCCCCCACGGGCGCATTCGCACACCTCACCCCCGTTAGACTCGGCCTTTGGCACCTTTGCGTCCCCTTTTCAGGGACAGGGCGTCCCGCGAGTCGCGACGGGGACCTCCGGCCAACCAATCGGAAGCACGGGAAGAGATGTCGGCACCGAACAAGTCGTACGACCCTGTTGAGGTCGAGGCACTGAAACCGGAAGAGATCGAGCGCATGCGGGACGAGGCGCTCGCCGCCTTCGCCGCCGCCGGTGACCTCGACACGCTCCAGGAGGCCAAGGTCGCCCACACCGGCGGAGCCTCGCCGCTGGCCCTCGCCAACCGCGAGATCGGCGCCCTGCCCCCGCACGCCAAGGCCGCCGCCGGCAAGCTCGTCGGCCAGGCCCGTGGCGCGGTGAACAAGGCACTAGCCGCCCGCCAGGTCGAACTGGAGGCCGAGCGGGACGCCCGTGTGCTGGTGGAGGAGGCCGTGGACGTCACACTGCCCCACGACCGTGTACCGGCCGGCGCCCGGCACCCGCTGACCACCATGATGGAGCGGGTCGCGGACGTCTTCGTGTCCATGGGGTACGAGATCGCCGAGGGCCCCGAGGTCGAGGCGGAGTGGTTCAACTTCGACGCCCTCAACTTCACCCCGGACCACCCGGCCCGGCAGATGCAGGACACCTTCTTCGTCCAGGGCGCGAAGGGCGCGAAGGGCTCCGAGGGCACGGGCGACGAGTCCGGTGTCGTGCTGCGCACGCACACCTCGCCGGTGCAGGCCCGCGCCATGCTGGACCGTGAGCCGCCCGTCTACATCGTGTGCCCCGGCCGCGTGTACCGCACGGACGAGCTGGACGCCACGCACACCCCGGTCTTCCACCAGATCGAGCTGCTCGCCATCGACGAGGGCCTGACCATGGCCGACCTCAAGGGCACCCTCGACCACATGGTCCGCTCGCTCTTCGGCGCCGACATGAAGACCCGGCTGCGGCCGAACTACTTCCCCTTCACCGAGCCGTCCGCCGAGATGGACATGCTCTGCTATGTCTGCAAGGGCGAGTCCGTCGGCAACCCAGACCGCCCCTGCCGCACCTGCTCCAGCGAGGGCTGGATCGAGCTGGGCGGCTGCGGCATGGTCAACCCGCGGGTGCTCACCGCCTGCGGTGTGGACCCCCGGAAGTACAGCGGATTCGCCTTCGGGTTCGGCATCGAGCGGATGCTGATGTTCCGCCACAACGTCGAAGACATGCGAGACATGGTCGAGGGTGACGTCCGGTTCACCCGGCCGTTCGGGATGGAGATCTGATGCGGGTCCCGCTTTCCTGGCTGCGGGAGTACGTCGACCTCCCCGCCACCGAGACCGGCCGCGACGTGCAGGCCGAGCTCGTGTCCGCCGGCCTTGAGGTCGAGCGGGTCGAGCAGCTCGGCGCCGGCCTCAAGGGGCCGCTCGTCGTCGGCAGGGTGCTGACCATCGAGGAGCTGGAGGGCTTCAAGAAGCCCATCCGCTTCTGCACCGTCGACGTCGGCAGTGCCAACGGCACCGGCGAGCCGCAGGAGATCGTCTGCGGCGCCCGCAACTTCGCCGTCGGCGACAAGGTCGTCGTGGTCCTGCCCGGCGCCGTGCTGCCCGGCGACTTCGCGATCGCCGCGCGCAAGACGTACGGCCACACCTCGCACGGCATGATCTGCTCCGGCGACGAGCTGGGCATGGGCGACGACGGCAGCGGCGGCATCATCGTGCTGCCGCCGGAGCACGAGGTCGGCACCGACGCGATCGAGCTGCTCGAACTCGTCGACGAGGTCCTCGACATCGCCGTCACGCCCGACCGCGGCTACGCGCTGTCGATGCGCGGCGTGGCCCGCGAGACCGCCACCGCCTACGGCCTCGACCTGCGCGACCCGGCGCTGCTCGACGTGCCGGGCCCCAACGCCTTCGGGTACCCGGTGCAGGTCGCCGACCCGCTGGGCTGCGACCGCTTCACCGCGCGGACCGTCACCGGTCTGTCGCCCGAGGCCCGCTCCCCGATCTGGCTGACGCGCCGCCTCCAGAAGGCGGGCATGCGCCCGATCTCGCTGGCCGTCGACATCACCAACTACGTGATGCTGGAGCTGGGGCAGCCCCTGCACGCGTACGACCGCTCCCGGATCCAGGGTGCGATCGGCGTGCGCCGGGCCGAGCGGGGCGAGAAGCTCACCACCCTCGACGGCACCAAGCGCACGCTGGACGCCGAGGACCTGGTGATCACCGACGACCGCGGGCCCGTCGGCCTCGCCGGCGTCATGGGCGGTGCCAGCACGGAGATCGACGACACCGAGGGAACCACCACCGAGGTCGTCGTCGAGGCCGCCCACTTCGACCCGATCTCCATCGCCCGCACGGCCCGCCGGCACAAGCTGGCCTCCGAGGCGTCCAAGCGCTTCGAGCGGGGCGTCGACCCGGAGGCCGCGGCGGCGGCTGCCCAGCGCACGGTCGACCTGCTGGTCCTGCTCGCGGGCGGCACCGCCGACGCGGGCGTCACCCAGATCAGCTCGCCGTCCGCGCCGCACACCATCACCATCCCGGCGAACCACCCGGACAGGGTCGCGGGCGTCGACTACGGCCGCGAGACCGTCGTACGCCGCCTCCAGCAGGTCGGCTGCGACGTCTACGGCCAGGACGAGCTGATCGTGACCGTGCCGTCCTGGCGGCCCGACCTCACCGACCCGAACGACCTGGCCGAAGAGGTCATCCGGCTTGAGGGCTACGAGAACCTGCCCTCGACGCTGCCCAGGCCCCCCGCGGGCCTGGGCCTGACCGACCGGCAGCGGCTGCACCGCCGGGTCGGCCGCGCGCTGGCCGGCGCCGGGTACGTGGAGGCGCTGAACTACCCGTTCATCGGCACCGGGGTGCTCGACCAGCTCGGCCTGGAGGCCGACGACTCGCGCCGCACCGTGGTGACGCTGGCCAATCCGCTCTCCGACGAAGAGCCCGCGATGCGTACGACGCTGCTGCCGGGGCTCCTCGGCGCGCTGCGCCGCAACGACGGCCGGGGCTCGCACGACCTGGCGCTCTTCGAGACCGGACTGGTCTTCCGGCCGACCGGGCAGGAGAACAAGGCCGAGCGGCTGCCTGTCGACCGTCGTCCCACCGACGAGGAGATCGCCGGGATCGACTCCGCGCTGCCGCGTCAGCCGCGCCGTGCCGCCGTCGTTCTCGCGGGCGCCCGTGAGCAGGCCGGCTGGTGGGGCAAGGGACGCCCGGCGGACTGGGCGGACGCGGTCGAGGCCGCGCGTACGGTGGCCCGGGAGGCCGGTGTCGAACTGACCGTGCGCGGTGACCGGCACGCGCCCTGGCACCCGGGCCGTTGCGCCGCGCTGTACGTCACGGTGAACGGCGCGGAGACGCTCGTCGGTCACGCCGGTGAGCTGCACCCGCGGGTCGTCAAGGCGCTGCATCTGCCGGAGCGCAGCTGTGCCATGGAGATCGAGCTCGATCTCCTGGAGCAGGCGGGCGCCGGTGCGCTCGCCGCGCCGCGCATCTCCGCGTTCCCGGTCGCCACGCAGGATGTCGCGCTCGTCGTCGCGCGGGACGTGCCGGCCGCCGAGGTCGAGGCCGCGTTGCGCGAGGGCGCGGGTGAACTCCTGGAGTCCGTGCGGCTGTTCGACGTGTACGAGGGGGAGCAGCTCGGTGAGGGGCGGAAGTCGCTCGCTTACGCGTTGCGCTTCCGTGCGGGTGATCGCACGTTGACCGTGGATGAGGCGTCCGCGGCGCGGGACTCGGCGGTCGCCCTCGCGGGCTCGCGTACGGGGGCCGTTCTGCGGAGTTAGCTTCGCCGGTTGTGGCGGGGGACTGCGGGTTGTCGGTCGGGTGGTGCGGATGCATCGTGGCTGAGCGCGCAGTTCCCCGCGCCCCTTCAGGGCGCCCCTTGTGGGGCGCCCTTTGTGCTTTGTGGTTACCTCACTCTTTTGGGTGACAAGTGTGGTGATTCGGGTCGTTCAGGGCACGCGGTTCACAGAGTCGACCCGGCCGAACAGGCCGGTGCCTGCGCTGAACAGGGCCTAGGGGGCCATCGTCATGATCCGTATCAACGCTGGGGTGCCCCGTCGGGCAGGGCCCCGGGGGAGGCACCTGACACTCGGTCGCGCCAGGGGCCGCGCCCGCCGTCAACCGCGGCTGCGTCGCCTGCTCGCACTGGGACTGCCCACCGCCTGGGGCGCGGTGGCGATCACCTACAAGCTGGCCTGTCCGCTCGCCCAGCAGAACGGGCTCGGCGCGCGGATCGCCACCTGCGCCGTGTTCTTCGCCGTCGGCACGGGTCTTGTGCTGCACGTCAGACGACGGCTGCTGTGGGAGTTACGGCAGATACGCCGGGTCGCCGGTGCCGCCCAGGGCGTCCTCCTGCGTCCGCTGCCGCCGAGCGTCGACGGCCTGAACGTCGCGGTCGCCCAGGTCTCCGCGGACCGCGGGGCCAGTGTCGGCGGCGACCTGTACGAGGTGATCGGTACGGAACACGGCGTCCGGGTCGTGATGGGCGACGTCCGCGGGCACGGACTGGCCGCCATCGGGACCGTCGCCGCCGTACTGGGCAGCTTCCGCGAGGCCGTCCACGACGAACCCGAACTCCCCGGCGTGCTGCGGAGACTGGAGCGCGCCATGACCCGCCATCTCAGGGAGCGCGCCAAGGCCGAGCACCCCTCGTCCGGGCCCGACCCCGACAACCCGGTCGCCGAGGAGTTCGTCACCGTACTGCTTCTGGAGATCGGTCACGACGGCGAGACGCGCGCCCTGAACTGCGGGCACCCATGGCCGTATCTGCTGCGCGCGGACGGGGGGCCGGCCGAGGCGAGAGGCCGGGAACGAGGACGCGTGGAGCGTCTCGGTCTCGGTGATCCGCTGCCGCCCCTCGGGGCCTTCCCGCTCCCCGCCGAACTGCCCGTCGTCCGCTGCGGGCCCCTGCTGCCGGGCGAGGCGCTGTTCCTGTACACGGACGGCGCCGAGGACGCCCGCGACAGCGCGGGCCGCTTCTTCCCCCTGCCCGCCGCCCTGACCGAGGCGACCCGCACCCACCCGGCCTCCGCACAGGAGGTACTGGGCACCGTCTTCACCCGACTGCTCGCGCACGCGGGGGGTCTCCCGTCCGACGACGCGGCCCTCCTGGTCGTGGCCAACGGCAGAACACAGGTTCCGGCACCCTACCGAGAGCAAGTGGCAACGCCCCTTGGGGGCGCGGGGTTGTGACGGGTGCGGCTCCGCCGTGCGATGCGCGGCCGGTGGAACGGCGCCGTCCGCCCGCCACGGAGTGTCGGGCAGGCGGCGGGGCGGACGGCGTGGTTCCGGGCCGCCGCACTGTACGAGGGGGAGCCGGCGGCCCGGCCGGCCTCTTGCGAGGCATTTCAGTCAACCGGCTCACAACTCTCCGCGACAGCGCGCACACTGCCCGGATTCGGGCACTCCGTTCACACCCCGTGTGAAGGCAGAGGCGCTAGGTTGAAAAGCACCGTCTGCACCCAGCCCTCGGATGGCCTTCATGCAGCCCAACACTCTGCTCGACGCGATCCTCGACGAGGCCGGCATCTCACACGCGGGGCTCGCCGCCCATGTGAACCAGGCAGGACGGGTGCGTGGTCTCGCGCTCCGCTACGAACACACCGCGGTGGCACGGTGGTTGAAGGGGCAGCGCCCGCGTGGCCAGGTGCCCGACCTGATCTGCGAGGTCCTCGCCGCCCGGCTTCACCGGCCCGTCACGCTCGACGACATCGGCCTCGGGGTGCCCGGCGTACCGGCCACCCCGCACGGCACGACGCTCTCCGGCTTCGTCGAGCGGGCCACCGCGCTGTGGCGCTCCGACGAACAGCAGCGCCCGCACATACTCGGCGCCCCCGCCGTCACCGGCACGCCCGCCGTGATGCCCGTGTGGGAGTGGGAGAACCCGCCGGAGGACGTGGACGTCTCACGCGGCGGACGCCACCGCGTACGCATGTCCGACATCGAGATGCTGCGCGCCGCCCGCGCCCACTACGAGCAGATGTACCGCAAGGCCGGCGGTGTCGCGACCCGTACGCGCATCGTCGGGTTCCTCAACTCCGAGACCGCGCCGCTCCTGCGCGGCAGCTACACCGACGCCACCGGCCGTCAGCTCCACCGCGCCACCGGCGGCCTGGTGGCGATCGCGGGCATCTGCGCGTACGACTCCGACGCGCACGGGCTCGCCCAGCGCTACTTCCACCAGGCGCTCAGACTCGCGAAGGCCAGCGGGGACAGAGGACTTGGCGCCTATGTGATCGCCCTCCTCGTCAACCAGGCGCTGTTCATGCGTGAGCACAGGCAGGCGGTGGCCTTCGCCGAGGCAGCGCTGCGCGCCGCGGGGCGGCACATCACGCCGGCGCTCGCGTCGGACCTCTCCGCGATGCAGGCGAAGGCGTACGCGCACCTCGGAGACGGCAGCAGCGCGCTGTCCTGCATCCGGCGTGCCGAGCGGGCCGCCGACCGTATCCGGCGCGGCTACGAGCCGGACGAGACCGGTTATGTCCAGCCGGGCCTGGTCAATGTGCAGGTGGCGGAGGCGCTGTTGAGCCTCGGCGACCTGACCGCCGCGCGGGAGCACGCGGCGGCCGCGGTCAACAATCCGGCGCACGACCGGGGCAGGGTGCACCGGCTCGCGATGCTCAGCCAGATCGAACTGCGCCAGGGGAACGCCGACAGAGCGGTGGTCACCGCCGTCGAGATGGCGGAACGGGCGCGGGGGATGGAGTCCCAGCGGCTGCGCGACAGACTGCGGGCGGTACGCGAACACCTGGTGGCCAGCGGATGCGCGGGCACCTCCGAGGCCGCCGAACTCATCGACGGAGCCCTGCGCGTGCCGCTCTAGAGAACGCTCCGACCATCGATCGTCCCGACCGCCCTCGGGGTCCCTGAGTCCTCCTGGGCGGGTGCCTTCGCGCCTGCCGCTGCGCCGGGAGCGGCCCGCTGCGAGCCCGCTGCGAGCCTGCTGTGTGGACACTCCTCCTGCGATATTGCCACCTACCCGTCGAAAGGTGGCAGAAAAGTGCAGTGGACGAAACAGAACGAACAAATCGTGTACGCAAATCGCTGGTTCAGCGTCAATCTCGCAGATGTCGCATTGCCCGACGGCCGGCATCTCGATCACTTCTTAATCCGGCTGCGGCCCGTCGCCGTGGCCACTGTCGTGAACGAGGCGAACGAGGTGCTGCTTCTGTGGCGGCACCGCTTCATCACCGACAGCTGGGGATGGGAGCTTCCCGCGGGGGTCGTCGAGGACGGTGAGGACATCGCCGTCGCGGCGGCCCGCGAACTGGAGGAGGAGACCGGCTGGCGGCCGGGACCTCTGCGCCATCTGATGAGCGTCGAGCCCTCGAACGGGCTCACCGACGCCCGGCACCACATCTACTGGGCCGACGAGGGCGCGTACATCGGGCATCCTGTGGACGACTTCGAGTCCGACCGCCGGGAATGGGTTCCCCTGAAGCTCGCTCCCGACATGGTCGCCCGCGGTGAGGTTCCGGCCGCCAATATGGCTGCCGCGCTGCTCCTCCTGCACCATCTGAGGCTCGGGCAGGACGCCTTGCCCTGATCCCCCACCGCGTCCACGGGCTCATCGGCCCAGAGCCTGCCAGACCGCCACGGCCAGCGCGCCCACTGCCGTGACGACCGCGACCGCGCGCAGCGGCCAGCGGGTGTGCTCCAGCGCGATGACCCGGGTACTCAGGTCGTCGAGCTCCTTGGCGGTCTGTTCGGCGCGATGACTGAGCAGAGTCATGCAGCCCTCGACGGTGGCATGGGCCACATCGAGACGACGACGTAACTCTGCGACTTCTCCTCGGACCACGGGATGCTCCGGGTCGGCGGTCACGTGTCCGCTCCTTTCCGTAGTGGTCACATCCCCTACACGTGCACGGAAAGTCAACAGGCCTGGTCGGTGCGTGGGGAGCGTGTGCGAGGGGCATATGCGGGCCCGGAGCGCACACGGTGTGTGAATACGGCGGGCCCGGCCCTCAAAAGAGAGCCGGGCCCGCACAGGCCAACACTTACACAGAGGGTGACCGCAGTGCTTTTTCAGGGGCGCGGGGAACTGCGCGCCCGGCCACGGCGGACCCGCAGCAGACAGACGATCCGCACCCTCCGGAGCCGGACGGGGCGCCTACGGGTACGTGTAGAACCCGGATCCCGACTTCCGCCCAAGACGCCCGGCGTCGACCATCCGCTGAAGCAGCGGCGGAGCCGCGTACAGCGGCTCCTTGTACTCCTCGTACATCGAGTACGCGACCGAAGCCACCGTGTCGAGCCCGATCAGGTCGGACAGCTTGAGCGGTCCCATCGGATGGGCACACCCCAGCTCCATGCCGTTGTCGATGTCCTCGCGGCTCGCCATGCCGGACTCGAACATCCGGATCGCGGAGAGCAGGTACGGGATCAGCAGCGCGTTGACCACGAAGCCCGAGCGGTCCTGGGCGCGGATCGCGTGCTTGCCGAGGATCTTCTCCACCAGGGACTGCGCCCGGCTGATGGTGCCCTCGGAGGTGGTCAGCGCCGGGATCAGCTCGACGAGCTTCTGCACCGGGGCCGGGTTGAAGAAGTGGATGCCGATGACCTGGTCGGGGCGCGAGGTGGCGACGGCGAGCTTCACCAGCGGGATGGAGGAGGTGTTCGAGGCGAGGATCGCGTCCTGGCGCACCACCACCTGGTCCAGCACCTGGAAGATCTCCGTCTTCACCTGCTCGTTCTCGACGACCGCCTCGATCACCAGATCGCGGTCGGAGAACTCGCCGAGGTCGGTCGTGAAGGAGAGCCGGTCCTGCGTGGCGTCCCGCTCCTCCTCGGAGATCTTGCCGCGCTCGGCGGCCTTGGAGAGCGAGTTGTAGAGCCGGGTCCGGCCAATCTCCAACGCCTCACCAGTGGTCTCGGCGACCTTCACATCCAGGCCGGCGCGGGCGCACACCTCGGCGATGCCCGCTCCCATCTGGCCGCAGCCCACCACTCCGACGCGTTCGATGTCGGTCACATCGTCCCTTTCGCTCTCACTGTCCGCTCTCACTGTCATGGGTCCGGCGGGTGTCCGTTGTCCGGTACCCGCCGACGCGAAGCACGTTACTCCGGATCTGTCCACGTACGACGGGCCGGGTCGGGCATGCTGTGCGGGGTAAACGGTCCGTGACCGGGCGGACCCACTGCGTTTGGGATGTGCGGCATGGGGCGTATGTCACGACGGGGATTCGCGACGGCCGCGGCGGCCGGACTGTCGGGACTCGTCACGGCGGGAGTGGCTGTGGCGGCGGAACTGTCCCAGGGAGGGGGCGGTGGCGGAGACAGGGGCGGGCACGGCGACTCCGGTGGCCGCCGGCACCGGCGCCGGGACCCCGCCGGCGCGCTGCGCGGCATGTGGCTGGCGACCGTGGCGAACCGCGACTGGCCCTCGAAGCCCGGCCTCACCGCGGCGCAGCAGCGCGCCGAACTGCTCGCGCACCTCGACACGGCGGTGGAGCGCCGGCTGAACGCCGTGATCTTCCAGGTGCGCCCCACGGCCGACGCCCTGTGGGCCTCGCCCTTCGAGCCCTGGGCGCAGTACCTGACCGGTGTCCAGGGCAAGGACCCCGGCTGGGACCCGCTGGGCACCGCCGTCACGGAGGCCCATGCGCGAGGGCTCGAACTGCACGCCTGGTTCAATCCGTACCGCGTCGCCAACCACACCGACCCGGCGCGGCTCGTGGCCTCGCACCCGGCCCGCGTCCACCCCGACTGGATCGTGCCCTACGGCGGGAAGCTCTACTACAACCCCGGTCTGCCCGAGGTCCGCGCCTTCGTGCAGGACGCGATGCTGGACGCGGTGGGGAAGTACGCCGTGGACGCCGTCCACTGGGACGACTACTTCTATCCGTACCCGGTCGCGGGCCAGGTCTTCGACGACGACGCCGCGTACGCCGCGCACGGCGTGCAGTTCCCCGACCGGGCCGCGTGGCGGCGCGACAACATCGACCGGCTGGTGCTGGAGACGGCCGCCCGGATCAAGGAGGCCCGGCCCGGCACGCGGTTCGGGATCAGCCCCTTCGGGGTGTGGCGCAACGCCGCGACCGACCCGCTGGGCTCGGACAGCCGGGCCGGCGTGCAGACGTACGACGACCTGCACGCGGACACCCGGAAATGGGTCCGGGAGAACTGGATCGACTACATCTGCCCGCAGCTGTACTGGAACATCGGCTTCGCCGCGGCCGACTACGCGAAGCTCGTCCCCTGGTGGTCGCAGGTCGCGCAGGGCAGCGGGACGAAGCTGTACGTGGGCGAGGCGCTCTACAAGGCCGGTGACCCGGCGCAGCCGGCGGCCTGGCAGGACCCGGCCGAGCTGTCCGGGCACCTCACCCTCGCCGCGAACCATCCGCAGGTGGGCGGGCACGTCTTCTTCTCGGCCAAGGAAGTGGCCGCCGACCGGATCGGAGCCATGGCGAGAGTGGTCGCGGACCACTACCAACAGCCGGCGAAGCCCACCCGCTGATTCAGCGGGCGGTGTCCCCGTGGCGCTGGACCACGCAGTCGGGGCCGGGAGACATCAGGGCCTCGTGACCGTCCTCGAAGCGGACCCGGTACGGGGGACTCCCCTGCTGTCCGAGCACTTCGATGACTTCCGCGACCCGGTCGTGCTGCCCGACGGTCCTGCCGTGCACCAGCAGCTGGTCGCCTACGGTTGCCTGCATCTCCAGGGCCTCCTCGTTCCGCACGGGAGTGGCGCTTCGTGACCGCGAGTCTACGGCGGGTGGCGCGCGTTGGGGCCGGGCCGTACGAACCGGTCAGCCCCGGGCCCGCTGGGTGACCGCGATGCAGACGAGCACGGCGGCCGCCGTCAGCGGGGCGGCCGGGGTCAGGTGCTCGCCCAGGAGCAGCACCGACCACACCAGGGTGAGCAGCGGCTGGGCCAGCTGCAGTTGGCTGGCCTTCGGGATGCCGATCGCGGCCATCCCGCGGTACCAGACGACCAGGCCGAGGAACTGCGAGCCGAACGCGACCCACAGCAGCCCGGTCACACTGTGCGCGGTGAGCTCCACGGGCTCGTACGACAGGGCGATCGCGGCCACCGGCACCGTGAGCGGCAGACACAGGACCAGCGCCCAGCCGATGACCTGCCAGCCCGGCATCACCCGGGCCAGCCGGCCGCCCTCCGTGTAGCCCGCCGCGCAGACGAGAAGGGCGCCGAAGAGGTAGGCGTCCGCGCTGCTCAGGGCGCCGCCGCTCTGCCGCACGGTGAACGCGATGACCACGGCGGCGCCCGCCGACGCCGCCGCCCAGAAGGTGCGGGAGGGGCGCGTGCCGACACGCAGGGCCGAGAACAGGGCGGTCGTCAGGGGGAGCAGACCGACGACGACCGCGGCGTGCGCGGTGGTCGACGTCTCCAGGGCGAGGGTGGTGAGCACGGGGAAGCCGAGGACGACTCCGGCGGCGACGACGGCGAGCCCCGCCCAGTGGCGGCGGCCGGGCGGCGGGACGCGCAGGGTGAGCAGACAGCCGCCCGCGACGACGGCGGCCAGGACGCTCCGCACAGCCACGAGCGACCAGGGGCCGAAGCCCTCAAGGCCCCACGCGGTGGCGGGGAAGGTGAGGGAGAAGGCGACGACGCCGAGCGCGGCCATGAGGGTCCCGGCACGGGGATCCGGCCGCCCGGAGTCCCGGACGTCCGCGGAAGGGCTGCCGGGCGTGCCGGACACACTGGACACGCCGTGCACCGCTATCGAGGTCTGCGCGGTAGCGCTATTCTCTGCTCTCATGCATGAGCGTAGCAGTGTCGCTGAACTGGCCGGTCGGCTGCGGAACGAGCTGGACCGCTACTCTCCTGGTGGAAAGCTGCCGTCCAGTCGCGTACTCGTCGAGCGGTTCCGGGTGAGCCCCGTGACCGTGTCCCGGGCACTGGCCCAGCTCTCCGCCGAGGGCCTGGTGGTGACCCGGCCCGGGGCGGGGGCGTTCCGGGCCGAGCCGCGCGCCGCCGGGCCGGCCGTCGGGGACACCTCATGGCAGGAGGTCGCACTCAGCGCGGACGCCACGACCGAACTCGTACCCCGCACGGTGGACGCCTCGGGCGTGCTCGTCTCGCTGGCCGCCCCGCCGCCGGGTGTCATCGAGTTCAACGGCGGCTATCTGCACCCCTCGCTGCAGCCGGAACGGGCGATGGCCGCGGCGCTCTCCCGGGCGGGCCGCCGACCGGGCGTCTGGGCACGCCCGCCGGTGGACGGGCTGCCCGAGCTGCGCGAGTGGTTCGCACGGGGCATCGGCGGCGCCATCACCGCCGCCGAGGTACTCATCACGGCCGGCGGCCAGTCCGCGCTGACCACCGCGCTGCGCGCACTCGCCCCGCCCGGCGCTCCGGTCCTCGTCGAGTCGCCCACGTATCCCGGCATGCTGGCGATCGCCCGCGCGGCCGGACTGCGGCCCGTGCCCGTGCCCGTGGACCGGGACGGGGTGAAGCCGACACTGCTCGCCGATGCCTTCAGGGCCACCGGAGCCCGCGTGTTCGTCTGCCAGCCGCTGTTCCAGAACCCGACCGGCGCGGTGCTCGCCCCCGAGCGGCGCGGGGAAGTGCTGCGGATCGCCCGCGAGGCGGGCGCCTTCGTCGTCGAGGACGACTTCGTACGCCGGCTCGTGCACGAGGACGCGGGGCCGCTGCCGCGTCCGCTGGCCGCGGACGACCCCGACGGAGTCGTCGTGCACGTCTGCTCGCTGACCAAGGCCACCTCGCCGAGCTTCCGGGTGAGCGCGCTGGCCGCCCGCGGGCCTGTACTCGAACGGCTGCGGGCGATCCAGATCGTCGACACCTTCTTCGTGCCACGGCCGCTCCAGGAGGCGGCCCTGGAACTCGTCGGCTCGCCCGCCTGGCCCCGCCATCTGCGAGCCGTCTCGGCCGAACTGCGCGTCCGGCGCGACGCGATGGCCGCCGCACTGCGCCTGCGGCTGCCCGAACTCGCCCTGCCCCACATCCCGTCCGGCGGCTACCAGCTGTGGCTGCGCCTGCCCGACGGCACTGGGGGTGCCTCCCGGGCTTTCGGCTCAGAGGGAGAGTCGGCGCTCCTGTCCGCCGCCCTGCGCGCGGGCGTGGCCGTCACCCCGGGCCGCCCCTACTTCAGCGCAGAGCCGCCGGCGGCCCACCTGCGCCTCAGCTTCGCGGCGGTCGCGAGCACCGCCGAGATCACCGAGGGCGTCCGCAGGCTGCGCACGGCCTGCGTCGAAACCGGTTCGACAGCGGGAGCCTGACCTGCGACTCTCCCGCCATGACCGACATACCCAGCCTGCCCGAGGGCTACGAGATCTCCACCGATTCCGCGCGCGTCGACGTCGACCGGGTCCACCGCTGGCTCGCCGACGACGCGTACTGGGCGCTCGACCGGCCCCGGGAGAAGCATCAGCGCGCGATGGCCGGATCGCTCAACTTCGGTGTGTACGAGACGGTGTCGGGCGACCAGGCGGCGTACGCGCGCGTGGTGACCGACGGGGCGACCTTCGCCTGGCTCTGCGATGTGTACGTCGACCGGTCCGCGCGGGGCCAGGGGCTCGGCACCGCCCTGGTCACCGCCGTACGCGACCACCTGCGGCCCCTCGGCCTGCGCCGCGTGCTGCTCGCCACCCATGACGCGCACGGGGTCTACGAGAAGCTCGGGTTCAAGGTGCTCGACCGGCCCGACCGGTGGATGGCGCTCGGCCTCGAATGACGTTGTCCTGAATTCTCCTTCCGTGCGCTGTCCCGCGTACTTTGTGCGAGGCCTCGCGTGCATATTCCGTGTGTGCCCTCCATCAGCTCTTGACCTGCGCAGTTCCGGCGCTCACGATCGCCGCATGCATGTTCGGGTCACGCTGATCGCCGCCGCCCGCGGTTCCTCGTTGCTCGCCGAGCGCTTCGACGACGACCGGCCGCTGGACCAGGCGGGCTGGGGCGAGGTGCAGCGCGTCGCGCATGCCCTCATCCCGTTGGCCGCGGCCGAGCTGCGGTACTGCTCGCCGACCCCGCGCAGCCGGGCCACGGGTGACGCGCTGGGCCTCGCGCCGCTGGCCCAGCCGGCCCTGCGGGACTGCGACATGGGCCGCTGGCGCGGTCTGACCCTCGGGGAGGCGATGGCCCGTGAACCCGAGGCGGTGGACGCCTGGCTCGCCGACCCGTACTCCGCGGCCCACGGCGGCGAGCCGCTGGTGGAGTTCGTCCAGCGGGTGGGCGGCTGGCTCGACACCCGCCCCGCCGACGACGGCGGCCGGATCGTCGCCGTGGCGGAACCCTCGGTCGTACGCGCCGCGCTCGTCTACGCCCTGAAAGCGCACCCGTCGACGTACTGGAACTTCGACGTCCGCCCGGTGTCGACGGCCACCCTCATCGGCTGGGCCGGCCGCTGGAACCTCCGCTTCGACGCTCAGTACGAACGCGTGTAGTCCGTCGTGAGGACCAGGTCCTTGGCGGGGCCGCCCACCCGCCACACCGTCCGCCAGCGGTCCGCGTCGTACACGCTGAACTCGCCCCGGTAGAGGTCCGCCGAGCAGGGATGATCCGTGACATACCTGCCGGTGGCGAGATCCAGATCGTGGAAGGGGCGGCCGTCGGCGAACCGTACGTCGGCCCGGCTGGACCCGTCGCCCGGCAGGAACCTTAGGGTGCGTTCGGCGGGCCGGGTCACGCCCTGCCACACGAAGGTGCCGGACTCACGGTGGAGCAGCCCCGAAAAGGGGCCGGAGCGGTCGTTGTCCAGCCGCTCGAACACCGTCGTCCCCCGGAAGGCGCCCGTCGCCCCGCTCGCGAGATCCCGCACGGAACGTTCCACGAGCCAGCTCCCGGCCAGGTAGGCCAGCACATCGCCCACCGGCCGGAATCCGGCCATCCCCTCCGTCACCGCGGCCTCTCCTGTCCAACCCATTGACGTGATCCTGCCCCCTACCTATCTTGCCGTTCGAAGTATTGATCAGCGTCCGACAGGTCGAACACGCTGCTTCCTCTCAGACACGCCTCTTCAGAGCCGCGGAGGATCCATGTCACATGCCCGCACCCGCACCCGCAGTCGCTGGAGGCTCGCCCTCACGGCCACCACTCTGCTGGCCGCCTCGTTCCTCGTCCCGCCCCCGGTGAACGCCGCCCCCGCCGGCGCAGCGGCCGGTCCCGCGGCCGAGGACGCCACCGACTACGCGATCACGGTCGACCCGAAGTCCACGGGCGCGCGGATCGACGACACCATGTACGGCGTCTTCTTCGAGGACATCAACCGGGCCGCGGACGGCGGCCTGTACGCGGAGTTGGTGCAGAACCGGTCGTTCGAGTACTCGACCGCCGACAACCGCGCGTACACCCCGCTCACCTCCTGGGCCACCACCGGCACCGCGGCGACCGCGGACGACGACGGCCGGCTGAACGCCCGCAACCGCACCTACCTCGCCCTGGGCGCCGGCTCGTCCGTCACCAACTCCGGTTACAACACCGGCCTTTCGGTGCAGGAGGGCAAGACCTACGACTTCTCGGTATGGGCCCGCGCCGACGGATCCTCCGCCCTCACGGTGACCCTCCAGGACGCCGACGGCGAGCTGGCGCAGGCCCGCCGCGTCACCGCGCGCGGCGGCTGGGCCAAGTACACGGCACGCCTCACCGCGACCCGCACCAGCGCCGCCGGCCGCCTCACGGTGGCGTCGGGCAGCCCTGCCGCGCTCGACATGATCTCGCTCATCCCGCGCGACACGTACAAGGGTCACGGCCTGCGGGCGGACCTCGCCCGGAAGATCGCCGCACTGGACCCCGCGTTCGTCCGCTTCCCTGGCGGCTGCCTGGTCAACACCGGCAGCATGAAGGGGTACGACGAGGAGTCCGGCTGGGAGCGCAAGCGCGCGTATCAGTGGAAGGACACGATCGGCCCGGTCGAACAGCGCGCGACCAACTCCAACTTCTGGGGCTACAACCAGAGTTACGGCCTCGGCTACTACGAGTACTTCCAGTTCTCCGAGGACGTCGGAGCCATGCCGCTGCCCGTGGTGCCCGCCCTCGTCACCGGCTGCGGCCAGAACCAGGCCGTCGACGACGACGCGCTGCTGAAGCGGCACATACAGGACACCCTGGACCTCGTCGAGTTCGCCAACGGGCCGGTGACCAGCGAGTGGGGCGGAAAGCGGGCGCGAATGGGCCACCCGAAGCCCTTCCACCTCACCCACCTCGCGGTCGGCAACGAGGAGAACCTGCCGAACGAGTACCTGGAGCGCTTCAAGCAGTTCCGCGCGGCCATCGAGGCGAAGTACCCGGACGTCACCGTCGTCTCCAACTCCGGCCCCGACGACAGCGGTTCGACGTTCGACACGGCCTGGGAGCTCAACCGGGAAGCGAACGTCGACATGGTCGACGAGCACTACTACAACAGCCCGCAGTGGTTCCTGCAGAACAACGACCGCTACGACTCGTACGACAGGAACGGCCCCAAGGTCTTCCTCGGCGAGTACGCCTCCCAGGGCAACACGTTCAAGAACGCCCTCTCCGAAGCCGCGTTCATGACCGGCCTGGAGCGCAACGCGGACGTCGTGAAGCTCGCCTCGTACGCCCCGCTGCTCGCCAACGAGGACTACGTGCAGTGGCGCCCGGACCTGATCTGGTTCAACAACCACGCCTCCTGGAACTCCGCCAACTACGAGGTGCAGAAGCTCTTCATGCGCAACGTCGGTGACCGGGTCGTGCCGTCGAGCGCGACCGGCACACCGTCGGTGAGCGGTCCCATCACGGGCGCGGTCGGCCTGTCGACGTGGGCGACGAGCGCCGCCTACGACGATGTGCGGGTGACCGGCGCGGACGGCACGGAACTCCTCGCCGACGACTTCTCCGGTGACGCCTCGCGGTGGACCCACACGGGCGGCGGGAGCTGGAGCGTCCAGGACGGGCAGTACGTGCAGAGCGACGAGGCCGCCGAGAACACCATGGTGTCCGCGGGCGACCCCGCCTGGCAGGACTACGACGTGCACGTGAAGGCCACCAAGAAGGCCGGCAAGGAGGGCTTCCTCGTCGCCTTCGGTGTCAAGGACACCGGCAACTACTACTGGTGGAACCTGGGCGGCTGGAACAACACCCAGTCCGCCGTCGAACAGGCCGTGGACGGCGGCAAGTCGACGCTGATCTCCAAGGCCGGGACCATCGAGACGGGCCGCGCCTATGACATCGACATCACGGTGCGCGGTCGGCAGGTGACCCTCTACCTCGACGGCCAGGAGTGGGGAAGCTTCACCGACGACAAGCCCGCCGAGCCGTTCCGGCAGGTGGTCACCGAGGACAAGAGGACCGGCGACCTGATCGTCAAGGTGGTCAACGCCCAGGCGGTGGACGCCCGTACGGCGGTCGACCTCGGTGGCGCGAAGGTCCGCCCGAAGGCGGCGGTGACCACCCTCGCCGCCGCGCCCGACGCCGTGAACACCGAGACGGACACGGCAGTCGCACCGGTCACGTCCACCTTCTCGGGAGTGGCAGGCGAGTTCACGTACACCTTCCCGGCGAACTCGGTGACGTTCCTGCGCATCAAGATGGGGTGACCGCCCCGGAGCCGAGCGGACGGGTCAGCCTTTCTCGGTGGTGTCCTTGGTGCTCAGGAAGAGGTCCTGGCCGTTCTTCGTGACGGCGAAGCTGCCGTCGGCGCGGAGTTCGAGGACGGATCCTCCGTCGGGGTATCCCGTGTTGGTGGCCCACACCGGCTTGTCGTCGGCGGTGTAGACGACCAGGTTGCCGTCCTCCTGGAACACGGCCTTGTAGTTCTCACCGGAGGTGAGGGACGCCCAGGTGGCCTTGTCGTTCACGTCGTAGGCGACGAGGTTGCCGTCCGGCTGCATGAGCAGCTTCATGTGCGCGGTCTGCAGGAACTCACCCGTCCGCAGGGTCCGCCGCGGCTGAACCGCCAGGGTCTCCGGCAGCGGCGCGGGGCTCTCCGGCGTCTTGCTCGCTTCCGGATCGCCGGTGTCGGCCGTGCTCCGGTGGGAGCCGCCGCGGCTCGCGGACCCCTTGGGGTCCTTGGCGTCGGCGGTCGAGCCGGAGCTCTGCAGGGCGAACACGGTGGCGGCCACGACGGCGACAGTGACCACGGCGCCGGCGGCGATGAGCGCTTTGCGGCCGAACCAGGCCGATCGGGTGCCGGGCGCGGGCGCGGACGTGCCGGCCGGTTCGGCCCGCGTCGGGGGAGGCAGGAACCGCGTCCGGGTGACGGTCGCCGGGGCCGGAGTGCCCGGCGCGGCGGCGTCCGCGGGTGCGGTCGCGTTGATCTCGGTGGGCGCATACGGTCCCGCGGGCGCGGGTGAAACAGGGGGAACGGGTGAGACACCGGGAGTGGCCGCCGCTGCCGTGTCCGAGGCGGGCGCCATGGCGATGATCCGCTGGTAGGCGGGATGCCGCACGATGTCGGTCTCGCTGGCGCAGAGCTCCACGATGCGCTGCGGCTCGGGGCGCATCGCCGGGTCCTTGTGCGCGCAGAGGGCGATCAGCTCGGCCATCTCCGCGGGAACCCCGGCGAGGTCCATCTCCTCGTGGACGGTGCGGTAGGAGACGGTCGCCAACGAGCCCTGCCCGTACGGCGCGCGGCCGGTGAGGCAGTAGGCCAGGGTGACGGCCAGGGCGAACACGTCGGACGGCGGCCCCGCCTCGCTCCGGGTCAGGCTCTCGGGGGCTATGAATCCGGGGGTGCCTATCGCGGTGCCGACCTGCGTGATGTTCGACATGTCGTCGCTGCGGGCGATCCCGAAGTCGATGAGCTGGGGACCCGTGGCCGAGAGGATGACGTTCTGCGGCTTGATGTCCCGGTGCAGCACACCGTGTACGTGGACGTCCGCGAGTCCCTCGGCCAGCGCGGCCAGCACGGCACGGCCGAGGTCGACCGGGAAGGGCCCCGCCGCCGCGACCGCGTCGGCCAGCGTCGGGCCGGGCACGTACTCGGTCGCCATCCAGAACGGCGGGCTGTCCACCTCGGCGTCGATGAGCGCGGCCGTGAACGCGTTGCGGATGGTCCCCAGCGTCTCCACCTCACGACGGAAGCGCTGCAGAGCCGCCGGGTCGTACTGGAGATGGGCGTTGATGACCTTGACCGCGGCGGGCCGTCCCCCGGGCGTCCGGCCGAGGTAGACGCTTCCCATGCCTCCGGAACCGAGCCGGCCGAGCAGACGGTAACGCCCCATGTTCGTCGGGTCGGAATCTTGCAGCGGGTACACCTGACACGCCCTCCAGGCAGTCGAGACACGCGCGTCCGTAGGGACGGGGCTGGTGTCCAAGACTCTCCGGGGCGGGATGTCGGTTCCGGTGCCACCGTTACGTCGCTCCGCCCTGAGGACGAAGAATATAGCCCGCGGGGTACCGGTCCTCACCCAGGCAGGATTGCATAAACGTGCAGCGAAACGTATAGTCATGCCATCCAAGAGGAGGGTTCCATGGCGGTACGTGCGGCAGTGGCCGGAGCGAGTGGGTACGCGGGCGGGGAACTGCTGCGTCTGCTTCTGGTGCACCCCGAGATCGAGATCGGCGCCCTGACCGGCAACTCCAACGCGGGACAGCGGCTCGGCGCGCTGCAGCCGCATCTGCTGCCGCTGGCCGACCGCGTACTCCAGGAGACCACGGCCGAGGTGCTCGCGGGACACGACGTCGTCTTTCTTGCGCTGCCCCACGGGCAGTCCGCCGCCGTGGCCGAACAGCTCGGCCCGGAGGTCCTGGTCGTCGACATGGGCGCCGACTTCCGGCTGAAGGACGCGGCCGACTGGGAGAGGTTCTACGGCTCGGCGCACGCCGGGACCTGGCCCTACGGCCTGCCGGAGCTGCCCGGTGCCCGCGCGGCCCTGGAGGGGTCCAAGCGCATCGCGGTGCCCGGCTGCTATCCGACGGCCGTCACACTCGCGCTGGTCCCCGCCTACACGGCCGGCCTCGCCGAGAACGAGGCCGTCGTCGTCGCCGCGTCCGGGACGTCCGGCGCCGGCAAGGCCCCCAAGACGCATCTGCTCGGCAGCGAGGTCATGGGGTCCATGTCCCCGTACGGAGTAGGTGGCGGCCACCGGCACACCCCCGAGATGATCCAGAACCTCGGCGCGGTCGCGGGCGGGCCCGTCACCGTCTCCTTCACCCCGACCCTCGCCCCGATGTCCCGGGGCATCCTCGCCACGTGCAGCGCCAGGGCGAGGCCCGGCGTCACCGCGGAGTCCGTCCGGGCCGCCTACGAGAAGGCGTACGCGGACGAGCCGTTCGTGTTCCTGCTGCCCGAGGGGCAGTGGCCGGCGACCGCGTCCGTCCACGGTTCCAACGCCGTTCAGGTGCAGGTCGCGTACGACGGGGCCGCGGGGCGCATCATCGCGATCAGCGCCATCGACAATCTGACCAAGGGCACCGCGGGCGGTGCCGTCCAGAGCATGAACATCGCCCTAGGACTCGACGAGGCCACCGGGCTTTCCACGATCGGAGTCGCACCGTGAGTGTCACGGCAGCCAAGGGGTTCACGGCGGCCGGCATCGCCGCCGGGATCAAGGAGAACGGCAACCCCGACCTGGCCCTCGTGGTCAACAACGGGCCCCGCCGCGCCGCCGCGGGCGTCTTCACCTCCAACCGCGTGAAGGCCGCGCCGGTGCTGTGGTCCGAGCAGGTCCTGAAGGGCGGTCAGTTGACCGCGGTCGTCCTCAACTCCGGCGGCGCCAACGCCTGTACGGGCCCCAAGGGCTTCCAGGACACGCACGCCACCGCCGAGAAGGTGGCCGATGTCCTGGGGCAGAACGCGGGCGAGATCGCCGTGGCCTCCACCGGGCTCATCGGCATCCTGCTCCCGATGGACAAGCTCCTGCCGGGCGTCGAGCAAGCCTCCGCGGCCCTGTCGGAACACGGCGGCGAGAAGGCCGCCATCGCCATCAAGACCACCGACACCGTCCACAAGACCTCGGTCGTACAGGGCGAGGGCTGGACCGTCGGCGGCATGGCCAAGGGCGCGGGCATGCTCGCCCCCGGCCTCGCCACGATGCTGGTCGTCCTGACCACGGACGCCGATGTCGACAGCGACACCCTGGACAAGGCACTGCGGGCGGCCACGAAGGTCACCTTCGACCGCGTCGACTCCGACGGCTGCATGTCGACGAACGACACCGTGCTGCTGCTCGCCTCCGGCGCCTCCCAAGTCACCCCCGAGTACGCGGAGTTCGCCGAGGCCGTACGGGCCGTCTGCGACGACCTCGGCCAGCAGCTGATCCGGGACGCCGAGGGCGCCGGCAAGGACATCAGGATCGAGGTCGTCAACGCGGCGAGCGAGGACGACGCCGTCGAGGTGGGCCGCTCCATCGCCCGCAACAACCTCCTCAAGTGCGCGATCCACGGCGAGGACCCCAACTGGGGCCGCGTGCTCTCCGCCATCGGCACGACGTCCGCCGCCTTCGAGCCCGACCTCCTGAACGTCGCCATCAACGGCGTCTGGGTCTGCAAGAACGGCTCCGTCGGCGAGGACCGCGACAAGGTCGACATGCGCTACCGGGAGGTCCACATCGTCGCGGACCTCGCCGCGGGCGACGAGACCGCCACGATCTGGACCAACGACCTCACCGCGGAGTACGTCCACGAGAACAGCGCCTATTCGTCATGAGCGCCACGCGTAAGCACACCGCACTGCCCAAGGCCCAGATCCTCATCGAGGCGCTGCCCTGGCTGACCCGGCACAACGGGAAGACGGTCGTCATCAAGTTCGGCGGCAACGCCATGATCGACGAGGACCTGAAGGCCGCGTTCGCCCAGGACGTCGTGTTCCTGCGCCAGGCAGGCCTCAAGCCCGTGGTCGTGCACGGCGGCGGCCCGCAGATCAGCGCGGCCCTGGACCGGCACGGCATCGTCAGCGAGTTCAAGGCGGGCCTGCGGGTCACCACCGAGGACGCCATGGACGTCGTACGCATGGTGCTCGCCGGACAGGTCCAGCGCGAACTGGTCGGACTGCTCAACCAGCACGGTCCGCTCGCCGTGGGACTCACCGGCGAGGACGCGCACACCATCACCGCCATCAAGCACCAGCCCGAGATCGACGGGGAGTTGGTCGACATCGGACGGGTGGGCGAGATCACCGCGATCGACACGGGCGCGATCGAGGCACTGCTCGCCGACGGCCGCATCCCGGTCGTCTCCTCGATCGCCCGTAGCGAGGACGACGGACATGTCTACAACGTCAATGCTGATACGGCGGCTGCGGCACTCGCTGCGGCGCTGGGCGCCGAGACACTGATGGTCCTCACCGACGTCGAGGGACTCTACGAGGACTGGCCGAACTCCGACGAGGTCATCAGCCGGCTCACCGCCAAGGAACTGGAGAAGCTGCTGCCCGAGCTGGCCAGCGGCATGGTGCCGAAGATGCGGGGCTGCCTGCACGCCGTGCGCAACGGCGTGAACACCGCCCGGGTGATCGACGGCCGGGTCCAGCACTCGATCCTGCTGGAGATCTTCACGGACGAAGGCATCGGCACGATGGTCGTGCCCGATGCGGAGGGGGACGCTGCCGCATGACCGCCAACGAGGAACTCACCCAGCGCTGGCAGGGCGCGCTCATGGACAACTACGGCACCCCCCGGCTGCCGCTCGTCCGCGGCGCCGGCACCAGGCTGTGGGACGCCGACGGCACGGAGTACCTGGACTTCGTCGGCGGGATCGCGGTCAACGCGCTCGGCCACGCCCATCCGGCGATCGTCGAGGCCGTGAGCCGGCAGATCGCGTCCCTCGGCCATGTCTCCAACCTCTTCGTCGCCGAGCCGCCCGTCGTGCTCGCCGAACGGCTGCTCCAGCTCTTCGGGCGGGACGGCCGCGTCTACTTCTGCAACTCGGGGGCCGAGGCCGTCGAGGGCGCCTTCAAGATCGGCCGGCTGACCGGCCGCCCGCACATGGTGGCGACCGACGGCGGCTTCCACGGCCGCACCATGGGCGCGCTGTCGCTCACCGGCCAGCCGGGCAAACGGGATCCGTTCCTGCCGCTGCCGGGCGACGTCACCCACGTACCGTACGGGGACCCGCAGGCGCTGGCCGCCGCCGTCACCGAGGACACCGCGCTGGTCGTCATCGAGCCGATCCAGGGCGAGAACGGTGTGGTCGTACCGCCCCCCGGCTACCTCAAGGCGGCCCGTGCCATCACCGCCGCCACCGGCAGCCTCCTCGTCCTGGACGAGGTGCAGACCGGGGTCGGCCGGACCGGGCACTGGTTCGAGTACCAGGCGCACGAGGGCGTTCTGCCGGACATCGTCACGCTGGCGAAGGGGCTCGGCGGCGGTCTGCCGCTCGGGGCGACCGTCGCCTTCGGACGGGCCGCCCAGTTCCTGAAACCCGGTCACCACGGTACGACGTTCGGCGGCAACCCGGTCGCCTGCGCCGCGGGGCTCGCCGTCCTCGACACGATCGAGTCCGAGGGCCTGCTGGAGAACGTGAAGCGGTCCGGCGAGAAACTGCGCGACGGAATCGAGTCGCTGGGACACCCGCTGGTCGACCATGTCCGGGGCTCGGGGCTCCTCCTGGGTATCGTGCTCACCGAGCCGCTCGCGCCCCGCGCGCAACAGGCGGCTCAGGACGCCGGCCTCCTGGTGAACGCGCCCGCCCCCGATGTCGTACGGCTGATGCCGCCCCTGAACATCACCGAGGACGAGGTGGACACGTTCCTCGGGGCCCTTCCCGGTGTTCTCGACACGGTGACCGACGTGACCAACGGGTCCAACGGGGACGGACGAACCGGAGAATGACCGGAGAATGAGACGACGATGAGTCAGGCGCAGGATCACGACCACGCGGGACCCGCTGTTCCGCAGACCCGCACCGCACGCCACCGCCGGATCGTGGACATCCTCAACCGGCAGCCGGTGCGCTCCCAGAGCCAGTTGGCGAAGCTGCTCGCCGACGACGGGCTGCACGTCACGCAGGCGACGCTGTCCCGGGACCTGGACGAGCTGAACGCGGTGAAGATCCGCAACAACGACGGCGACCTGATCTACGCGGTGCCGAGCGAGGGGGGTTTCAGGACGCCTCGCGCTCCGCTGGGGGAGTCGGCGAAGGAGGAGCGGATGCGGAGGCTGTCCGCGGAGTTGCTGATCTCCGCGGAGGCGTCGGCGAACCTCGTGGTCCTGCGGACCCCGCCCGGGGCCGCGCAGTTCCTCGCCTCGGCCATCGACCAGGCGGAGTTGCAGGACATCCTGGGGACGATCGCGGGCGACGACACGCTGCTGCTGATCAGCCGCGAGCCGACGGGCGGCCAGGCCCTGGCGGACCACTTGCTGCGGCTGGCCCAGAACCACCACTGAGGGTGCCCGCGCCCGGGCGCGGGCGCGCTGTGGCCGGCCACGCAGTTCCCCGCGCCCCTCAAAAGCGTGGGGCGGGGCGGTACACCGATACAGTCCCCGCCCCGCGCCCCTGGAAGACAGGGGCGCAGCCCCGTCTTTCAGGGGCGCGGGGAACGGCGCGGGCAACCACGATGTGCCCGCACGCGATGGGGTGCCGGGGTCGCGGGCTGTGAGGGGCGCGGGGAACTGCGCGGCCGGTCATGACGCGCCCGCGGCCGGAAGCGGGCCGGTTCAGCCCAGCCGGTCGGCGAGACCTCCCGTGCAGCGGACCTCGTCACCCGCCGTGATCAACAGCGCCTCGACGTCCGGCAAGGACTCCAGCCAGGCCAGCGCCTGCCGCGAACCCATCGCGAAGGCGGCTGTCGCCCAGGCGTCCGCCCAGACGATCCGCGGCCCGACCACGGTCACCGCGACCAGATCCGTCACCGCGGAGCGCCCCGTGCGCGGATCCACGATGTGCGTACCACGCTCCGCGGAGCCCGACGTGGCCACGGCCAGCCGGTCCACACCGGCCGCGGACACCACCGCGGCCAGCCCACCCGGCCGCAACGGGTCGGACACCCCGACCCGCCAGGGCCGGTGCGGCCCCGGCACGCCGTACATCTGCACGTCACCCCCGCCGTTCACGCTCACCCCGCTCGCCCCGGCCTCCACGAGCCGCAGCGCCGCCCGCTCGACGGACCAGCCCTTCACGATGCCGGTCGGGTCGACGGACCCCGCGTACGTCGAACTGAACCAGCCGTCGCTCAACCGCTCGGCCTCCGCGCACAGTTCGAGGACCTCGGCGACCTCCGGATCGCACTCGTCCACGGTCAGCAGCCCCCGCGCCAGCCGGGAGATCTGGCTGTCCTGCCGGTAGGTGCTGAAGACCTCGTCCACCACGTGCAGTCGGGCGACCGCCGCGGCCAACGCGGTCCGTACGGCCTCGGGTTCACCCCCTCGGACGTCGAAGGAGAAGACCGTACCCATCACCTCCTCCGCGTGACGCACCGCCAGGGGCGCCTCGGCGGACCCGGAGGGTTCAGCCACCGGCCTGGTCCAGGGCCGACTGCAGGGACTCCTTGTAGCCGCCGCTGGTGTAGGTGGCCCCGGACACGGCGTCGATGTCGGCGTTGCCCGCGGCGACCGCCGCCGCGTTCAGCTTTGGCACCGCGTCCCCGCTGATCTGGTCGCTGCGGCCACCCTTGGGCTGCTGCACCGCCTCGGCCTTGGTGATCTTCCCGCCGGTCACGGTGACCCGTACCTGCACGGGCCCGTAGTCGGTGGTGACGGCCTTGCCGGTGACGGTCTTCGCCTGAGCGGCGCCGGACCCGGACCCGCTCGCGTCGCCCGAACCACTGCCGCCGTCCGTGCCCCCGGTCCCGCCGCCCGTCCCGCTCGCCTCGGCCGAACCGCCGCCGGTCGCGCCCGCCTCGCCCGCCTCGCCCGTCTTGTCCAGGGCCGACTGCAGGGACTTCTTGTAGCCGCCGCTGGTGTAGGTGGCCCCGGAGACGGCGTCGATGTCGGCACTGCCGACCGTGACGGCCGCCTTGTTCAGCTTGGGCACGGCGTCGGTGCTGACCGTCGTGCTGCGTCCACCGGTCGGCGACTGCAGGGCCGCGGCCGAGGTGATCTTCCCGCCGGCCACGGTGATCCGGACCTGGACGTTGCCGTAGTCGGTCTTGACGACGTCACCGGTGAGCGTCTGGGCCTCGGTACCGCCCGCGGCCTGCACTCCTCCGGAACCTTGCGGGGCGGCCGACGCCTGCTGCTGTGCCGCGCCGTCGGCGGACGCCGCCGCCGGGTCCGACGCGGGCTTCAGCGCCAGCAGCAGGACGATGCCGGACACCGTGGCGGCACCGGCCAGCACGACGCGGCGCAGGGGATGACTCTTCTTCATGGGTCCGGACTCCCGTTCCTCGAAATGCTTGGAGTTCTCAGAGTTCTCAGAGTTCGAAGGACTCGTGGTGGATGCGGCGGGCGGGCACGCCGGCGCCGCGCAGTGCGGTGTACGCGCCCTCGGCGAAACCGGGCGGCCCGCACAGGAACACGTCGTGGTCGTCGATGTCGGGCAGCTTCTGCCGCAGTGTCTCCGCGTTGATGTCGGGGCGCTCCCCGTCGGGGCTGTTCACCGCGTACATCAGCCGGGCACCGCGCTCGTCGGCGATGGCCGACAACTCGTCCCACAGCGCCAGGTCCTGGGTGCTGTTGGCCCGGTACAGCAGGGTGAGGTCGCCACGCTCCGCCGGGAGCGTCTCGAACAGCGCCCGCATCGGGGTGATGCCCACGCCGCCGGCCATCAGCAGCACCTTGCCCTGGCTGCGCCGGGACGCGGTCAGCGCGCCGTACGGGCCCTCGGCCCACACCCGCGTGCCCCGCTTCAGCCCCTTCAGCGCGGTGCTGTGGTCGCCCAGCGCCTTGACGGTGATCCGCAGCAGCCCGGGGCGCGGCGCGGCCGACAGCGAGTACGGGTGCGAGCTGAGCCGCATGCCCGGCGCCATGAACCGCCAGCGGAAGAACTGCCCCGGCTCGGCACCGATCCGGTGCAGCCGCTTCCCGCTGATCATCACGGAGACGATGCCGGGCGCCTCCTCGACGACCTCCTCGACCTGCATCCGGTGGCGCAGGTTCAGCCGGACCGGCGTGATCACCCGGTACCAGATCACCAGTGCGGTGACCGTCCCGTACAGCGCGTACCAGGCCGTCGTCGCGGCGGGCTCGACGGCGAAGTCGTTGCCGGTGGACAGCTGGTGCCAGAAGGACAGGTACACGGAGACGTACGTGAGCAGGTGGATGTGGTACCAGGTGTCGTACGGGATCCTCTTGCGCAGTCCGCCCACCGAGATCAGGCCGATGAACAGCAGCAGACCCGTGCCGATCGCCGCCTTGCCCATGTCGGGCAGGGTGGTGACCGAGTCGATGGTCTGGTCGACGACCCCGGTGTTCGCCTGGAGGGCGTAGCCGTACATCGTCAGGCCGATGTGGGCCAGGACGAGACAGAGCGTGTAACGGCCGCTCATGGCATGCCAGCGGGCGACCCGGTCCGAGCCGACGCGGCGTTCCAGGGCGGGTACGCGGGCCATCTGCAGGACCACGAGAGCCATCAGATACCCGGCGAGCAGACCGGTGATCCGGCCCGCGTTCAGGATCCGGCCCTTGTCGTCCGCGATGGCCGGCGTGTTGCTCCACCACAGCCAGACGACTGCCGCCGCGCCCGCCCATACGGCGATCAGCAACGCGATGGCGGGGGAGCGGCGAGGGCGGATACGGCGCATCGTCTGGCGCCGCGCGGCGCGACCGCCGGCGATCGTGCTCACGGTTCCTCCGTGGGGGACGCTGGGAAGGGGAGTGACCCCTCGGCCCACTGGTACGTCCCCGGGCGGCCGTGTGTTCAACGGGCCGCGGGGCAAGCCGTGAACTGCTGAGACTCGCGGTAACCGGCGGCACCGGTGGGCGCCCTGCGGGGTGCCGCCCACTGCCGGCACCCGGCTGGTGGCGAGTGATCAGTAGCGGGTGACGGCGGTCGGCCCGTCGGCCGTCCCGATGGCGATGTGCGGACCGCGGGCGGGCTCCGCCCAGTTCAGGATGCGCCGCATGGCGTCCTTGGGCACGGACACACAACCGGCTGTCGCACCAGCCCCGTTGACGTGCAGAAAGATCCCCGCACCCCGCCCGCGCACGGGCCGCGCGTAGTTGAAGCCGACGACGAGGGCGTACGCGTACTGCGTCCCGTACGAGACCAGGTGCTCTGACTCGGCGGCACGGCAGTCGGCCGGGCGGGGGTCGGTCCACCGGTTGTAGGAGCGGGAGGCGTTGTCCTGGCACCACCAGGAGGTCCGCCGCACCGGCCGGTACGGCGTGCTGGTCCCCTCGGGCGCCGGGTCGACACCGAAGGCGTACGGCAGGTCGTACAGGCCGGTGGGTGTGGTGTTCGTGCCCTGCTTGCGGGCGCCGCCCTCGACGAGCCCCTCGGCGCCGAACCGCGCGGGCGCCGAACCGGCCTGCACCCAGCGTCCGTCACGACGGTTCCACCAGGTGACCGTGCCGGTCGTCGAGGAGGTCCGGGCGGCCCGCGCGGTGATGAGCTGGCTCCCGCCGCCCGTGTCCGCCATCCGCTCGGGCAGCGGGGCCCGGACCTCGGGAACCGGTCCCGCGGCCAGGACGAGGAGGGACACGGTCGCGAGTACGGCGGCTCCGAGGCGCATGCGTCAGACCGTACTGGGCGGCAGGGGCAGCGGCAGCCCGGGAAGTCCGTCCAGGCTGGTCTCCACATGGTCCTTCTTCTGGAAGTACGCGCTCAGCGAGGCGTCGTCCTCGCGCGCGAAGCGCCTGGCGTGCAGGTCACGGTCCTGGTCGTACGACATGAAGGGCACCGCGTAACCGCAGGAGTCGCGGATGAGCTCGGCCGTCACCACGATGATCGCCCGCAGGCCGTGCTGAGTCGGGTCGATGTCCGGGAAACGGGTGAGGAGTTCTGTGAAGCGCGGGTCGTCGCGGAAGACCGGCCGGCCCCGGCCGTGTACGCGGACGATGTTCGGCGGGCCCTGGAAGGCACACCACATCAGGGTGATCCGGCCGTTCTCCCGCAGGTGCGCGACCGTCTCGGCGGTGCTGCCGGCGAAGTCGAGGTAGGCGACGTTGAGGTCGTCGAGGACCGCGAACGAACCGGTCAGCCCCTTGGGAGAGAGGTTGACCGTGCCGTCGCCGGACAGGGGCGCGGTAGCGGTGAAGAAGAGGGGCTGCGCCTCGATGAACGTGCGCAGGCGGCCGTCTATGCGTTCGTAGGTCTTTCCCATGGTCGCTGATTATCGGCGAAAGTCTTTCGTCTGTCTAACTATTTGCGCGGGGCCAGGGACCCGCGGGCCGAGTGGCCCCGGGCCCCGGGCTCGCCCCGGTCGGCGCGCGGGGCGCCCGTGGGGGGAATGGGCCTACTGGTTCAGTTCGCAGGGGGCGAGTGCTTCGAGGCCCTCGGGCTTGGCGGCGGTGCGGCCGATGGCGGTTTCGATGCGGTTGAGTACGGCGACGCGCTTGTCCTCCAGGGGGCCGAGGATGGCGTTCTGGACGAAGTTGGCGCCGCCCTGGCCGACGGTGTCGATGAGCCGCTGGTCGGCCTCGGCGATCTGGGTGTCCAGGAGGGCCA
Source organism: Streptomyces sp. NPDC087844 (assembly GCF_044742785.1). Lineage (NCBI taxonomy): Bacteria > Bacillati > Actinomycetota > Actinomycetes > Kitasatosporales > Streptomycetaceae > Streptomyces > Streptomyces sp. NPDC087844. The sequence continues at coordinate 150,912 of NZ_JBIUVD010000004.1, read as the reverse complement.
GGTTCCTGGTGACCTCGTCCTGCGCGGAGGCGGGGATCGCGGGGAGACTGCCCTCGACCGCGGGGCAGTCGACCGTGCCGACGGCGCCCGCGTCACCCGTGTCGCCCGCGTCCTCGGTCGCGCCGGCGTCGCCCGCGTTCCCGCCGGGCTCTTCCGTGGCCGCCCCGGTCGGCTCGGCCCCGGCCTCCTCGCCCGCCTCGGCCGCTCCGCCGGTGTCCAGTTCGCAGGGGGCGAGTGCTTCGAGGCCCTCGGGCTTGGCGGCGGTGCGGCCGATGGCGGTTTCGATGCGGTTGAGTACGGCGACGCGCTTGTCCTCCAGGGGGCCGAGGATGGCGTTCTGGACGAAGTTGGCGCCGCCCTGGCCGACGGTGTCGATGAGCCGCTGGTCGGCCTCGGCGATCTGGGTGTCCAGGAGGGCCAGGTTCCTGGTGACCTCGTCCTGCGCGGAGGCGGGGATCGCGGGCAGGCTGCCGTCCACGGCCGGGCAGCTGATCGTGCCGGGGGACGCGAGAGTGGCGGCCTGGCCGTCGTTGCTCTTGGAGGTCTCCCCGGCGAGGGCGGAACCTGCGATCACCGCTCCGGACAACGCCACCGCGGCAGCGCCGCCGATGATCGCCACGCGGCGCTTGTTGTACTTCGGAAGAGCCCTGGACATAGGGATGCCTCACATGGGTCAGGAGTGGGTTCCGAGGAAGTTCGGAGTGGCTTCACGAACGCGGCGCCGACGTTCGCGGTGAAGTACGGGAAAGCGGTTTCACGCGTTCAACGGGCGCGGGATCTCGTTCCTCCGAACCACAGGATTGACGAGTCATGCGTAACTCTGCATAATCATGCATAGCGGTGAGTGTGCTGCGATGAGACCCGGCGGGTGGCCGGGTGCGGGTGCGTCGTGGCTGATCGCGCAGTTCCCCGCGCCCTTTCGGGGGCGCCCTCTTCCCAACAGTTCTGAGGAGCGCAGCCAGTGAGCAGCAACAGCGGTGACGTACGGCTCTGGGGCGGCCGGTTCGCCGACGGTCCCGCCGAGGCCCTGGCGAAGCTGTCCGCGTCCGTCCACTTCGACTGGCGGCTGGCGCCCTACGACATCGCCGGTTCGCGTGCCCACGCGCGCGTGCTGCACAAGGCGCACCTCCTCGACGACGACGAGCTGACCCGCATGCTCGCGGGCCTCGACCGGCTGGAGGCCGCCGTGGCGGACGGCTCCTTCGTCGGCACCGTCGCCGACGAGGACGTCCACACCGCCCTGGAGCGCGGGCTGCTGGAGCAGCTCGGCCCCGACCTCGGCGGCAAGCTGCGCGCGGGCCGCTCGCGCAACGACCAGGTGGCCACGCTCTTCCGGATGTACCTGCGCGACCACGCCCGGATCATCGCCGGCCTGATCGCCGAGCTGCAGGACGCGCTGGTCGGCCTGGCCGAGGCGCACCCGGACGTCGCGATGCCCGGCCGTACGCACCTGCAGCACGCGCAGCCGGTGCTCTTCGCCCACCATGTACTGGCCCACGCGCAGGCTTTCTCCCGGGACGCCGAGCGGCTGCGGCAGTGGGACGAGCGGACCGCGGTGTCGCCGTACGGCTCCGGCGCGCTCGCCGGCAGCAGCCTCGGCCTCGACCCGGAGTCGGTCGCCAAGGACCTCGGCTTCGAGAACGGCAGCGTCGGCAACTCCATCGACGGCACGGCCTCGCGCGACTTCGCGGCCGAGTTCGCCTTCATCACCGCGATGATCGGCGTCAACCTCTCGCGGATCGCGGAGGAAATCATCATCTGGAACACGAAGGAGTTCTCCTTCGTCACCCTCCACGACGCGTTCTCCACGGGCTCGTCGATCATGCCGCAGAAGAAGAACCCGGACATCGCGGAGCTGGCGCGGGGCAAGAGCGGACGCCTGATCGGCAACCTGACGGGTCTGATGGCCACGCTCAAGGCCCTCCCGCTCGCGTACAACCGCGACCTCCAGGAGGACAAGGAGCCGGTCTTCGACTCCTGCGACCAGCTGGAGGTCCTGCTGCCGGCCTTCACCGGGATGATGGCCACGCTGACGGTCAACCGCGAGCGGATGGAGGAGCTGGCCCCGGCCGGGTTCTCGCTCGCCACCGACATCGCGGAGTGGCTGGTGAAGCAGGGGGTGCCGTTCCGGGTCGCGCACGAGGTCGCGGGGGAGTGTGTGAAGGTCGCCGAGACCGCCGGTGTCGAGCTGGACGGGCTCACCGACGAACAGTTCGCGAAGATCTCCGCGCACCTCACGCCCGAGGTGCGGTCCGTCCTGAACGTACCGGGCGCGCTCGCGTCCCGCGACGCGCGTGGCGGGACGGCTCCGAGCGCTGTCGCCGTCCAGCTCACCGAGGTGAAGTCGGACGTGGCGTCCCAGCACGCATGGGCCACGGCGAAGGCCCACCGGTAGGCTGCGCCGCTTCCGGGGGTACGCGGGGCGCTGGCGACCGGTCACACACTGCGGGTGCGTCGTGGCGGCCCGCGCCCGCGCAGTTCCCCGCGCCCCTTGGGGTGTGAAGGCCGGCGGCGTCCTGCGGGCACGTCGTGGTCACCCGCACAGTTCCGCGCGCCCCTGAAAGACGGGGCTGCGCCCCGGTCTTTCACCCTTTGGGGGCGCGCGGGAACTGCGCGGCCAGCCACACGCGACCCGCAGTCGACGACCGGCCCTTCGGGGGCGCGGGGAACTGCGCGGGTGACCATGCGCGACCCGCGGCAGGCGACCGGCCTTTTCAGGGGCGCGGGGAACTGCGCGACAAGCCACGACGTGCCCGCACCCGCCGAGGTACCGCCCGCCCCGACCCGGAACGCACCCCTCCCGCCCGAAGGTCATCGGGATACGTTGGTCGCAAAGCCGTACCGGAGCCGACCAACGGAGCTCGCGATGCCCTTCGCCCGACTGGCAACAGCAACCACCCCCACCTGCCACATCGGCCTCGGCCTCGCCGCGATCGGTCGCCCCGGCTACATCACCCTCGGCCGCGACGAAGACCTCGGAGAGGACCGCAGCGTCGACACGCTGCGTACCCGCACCCACGAGCTCCTCGACGCCGCCTACGCGCAGGGCGTCCGCTACTTCGACGCCGCCCGCTCGTACGGCCGCTCGGAGGAGTTCCTGGCAGGCTGGCTGACCGCACGCCCCGCCGTCGACGACATCGTCGTCGGCAGCAAATGGGGCTACACCTACACGGCCGACTGGCGCACCGACGCCGACGCCCACGAGGTCAAGGACCACAGCCTCACCACGTACGAGCGGCAGCGCGCCGAGACCGCCGAGCTGCTCGGCGACCGTCTCGACCTCTACCAGATCCACTCCGTGACGCCCGAGAGCCCGGCCCTCACCGACAAGGAACTGCACGCCGAACTCGCCGAGGCCGCCGCGCAGGGCCTGACCGTCGGCTTCTCCACCAGCGGCCCCGCCCAGGCCGACGCGATCCGCGCCGCGCTCGCCGTGACCGTCGGCTCGACACCCCTCTTCCGGACCGTCCAGGCCACGTACAACGTCCTCGACACCTCCGCCGGACCCGCACTCGCCGAAGCGCACGAGGCCGGACTCACCGTGATCATCAAGGAGGGCATGGCCAACGGCCGCCTCGCCGACCCGCACGCGCCGGACACCGTGCGCGCCGTCGCCGAGGAAGCGGGCGTCGGCTCCGACGCGGTCGCCCTCGCCTTCGTGCTGCGCCGGCCCTGGGCGGGCGTGGTCCTCTCCGGCGCGGCCACCACCCACCAGCTCGCGTCCAACCTGCACGCGGCGGTGGTCGACCTCGACGACGGACAGGTGGCCCGTCTCGACACACTGGCCGAGGAGCCGGGCGCGTACTGGGAGCACCGCGGCGGGCTGCCCTGGCACTGATCCCGACCCTTTGACGTCCGAGCCCCGGTCAGTGAGCGCCGCGCGCTTCGTGTGAGACATTCATGTCTCATATGGACTACGGTTGTCTCATGGCCGTCGATCGTGAACACGTGCTGCGCAGCGCAGCCGCCCTGCTGACCCGCAGAGCCACCGCCACCATGGACGAGGTCGCCAAGGCGGCAGGGATCAGCCGGGCGACGCTGCACCGCCAGTTCGCGGGCCGCGACGCCCTCGTACGGGCGCTCGAAGAGCTGGGCATCCAGGAGTGCGAGGCCGCGCTGGACGCGGCCCGGCTCGACGACGGCGCCGCCTCGGAGGCCGTACGCCGTCTGGTCCGCGAGTTCGAGAGCGCCGCAGGACTGCTCGGCTTCCTCTACACCGAGAACCAGCTGTTCGAGGGCGAGGAGCAGAACGCGGGCTGGGCCCGGATCGACGCCCGGATCGCCGCGCTGTTCCGGCGGGGCCAGGAGGGCGGCGAGTTCCGTATCGACCTGACCCCGGCCTGGCTCACCGAGGCCCTCTACGGGCTCTTCGCCTCCGGGGCGTGGGCCGTGAGCGAGGGCCGGGTGGCGGCCAAGGACTTCCAGTACATGATCGTCGAGCTGTTGCTCGGCGGCGCAGTAAGGAGAGAGGGACCATGACCAGCACGACGCGGCCGGCGTTCGCGGCGGAGACGGAGAAGCGACCGGGCCGTTGGCTCGCGCTCTCGGTCCTCGTCCTCGCCGTGCTGCTGGTGGCCGTCGACGCGACCGTTCTCGGTCTCGCGACCCCCTACATCAGCGAGGACCTGAAGCCTTCCGGTACGCAACTCCTGTGGATCGGTGACGTCTACTCGTTCGTCATCGCCGGTCTGCTCGTGTCCATGGGCAGTCTCGGCGACCGTGTCGGCCGCAAGAAGCTGCTGCTCGTCGGCTCGGTCGCGTTCGGTCTGGTCTCCGTGCTCAACGCCTATGCGAGCACGCCCGAACTGCTGATCGTGGCGCGGGCGTTGCTCGGTGTCGCGGGTGCCACGCTGATGCCCGCCACCCTCGCGCTGATCCGCAACCTCTTCCACGACCCGCGCGAACGCAGCCTCGCCATCGGTATCTGGGGCGCCACCGCCTCGGCCGGAACCGCGGTCGGTCCCGTCGTCGGCGGCTTCCTGCTCGAACACTTCTGGTGGGGCTCGGTCTTCCTGATCAACCTGCCCGTGATGGCGGTCCTCGTCCTGGTCGGCGCGAAGCTGCTGCCGGAGTCCCGCGACCCCGAGCCCGGCCCCTGGGACCTCGTCAGCGTCATGCTGTCGCTTGTCGGCATGGTGGGAATCGTGTACGGCATCAAGGAGGCCGCGTCGCACGGCCCGAACGCGACGGCGGCAGCGGCGGCCCTGCTGGGAGCGGCGGCGCTGTACGGATTCGTACGCCGCCAACTGACGCTCCCCGTCCCGCTCCTGAACATGCGGCTGTTCCGCAACCGCGGCTTCTCCGGAGCCGTGCTCGCCGATCTGCTGACCATCCTCGGCCTGTCCGGAGTGGTCTTCTTCCTCTCGCAGTACCTGCAACTCGTGCAAGGCCGCGGACCGCTGGAGGCCGGCCTCGCCGAACTGCCCGCCGCGGTGGGCGCGGTGGCGGCGGGACTGGCCGCAGGAACGTTCGCTCGCAGGTACTCGGTACGTGCCGTCGTGGCGGGCGGCCTCGCCGCGATCGGGCTCGCCCTGGCCGCGCTGACCGTGCTGGACCAGTCCACCGGCTATCCGCTGCTCGGCACGGCCCTGCTGGTCGTCGGTGTGGGCGCGGGCTTCTCCTTCACCGTGACCGCCGACGTGATCCTCTCCAGCGTGCCCAAGGAACAGGCGGGCGCCGCGTCCGCGGTCTCCGAGACGGCGTACGAACTGGGGGCGGCCCTCGGCATCGCCCTGCTCGGCTCGATCGTCACGGGCGTCTACGCGGGCTTCACGGCCCCGGCGGGCACACCGTCGGACATCGCCGACGCGGCCCACGAGTCCCTCGGCGGAGCGGTGGAGGCATCCTCGGCCCTACCCACCCCCGAGCCCCTGCTGGACGCGGCCCGCACGGCCTTCGTCGACGGCATCGCCCTCGCGGCAGGCCTGGGCGCGGCGGTCCTGCTGGCCGCGTCGGCGGCGGCATGGGTACTGCTGAGAAACCAGAAGCTGTAGCCCCCGTAAGGGGCGCGGGGAACGGCGCGCTCAGCCCACGGCGACGGCCACGTACGAACTGTCCCCGCGCCCCACCACCAGGGGCGCGGGGAACGGCGCGCCCGGCCCGAGGCGGCGTGCAGCCGACGAGCCGACGACCACCCGGTCGAAGAACCGGCGGAGCTAAGCCGCTTCCTTGGCCTTCGTGGCGTACATGTCCACATACTCCTGTCCGGACAACCGCATGACCTCGGCCATCACCGAGTCCGTCACGGCCCGCAGCACATAGCGGTCACGGTCCATACCCTCGTACCGCGAGAACTCCATCGCCTCGCCGAAGCGAACGGTGACCCGCCCGGGCCGGGGGAACCCGGCACCACCGGGCTGGATCTTGTCCGTGCCGATGATGGCGAACGGCACCACGGGCGCCCCGGTCATCAGCGCGAGCCGCGCGATACCGGTGCGGCCGCGGTAGAGCCGGCCGTCGGGGGAGCGGGTGCCCTCCGGGTAGATGCTGAAGACCTTGCCCTCCTCCAGCACCCGACGCCCCGTCATCAGCGCGGCGACACCGCCGCGTCCGCCGTCCCGGTCGACCGGGATCATGCCGCAGCCCGTGAAGAACCACGCCATCAGCCGCCCCTTGAGGCCCTTGCCGGTGACGTACTCGTCCTTGCCGATGAAGAAGACCTGGCGGTCGCAGAACAGCGGCATGATCATCGAGTCGATGAACGTGAGATGGTTGCCGGCGAGGATGACCGGGCCCGTGCCCGGGATGCGCTCCGCACCCTCCACCCGTGGGCGGAACATCAGGCGCATGATCGGTCCGAGCACTGCCTTGATGAGCGCGAAGCGGGACAACGGGCCCTCCGGTGTCAAGGGGTGGGTGACAAGTCTGTGTGGGTTTCAAGTCTGTGCAGGTGAGGACGATACTCGCGCGTGCCGGGGTCTTGCACATCGGGTTCACCGACTGGATACGCACTGTTGACCCTTGTTTACCTGGTGTGGCGCCGTGTCACACGGCTGTCATCCGTACGAGACGGTGTGACGAAACCCGCACGGGTTAGCCCTCATGGGGCAGGTTCCCACCCACCGCTGTCCAAACGTCTGTTTCCTCTCCGCCCGTCCGGTGCGGCCCCCTGGGCAGCGGCAGGAAGACACACACCGTGTCCCACGTGTTCCGTCCAAGGTCTCCCACCCGTCACCCCACCGCACCTACGATCAGTCCCGCTTTGACAGGTGCAGGGCAGTATGCGGAGGAGCGCTCATGGGCACAGCGGGGACGCAGGACACGCAGGACTCGAACGAGGGCCGCACCGGGAACACCCCCGGACGGCGCGCACTGCTCGGGGCCGCGGTCCTCGGCGCCGGCGGAGCGGTCCTCGGACTGCCGGCCACGGCCAGAGCCGGCGAGAAGCACGGGAACGGCGGCTACAACGGCGGCTACAGGAGTCTGCCCAAGCCCACGATCATCGGGCACCGCGGAGCCAGCGGCTACCGCCCGGAGCACACGCTCGGCTCGTACCAGCTGGCCCTCGACATGGGCGCGCACATCATCGAGGCGGGCGACCTGGTGCCGACCAGGGACGGCCATCTCGTATGCCGCCACGAGCCCGAGATCGGCGGTACGACGGACGTCGCCGCGCACCCCGAGTTCGCGGACCGCAAGGTCACCAAGCTCCTCGACGGGGTCTCCACGACCGGCTGGTTCACCGAGGACTTCACTCTCGCCGAGCTGAAGACCCTCCGCGCCAAGGAGCGCGTCCCGGCCAACCGCCCGCACAACACGCTCTACGACGGCCGCTGGGAGATCCCCACCTTCGAAGAGGTACTGCGCTGGCGGGAGGAGCAGAGCAGGAAGCTCGGCCGGCAGGTCTGGATCTACCCCGAGCTCAAGCACCCCACCTACTTCCGCGAGCTGGGTCTCGGCCTGGAGGAGCGGGTCGCCAAGGTGCTGCGCAGGCACGGCCTGGACAAGAAGAACTCGCCGGTCATCCTCCAGTCCTTCGAGCCGACCAGCATCCAGCGCCTGAACAAGCTGGTGGGCAACCCCCTCGCCGTGCTCCTGTCCGCCGCGAACACCCGCCCCTGGGACTTCGTGGAGACGGGTGACCCGCGTACGGTCGCCGACCTGGTGAAGCCCGCGGGCCTGAAGTGGATCGCCTCCTACGCGCAGGGCATCGGACCCACCCTCGACCTGATCATCCCGAAGGACGCGAGCGGCAACCTCACCGCACCGACCACCCTGGTCCGGGACGCGCACGCCGAGGGCCTGGTCCTGCACCCGTACACGATGCGCAACGAGAACCCCTTCCTGCCCGCGAACTTCCGCAAGGGCACCGGCGCGGACGCCTACGGTGACGCCTTCGGCGCCTTCGGGACGTACTTCGCCACCGGCATCGACGGCGTCTTCACCGACAACCCGGACACCGGCCTCCTGGCCCGCGAGGACTTCCTCAAGAAGGCCTGACCCGGAGCTGCCCCAGAGCCGATCCGTCGCAGTTCCTGCTCCTGCTCCCGCTCCCGCTCGTCAACAGCGGAGCCCGCGGACCCGGTCGGGTGACGCACGGCCGTCCCGGCAACCTCGCGCCGGGGCGGCCGCGTCGTGCCGCATATGACCCACGACATGGTTGCCACACTGCGCCCCCTGCTCGCCGCCGAGGTCTCGGCCGAGGCATATGCCTCCGGGACAGAAGCCGGCGACCTGGAGCAGGACGTCTGGGTGCGCCTCCTGGAACGCCTCGGTACGGACGGCCCGCCCGCCGATCCGGCCGCCTGGCTGCGCGTCGCCGTCCGCACGGAGGCGCGGCGCGCCGGGCGCACCGCGAGCATCGAACGGCCGTACGCGTCCGAGCCCGTCGACGACAGCCGGCCGGGGCCCGAGCAGCTCGCGCTCAGCGCCGCCCGGCGCCGCGCCCTGCACTCCGCCGTACGACGGCTGCCGGGCCGCTGCCCGCGCCTCATGGCGGCTCTGCTGTCCCCTGAGGACCTCACCTATCGGGAGATCGCGGGGGAGTTGGGTATCTCACAGGGGAGTCTCGGTCCGGATCGTTCCAGATGTCTGGGTTGTCTGCGTCGAATGCTCACGTCGGAGGTTGCGGCGCATGAACCGCGGGGATAGGAGTGAAGGACAACCGGCGGAACAGGTGAGCGGGAGGCATGCACACATGGGCATGAGCGTGACCATCTCGGCAGCGGCCGAACAGGACGCCGAACAGATCCTCAAACTGCAGTTCCTCTGCTACCAGAGCGAGGCCGAGCTGTACGGCGACTACAGCATCGAGCCCCTCACCCAGCCGCTGGACTCCCTCAAGGCGGAGCTCACGGAAGGCACGGTCCTGGTGGCCCGGCTCGGCGACGAGGTGGTGGCCTCGGTGCGTGGCGCCGTGAGCGCGGACGGCACGGCCCGGATCGACAAGCTGATCGTGCACCCGCGGATGCAGCGGCACGGGCTGGGCGGGCGGTTGCTCGACGCGATCGAGTCGCGGCTCGCGTCGGATGCCGGGGCGAAGAGCTTCCAGCTGTTCACGGGGCATCGCAGTGATCACAATCTGCGGCTGTACCGGAAGCACGGGTACGAGGCGGTGTCGACCGAGCGGGTCGACGAGCGGCTCAGTCTCGTGACCTTGGCGAAGGACGCGCAGGCCGGCGCGTTTGTGGCCAGCGCCTAGGACTGTTCTTCGGCTGCCGCCCGGTGAGGGCTCGTCGCGCCCCTGACGGGGTGCGCCCCCTCTATGAAGTGGCCGTCCTGCTCCTGCGCAGCCAGAACATCGCTGTGACGGGGAGCAGGACCGGGATGAACAGGTAGCCCATGCCGTAGTCCGACCAGACCGTGGCGTCGGGGAAGGCGGAGGGGTCGGCCAGGGTCCAGGTGCCGACGGTCAGGACGCCCGCGAGTTCGGCGGCGCAGCACACCAGCGCCGCCCTGCGGGCCCGCTCGCCGCCGCGTACGAGCGAGTAGGTGATGAAGCCGTACACGAGGCCGGCCGCCGCCGACAGCGAGTAGGCGAGCGGTGCCTTGTCGAACTCCGTCGCGATCTGTACGGCCGAGCGCGACACGGCGCCGACGACCATCACCCCGTACAGCCAGACCAGGAGCATGCCGGGGCCGCCGATGAGCCGCGTGCGGCCGGGCCTCCCGGACGTCCCGGAGTCCTCGGGCGTCCCGGGCTCCTCGGCGGGCACCACCATCTCAGCCTCCCCAGATGTCGTAGAGCCGTACCTGCAGCACCGCGAGGACCACGCCGCCCGCCGCGACCGTGATCGAACCCCAGCGGGTGCGCTCCGCCAGTGACATGAAGCCCGCCGCCGGAACGCACGCGAAGGCGCCGATCAGATACGACACGAAAATCGTCGTGCCCTGCTCCGGCTTCTCGCCGCGGGCCAGCTGGACGATGCCCACGACGAGCTGGACGAGGGTGAGGAGCGTCACCACGGCCATACCGATGAAGTGCCAGTCCTTGGTCGACTGGTCCCGGTATGCGGCCCAGCCGCACCAGGCGGCGAGCGCGAGCGCGGCGACGGCCGTCGCGACCGTCAGGGCATCAAGCATGCCGCGACCCTATTACGGGCCAAAAGGCCCGATGCGCTCGCCCCCGGGGTGCCCCGTAGGGTCGAGGGCATGAAGATCCAAGCCGATGCCCTGCTGTTCGACAACGACGGAACGCTCGTCTCGTCCCTTGAGTCGGTGTACCGGTGCTGGAGCAGGTGGGCGGCGGAGTACGGGATCACCGCCGAGGAGTTCGCCCGCGTCGAGCTGCACGGCCGCCCGGCCGCGGAGATAGCCGCCGACCTGCTGCCCGCCGCCAGGGTGCCCGAGGCCGTCGTGCGTATCGAGCAACTGGAGGTGGAGGACGTCGCGGGCGGTGTGCACCTGCTGCCGGGGACGGAGGCGCTCCTCGACTCACTGCCGGCCGACCGCTGGGCCGTCGTCACCTCCGCCACCCGGCGACTGGGCGAGGCCCGTCTCGCCGAGGTCGGCATCCGCCCGAAGAACCTGGTCGCCGCCGACGACATCACGCGCGGCAAGCCCGACCCCGAGCCGTTCCTGCTCGCCGCCCGGCGGCTCGGCGTGGACCCCGCCCGCTGTGTCGTCTTCGAGGACGCGCCCGCGGGTCTCCAGGCGGGCCGTGCGGCCGGCATGACCACCGTGGCATTGACCACAACGCACCGGGCCGCCGAGCTGACCGCGGATGTCGTGGTCGAGGACCTTTCGGCCGTGTCAGCACTGGTCACCGCTGAGGGAGTGGAGCTCTCCGTCGGGGAGTGAAAGACGTCCGTGTGGTGTCCACCGCTGTCCGTGATGCGGACAGTGGTTCCCTGTCCCGCGCAAAGATCTGCTTTAATTTTCTCATGACCACGACGAGCAGCCGCATTCTTGCGACCGAGGCGACCATGACGCCCGGTGCTCGCTGTATGTGTCGAATGTGCGCCTTCTAGAGGGCCCCCGCACCACCCGCAGCCTCGCGCCCCGAAGCGAGTTCGCTCACGTCTGCCCGTACGCCCTTCTCGTACGCGACTGAGCCTGCCCCGCGCACGCAGTTCTGCCGAAGCCCGGTTCCCGACGCCACCGCGTGAACGACCGTGCCGCGTTCGACCGAAATGCACCCGTGTCCGGCGCACACCCACGCCCCGCACTCGACAGTGATGGAAACCCCAGTGATCACGACAACAGGCCTGACGAAGGTTTACCGGGCTCACCGCTCGCGCGGCCGGGAGGTCACCGCCCTGGACGGCGTCGATCTGCACGTCCGCGAAGGCGAGGTGTACGGCGTCATCGGACAGTCCGGCGCCGGCAAGTCCTCCCTCATCCGCTGCGTCAACCTGCTGGAGCGCCCCACCGCCGGCACCGTGACCGTCGCCGGACAGGACCTCACGGCCCTCGCCGGGCGCGGGCCGCGCGCGGGCAGGGAACTGCGGCAGGCGCGCAGCCGTATCGGCATGGTCTTCCAGCACTTCAACCTGCTGTCCACCCGGACCGTCCAGGACAACGTCGAGCTGCCACTGGAGATCCTCGGCAAGTCGGGCAAGGAGCGGTCCCGCAAGGCGCTGGAACTGCTCGACCTGGTCGGTCTCACCGACAAGGCCAAGTCCTACCCGGCCCAGCTTTCCGGCGGCCAGAAGCAGCGTGTCGGCATCGCGCGCGCCCTGGCGGGGGACCCGAAGGTGCTCCTCTCGGACGAGGCGACCAGCGCATTGGACCCCGAGACGACCCGCTCCATCCTCCACCTGCTGCGCGACCTGAACCGTCAGCTGGGTCTGACCGTCCTGCTCATCACGCACGAGATGGACGTCGTCAAGACCGTCTGCGACTCGGCGGCGCTCATGGAGAACGGAAGGATCGTCGAGTCGGGCACCGTCACCGAGCTGCTGGCCACCCCCGGCTCCGAGCTGGCCGCCGCGCTCTTCCCCGTCAGCGGCGACGCCTCCGCGGACGACCGCACGGTCATCGACGTCACCTTCCACGGCGACGCCGCGACCCGGCCCGTCATCTCGCAGCTCTCGCGCACGTACAACATCGACATCTCGATCCTCGGCGCCGCGATGGACACCGTCGCGGGCCGACAGGTCGGCCGTATGCGCATCGAACTTCCCGGGCGGTACGAGGACAACGTCGTGCCGGTCGGCTTCCTGCGCGAGCAGGGACTGCAGATCGAGCTCGTCGGAGAAGCGGCCCTGGCGTCCGCGCTGGTGAAGGAGAGTGCCAAGTGACCTGGTCCGAGATGCAGCCGCTGCTGGAGCAGGCGTGTTGGGACACCCTCTACATGGTCGGCTGGTCCACGGTCATCGCCGTCGTCGGCGGTCTGCCGCTGGGCATCCTGCTGGTCCTGACCGACCGGGGCGGCCTGCTGCAGAACACCGTGCTGAACAAGGTCATCGGGCAGGTCGTGAACATCGCCCGCTCGATGCCGTTCATCATCCTGATGGTCGCGCTGATGGGCTTCACCCGGTCGATCACCGGCACCACCATCGGCCGTGAGGCCGCCATCGTGCCGCTCGCGATCGGCGCGATCCCGTTCTTCGCGCGCCTGGTCGAGACGGCTGTCCGCGAAGTGGACGGCGGGCTCGTAGAGGCCGTGCAGTCGATGGGCGGCAACACCTGGACCGTCGTCCGCAAGGTGCTCGTCCCCGAGTCGCTGCCGTCGCTGATCTCCAGCACCACGACGACGATCGTCGCTCTCATCGGCTACTCCGCGATGGCCGGCACCGTCGGCGCGGGCGGCCTCGGAGACATCGCCATCCGCTACGGCTACCAGCGCTTCGAGACCGAACTGATGTGGATCACCGTGGGCGTTCTCGCCGTGGTGATCTCCCTCATCCAGTTCGTCGGCGACTACGCCGCGCGGGGGCTGTACCGGCGCGGCGGGCGGTCGGGCGCCGCGCCGCGGCTCAGGCTGCTGAGGAGCAGGGCCGCGGTGAACTCCGGTTCCCGGGCGACCGCCGGCACCGGCACCGGCACCGGCACCGGCACCGGCACCGGCACCGGCACCGGCACCGAGGCCGAGGCCGAATCCGTCTCCGGTCCCGGTCCCGGTCCCGGTCCCGCGGAGGCGGGCACCTCCGCGGGGACACCCGCGGCCGAGGTCGGCAAGGTCGTCTGAGACCTCCGACACCTCCGAGACGAGACCTCCGTACAGAACACCACTCCGTACGCCACGCCACGCCTCGCCTCGCGTGCGCGCCTCCACCCCACACCCGCAGACGCCCCCGCACACCCTTCGCGGGGTCACTCAGCCCAAATGGAAAGGCACTTTTCGTGCGTAACACCGTAAAGCTCACCACCGCTGTCCTCGCCGCCGGAGCCCTCACCCTGGGCCTCACGGCCTGCGGCTCGGACAAGGACGCCGCCTCCGACACCAGCGGGCCGCTGATCGTCGCCGCCAGCCCCGTCCCCCACGCCGAGATCCTGAACTACGTGAAGGACAACCTCGCCAAGGACGCGGGACTCGACCTCCAGGTCAAGGAGTTCACGGACTACGTCCTGCCGAACACCGCGACCGAGGACGGCTCGGTCGGCGCCAACTACTTCCAGAACCAGCCGTACCTCGACGACTTCAACAAGAAGAACGGCACCCACATCGTGCCGGTCGTCACGGTCCACCTGGAGCCGCTCGGCCTCTACTCCAGCAAGATCAAGAAGGCCGACGAGCTGAAGAGCGGCGCGACGGTCGCAGTCCCGAACGACACGGTCAACGAGGCGCGGGCGCTCAAGCTCCTCGACACCAACGGGATCATCACACTCAAGGACGGCGCGGGCAACGACGCGACTCCCAAGGACATCGCGAAGAACCCGAAGAACCTCAAGTTCAAGGAGCTGGAGGCGGCCCAGACCCCGCGCTCCCTGGACGACGTGGACGCGGCGGTCATCAACGGCAACTACGCCATCGAGTCCGACCTCAAGCCCTCCGAGGACGCCCTCGTGCTGGAGTCCGCCGACGACAACCCGTACGGCAACTTCCTCGCCGTCAAGGAGGGCAACGAGGACGACCCGCGCGTCAAGAAGCTCGCCAAGCTCCTGACCTCCGCCAAGGTCAAGAAGTTCATCGAGGACAAGTACGCCGGTTCCGTCATCGCGTCCTTCTGACCGACCGCCCCGAACCGTCCGAACCACCGGAACCACTGGAACCACCTGAGGAAGGCGCCGACGATGCGCAGCAAGCCCGTCATCTCCGCGGCGGCCACCGCACTGGCCCTCGGTCTCGCCCTGACCGCATGCGGTGCCGAGGGCGAGGGCTCAGGCGGCGGAGGTGACGGCGGCGCCCTGATCGTCGGCGCCACCGCGGTCCCGGCCGGCGAGGTCCTGTCGTACATCAAGAAGGACCTCGCCGCGAAGAACGGACTCGACCTGGAGATCAAGGAGTTCACGGACTACGTCCTGCCGAACACCGCGCTCCAGGAGGGCTCGCTCGACGCGAACCTGTACCAGAACGAGCCGTTCCTGGACGACTTCAACAAGTCCAAGGGCACCGACCTGGTCCCGGTCGTGGACGCGTACCTGCCGCCCATGGGTGTGTACTCGAAGAAGGTCCAGGACGTCGCCGACCTCCCCGACGGAGTCACCGTCGCGGTGCCCAGCGACATCACCAACGAGGGCCGCGCCCTGAAACTCCTCGCCTCCGAGGGCATCATCACGCTCAAGGCGGGGGCCGGTACGACCGCGTCCCCGGCGGACATCGTGAAGAACCCGAAGAACCTGAAGTTCAAGGAGCTCGAACCGGCGCAGCTGCCGCGTTCCCTGGACGACGTGGCCGCCGCGGTCATCAACAACAACTACGCCCAGGACGCGGGTCTCAGCCCGGCCGACGACGCCGTCCTGCTGGAGTCCGCGAAGAACAACCCGTACGCGAACCTCCTCGCTGTGAAGAAGGGCAACGAGGACGACCCACGGGTCGAGAAGCTCGCCAGGCTGCTGACCTCCGACGAGGTGCGGAAGTTCATCCAGGACAAGTACAAGGGATCGGTTCTGCCCGTCACTTCCGGGTGACACCGGCCCCCAGCCGCCCCCGAGCCGTTCCCACTGCGCCACGGTGTCGACTCATCGACAAGGAGCCGACTCCGTGGTGCGGTTCAGTGCCTGCATGCTGCATGCTGGGCAGTTCAGCAGGCCCGACGGTCCCTGATGGTTACGGAGCGGCGCATGACGAACACCTTCCCCGACATCTCCCTGAACACGGAGCGGTTGGTGCTGCGCCCTCTTGAGGACGAGGACATTCCTGCCTTCACGGAGATGATGAACGACGAACAGGTCGCGGCCTGGACGTCCGTGCCGCAGCCCTTCACCGAGGCCGCCGCCCGCAGGTGGATCGACGAGTACGCGCCCGCCGAGCGCACTTCGGGCCGTGGACTCGACCTCGTCGTCACGGAGTTCCTGACCCAGCGTGTGGTCGGCATCATCCAGCTCGGCCGTACGAATTGGCATGTCCGCTCCACAGAGCTGTCGTACATCACCGCCCCCTGGGCCCGCGGCGAGGGCTACGCCTCCGAAGCGGCGCTCGCCACCGCCCAGTGGCTGTTCAACGACCAGAAGTTCGAGCGTCTCGAACTGCGCACAGCGGCGGACAACACCGCCTCCCAGCAGGTCGCGCAGAAGATCGGCTGCATCAGCGAGGGCGTCCTGCGGGGTGCCTGCATAGCGCGCACCCGCACCGAGGACGGGCGCTGGGAGGACCTGCGCACCGACTTCATCGTGTGGGGCCTGCTTCCCGAGGACATCGAGGGCATCGCCGAGCAGCTCGCCGACACCGGTGGTTTCACCGCGTACTCCGACTGGAACTGAACCGGGAGGGGCCCCGGCCCCCGGTCCGCATCCCCACCGAGACCCGCACCGAGATCCGCACCGGGACCCCAGCCGACACCCCCACCGACGCCCCCGGACATCACGAGGTACGCTCACGGGGCTCCGCACGCCTGCCCGGCGGCTCACCGCCCACCCGACGACCTGCGAAGACTCCAGGAGACTGACAACGATGGCCGACCGGGTCACGGTGATCGGCTGTGACGGCTCGCCGCTGACCGACGCGGCGCGCTCGGCTCTCGGCGCCGCCACACTGGTGGCGGGCGCGGCACACCACCTGGCCTTCCCCGAGGTGCCCCCGGCCGCCGAACGCATCCGGCTCGGCAGCGTCGCCCTCGCGGCCCGCCGCGTCGCCGCCCACCGCGGCACGGCCGTCGTGCTCGCCGACGGAGACCCCGGCTTCTTCGGAGTCGTACGCACCCTGCGCGACCCCGAGTTCGGCCTGGAGGTCGAAGTCGTCCCCGCGGTCTCGTCCGTGGCCGCGGCCTTCGCCCGCGCCGGGATGCCCTGGGACGACGCACAGGTGGTCGTGGCCCACCGGCGCACCCTGCGACGCGCGGTGAATGTGTGCCGCGCCCACACCAAGGTCGCCGTCCTCACCTCCCCCGGCGCCGGGCCCGCCGAACTCGGTCTGCTCCTCGAAGGAGTCCACCGCACCTTCGTCATCTGCGAGGAACTCGGCACCGAGCGCGAGCGCGTCACGATCCTCACCTCCGACAAGGTCGCGGACCACACCTGGCGCGACCCGAACGTCGTCATCGTCATGGGCGGCCCGGTCACCTCCTCCGAGGGCGGCGGCTGGATCGCCGGCCGCGACCCGGGCACCGGCCCGCGCGGCTGGGCGCTGCCCGACGAGATGTACGGCGACGAACTCGGCGAGGGCGAGACCGAGGTACTGCGCGCCGCCCAACTCGCCCGCCTCGGACCGCGGACCGGCGATCTCGTCTGGGACATCGGCTCGGGCAGCGGTGCCTTCGCCACGGAGGCCGCGCGGTGCGGCGCCGCCGTCATCGCCGTCGACCGCGACGCGGACGCCTGCGCGCGCACCATGGCGACCGCCCGGCGCTTCGGCGTCCAGTTCCAGATCACGCACGGCACCGCCCCGTACATCCTGGAGAACCTTCCCGAGCCGGACGTCGTGCGCGTCGGGGGCGGCGGTGCCGCGGTGGTCTCCGCCGTCGCCGACCGGCGTCCCGAGCGGATCGTCGCCCACGCCGCGACCCGCGACGCCGCCGAACTCATCGGCCGCAACCTGACGGAGCACGGCTACCGGGTCGAGTGCGCCCTTCTGCAGTCCGTCGAACTGGACACCCGCGTCTGGACGGAGAAGGAGCGGAGTGTGGCGTTTCTGCTGTCGGGGGACCTGGATCGCCGCCAGTAGTTCCGCCAGATGCTCCGTCGACAGCTCCGCTCAGCGCTTCGCCGGACGGCCGGTGAGTCGTCTGCCTGCGCGTCGTTGCTGATCGCGTCCTGTGATCCTGTTGTCGTACTGCGCGCGGTAGGCTGACCGATCGTTGTACTGCAATCGGGTTGTCCGGTATTTCGCCGGTCAATGCCCGCGAAACGCACCCATTTCGAGGGGCTTGTGGTACGGCAGAACCGGAGGACGCGCAAAGTGGCGCAGTCCACAGCGGGCCGTGACGGATCACCCTGTCGCGGTGGCGGGCCGGCCGCGACAATGCCAGTTAATGGCTTTGTCGACCGGCCGTTCGTGCCGCCCGGCCCGTGTGCTCGTTCTCATGACGGGCGGTCGGTGCGCCGCCCCGGACGAGCAGGTCGTAGGAGCACTAAACCGATGGGCGAGGGGTACGCATGACCGACACCGGCCAGGTCCCGGGCGAGGGACTGCCGGAGAACGCAGGCATGGTGGAGCAGCCGGGCGTCCCCGCCCCCGGTGCGTACACCTACCTCTCCGAGCCCACCGCTGAAGACGAAGACCTGTTGCTGCTGCCGGGCGCCCAGGGTGCGTGGGGCAACGAGGTGGCCCCACCGGCCCCGGTGCCGGTCGTCGAGGCCGTCCACGAGCCCGGTCCGCACGAGACGTCGGGCCGCGACAGCGGTTCGGTCGACCTCAGCGCCGTCCGGATGTCGTCCTCCGCGCCGCAGCCGCCCGTCGCCCGTCGCCCGTTGCACCTGGGCCCGCCGACTCCGGACGGCGCAGGCAGCCCGGTGCGTTCGCTCGCCGACCGCGGTCCTGCGGGGGCCCCGGGCACCCCGTTCCCCGTACGGCAGACCGGCCCGGCCACGTCCGGTCCCGAGTACCTCGACGCGCCGCGTGACGAGATCGCGTTGCAGGGCGCGTCTCCCTGGGGCGCCCGGGCTCAGGTCCAGGTCGCGCCACCGGTGGCACAGGTCGTTTCCGAGGGGACGCCCGCAGAAACGGTCTTCCCGGAGAGTGCGGGGGCGTACGCGGGCGCTCCGGTGACCGCGGGCGCTCCGGTTGCGCAGGCCTCCGACGCGCAGGCACCCGACGAGGGGGCCGGGCCGTCGCTCGCCGAGAGCCACGAGGTCCCCGTTCCGCAGGAGCGGGCCGAGGCCGTTTCGGTGGCGGAGCAGGCGGCGGGGGTCCCACAGGCCCCGACCCCGACCCCGACTCCGGCGCAGGCACAGCCGCAGGACGCTTCGGGTGCTGACCCGCTATCCGAGGCGGCGCCCGTCCCGGCAGTCGCGGAGCCGGCCGAGCACGTGGTGGACCCGGCCCAGGCCGTAGAGGACCCGACGCAGGCGGTCGTGGACCCGGCGGTGGCCGCCGCGCTGGCTCCGGAGGCCGTGCAGGTTCCGGAACAGGCGCCCGAGGGGGCGTACGGTACTCCGCTGCCGGAACCGGCACAGTCCCCTGAGCCGCTGCTCGGCACCGACCAGGCCCCGGAAGCCGTCCAGGTTCCGGAACCAGTACTGGTGCAGGACTACGCGCAGGCCCCGCAGCTCGCCGACGGTTCGCTGTTCCCGCAGGCTCCGGAAGGGAGCCACGGCCCCGAGTTCGCACAGGCACTCCCGGAGTTCGCGCACACCCCTAAGCCCGCGCCCTTCCCGGCCGCACCCGCCGCCGTCCACTTCGCCCGTCCGTCGGACGACGAGACCGACCCGTACGCAGCTGAGGCTCCCGTCGACCCGGCGGCCGACGACGCGACGCAGCACCCCGAGTACCCGGCACCGGTCCCGCTCCCCGTCCACCTGGTGGAACCGCAGGCTCAGGACGCGGCCGTCCCCTTCGCCGAAGCCGGACCGCACACCGGATTCCAGGAGCAGCAGTCGCAGCAGCAGTCGCAGCCGCAACCGCAGCCGCAGTCGCAGCCGATGGAGCCCGAGTCCGTCGTCGCGGAGGCCGTCCAGATCCAGGAGGCCGCCGAGGCCCCGCACTTCGCCGCCCCTGCCGAGCCCGGGGTGCCGGTGGAGGCCGCGGTGGGTGCGGACCCGAGCGTCGGTGCCCCCGACACGGCACAGCCGGCGCAGCCCGAGCCCACCGCGCACCCCGTGGCACCTACGTCACTCGCCGACCAGACCTTCGGGGACGAGTGGCAGGGTGAGGCGGCCCGGATCCAGGACGGTTTCCAGGCGCCGGAGCAGCCTGTCGGACAAGCCGGAGAAATCGACCAGGCCGACCCGGCCGCGCAGACAGACCAGACAGACCAGACAGACCAGACCGGGCAGGCCGTCCAGGTCGGACAGTTCGTACCGGTCGACGGCGTGGTCCCGACCACCCCGCACCTGGCCCCCACCCCGCCGCACGGGATGACGGTGGCGCCCCTCCCCGAGGAGCGGGCCGAGCAGACTGCCGAAGAGGCGACGGCCCCGCCCGCGGCGCCCGTCGAGCAGCCCGCGCCGGAGCCCGTGACTGCACCCGCCGTGGACCCGGCCCTCGCGCCGGTACCAGCCGCAGGGCCCCCCATCGCGTCCGAAGAAGGGCTGGACGAGGAGCTGGACGAGGAGCCGATCCTCGTACTGCCGGCCCCCCGGGAGCCCGGGCCGGTCCGCGGGACCGGGACGCTCCCGCTGTCGCAGGCCCCTGTCGAGGCCGAGGACGACAGCCCGGAGCCCGTAGTCGCACAGCAGGCGGAAGACCTGGACACCCGGGCCGCCGACCAGGAAGAGAGCACGGCCGACGTGGCCCAGACACGTGTGTCCACCGGCCCGGCCGCGCCCGGCTACGACGACGCCGAGCGCGAGGCCGTCCTGCGCGTGATGCGTGAACGCCGCGACATCCGCAACGGCTTCCGCAGCGACCCCATCCCGCACGACGTGCTGCTCCGTGTCCTGGAGGCGGCCCACACGGCGCCGTCCGTCGGCCACTCGCAGCCCTGGGACTTCGTCGTCATCCGCTCGGCGGAGACCCGGCGTTCGATGCACGAACTGGCCGTGCGCCAGCGTGAGGCGTACGCCAAGTCGCTTCCCAAGGGCCGCGCGAAGCAGTTCAAGGAACTGAAGATCGAGGCCATCCTCGACACCCCGGTGAACATCGTCGTCACCGCCGACTCCACGAGGGGCGGCCGGCACACGCTGGGCCGCCACACCCAGCCGCAGATGGCCCCGTACTCCTCGGCGCTCGCCGTCGAGAACCTGTGGCTCGCCGCCCGTGCCGAGGGCCTGGGCGTGGGCTGGGTCAGCTTCTTCGACGAGCGCGAGATGGTCCGCGGTCTCGGCCTGCCCGAGCACCTTGAGGTGGTCGCCTACCTCTGCGTCGGATACGTCGACGAGTTCCCGGACGAGCCCGAACTGATGCAGGCGGGCTGGTCCAAGCGCCGCCCGCTGTCCTGGGTGGTCCACGAGGAGACGTACGGCCGTCGCGCCCTGCCCGGTGAGGAGCCGCACGACCTGCTCGCCGAGACCATCACCAACATCCGGCCGCTGGACGCCAAGGCGCTCGGCGAGGCCTGGGAACGCCAGAAGCGCATGACCAAGCCGGCCGGGGCCCTCGGCATGCTGGAGATCATCTCCGCGCAGCTCTCCGGGCTCTCCAGGATGTGCCCGCCGCCCATTCCGGAACCGGCCGCTGTCGCGATCTTCGCGGGCGACCACGGCGTACACGCCCAGGGCGTCACCCCGTGGCCGCAGGAGGTCACGGGCCAGATGGTGGCCAACATCCTCGGCGGCGGCGCGGTCTGCAACGCCTTCGCCGCCCAGGTCGGTGCCGAGGTCTGCGTCATCGACGTGGGCGTGGCCTCCGACCTGCCCGCGACGCCCGGCCTGCTGCCGCGCAAGGTACGGGCGGGCACGGCCGACATGACGACCGGTCCCGCGCTGACCCGCGAGGAGGTCAGGTCGGCCATCGAGGTGGGCATCGAGACAGCCCGTGACCTGGTGGCGGCCGGGAACAAGGCGCTGATCACGGGTGAGATGGGCATCGCCAACACCACCGCGTCCGCCGCCCTGATCTCCGTCTACACCGGCAGCGACCCGGCCGAGGTCACCGGCCGCGGCACCGGCATCAACGACGAGACCCTGGCCCGCAAGACCGACGTCGTACGCCGCGCCCTGGAACTCCACCAGCCGGACCCGGCCGACCCGATCGGAGTCCTGGCGGCCATCGGCGGCCTGGAGCACGCCGCGTTGGTGGGCCTCCTTCTGGGCGGCGCCTCGCTGCGTACGCCGGTGATCCTGGACGGTGTCAGCGCCGGTGCCGCCGCACTGGTCGCCCGCGCGATCGCCCCCGAGGTCCTCGCGGCCTGCATCGCCGGCCACCGCAGCGCCGAGCCCGGCCATGTGGCAGCACTCAACAAGATGGGCCTGCGCCCACTGGTCGACCTGGACCTCCGCCTCGGCGAGGGCACGGGCGCCCTCCTGGCCCTCCCGGTGGTCCAGAGCGCGGCCAGGGCGATGCACGAGGTGGCGACGTTCGACTCGGCGGGGGTAACCGAGAAGTAGGCCGAGTCGTCGGGTCTGTGGGCAGGCGTTCCGCAGGGCGGAACGGGTGGGCACAGACCCGACGACGGACCCGCACGTGCGGGGGTCTGGGGCGCAGCCCCAGTTTCGGGAAGGGGCGGGCCAGGGGAAAGTACCCCCACCCACCCCAGCCCTCACCACCCCGCCCCCTAGAATCCGCACGTCAGGCCCGCTCCACCGCCGCAGCGCGCCACACCTCCCCCACTCTCGACTCCGCTCGAACGGGGGGACGCCCATCACCCGCATGAGGAGCCGCACCTTCATGGCCGAAAACCCCGCCTACCCCGTAGGCCTCCGCCTCGCCGGCCGCCGTGTCGTGGTCCTCGGCGGCGGCCAGGTCGCCCAGCGTCGCCTCCCGGCCCTCATCGCGGCGGGCGCGGACATCCAGCTCGTGTCCCCGTCGGCGACCCCCTCGGTCGAGGCCATGGCGGACGCCGGCGAACTGACCTGGACCAGGCGCCGGTACGAGTCGGGCGATCTCGCGGAATCCTGGTACGTCCTGATCGCCACCCCGGACTCCGCGGCGAACGCCGAGGCCTCCGCCGAGGCTGAGGCCCGCCGTGTGTGGTGCGTCCGCGCGGACGACGCGGACGAGGCCACCGCCTGGACCCCGGCGACGGGCCACAGCGAGGGCGTCACGGTGGCCGTCCTGACCACGAACGCCAAGGGCCGCGACCCCCGCCACACCGCGGCCATCCGTGACGCGGTGGTCGAAGGGCTGCGCGACGGCACCCTCGTCGCACCCCACCACCGCACCCGCACCCCCGGTGTCTCCCTGGTCGGCGGCGGCCCCGGCGACCCGGACCTGATCACGGTCCGCGGCCGGCGCCTCCTCGCCGAGGCGGACGTGGTCATCGCCGACCGCCTGGGCCCGCGCGACCTGCTCGCCGAACTCCCGCCGCACGTCGAGGTGATCGACGCGGCGAAGATCCCGTACGGGCGCTTCATGGCCCAGGAGGCCATCAACAACGCGCTCATCGAGCACGCCCTGCAGGGCAAGTCGGTGGTCCGGCTCAAGGGCGGCGACCCCTTCGTCTTCGGCCGCGGTATGGAGGAGGCCCAGGCGCTGGCCGAGGCGGGCATCTCCTGCACGGTCGTCCCGGGCATCTCCAGTTCGATCTCCGTGCCGGGCGCGGCGGGCATCCCGGTCACGCACCGCGGAGTCGCCCACGAGTTCACGGTCGTCAGCGGTCATGTGGCCCCCGACGACGAACGCTCCCTGGTCGACTGGGCGGCGCTCGCCAAGCTCCGCGGCACCCTGGTCGTCCTGATGGGCGTCGACAAGATCGGCGCCATCGCCCGTACCCTCATGGAGAACGGCAAGGCGCCCGGTACCCCCGTGGCACTCGTCCAGGAGGGCACGACCGCGGCGCAGCGCCGCGTCGACGCGACCCTGGCCACGGTCGCCGAGACCGTCCGCGCCGAAGAGGTGCGGCCCCCGGCGGTCATCGTCATCGGGGAGGTCGTGACCGTGGGGGCGGACGGCTCGTTCGAGACCTCTGACGGGACGTCTGACGGGACATCTGAGTAACCCCGGGTAACGCAACCCGTACCAAGCCGTTGGCACCGCACCCAGGACAAGGCAGTATCACCCTGTGGCCGATCTCATCACCGTTGAGGACCCAGCCGACCCGCGCCTGCGCGACTACACAGGCCTGACCGACGTGGAGCTGCGCCGCAAGCGCGAACCGGCCGAGGGCCTGTTCATCGCCGAGGGCGAGAAGGTCATCAGACGGGCCAAGGACGCCGGTTACGAGATGCGCTCGATGCTGCTGTCCGCCAAGTGGGTCGACGTCATGCGCGACGTCATCGACGAACTCCCGGCCCCGGTGTACGCGGTCAGCCCCGACCTCGCCGAACAGGTCACCGGGTACCACGTGCACCGCGGCGCGCTCGCCTCCATGCAGCGCAAACCGCTGCCGACCCCCGGCGACCTGCTCCGCACGGCCCGCCGGGTCGTCGTCATGGAGTCCGTCAACGACCACACCAACATCGGTGCGATCTTCCGCTCGGCCGCCGCCCTCGGCATGGACGCGGTCCTGCTCTCCCCGGACTGCGCGGACCCGCTGTACCGGCGTTCGGTGAAGGTCTCCATGGGCGCGGTCTTCGCCGTACCGTACGCACGCCTGGGCTCCTGGCCCAAGGGTCTCGACTCGGTCCGGGAGGCGGGCTTCGGCCTCCTCGCGCTCACCCCGGACGAAAAGGCCAAGACCCTCGACGAGGTGGCTCCGCACCGCATGGAGCGGGTCGCCCTGATGCTGGGCGCGGAGGGCGACGGCCTGTCCACCCAGGCCCTGGTGGCGGCAGACGAATGGGTCCGCATCCCCATGGCCCACGGAGTCGACTCCCTGAACGTGGGAGCGGCGGCAGCGGTGGCCTTCTACGCGGTGGCAACAGGCAGACCGGCCCCGTAAGGGCCGCGGCGCCCCACCACGCAGCCACGACACCCAACTCCGGCACGCCCCATAAGGGGCGCGAGGAACTGCGCACTCAGCCACGACGCACCCGCGGCCGACGACGGACGCCCACCTGCCTTGCCGGGCTGCTGCTCCGCCTGGCGTGCCTCGTTGGGGGCGCGGGGAACCGCGCGTTCAGCCACGGCGTACCCGCGGCGGACGACGGACGCTCACCTGCCTTGCCGGGCTGCTGCTCCGCCTGGCGTGCCTCGTTGGGGGCGCGGGGAACTGCGCACTCAGCCACGACGCGCCCGCGGCGGACGACGGACGCTCACCTGCCTTGCCGGGCTGCTGCTCCGCCTGGCGTGCCTCGTTGGGGGCGCGGGGAACTGTGCGCTCAACTGCGACGCGCCCGCGGCCGACGAACAACGTCTACCCGCCCAGACCGATCCCGCCCGGCTGATACGCCTGCTCCTGCCGCACATCCCCGGAGCCCCCACGATCAAGCCCTCGGGCAGGCCCCTGGCACCCCTGCGCCGCCGCGATGGCCAACGCCACGAGCAACGTCACCACCACGAACACGAACAGCCGCTGCCGCAGCAGCCGGGGATTCGCGGGCCGCCGCCACCCCGTCCCGGTGGTCCGCGGCCCGGTCTGCGGCCCGCCCCGCCCCGCCCCGCTCCGCCGCGGCCCGGTCCGATTGCCGGACTGCCCGGCGCGGCTGCCCGGCTGGCCGCTCCGGCCACCGGAGCCGGTGCCATTTCCGGTGCCGTTGCCGGAGCGAGTCGACCCGCCGCGCGAGGGGGCGGATGACCGCGCCCCGGACCGCGACGAGGGACCCTGGCCGCTGCCGCTGCCGCTGCCGCGCGGCCCGGAAGTACCCTGCGTACGCCGCTGGGTGCGCTGCTCCGGATAGTCGTCGTAATCGTCGGCGAGCCGCCCGGTGGGCCGGTCGGCCTCCGCCGCACGGGGAGCGGGCGGCCGGGCCTCGCCCATGCCCTGCGCCTCCCGCGCCGCGATCTCCTTGAGCCGCAACGACAACTGCAGTGTGCTGGGCCGCTCCTCGGGATCCTTCGCCAGACAGGCGCGTACGAGAGGGGCCAGCGCGTCGGGCACACCGTGCAGTTGCGGCTCCTCGTGCACCACCCGGTAGAGCATCACTTCGGAACTGCCGTGCCCGAAGGGCGAGTCCTGCGTCGCGGCGTACGCCAGCGTCGCGCCGAGCGCGAAGACATCCGTGGCCGGTGTGACCGCCGCACCCCGCACCTGCTCCGGCGCGAGGAAGCCGGGCGACCCCACAGCCGTACCCACGTGCGTCAGCGTGCTCGCCCCGGTCGCCCAGGCGATACCGAAGTCGATGATGCGCGGCCCCTTCGGGGACAGCAGGATGTTCGACGGCTTCAGATCCCGGTGGACGACACCGGCCTCGTGCACGGCGACGAGCCCCTCGGCGAGGGCGGCGCCGACGGCCGCGACCTCGGACGCGAAGAGCGGTCCGTCCTCGGTGACCTTGTCGTGCAGCGAGGGTCCGGGAACATACTGCGTCGCGAACCAGGGCCGTTCGGCCTCCAGATCCGCGGCGACGAGCCGCGCGGTGCACCCGCCCCTGATCCGCCGCGCCGCCGACACCTCACGGGCGAAGCGCGACCTGAACTCCTGGTCCTCCGCGAGGTCGGGCCGGATCACCTTCAGCGCGACCCGCTGGCCACGCCGGTCGGAGCCCAGATAGACAACGCCCATCCCGCCCGCGCCGAGCCGTCGGTGAAGCCTGAACGAGCCGACGACACGCGGGTCCTCGCGCCTCAGGCGCATCATCGCCATGTCCATCCCCGCTGCCCGGTCCGTTTGACGAGCCACAGCTTACGTTTCCGCGGCCGGGTGCGCGCAGAGGCCGCGCCCTCGCGATCCGACCGATTGTCAGTGCCGGGTGGGACAGTTGAAAGGTGGTCAGGGGACGGGGGACCGCGGCGGTGTTGAGCTGCGCGGATTCCCAACCGTCGCTCACAGGAGGGGGATTGGGCCCGTGCGGGCCGATCGCGTGGAGATGCTGGATGACGCGGAAGACACGCCCCGTACGTACGAGGTGGTGGCCGGCCGGGCGGGCCGTCGGGTGGCGACGGCGGTCCGTAGAGGGGTGGTCCAAGTGAGCGAAGTCACCAGGTGAAGGGCGCGCCCGTGCCCTTCAGGCCGTGGGGGAGGATCACTGCCCGCACTGCCCGCCACATGGCCACCCGGGTGCTCGCACTCGTCGAACAACAGGTCCCCAGGGAGGACAGCTCGGAACAGACCGGGCGTCCCCTCCGGGAAACCCCCGAGACCCAGGCCCTCTTCTCCACCCAGGGGAGTACTCCGCAGGTCACCGCTCATCCTCCGGGAGGCCCGGTAATAGGTACGAGGGCATGACGACCCGAACGCCCCTCCCGCCTAGATTTGTTGTCAAGCGGCGGGTGGCAGCACTCGTCCCCCGAGGTCAGACACCCGCCGCTGCCAGATATCGGACGTCGGACATCATCAGAAGTCGGACACCAGAAGCTTTTCAACAGAACGGTCAGGAGAGGGACCATGGCTGACACGGCATCGCGGACCATGATCCGCGCACAGGGACGCAAGGCGTACACCGCCGCGTTCGGGCCCAGCCGGTCCGGTCGGCGCCACCCCCTGGTGGCGACGGCCATGGTTCTCCCTCTGGCCACCCTGCTCGTAGTCGTCTTCGGCGGCTGGGAGGCAGTGGTCACACAGGCGTCGTCCGTGGGCGTGATGCTGGGGCGCTGAGCGGCGCCCCAGGCCCGGAAGAGCGGTCCGGGCGGGGACATCCGGCCATGAAACCCCGTGGGGACGGGGGTGCGGCGGACGGCAAAAAATGCGGGCGCAGCTGGGGAGCTGCGCCCGCATTGCTCTGCCTGCGTACGCTCCTGAGAGCCTGTGGACCCGCCCACGCGGGACGGGACCGGGACGTACGACCTGAGGGGGACCCGAGTGACCGCAGATGTGCTGCCCGCGCTCAGCGCGAAGGTGCGGGCCGCCGTCCATCCGGCGGGGGAGGAGGTCTGCGTCTGCGGCACGGACACCGCCGTGCTGGCCGACCGGCCCGACGGCGCCGTCGTCCGGCACGGCGGCACGGTGGCGAAGGCGCACGCCGCCGGCACCGACCCCACGGAGCTCACGGCGCGACTGGCCGTGGCCGCGCACCCCGCGCTCGACGGGATCCTCCTGCCGCCGCGCGGGACGGGCACGGCCGAGCTGCACGGCAGGCCGGTCACCTTCTGGTCCTACGGCACTCCCGTGGACCGCGACGACCCCGATGCCGCTCCGTGGGAGGAGGCCGCGACCCTTCTCGCACGGCTCCACCGGACTGTGGACTCCGTCCTCCCACCCGGCCTGCCTCCCATGCGCGGCCCGGCGAAGGCGGCCCGCGCGGTCGCCCGCCTCCGCGCGGCGGGCCCGCACCCGGCGGTGGCCCCCGTACTGCGTGCCTGGGCCGTCCTGCCCGCCTGGGCACGGGACGAGGCCCCGATGCCTGACCTGGGCAGGCTGTGCCACGGCGACCTCCACCTGGGCCAGCTGGTGCGGTCGGCGAGCGGCGACTGGCTGCTCATCGACATCGACGACCTCGGCCGCGGCGATCCCGCCTGGGATCTGGCCCGTCCCGCGGCCTGGTTCGCCTGCGGGCTCCTCCCGCCCGACGAGTGGACCCGTTTCCTCACCGCGTACCGGGTAGCCGGGGGCACGGCCGTGCCGGCGGACAGCGACCCCTGGTCGGCCCTCGACGTCGCGGCCCGCGCCCTGACCGTGCAGACCGCGGCCCAGGCGATCACCAAGTCGGTCGCGGCCGGGCGCCCGTTGGACGAGGTCGAGACGTCCGTGATCGACGCCTGTGACCGAATGGCGGCGCACCCGCCGGAGTTGGCGCCGGACTTCGCGACGTAGGGTGCAACCGACCGCAGCCGGACAGAGTCTGTCCTGGTGGAAGCAGTACCGACAGGCGAGGAGTTGAGCCGAGCATGCAGTGTCCGAAGTGCCATGCGCCGATGCACACGTACAACCGCAATGGTGTCCAGATCGAGCAGTGCAGCGGCTGCCGCGGGATCTTTCTCGACTACGGCGAGCTGGAGTCGCTGACGCGCCTGGAAGGCCAGTGGTCGCAGCCCGGCCCGCCGCCCCAGGGCGCCCCGCAGGCCTACCCGTCCGCCCCCGCCCCCGCCTGGGGCGCTCCGCAGCCCGGCGGTCATGGTGGCGGGCACGGCGGGCACGGCGGCCACTACGGCCACCAGCGTCAGAAGAGCTTCGGCCACATGCTGTTCTCCTCCTGACCGGTCCTGACCGGCTGCGAGGAACGACGAAGCCCCCGACCGTAAGAGACGGCCGGGGGCTTCGGCTGGTGCGCGATACTGGGATTGAACCAGTGACCTCTTCCGTGTCAGGGAAGCGCTCTCCCGCTGAGCTAATCGCGCGGGTGGGACCTGCTGGTGACGCCGATGGTGCGTACTGCGTGCGCGATACTGGGATTGAACCAGTGACCTCTTCCGTGTCAGGGAAGCGCTCTCCCGCTGAGCTAATCGCGCGGGGACCCGGTGAACCGGATCAGTGGACGATACTGGGATTGAACCAGTGACCTCTTCCGTGTCAGGGAAGCGCTCTCCCGCTGAGCTAATCGTCCTTGGAGGTGGAGACGGGATTTGAACCCGTGTAGACGGCTTTGCAGGCCGTTGCCTCGCCTCTCGGCCACTCCACCAGGAGCGCGGGGGGTCGGGAAGATCCCCCACTTCCTGCGAGCGGACGACCAGGTTCGAACTGGCGACCTCAACCTTGGCAAGGTTGCGCTCTACCAACTGAGCTACGTCCGCTTGTCGTTTCCGGTCGGCTCTCGCGTCCCGGCGACGTGTTGAACTCTAGCGGATACCGGGGCCAGCACAAAAACGCGTTTGCGCAGCGTGCTGCGTTACGCCCGCTCCAGGACACGGCCGAGGCACCCGCAGGTCACCCACCATAGACTCACGGTTGTGCACGACCTCCCAGCTCTCGCCCGCTTCGGCGGCATCGTCGCGACCGGCCTCGTCGATGTCACCGGCGATCCCGCGGCCCTGGACTCCAGCGGCTTCTGGGCCGTGAGTGCCGACTTCGAGGGGCGGGTGACATGCGCCCGTTTCGCGGATGTACGCCCCGAAACCGTCCCCCCACCGGTGCCCGGCGGGTGGCGGGGCCCCGCGGCCGGCGACTGGACGTCGTCGCTCGACCGCGCCGCGTACATGACGGGTGTACGCCGTATACGTGAGCTCATCGCGGCGGGCGAGGTGTATCAGGTGAACCTCTGCCGGGTCCTGTCCGCGCCCATTGCCCCCGACGCCGACGTGGACGCGCTGACCGCCCTGCTGGCACGCGGCAACCCGGCACCGTACGCCGGAACGATTCGCCTCCCGGGCCACGGGGTCGACACAGCCACCGCGTCCCCGGAACTCTTCCTGCGCCGCACCGGCCGTGTCGTCGAGTCCGGTCCGATCAAGGGCACGGGACGCACCGAGGCGGACCTGCTCGAAAAGGACCACGCCGAGAACGTGATGATCGTGGATCTGGTCCGCAACGACCTGGGCCGGGTGTGCGCCACGGGCAGCGTGACCGTGCCCGACCTGTGTGTCGTCGAGAAGCACCCGGGCCTCGTCCACCTCGTCTCCACCGTCCGCGGCGAACTGCGCGAGAACGCGGGCTGGCCGGAGCTGCTGAGCGCGGCCTTCCCGCCCGGATCCGTCACGGGCGCCCCCAAGTCCAGCGCCCTGCGGATCATCGAGGAGCTGGAGACGGCTCCCCGCGGGCCGTACTGCGGCGGCATCGGCTGGGTCGACGCCGATCGCGGCACCGGGGAACTGGCCGTCGGGATCCGTACCTTCTGGATCGACCGGGCCGAGGGTGTGCTGCGCTTCGGCTCGGGCGCGGGCATCACCTGGGGCTCGGATCCCCGGCGTGAATGGGAGGAGACCGAGCTGAAGGCCGCCCGGCTGCTCGCTGTAGCGTCGGGGGAGTACCCAGGGGCGTACGACACGGGTGGGGGGACACGCGTCGACGACCCCGAGGGCCCCGGCCGGAACAGCACGTCCGGCCGGGAACCCGGCACGTTCTCGTGAGGTGAGGTTCAGTGAAGATCTGGCTCGACGGCGGGCTGCAGGACAGCGAGTCGGCCCGTGTCTCCGTCTTCGACCACGGGCTGACCGTGGGCGACGGCGTCTTCGAGACCGTGAAGGCGGTCGACGGACGCCCGTTCGCGCTCACCCGTCACCTCGACCGGCTGGCGCGCTCGGCGACCGGCCTCGGACTGCCCGAGCCCGACCGCGACGAGGTGCGCCGGGCCTGCGCGGCCGTCCTGGACGCCAACCCCGTGCCTCTGGGCCGCCTGCGCATCACGTACACCGGCGGCCACGGACCGCTCGGTTCGGACCGGGGCGAGCAGGGGCCGACCCTGCTCGTGGCGCTGGGGGAGTCCGCCCGCCGTCCCGACTCCACCGCGGTGATCACCGTGCCCTGGACCCGCAACGAGCGCGGCGCGCTGACGGGCCTCAAGACGACGTCGTACGCCGAGAACGTCGTCGCCCTCGCCCGCGCGCGCGAAGAGGGCGCGTCCGAGGCCCTGTTCGCGAACACGGTCGGGCAGCTCTGTGAGGGCACCGGTTCCAACGTCTTCGTCGTGCTGGACGGCGAGATCCACACGCCGCCCGTCGCCTCCGGGTGCCTCGCCGGCATCACGCGGGTCCTGGCCGTCGAGTGGACCGGGGCCAAGGAGACCGACCTGCCGTTCGACGTCCTGGAGCGGGCCGAGGAAATCTTCCTGACCTCGACACTGCGCGACGTGCAGGCGGTGCACCGCGTCGACGGCCGTGCACTGCCGGGTGCGCCCGGACCGGTGACCGCGAAGGCCATGCGCGTCTTCGGCGAGCGGGCGGGCGACGACCTCGACCCGTGAGCCGCCGGCCCGCCGTCGGTCCGCCGGCCGGGCACCAGGTTTTTTCGATGGCGCGAACCTCTCCCGGCGGGTACAACACCCCTGATGACCACCACCCTGCGGCCGACCGAGCCGCTTCAGCGCGACGCCGACGGGGCGTTGTCACGCCACTACACCGTGTGCGTGAACAGCCGTCCCGTGGGCGTTGTACACCTCGTGAGCAGCCCCACCCCCGGGGCACCCGTCGGTGAGATCCGCGACCTGCGCATCGAGGAGCCGGACCGAGGGCGCGGCCGGGCCACCGTGGCCGCACTCGCCGCGGAGGAGGTGGCGCGCGGCTGGGGGTGCCGGCGGATCGAGGCGTCTGTCCCGGCCGACGCCACGGAAGCCCTGCGACTGGCGACGGCCCTCGGCTACGTCGTGCGCAGCCGCTTCATGGAGAAACGACCTGGCGACGCCGCGCCCGAACTGCCTGCCGGCAGCCGGGGGCGCCCCATGACGGAGACCGAGTTCGCCTCTTGGGTGGAACGGGCCCAGGAGGAGTACGTCCAGGACTGGATCACCCGGGGAGTGCCCGAGGCGGAGGCCCGGGCCAAGGCCGAGCAGGACAACGTCACCCTGCTGCCGGACGGGCTCGGCAGCGAGGGGTTGGACATCAGTGTCCTGGAGCACGAGGGGACCCCGGTGGGCAGGCTGTGGCTGGGGACCCGTGACGGCTGGGCGTTCGTCTACGACGTCGAGACGGACGAGGCGCACCGGGGCCGGGGGCACGGGCGTTCGCTGATGCTGCTGGCGGAGGCGCAGGCGGCCGTGGCCGGACGCCCCGGTGTCCGCCTGAACGTCTTCGCCGACAACACCCCGGCCGAGCGGCTCTACGAGTCACTCGGCTATGAGACGACCACGTACCACTTGTACAAGAACCTGCTGTAGCCCCGGGAGCCGTGGGGCCGGTGAAGGCGGTGCGGGCGGCGGCCGTCAGGCGTCCTGCTCGGCCAGCAGCCGGTCCACGATCTCCTCGACGCGCTCGCGCAGCCCGTCCTGGTTCTTGCCGCCGTCCAGGCGCTCGCCGCCGATGACGTATGTCGGCGTGCCGGTCACGCCGATGGCCTTGCCCTCGGCCTGGTCGGCGTCGACGATCAGGATGTGCCGGCCGTCGATGAGGGCCGTGTCGAACTCCTCGGCGTCCAGGCCGAGCCCGCGGGCCACATCGAGGAGGACCGCCTCCCCGTCGCGGTCCAGCTCCGACACACGCGCCAGCACCGCCTCGACGTACGGCCAGGCCTTGCCCTGGTCCGCGGCCTCCTCGGCGGCCTGGGCCGCCGCGAACGCGTGCTTGTGCTTCTCCAGCGGGAAGTGCCGCAGCCGCAGCTCCAGCCGGTCGCCGTAGCGGGCACGCAGCGCGCGCAGGTCGTCGAGGGCACTACGGCAGTCCGGGCACTGGAGTTCGCACCAGATGTCCAGTACGGGGACGGCGGGGCGGGCGGGGGAGGAGTCGCTCATGGGGTCAGTCTCCCAGCCGGGGCCCGCGCGTCCCAACCGGGACCTCCGAGGTGCCCGGCCCGGTCGGCACCTCGTGGGCGCCGGCCGCGCCATTCGACGCCGCCGGATGCCCCGCCGTCGACCGGCACCTCACCCGCCGTCGACCGGCACCTCAGGAGGACCCGACCCGGAGATGTCCCTGAGGTCTCCCCGGACCATGGCATACCGGGCAGGCGGCGGTGCAGGATGGAAGGGACGAAGTGCCGCTGCCCGACCCCGCCCGCTCTGCCTGGAGGACCGGATGATTGCCGAGACCGTCTGTTCCGCCGTCGCCGCGGCAGGCCTGGGCATCGCCGCGGTCACCGCGTACCGCAAGCGGTTTCTCACTGCGGCCCGCCTTGCCGCGTACTCGCTGGTGCCGCTCGGTCTGGTGATGACCGGGGTCGTCGAATGGGCGGCCGACACGGCCTTCAGTCCGACGGCCTGGGCCGGTGTCGGCGTGCTCGGGGCGGCCTGGCTGCTGTTCATGGCCACGCGCGCCGTGGAGCGGCGTACGGGCGGGACCCGCAAGGAGCGCAGGGCGGCCCGGGCCGCGCAGCGCGAGGCGGTGGCTCCGGCGGCCTCGGCTCCCTCGCTGGGCCCGGCGGCGGCCCGTCCGGCGGTCCGTTCCGAGACCAAGCCGCGCAAGGCCCCGGCGGGGGAGGACTTCAGCGACATCGAGGCCATCCTGAAAAAGCACGGGATATGAAGGATCAGCGGCACGCGAGGCCCTGCTGATCCGTCGCGGAGAGCCGGACAAAGACACGACCGCGCTGCCATCGACCGTCCTCCACGACCGCCCTCCACGACCGGTCAGGATGACCGCCTCGTGCCCCCTATCCCAGATCGTGGAACAACGTGTCACGGATTTCGGCTAACTCCCCCATGATCCGGGCGTGTTGATCGCGTAGGGCGTCTCGGCTGAGTCATGATCGCGGCGAGATGCTGGACACAACCCAGAGCGACACCGTGGTTCCTCCCGAGGAACGGCGGGGTTGTCTCTTCGCGCTTTCTCAGCCACCGCTGATGATCTTCCTTGCGGTGATCGGCTGTTTGCTGCTCATGGCTTCGCTGCACGATCTGCTGCTGCTCTGAGCGTATGCGGAGTCCCCGGCGCCACCCGCTGAGGACTCCGTCAGCCTGCCGCTTCCTTGCGCCGTGCCCGATAGGCGGCCACGTGCAGGCGGTTTCCGCAGGTGCGGCTGTCGCAGTAGCGACGGGAGCGGTTGCGGGAGAGGTCGACGAAGGCGCGTCGGCAGTCCGGTGCCTCACAGCGGCGCAGCCGCTCCTCTTCTCCGGCCACCACGAAGAACGCCAGCGCCATGCCGCAGTCCGCGGCGAGATGGTCGGCGACGGACGCGCCGGGCGCGAAGTAGTGCACGTGCCAGTCGTAGCCGTCATGGTTCGTGAGGCGCGGGGTGGTTCCGGCGGCTGCGACCAGCTCGTTGATGAGCGAGGCGGCGGTACGGGCGTCGGGGGCGGCGAAGACCGCGGCGAAGCGCCCGCGGATCCGGCGCACCGCCGAGAGGTCGAGCTCGGACAGGGTCCCGACATCGCTCATGTCGTGTTTTCGCACGAAGTCGAGCAGCGCCGCGAGGTTCGCGAGCCCGTCCGGGGTGTCGTCCTCCGGTGCGGTGTTCACCAGATCGACCACGGTGTCGAGGGCACACCGGGTGTCGTGGGTGATCAGCACGTTTCGCTCCCTGGCCTGAAGGTCGGGCGGACGCCCGCCGATGCTGGCCGATGCTAGCGGCTCAAAGCCGCAGACGACCGTGACCGCCCAAGCCCCCGACCCCCACACCCCCGGCACACCACAAACAACCCGCAGCCCCACCCACCTGGCGACGCGCGGAGCAGCGCGCCCGGTCGAGGACAGGTGAGGGGGCCGCACGACGGGCAGCCCCACCCACCTGGGGGCGCGGGGAACGGCGCGTTCAGTCCGGGGCGGCGGGTACGGGCCGTGCGACGGGCAGACCCACCCACCTGGGGGCGCGGGGAACGGCGCGTTCAGCCTGGGGCGGCGGGTACGGGCCGCACGACGGGCAGCCCCACCCGCCTGGGGGCGCGGGGAACGGCGCGTTCAGCCTGGGGCGGCGGGTACGGGACGTGCGACGGGCAGCCCCACCCGCCTGGGGGCGCGGGGAACGGCGCACTCAGTCGGAAGCGACCGGCACTCGTCAGCGAGCAGACGGCCCACTCCAGCCCGAGGCCGTTGCCACACGGGCGCCCCGCCCAGGGCACCGCACGGGCGCCGCCCCCGCGGGCTAACGCGGAGACGGCGCCCATGTGATCCATATGCGGTTGTCTGAGCCCGAGCCGTCTCCCCGAGTGGACGGCGCCGGGCGGCTTGGTACGAAGCCTCGTCCTAGCTTTCGGCCAGGATGTGGGACAGCTCCGTATCGAGATCGAAGTGCCGGTGTTCCGTGCCAGGGGGCACGGCGGCGTCGGTTCGCTTCAGGAACGACTCCAGGGCCCGCGCCGGGGCCTCCAGCAGAGCTTCGCCCTCCGGAGAGCTCAGGGCGATGCACACGACGCCCTGACCGTGACTGCGGGACGGCCAGACTCGGACGTCGCCGGTACCGGTGGGCCGGTGCAGGCCCTCGGCGAGAAGGTCGCGGGCGAACACCCACTCGACAGTCTCCTCCGCTCCGGTGTGGAAGGTGGCGTGCACGGCGTAGGGATCGGCCGTGTCGTACCGCAGGCCTGCGGGGACAGGCAGAGAGGACTCGCTCGACACAACGAGGCGCAGGTGCAGCTCGCAGCTGACCGTGGTGTTCATAAGCGCCAGGGCCTTTCGCTCAGTGTGCGCTCGGGGATTCGCACGTCGGCGAAATCGACATGCCACCTACGGTGTCGTTGTAAACCCCTCTGAGTGTTTTGCGTGTCTTTAGGTACCTCATCCGGCCGAGTCCTCGTTCGCGTACTACGGCCATTCCGGTGACTGGTTTCCGTCCGGTAGGGTTTGGCCGTATGAATACGGGGAGTGACCGAACGGGGGAGGCCGTCATGGCGGCCGACGAAACCAAGAGCGAGCCGGCGCTCGGATCCCGTGCGCCGCAATTCATCAAGGCGCGCCGCATGCTGCACCTGAGCTGGCAGGTGGGCGTGTTCGTAGTAGGTCTCGCGGTCGTCGTGGCCGGCGTGATCATGCTGCCCCTGCCCGGCCCGGGCTGGCTGGTGATCTTCGGCGGCATGGCGATCTGGGCGACCGAGTTCGTCTGGGCACAGCTGGTTCTCCGCTGGACGAAACGGAAAGTCACCGAGGCCACACAGAGGGCTCTCGACCCGAAGGTCCGACGCCGCAACATCATCCTGACGACCATCGGGCTGGTGATCATCGCGGTACTGGTCGGGGTGTACGTGTGGAAGTTCGGCATCGAGATGCCGTGGAACATCAAGGAGTAGCGGCGGTTCGCGCGCTCACGGGCCGGTCGGATGCACGCCCTGACATGGGGTAATCTACTTCCTGCGCCCGGGCGATTAGCTCAGCGGGAGAGCGCTTCGTTCACACCGAAGAGGTCACTGGTTCGATCCCAGTATCGCCCACACTGCCGATAGGCGGCTCGGGTCCACCAGTTCCGTGGACCCGAGCCGCCTATCGGCGTTACCGACGACATGACCTCCGACTTCGACCACCGGAAGTTCTCCGCAGCCGCAGCCGCAGCCGCAGCCGCAGCCGCAGCCGATCTCGCGGCGGCTCGCGACCTTGAACGACTCACGACTCACGACTCACGACTCACGACTCGCGACTCGCGACTAACCCCGGCCCCAGCCCTGCCCCCGGCTCTCGGGTGCGTGCGCGGAGAGTGCGTCCCGGGTCGCCCCAAGAGGCCTCCAGTCCCCTGGTCAGCCACTTCGCGTCACAAGGCACGGCGTCGAAGCGTGACCGCGTACCAGCCGCCCGAGATCCGCCGAGGTGGCGGTCCCCGGGAAAGGCGCCCTTTCGGAACCCCCGGAACCCCCGGAACCCCCTCGGCGAGTTGTGCCCGCCGCGGGAGCCGTTTGCACGGAAGTCGCCCCAGAGGTGGGCCCGCCCCGAGGAACGGCGCCTCGTGGAAAGCCGGCCCCGGAGAGCGGTCGAGCGGAGAGGCGCCCCGGTGAGGGCGCCCCCGGTGACGGGGATGCCCGATCACCGCACCCCAGCCGAGGACGCCCGATCAAGGAACCCCGGCCCGACTCACCCCCCACCCCGACCCCCACCCTCGACCCCGCCTCGCCCCACCCCAACCCCCAACCTCACCCCAGCCCCACCCTCCACCGCCAACCTCAAACCCCCCGCCCCCAGCCGCAACCCACCCCCAACCGCCTCCCTTTCAGCCTTCCTCCCCAGAACCGCCCTCCTTCACATTCCCGTTCGACCACCCGACCCACCCCGCCCTACCTGCGAAATCACCCAACTCCGCAGTCAATTCGCCCCAGTTCACGCCGGCGCGTGCGCGATCCGCTTCACATCAATTCCTGTCCGAATCATTGACGCCCGCTGAGGGCCTCCGTACCTTGTGCCAGCAAGCGCTTACTTGAAACGATTCATGGCAGCGGACAACGACGTCGCGAGGAGGCCCGACTGTGGGGGTAAACGGGAGTGTTGAGAGGCGGACGGTCCTCAAGGCGGCCGGGGCGTCGCTTGCGGCGGCGGGGCTGGCCGCGACCACGGGCTGTGGCGGTGACGGCGGCGGGTCGGGTGACGGCACGGTCGAGATCCGCTTCGCCTGGTGGGGTGCCGAGGAACGGGCCAAGCGCATCAACCAGTCCATCAAGCTCTTCGAGAAGAAGTACCCGAAGATCAAGGTGAAGACGGACTTCCAGGATTACGTGGCCTTTTGGGAGAAGTTCCAGACCCAGGCCGCGGGCGGGAATCCGCCGGACGTATTCCAGAACGCGGTCGCATTCCTGCGGAAGTACGACAAGAGAAGTGTTCTGCTCGACCTCAAGTCGCAAGTGGACGCGGGAAATCTGGACCTGACGAACTTCCGCGCCGGAGTGGAGAAGGTCGGCGAGGTCGACGGAAAGCTGCTCGGCGTACCCGTCGGCTCCAACACCATGTCACTCGTCATTGACGAGAAAGTCTTCAAAGCCGCCGGGGTGAAGGCCGAGCAGGGCTGGACCTGGGACGAGTACTTCGCCACGCTCAAGAAGATCCATGACACCCAGAAGGTGGCGGGCGACACCGGCTACTTCGGGATCATGTATCTCTACGACCTCTATCTGCGCCAGAACGGCAAGGCGTTCTTCACCGAGGACGGACTCGGTTTCGAGGAGAGCGACCTGACGGAGTGGTGGCAGGACGGTTACAACCGCGTCAAGGCCGGCATCGTCACCGACCCGAAGAAGGTCGAGCAGCTCAAGCCCAAGTCGGCGCTGGCCTCCGGCGACGCGGCGTCCGAGTTCACCTGGGACAACTTCACCGTGCGCTATGCCACGGAGGGCGACAGCAGCTACGGCCTGGCGCCGATCCCCACGACCGACGGCAAGGAGACCGGTCAGTACCTCGGCTCGCTCATGCTGAGCGGTTTCGCGCGGACCAAGCACCCCAAGGAAGTCGCCCAGTTCATCTCCTTCATGGTGCACGACCCCGAGGTCGGCAAGATCATGGGCTACGACCGCGGTCTCCTCGCCACCACCGAGCAGTTCGACGCGTACAAGCCGACCGACGCACCCAACCAGGCGATCGCGAAGTACGAGGCGGACGTCGCCGAGGCCGGGCTGCTCGGGACCATCACGCCGCACCCGGCGGGCGCCGACACCGTGGAAGCCGCGTTCCTGCGGGTCGCCAGTGACATGTCGACGGGCAAGACCAAGGTCTCCGACGCGGTCAAGCAGTTCTTCTCCGAGGCGAAGACCGCCCTCGCCACCTGATGGGAACAGCAGTGACGACGCTCATCAAGGACTCTCCGCCGGATGCCCCGGAGGAGCGTCCCGGTCGCCCCGTCGCCGTGCGGCGACGGGGCCGCCGGGAGAACCTGGCCGGCTACCTCTTCATGTCCCCCTGGATCGCCGGCTTCCTGCTGCTGACCGCGGGGCCCATGGCCGCATCGCTCTACTTCGCTTTCACCGACTACAACCTCTTCGACTCCCCGAAGTGGATCGGCTTCGACAACTTCACCAGGATGCTCGACGACCCCCGGTGGCAGAAGTCGGTCGAGGTGACGGCGGAGTACGTCGTCATCGGTACCCCGCTGAAACTGCTGCTCGCGCTCGGGGTGGCCCTGCTGCTCGCCCAGAGCCGGCGCGGACAGGCCTTCTACCGGGCCGCGTTCTACGCCCCCTCGCTGATCGGCGCGAGTGTGTCCATCGGCTTCGTGTGGCGCGCGCTGTTCTCCGACGACGCCGCCGTGGACCGTACGCAGTCGTTCTTCGGGTTCGACGTGGGCGGCTGGGTCGGAAACCCGGACTGGGTGCTCTACAGCCTGGTGGCACTCACCGTCTGGCAGTTCGGCGCCCCCATGGTCATCTTCCTCGCCGGCCTGAAGCAGGTGCCGAAGGAGCTGTACGAGGCGGCCGAGGTCGACGGCGCGGGACCGTTCAAACGGTTCTGGAGCATCACCCTGCCGATGATTTCCCCGGTGCTGTTCTTCAACGTGCTGCTGGAGACCATCCACTCGTTCCAGATCTTCGGTTCCGCGTACGTCGTCTCGAACACCACCTGCGGACCGGCCGACTCCACGCTCGTCTACACCTGTTACCTGTACCAGAAGGGCTTCAAGGAGGCCCAGATGGGCTTCGCCTCCGCGATGGCCTGGATGCTGCTGCTCGCCGTGGCGCTCGTGACGGCGGTCCTCTTCTGGTCCCAGAAGCGATGGGTGCACTACGAGGAGGCCTCCCGATGAGCACCACCACCACGACCACCGGCGTATCCACGAGTACGAGCACGGGTACGGGTACGGATGCCACCCCGCCGCGCAGGGCCCTGGCGCTCGGGAGGAGGAGCACCGGTTCGCTCGTCTGGCACATCGGCGCCCTGCTCGTGCTGGCGGTCGTCCTCTACCCCGTCGTCTGGGTCCTCGGCGCCTCGTTCAAGCCCAGCCGGGAGATCATCGGCAGCCTGCAGCTCTTCCCGACCAGCCCCATCCTCCAGAACTTCAAAGGGCTCGCCGACGGCATCGCGGACATCTCGATCGCCACGTTCTTCCAGAACTCGCTCTTCTACGCGCTCGGCTCCGTCGTCGGCATCCTGATCTCGTGCTCGCTGACGGCGTACGCCTTCGCCCGCATCCGGTTCGCCGGGCGCAACCTGATGTTCTCGCTGATGATCGGCACCCTGCTGCTGCCGTACCACGTGCTGCTCATCCCGCAGTACGTGATGTTCCAGAAGATGGAACTGATCAACACGTACGTGCCGCTGCTGGTCGGCAAGTTCCTCGCCACCGAGGCGTTCTTCGTCTTCCTCATGGTGCAGTTCATGCGGAACCTGCCCAAGGAGCTGGACGAGGCGGCGCGGCTCGACGGCTGCGGGCATCTGCGGATCTACTGGTCGATCGTGCTGCCGCTGTGCCGGCCGGCGCTCATCACCAGTGCGATCTTCACCTTCATCAACGCCTGGAACGACTTCATGGGCCCGCTGATCTACCTCAACGAGCCCGCCAAGTACACCGTCTCCCTCGGCATGATGATGTTCCGCGACCAGGAGGGCGTCGCCAACTACGGCGGCATGATCGCCATGTCGCTGGTGGCGCTGCTGCCCGTGCTGGCCTTCTTCCTCGCCTTCCAGCGCTACCTGATCGACGGTATGGCGACCTCAGGTCTGAAGGGCTGAACCGGTCATGACCCAGACGCGCACCAAAGCCCGGGTGAAAGCCCGTACGGCCGCCGGTACCCGGCAGGAGTCCGCCTTCGCCGAGCGGTTCGCGCTCTTCGCCGAGTGTCTGCTCACCGGGGTGTGGATCGCGGTGGCCTCGCTGCCCGTGGTCACCTACCCCGCCGCGTTCGCCGCCGGGTCCCGGCATCTGCGACGGCGTACGGCACACGAGGCGGGCGGCTGGCGGGAGTTCGCCGTGGACTTCCGCACGGCCGTGCGCGGCGGGTGGATCGCCGGGCTCGCAGGATGGGCCGCCGCGCTCGTGGTGTGGGTGGATGTGCAGGCCGTGCGCGCGGGGATCCCCGGCGGCCCGTTCGTCGGGGCCGTGGGGCTGCTCGCGCTGATCGGGCTGGCCGTCGCCGGGTTGCGCGCGGCGGCCGTCTGGGAGCCCGGCGCACGGTGGCGGGAACTGCTCGGC
Source organism: Streptomyces sp. NPDC087844 (assembly GCF_044742785.1). NCBI lineage: Bacteria > Bacillati > Actinomycetota > Actinomycetes > Kitasatosporales > Streptomycetaceae > Streptomyces > Streptomyces sp. NPDC087844. Next base: position 109,714 of record NZ_JBIUVD010000004.1, on the reverse strand, counting down.
GCCGCCGGACGCCGTACGGTCCTGGACCCCGCCGGGTCCTTCCTGCTCGTCGGCGGACTGGCTGTCGTGGCCCTCTCCGGCTGGTTCGTGCCGCCGCTGGCGATTCCCGTCCTGGGGGCCGTCGCGGCGGCGGCCCTCGCCGTGGAGGAACGCGGCCGGCGCCGCTGACCGCCCGTTCCGGTGGCTTCGACTGCCCTGACCTCGACAGTCCGCACCGCTCCGCACCGCTCCGCACCGCTCCGCACGAGGTCGGCGCCTCGGTGCCGTACCTCTCTCTGTCATGCACCTGACCTCCTTGCAAGGAAAGGAAAGGCCATGTCCCCCATCCCCCGCAGGTCCCTCCTCAAGGCGGCCACCGTCGCCGGAGCCGCCGCCCAGTTCAGCTGGGCCCTGGGCGCGCAGGATGCGCAGGCCGCGCAGACCGCCCCGAGAGCCGAGGCCGCCGACGCGGATCCGGTGACCCTGGACTGGCTGGAGGACGGCGGCCTCGGCGAGGCGCCCGGTTCGACCGTGGGCGTGCCCTGGCCGAAGGGCGCGTACGACAAGGACCAGGCGTTCGCGCTGACCGCCGCCGACGGCAAGGCCGTGCCCGTCCAGTCCTGGCCGATCGGCTACTGGCCCGACGGCTCCCTGAAGTGGACCGCGCACGCGGTCGGACCGGGGGCGGGCAGCGGAGAACTCACCCTCGACGCGGGGTCGCCCGCCGCCCCGGAGAAGAAGGTCACGGTCGACAGGAGCGGCGGCGCCCTCACCGTCTCGACCGGGGTCATCACCGCGAGGATCGGCAGGAGCGGCTCCACCCTCGTCAAGTCCGTCACCCGCGGCTCGACGGAGATCGCCAAGGACGGCCGCCTCGTGGTGCTGCGCCAGCCGGAGATCGAGGACGGCGACCAGGGCGCCGAGAAGTACGAGCGGTTCGAGAGCGTCATCTCACGGACCGAGGTCGAGCAGGACGGCCCGGTCCGCGCCGTGGTCCGTATCGACGGCAAGCACCGCAAGGGCAGCCGGAGCTGGCTGCCCTTCTCGGTCCGGCTCTACTTCTACGCGGGCGGCGAGTCGTTCCGCATGGTGCACACGATCACCTTCGACGGCACCCAGGAGCCCGGGAAGGCGAGCGGCGACTTCATCCGCGGCATCGGCGTGCGCTTCAAGGTGCCGATGCGCGACGCCGCGTACGACCGGCACATCCGTATCGGCGGTGAGGGGACCGGGCTGCTGCGCGAGGCGGTCAAGGGCATCACCGGGCTGCGCCGGGACCCGGGAGCGGCTGTGCGGACGGCCCAGTTCGAGGGGCAGAGACTGCCCGATCCGTCGACCTGGGACCAGCGGGTGACCACCCGGCTGCAGTACATCCCCGAGTGGGGCGACTACACCCTCTCGCAGCTGTCGGCGGACGGTTTCGGCGTGCGCAAGCGCACCAAGAAGGGGCATGGCTGGATCTCCGCGGGCGGTGGCCGGCGGGCCAGCGGCTTCGGGTACGTGGGTGGTGCGAGCGGTGGACTCTCCTTCGGGCTGCGGGACTTCTGGGAGAAGTTCCCCGCCCAGCTCGACATCCGCGACGCCCAGACCGACGAGGCCGAGGTCACCCTGTGGCTCTGGTCGCCCGAGTCACAACCCATGGACCTGCGCTTCTACCACGACGGCATGGGCCAGGACACCTATCCCGAACAGCTCGAAGGCCTCAACATCACCTACGAGGACTACGAGCCCGGCTTCGGCACCCCCTACGGCATCGCGCGCACCAGCGAACTCCTCTTCTGGGCCCACGAGTCGACACCGAGCGCCGAGGCGATGGCGAAGCAGGTGGCCGCCGTACGCACGCCGGCGCAGCTCGCCGCCCCGCCCGAGCAGCTGATCAAGGCCGGTGTCTTCGGCAGGCTGTTCGCCGAGCCGGACCGCTCCACCGCCGCCAAGGCGAAGATCGAGGACCATCTCGACTTCCTCTTCACCTATTACCAGGACCAGGTGGAGATGCGCAGGTGGTACGGGTTCTGGGACTACGGCGACATCATGCACACGTACGACCCGAGCCGTCACCAGTGGTGCTACGACGTCGGCGGCTACGCCTGGGACAACTCCGAGCTCTCGCCCGACCTGTGGCTCTGGTTCGCCTACATGCGCTCCGGGCGCGCCGACATCTTCCGGTTCGCGGAGGCCATGACCCGGCACACCGGCGAGGTCGACGTGTACCACCTGGGCAAGTGGGCCGGTCTCGGCACCCGGCACGGCGTCCAGCACTACGCCGACAGCGCCAAGCAGCAGCGCATCGCCAACACCACCTACCGGCGCTACTACTACTTCCTCACCGGCGACGAACGCGTCGGCGACCTCATGCACGCCAACGTCGACTCCGACGAGACGTTCCTCGTCCTCGACCCGATCCGCAAGATCCGCACCGAGCCCTACGAGCCGGACCGCAACGCCCTCTCGATCGGCTTCGGCACCGACTGGAGCGGGCTCGTGTCGGCCTGGCTCACCGAGTGGGAGCGGCGCGGGCCGAAGTGGGAGAAGGCGAAGGCGCGGGTGCTGTCCACGATGGAGACCATCGCCGCGCAGCCGAACGGGTTCGTCCAGGGCAGCGCGCTGTACGACCTGGACACCGGGAAGTTCGCTGTCGCGGACTCGGCTGTGGTGGGGGTCTCGCACCTGTCCGCGATGTTCGGGCTCGTCGAGTTGAACGCCGAGCTGATCGACCAGATCGACATGCCGGAGTTCAAGGAGGCGTGGCTCGACTACTGCCGGTACTTCAACGCGACCAAGGCCGAGCAGGCCGCTCGTTACGGGTCCAACTTCGGGTCGTTGCTGCTGTTCCAGGGGCACTCGCGGCAGGACGCCTACGCCGCTGTCGAGCTGGGGGACGACGCGCTGGCCGCGCGGGCCTGGCGGCAGTTCTACAACAGTGCCGACACATGGGACTACAAGGAGTCGACCGACTGGTCCACGAAGAAGGTGGCGGGGCCGGTGGGGCTGGTCGGAGGTAGTGAGGCGCCGTGGGTGTCCACGAACACGACGGCGTTGTACGGGTTGGCGGCTATCCAGAACTCGGCGTTGATCGGCGACAAGATGCCGTGACGCTCGCCGCTGCCGCTGCCGCTGCCGCTGCTGCTGCCGTTGGGGGTGTGGGGTACGTGCGGGTGCGCTGTGGCTGGGCGCGCAGTTCCCCGCGCCCCTCGGGAGCGCCCCTGGCGGGGCGACTCCTCGGGGGGCGGCTCCCCGTGGGGCGGCCCGTCATCGGGCGGGCCGCCGCCGTGGGTCCGTGTCAGCGCATCCTGCCCAGCACATCCCTGACCCGGCGGGCGTCCCGCAGGCGTTGTTCGTAGGTGGCGCCCACGGTCAGGAGCAGGAGGCCGGCCAGGGCGGGGGGTGCCCAGCGGGGGACCGCGCCCATGGCTTGCGCCAGGTACGGGGCCAGTTCGTGGAGTGCGACCAGGACCAGGGTGCCGCCGCCGAGGACGAGCGGTGCCCGGAGGCGGTGCCGGACGCCGATGAGGGTGACGGCGAGCGCCGCGGCGCCCAGCAGGAGGGGGCGCAGCCAGTTCGCGTCGCCCCATACGGCCAGGAGGCTCGGCAGCAGCGTCACCGAGAGGCCGGGTCCGTACGCCGTCCAGGACGAGGCCTCCGCGTCACGGCTCCTGCGGGCGTACCCGAGAAGCAGCGCGGGCACGGTCACCGGCAGTGTGTACGCCTCCGGGGAACCGACCTCCCAAGCGGCCAGCCGGACCCAGGCGGCCAGCACGAACAGCGCGGCCGCCGCATGGCCCACCCGCCTGCGGTCCGCGCGTACGGCCGTGCCCGCGGTGATCACGCCGCACAGGGCCAGGACCAGGGCGAGGGTGGGCGGTTCGGCGGTCGACAGGCCGATCGCCAGCAGTCCCGCGACGGCTCCCGTGATCTCGACGGACACCGTCGTCGTGCGATCGCCGAGCCGGGGCGCCAGCACCGCGGCAACGGCCGGCACCACCAGGACGAGCAGCGCGATGTGCTGCGGCCGCCAGTCGAGGGACGCGCCGGTGGCACAGGCGAGCGCCGTGGCGTACGCGAGGGAGGCGGTGGTCGTGACGGCCCTGAGGCGCGTGTGCCTCCGCAGGACGGCGGCCGACGCGAACACCGCGGTCAGGCCTGCGAGCACGGCGAGCGTGGCGGTCTCGGAGGCCAGGGAGAGGGCCACGAGGTGCAGTGAGCCGAGAAGTGCGAGGCAGAGCGCGGTGGTCGGGAGCGGAGATGCGCGTCGGCCTTCGGGCGGAGGGCGGTCGCCGGTGGCGGACGTGTACGCCGCTGCCGTCAGCACGGCCACCGTGGTCGCGCCGTGCGCCGACAGGGCTGCCGGGTAGGGGAGTTCCGCGATGGCGGGTAGGGCGAGGGCGGCGCACCAGGCCAGGAGCAGTGCCCCGCTCAGGGCGAGGGGGCGCAGCCGGCTGCTGCGGAACGACAGGGCCAGCACCGCCGCCACCGCCGCCAGCACGAGCGGAGCGCTCTCCGTGCCGGACGTCCACGGCGCGGAGACCGTCACCGCGTCGCGGGCGTCCGAGGGCGTACCGGACCACACGTGTACGGCCCAGCCGGCCGGCCCGAGAAGGGCCAGGGTGACGAGGGGCAGGGTCCAGACCAAGGCGAGTGCCTGCACCGTCGTGGAGGACCGGAACAGACCACGGCGTACGGCCCCGGGCAGCCAGGAGCCGCGTACCGACAGCAGTGCGATCGCGCAGGCCAGGCAGGCCGGGACCGTCCACACACCGGGCAGGACCGAGCGCAGCACGCCGCCCGCCGCGGCGACGGCGAGCAGACCGCCGACCGACGCCGGACCGAGAGCGGCCCGCATGTCGGGGGCACGCCACGCGGCCCCGAGCGCGATCGCCGCGGCGAGGGCGAGGAGCGCCGCCGCACGGGCGGCGGCGCTCGGACCGTGGGCGTCCCACGTGAGGAGGCCGGCCGCCAGGACACCGAAGGCGCCCGTCCCGTACGCGCCGACGGTGGCGACCACTCGTACGGACCGGAGGGAGGAGCGCACCGGGAGGGAGCGCACCGGGGTGGAAAGAGCCAGTGCCGTGTCCGACGCGGCCGTCACCAGGAGTGCCGCCGTGATCGTGTGGTCACCCGCGCCGGCCGCCACCGCCCAGAGCAGCAGGGGGAGTTGGGCCGCTGCCACGGCTGCCGGGAGCGGCAGCCGCAGGTCGCCGAGAATACGGCCGTACACCGTCCACAGCGCGGCCAGGAGCGCCGCCGCCGCTGCCGCGTAGCCGGTGCCGTCCACCGCGGAGAGGGCGACCTCGTGCAGGGCGTAGGCGTCGAGCACCGTCAGCGCCAGGCCCAGGCCCGCCACCGATTCCGCCGTCGAGCGGAGCCCGCGCTTCAGCAGCGGCACCGGTGCGGCGATCGCGGCCGTGGTGACCGCGCCGAGGACCGCCGCCCGCCCGACGATGCCCATGTCGCCCCAGCTCACCAGCGTGAACGCGATGGCCGCGATGGTCAGCAGGACACCGCCGAGCACGAGCAGCACGTTCTGCACACCGGGGGCCGTGGCCTCCGGGCGGCGGGGCCGGGGCCCGCGCGGCGGCCAGGTGGCCGGGACATGGGCCGGGGCCGCCTGGGGCCCGGCCGACCGGAGCACGTCGAGCAGCCAGATCCGGCGGGCCAGCAACTGGGCCCTGCGGGCGTCCAGTCGCCACAGCTCGTGGTCGAGGATCCGCAACTCCTCGGCCGGCGGCGGAATGTTCGTCATGCCTGGGAGTGTGGTCCGGGTCACGCCCCACGGCATGAGCGCACATACTCAGGGCGTACTCAGTTCCGTCATGGGCAGTCCATGGGCAGTCCATCGCCGGTGTGCTGGGCAGTCCTTGGGCGGTGTCATGTTCAGTCCCTGGGCGTCATGGGCTTGTCGTGGGCGGGCAGACCCGGATCATGAGACCCATGGACTGGACGCACTACCGTTTCCGCAGCCTCTGGACCCTCGCCGCCCCGCCCGACGACGTCTACGGCGCGCTGGCCGACGCCGAGCACTATCCGCGATGGTGGCCGCAGGTGCGCGAGGTGACGCCCGTCGACGAGGTCAGCGGTGTCATCCGGATCCGCTCGGTACTGCCGTACGACCTGGTGTTCACCGCCGGCGAAGTCCGGCGGGACCGGGCGGCCGGAATCCTGGAGATCGCGATGACGGGTGACGTGGACGGCTGGGCACGGTGGACCGTCGCCGCCGACGGGCCGGACACCCGCGCCCGCTACGACCAGGAGGTGCATGTGACCAAGCCGCTGCTGCGACGGTTCGCGGTGCCGGGGCGGCCCGTCTTCCGCGCCAATCACGCGCTGATGATGCGGGCGGGGCGGCGGGGGCTGGCCGCACACCTTCGGGGGAACCGCGAAGCGGTTTGAAGGAAACGCACGGAGACCTGTATTGTTCGGTGCGTTCCCGGGCGATTAGCTCAGTGGGAGAGCGCTTCGTTCACACCGAAGAGGTCACTGGTTCGAACCCAGTATCGCCCACCGGGAAAGGCCGGTCCGTCACAGACGGACCGGCTTTCTGCATGCCTGGCGTCCGGGCCCCGCGCACGGCGTGGTTCCGCCCCGCACCTGGCGTCGCTCAGGCGGCCTCCGCCGGCAGTTCGGGACGCAGGGGCCAGGCCGGATCGACCAGCTCCTCCGAGCCGCTGCCGGCGAACCACGCCTGCAGGCCACGGGCCTGCGCCGCGTGCCAGCCGCCCTGCAGCGTGTGCAGTTCGGCCGGCGAGAGCCGCTCCAAACGGGTCGCGAAACGCCGCCCGATCGCCCGTACGACCTCCAGGGAGGCCAGCGCGTCGGCCGCCGCCTCGTGGGCGCCCTGCAGCTCCACCTCGTAGTGCGCGCACAGGTCCGTGAGCGTGCGACGGCCTTTGCGGTAGCGGTCCAGATACTTGTCGAGGACCCGCGGATCGAGGACGCGCAGCGGCACGGACTCGAACCAGTGGTCCAGCGAGGATGCCCGGTGCCTGCGCAACTCCCGGTCCAGGAGCGTCAGATCGAAGGGCGCGTTCATCACCACGAGCGGGCGTCCCGCCGCGCTCTGTTCGGCCAGCTCCCTGGCTATCTCGTACATGACGGGCGACGGCCAGCGGCCGTTGCGCCGCAGGTGTTCGTCCGTCAGCCCGTGCACCGCCGTGGCGCCCTCGGGCACCGGCACCCCCGGATTCACCAGCCAGCGACGCACGCGCGGGCGGCTGCCGGGAGCGTCCTGCACGACGATGGCCGCCGACACGATCCGGTCGGTTTCCACGTCGACACCGGTCGTCTCCGTGTCGAAAGCGGTCAAAGGCCCTTCGTACCAGCACGTCATACGCACACAACCCCTCGTTCACCTTCGGCAGTTGACGCGCCGTCCCCTGCCCTTTTTGTGATACCCGGGCTGTTTGCGCCGTACGCCGGAAGGAGACAACAGAGGTACGGGTCCTCGCAGTTCAGCGACTCGTCGCGGGGATTCACCGGATTCGGAAGGCTGTTGCACATGGCGCTCGCGCAGCCCGAGCAGGGCGGGTTGCTGCCCCGGCGGACGGCACCGCATCGTGGCTCACTGGCCACCACCGCATGCATGGAGACACTGCAGGTCGGCTATCTGCACGCGGTGGCGGCCGCCTCGGGCTGCTCCCTGTCCCAGCCCTTTCCGGACAACGGCATCGACTGGCACGTCAGCCACAGCGCCTCCGGGCACACGGTCGACGACGAAGTCACCATCAAGGTGCAGCTCAAGTGCACGTACCAGATCCCGCCGAACCCGGGGCCCGCCTTCTCCTTCACGCTCGACAACGCCCACCTGGAGAAGCTGGCCCGGACCCCGGTCTCGGTGCACAAGATACTGGTCGTGATGCTCGTGCCCAGATCACAGGACGACTGGCTGCGTGCCGGCCACGAAAGCCTCGACCTGCGGCACTGCTGCTACTGGATCAACCTCGCCGGACACCGGATCACCGGCCGGCGCAGGACCACCGTGCGGATACCGACCACGCGCGTCTTCGACGACAGGGCGCTCTGCGAGATCATGACGCGGGTCGGTACGGGAGGCATACCGTGACGCACCGCCCCTTCGACGAGCCCCTACGCCCCGTCAGGCCCCACCCCGTCGAGCCGCCGGGGCTGTGCGACCGGCCGCCGCGGCCCGACGAGGTCGACCCGGCCGTGCTGGGGGCGCTGCTGCTCCGGCACGGCTGGCAGCGCCGCGGCGGAGCACCCGGCCGGTACGGCCGCTGGACCCCACCGGGCCCCGGCGGTTCCGGCACCAGTCTGCTCGTGCCGGAGAGCCGGGCGTTCCCGGACAGCGAGGACCTTCTGGGGGAGGCCCTCGTCGCGCTGTCCCGCAGCGGTTCGCCGTCCGCCCGTGACGTCCTGGTCGGCCTCGCCGTGCCCAGCGACGAGATCCACTGGTGGCGCGATGTGCCGGTGGGCCCGGTCGGCACGTCGCCGTGGACGGTCGGGGAACAGATGCGCACGGCGGCACGGCGGATCCTCCTCGCGGGCGCCCTCGCCACCCGCGGGCGGGCCGGTTACCACGGCGCCCGCCACCGCGGGCCCGCCGCGGCCTCCCTGGAGAACGTGCTGGTCGGAGCCGCCCCGGATGGCCGTCGCCTCACCGCGTTCGTACCGGTCGCCACCGGCCGCCCCCTCGCCGCCCGGCTGCACCACGCGCTGTTCGCGGCCCGCGAGGCGATCGACTACCGGCGCGCCACCGGTGGCATGGACGCCTTCGACGGGGCAGTCGAGGCGGGCGTGAGCCATGAGCTCACAGAGGCGCTCGTGGCGTTGGTGCGGGGTACGGAAGGTGCCGGGGTCGCTGTCGAGTGGGCACCCGCCGCCGGAGTCCCCGAGGGGTGCGCGGCGTCCGCGGAACCCGTTGAGTTCTCACCCGGGGACCTGCCCGCGCTGCGTGAGGCGGGGGCCCGCTATCTGCGCGAGGAGCCGTCCGTGCCCGTGCGCGTCACCGGGGCCGTGGTGCGGATGCGCAGGTCAGGGCCGCGCGGCGACGGAACCGTACGGCTGAAGGTCATCGCGGGCGCCGAGGTGCCGCATGTCCGGATGACCCTCGACGAGGAGTCGTACCGGATCGCCGGGCAGGCCCATCTCGTCGGGCTCCCGGTGCGGGTGCACGGCCGGCTGGAGAGCCGCGGCGGATTCAGGCGGCTGACCGGGGCGTCCGGGGTGACGCCGGTCCAGGTGGACGAGGCGGAACGCGACCGCCTGATGAAGTCGCTCCAGGAGAACCTCGACTCCTTCGAGGAGGCGTGCACCGAGGACTGAGGTGGGGGTGGGTCCGGGGCGTGCCGACCGGGGCCGACGCGCGCCCCCCGCGCCGGTAAGCCGGTAAGCCGGTGTGCGGCGCGGGGCAGCGCCCGACAGGGGCCCGCCTCCGGCGCGAGGCGGGCGTGCTCGGTCGCGGGCCGCGGTGCGGAAACGGACGGGCGTGGGGAACAACCGTTTCGCGGTGTGCGCCCCCGGCTCGGTACGATCCCTTCCAAGACGCGCGCAGGAGTCGCCGCGCGCGTTCCCTTCAGGTAGGAGAGTCCGGTGTCAGACGTCCGTGTGATCATCCAACGCGATTCCGAGCGGGAAGAGCGCGTGGTGACGACGGGGACTACGGCGGCCGAGCTCTTCGCCGGTGAGCGCACCGTCGTCGCCGCGCGCGTGGCGGGCGAGCTGAAGGACCTCGCGTACGAGGTGCGGGACGGCGAGACCGTCGAAAGCGTCGAGATCTCCTCCAAGGACGGTCTCGACATCCTGCGTCACTCCACCGCGCACGTGATGGCTCAGGCCGTGCAGGAGCTGTTCCCCGAGGCCAAGCTGGGCATCGGCCCGCCGGTCAAGGACGGCTTCTACTACGACTTCGACGTGGCGCGGCCCTTCACTCCCGAGGACCTCAAGGCCGTCGAGAAGAAGATGCAGGAGATCCAGAAGCGCGGCCAGCGCTTCTCCCGCCGCGTGGTCACCGACGAGGCCGCCCGCGAGGAGCTCGCCGACGAGCCGTACAAGCTGGAGCTCATCGGCCTCAAGGGCGCCGCTTCGAGCGACGACGGCGCGGACGTCGAGGTGGGCGCCGGCGAGCTGACCATCTACGACAACCTCGACGCCAAGACCGGCGACCTGTGCTGGAAGGACCTCTGCCGCGGTCCCCACCTGCCCACCACCCGGAACATCCCGGCGTTCAAGCTGATGCGCAACGCCGCCGCCTACTGGCGCGGCAGCGAGAAGAACCCGATGCTCCAGCGCATCTACGGCACCGCCTGGCCCACCAAGGACGAGCTCAAGGCGCACCTGGAGTTCCTCGCCGAGGCCGAGAAGCGCGACCACCGCAAGCTCGGCAACGAACTGGACCTGTTCTCCATCCCGGAGCAGATCGGCTCGGGCCTCGCGGTCTTCCACCCCAAGGGCGGCACCATCCGCCGTGTCATGGAGGACTACTCGCGGCGCCGCCACGAGGAGGAGGGGTACGAGTTCGTCTACACCCCGCACGCCACCAAGGGGAAGCTCTTCGAGACCTCGGGTCACCTGGACTGGTACGCCGACGGCATGTACCCGCCCATGCAGCTCGACGAGGGCGTGGACTACTACCTCAAGCCCATGAACTGTCCGATGCACAACCTGATCTTCGACGCGCGCGGCCGTTCCTACCGCGAACTGCCGCTGCGACTCTTCGAGTTCGGGACCGTGTACCGGTACGAGAAGTCGGGTGTCGTGCACGGGCTGACCCGGGCCCGCGGCTTCACCCAGGACGACGCGCACATCTACTGCACCCGCGAGCAGATGGCCGAGGAGCTCGACCGGACGCTGACCTTCGTGCTCGGGCTGCTTCGCGACTACGGCCTGACCGACTTCTACCTGGAGCTGTCCACCAAGGACCCGGAGAAGTTCGTCGGCTCGGACGAGGCCTGGGACGAGGCCACCGAGACGCTGCGGCAGGTGGCCGAGAAGCAGGGCCTCCCGCTCGTCCCTGACCCGGGCGGCGCCGCGTTCTACGGGCCGAAGATCTCCGTCCAGTGCAAGGACGCGATCGGCCGGACCTGGCAGATGTCGACCGTGCAGCTCGACTTCAACCTGCCGGAGCGCTTCGACCTGGAGTACACGGGCCCCGACGGCACCAAGCAGCGCCCCGTCATGATCCACCGTGCGCTGTTCGGCTCGATCGAGCGCTTCTTCGCGGTCCTCCTGGAGCACTACGCGGGCGCGTTCCCGGCGTGGCTCGCGCCCGTCCAGGCGGTCGGCATCCCGATCGGCGACGCGCACATCGACTATCTGCAGAAGTTCGCCGCCGAGGCGAAGAAGAAGGGGCTGCGGGTAGAGGTCGACTCGTCCTCCGACCGCATGCAGAAGAAGATCCGCAACGCCCAGAAGCAGAAGGTGCCCTTCATGGTCATCGCGGGCGACGAGGACATGGCCGCCGGTGCCGTCTCCTTCCGTTACCGCGACGGCTCCCAGGAGAACGGCATCCCGCTCGACGAGGCCATCGCGAAGATCGCGAAGGTCGTCGAGGAGCGGGTGCAGATCTGAGGCCCCGCGCGCCGAGGCGCGCGACGAGAAGCCCCCGGACGGCTCAGCCGTCCGGGGGCTTCTCGTTCTCCTCGCTGGAGAAGACCTGGAGCAGCCAGGACGAGAACGACCCCGTCACGGCGCCGAGCAGGGCGAGCCCGCAGGCCATGAGCCCCACCGCGATCACCCGTCCCGCGGCCGTAACGGGAGCCACATCGCCGTACCCCACGGTCGCCATCGTCGCGCAGGTCCACCACACCGCGTCGCCGAAGGTACGGATCGTCGCGCCCGGCGCCGTGCGCTCCTGCTGGTACACGGCGAGCGCGCCCGCGAAGCCGAGGAGGGACACGGCCAGACCCGCGTACGTGATCACGCGGGCGTGCAGGGCCAGCCGGGGCCGCCCGCGTCGGCGCTGCACGGCCTCGTAGACCTTCACCACGCGCAGCGGGCGCAGCAGGGGCAGCACCAGGACGACCGTGTCCAGCCAGTGCTTCCGTACGAAGCGGGGCCCCTGGCCGCTCAGCCGCCAGCGCACGGCGTAGTCGACGGCGAACACCGCCCAGGCTCCCAGCATCACCGCGAGACAGGCGCCCGGCCACGGCCGCGGCAGCCCGTGGCCCAGGACCCGGACCGCGTACGAGGTGAAGAAGAGCACCGAGGCGACGACGAGCGGCAGCTCGGTGCGGCGCTCCCAGCGGGTCGTGCGGGTGTCGTCGTCCATCACCTCAGCTTGGCGGCGGGCCCTCTCGCGCGGTACCCGGCGACACGCCGCGAACGGGCGAAGCCATATGCTTCACCACATGACGAGTGAGCCGGAGCAGCAGATCGGAGTCGGCACACAGGACGCGTTCCAGCGCCTGTGGACGCCCCACCGGATGGCATACATCCAGGGCGAGAACAAGCCGACCGGTCCCGGGGCCGGCGACGGCTGTCCCTTCTGCTCGATTCCGGCGAAATCCGACGAGGACGGGCTCGTCATCAAGCGCGGCGAGCAGGTCTACGCGGTGCTCAACCTGTACCCGTACAACGGTGGCCACCTGATGGTCGTGCCCTACCGGCACGTCGCGGACTACACCGATCTGAGCGTCCCGGAGACCGCCGAGCTCGGCGAGCTGACCAAGCAGGCGATGACGGCGCTGCGGACCGCGTCCGGTGCGCACGGCTTCAACATCGGGATGAACCAGGGTTCGGTTGCGGGGGCCGGTATCGCCGCGCACCTCCACCAGCACATCGTGCCCCGCTGGGGCGGGGACACGAACTTCATGCCGGTGGTCGGGCACACCCGGGTGCTGCCGCAACTCCTCGCGGACACCCGGAAGATGCTCGCGGAGGCCTGGCCGTCGGTCTGAGGCCCGGCCTCCCGGAGGTCCACCCCGGGTAGACGCCTACGCGTCGTACAGATCCGCCTTCCTCGGTGAGGCTTCCTGGACGGCGCCGCTGAGGGCGGACGAGCGGTTGCCGAACTTCGTCGTGTCCACGCCGTTGTCGTTCAGCACCCTGATCGCCGCCGCGTGCACGACCCGCAGCACGGGGGTCGCGGCGCGCAGGGCGTCGTCCGCCATGAAGCGGTGCCGCCAGGGCTTGGCCGCCCAGGCGTGGCGCAGGCCGAAGGGCTCCGGCAGGGTCAGCTTGCCGCCGAGGTGGTCGAGGATCGGCGGATACCAGGTGAAGGGCGCGCGCACCGCGAGCCGTACGACCTCGTCGGCGTCGACCAGCGGCAGCTTCTGCGTCTTGGTCTCCCAGAACCTGACGGTCTTCGGGACCGTCTTCGTCTTGGCGGCGGGCCCGCTGGTGAACAGCGAGTGCACGGGCCCCAGGGCGTGACCGGTGACCTCGATGCGAAGCGTCTCGTGCAGCACGGTCACGGTGATCAGCATCGTGATGATCAACTGGCCGTCCCAGAGGGTCCACTGGACCCCGAGGTAGTGGCGGTCACCGCTGCCGAACTGCTGCTTGTTGCAGATTTCCTGTATTTTGTGCGTCTTGACCTGGTACGCGTCCACGTCGGTGCCGCCCGGGCGGGAGACCGAGCCGGCGTTCTCGTTGATCGGTGTGACCACCCAGTGCTTTATCGAAGGCGCCGGGAAACCACCCGTGTTGAGCGGGCCGCGCTCCAGCATCCGCAACTGGTCGTGGATCGACCGGATGACGTCCCAGCTGCGGAAGGGATGGATCTCCTTGGTGGAGTCGGCCGACACCAGCTCCTCGGCGAGCTGCCAGGTGCCCCAGCGCGTACCCATCCCCAGTATTCCCTTGGGGCCCGCGTAGAAGACCGAGTTCGACTGCTGCTCGGCGCTCAGGCGTGCCAGGCCCTGGCGCAGCCGCTCGGCCGACGTCTCGCCGGGGCTGCCGGGCACCGCCTCGGGAATCTTGGCGCCGATGCCGCCGCCCGCCAGCAGGCTGCTCCAGCGCTCCCGCAGATCGTGGGCCGTGCGCTCGCAGATCTGCTTCGCCCAGACCCAGCCGAGGACGGGCGCGACGATCGCCGCGCGTGCGTACCAGGCCCAGAAGCCGCTGAACGGCATCTTGAGCAGGAAGAGGACCGCCAGGCCGCCCACCCCGATCAGGATCGTGGTGGCGAGGACCCCGGCCCGCTTGTCCTCGGCCTTGGCGACCGAGCGGCGGATCTGGAAGACCAGCAGCCAGATGAACAGACCGGGCAGGAAGATCAGGCCGGTCAGCGCCATCACCGCGGTGAGCCAGCTGTCCCGCTCCTTGCGGATGCGGTTCGCCGCCAGGCAGTGCTCGACGACCACCTGCGGTTCCGTGCCGAAGGACTGGATGAGCGGGCTGCGGCCGCCGCCCAGCATCCGGACCTGCACGGCCCGGGCGAAGGCCTCGCCCAGGTTCGGCTTGAAGATCGACGCCCACTTGCGGCCCGGCGAGACCTTCGACTGGTGCCACTCGCTGTTGGCGTCGAGGATCGCTTCGACGGGACTGTCACGGTAGGCCGCGGAGGCGAGGGCGAACGTCGCCGCCGTCTGTCCCGCGGAACCCGAGAGCGGAACCTGTGCCCCGGGCCTGAAATCGAATGCGTCGTCCGCCATTACCGCCCCCATCGCCGCCTTGCCCCGCTGCTGCGGCATTCCCGACTTCCGTGCTTCGCACACCTGTTGATCAGGTCATCGTCTTGATCAGGTTCTCAGGGTATCGCCAGGGACCGACATTCGTCGGCGGACGGCCGCAGCCGTCCGCCGGTCGAAGGGGGAATCAACTAGTGCGCGCCCTGAGCCTGTTCGCGGACCCGGTCGGTCAACTGCGGCGGCATGGGCTCGTGCCGGGCGTAGGTGCGGTCGAAACGCGCGGTGCCGTGCGAGAGGGAGCGCAGATCGACCGCGTACCGCCCGATCTCGATCTCCGGGACCTCGGCCCGTACGAGGGTCCGGCCGCCCGGCGCCTGCTCGGTGCCGACGACCCGCCCGCGCCGGCCCGACAGATCGCTCATCACGGCCCCCACGTACTCGTCGCCCACCAGGACCGTCACCTCGGAGACCGGCTCCAGGAGATGGATCCGCGCGTCGGTCGCGGCCTCCCGCAGGGCGAGCGCGCCTGCGGTCTGGAACGCCGCGTCCGACGAATCCACGGAGTGCGCCTTGCCGTCGGTCAGCGTGATCCGCACGTCGATGAGCGGATAGCCCGCGGTCACGCCCCTGGCGGCCTGGGCGCGCACCCCCTTCTCCACGGACGGGATGAACTGCCGGGGCACGGCACCGCCCACCACCTTGTCGACGAACTCGATGCCCGAGCCGCCCGGCAGCGGCTCCACCTCGATCTCGCAGATCGCGTACTGCCCGTGCCCGCCGGACTGCTTCACATGACGGCCGCGCCCCGCGGACCTGGCGGCGAACGTCTCCCGCAGGGACACCTTGTGCGGTACGACGTCGACCTGGACGCCGTACCGGTTGCGCAGCCGTTCCAGGGCGACGTCCGCGTGGGCCTCGCCCATGCACCACAGGACGACCTGGTGGGTGTTCTGGTTCTGTTCCAGGCGCATCGTCGGGTCCTCGGCGACCAGCCGGCCCAGGCCCTGCGAGAGCTTGTCCTCGTCCGCCTTGCTGTGCGCCTGGATGGCGAGCGGCAGCAGGGGGTCGGGCATCTCCCAGGGCTCCATCAGGAGCGGGTCGTCCTTGGCCGAAAGTGTGTCACCGGTCTCGGCGCGGTTCAGCTTGGCCACACAGGCCAGATCGCCCGCGATCGCGTGCTTGAGGGCGCGCTGCTGCTTGCCGAAGGGCGCGGACAGGGCGCCGATGCGTTCGTCCGCCTCGTGGAGGGCACGGCCCTCGTGGCCGCGGTCGGCGAGGCCGTGCCCGGACACGTGCACCGTCTCGTCGGGGCGCAGTGTCCCGGAGAACACCCGCACCATCGAGACCCGGCCGACGTACGGGTCGGAGGCGGTCTTCACGACCTCCGCGACCAGCGGCCCGTCCGGATCGCAGGCCTTGACCCGGCGGGCCCGGCCGTCCGGGGTGGTGACCGTCGGGGCCTCGCGCTCCAGCGGCGTCGGGAAGCCGCCCGTGATCAGTTCGAGCAGTTCCACCGTGCCCAGCCCCTGCCGGGCTCCCTCGGCGGCGGGCGCGGCGGCCAGCACCGGATGGAAGACCCCACGCGCGACGGCCCGCTCCAGGTCCTGCACGAGTGTCCTGAAATCGATCTCCTCACCGCCGAGATAGCGGTCCATGAGGGTCTCGTCCTCACTCTCCGAGATGATCCCCTCGATCAGCCGGTTGCGGGCCGTCTCGATGAGCGGCATCTGCTCGGGACCGGGCTCGGACTCCTTGCGCTCCCCGGACGAGTAGTCGAACAGTTGCTGCGAGAGCAGCCCGATCAGCCCCGTCACCGGCACGTGCCCGTCGCCTCCCTGAGAGCCGTGCAACGGCAGGTACAGCGGCAGTACGGCGTCGGGGTCGTCCGCGCCGAAGGCGTCCGCGCAGATCCGGGTCATCTCGTCGAAGTCGGCCCGCGCCGACTCCAGGTGCGTCACCACGATGGCTCTCGGCATGCCGACCGCCGCGCACTCCTCCCACAGCATGCGCGTCGAGCCGTCCACCCCGTCCGAGGCCGAGACGACGAAAAGGGCCGCGTCCGCGGCTCGCAGACCGGCCCTCAGCTCGCCGACGAAATCGGCGTAACCCGGAGTGTCCAGCACGTTGATCTTGTATCCGTCCCAGTCGACCGGGACCAGGGAGAGCTGCACCGAGCGCTGCTGCCGGTGCTCGATCTCGTCGTAGTCGGAGACGGTGCCGCCGTCCTCCACACGGCCCGCCCTGTTCACCGCTCCCGCGGTCAGCGCGAGAGCCTCCACCAGAGTCGTCTTGCCCGAACCGCTGTGGCCGACCAGCACCACATTCCGTACGGACGCGGGGTGGTCGGCCGCCGTAGCCCTGCCGGCGGCTCCGGAGTGTGCGTTCGCCTTGTCGCCCATGGAATTGCCTCCCGTGCACGGTGAGGTCACTGTGGGCGCGGGCCGGCGGATCCGCGAATGGCGGCTCCGATGACGCCCGCGGTGCCATCGAGCTTCGCACTCGTGTCACGGTGCGTCCATACGACGGACGCGATCGCGCGGCCCCCGCCGAGCCCCGGATGTCACCAGGACGTGACACGGGGCGCGGGTGCCCGACCGTCGCACACGCGCACGCGTGGCTACGATGGGCCAGCCGGTGGCCAGCAGGGGCCGCCCGGCCACACCGACCGTCGGGAAGGCCATGCTGAACAAGTACGCGCGTGCATTCTTCACGCGTGTCCTCACACCGTTCGCCGCGTTTCTCATCCGCCGGGGGGTGAGCCCCGACACGGTCACCATCCTCGGCACGGCCGGAGTGATCGCGGGAGCGCTGGTCTTCTACCCCCGGGGAGAACTCTTCTGGGGCACGATCGTCATCACCCTCTTCGTGTTCTCGGACATGGTCGACGGCAACATGGCACGCCAGCTGGGCCGCTCCAGTCGCTGGGGCGCCTTCCTCGACTCGACGCTCGACCGGGTCGCCGACAGCGCGATCTTCGGCGGCTTCGCGCTCTGGTACGCGGGCGGCGGTGACAACAACGTCCTGTGCGCCGTGTCGATCTTCTGTCTGGCCAGCGGTCAGGTGGTGTCGTACACCAAGGCCCGGGGCGAGTCGATCGGCCTGCCCGTCGCCGTCAACGGCCTCGTCGAGCGCGCCGAACGCCTGGTGATCTCGCTGGTCGCGGCCGGTCTGGCGGGCTTCCACAAGACCTTCGGCGTACCGGGCATCGACGTACTGCTGCCGATCGCGCTGTGGATCGTCGCCGTGGGCAGTGTCGTCACGCTGATCCAGCGCGTCGTCACGGTGCGCCGGGAGGCCGCCGAGGCCGACGCGGCGGTCGCCGCCCCGCCGGCAAGCTCACCGGAGAACACCTCGCACAACAGCGAGGCCACCTCGTGAGCGGTCTGCGGGATCAGCTGACCTACGGCGCCTACGCCGCGGGCTGGGGAGCCGTCAAGAAGCTCCCCGAGCCGGTGGCCGTGCGCCTCGGCCGGACCATCGCCGACATCGCCTGGAAGCGGCGCGGCAAGGGCGTACTGCGTCTGGAAGCGAACTACGCGCGCGTGCGGCCCGACGCGACCCCGGAGCAGTTGTCGGAACTCTCCCGCGCGGGTATGCGCTCGTACCTGCGTTACTGGATGGAGTCGTTCCGGCTGCCCGTCTGGAGCGAGGAGCGCATCAGGAACGGCTTCGCACCGGAAGGCCAGGAGCATCTGCGCGAGGCGCTCGCCTCGGGCAGGGGGGTCGTCGTCGCGCTGCCGCACCTGGGGAACTGGGACCTGGCGGGCGCCTGGGCCACCACCGCGCTGCGGACACCGTTCACGACGGTCGCCGAGCGTCTCAAGCCGGAGAAGCTGTTCGACCGGTTCGTGGCGTACCGCGAAGGCCTCGGCATGGAGGTGCTGCCGCACACGGGCGGCACCGCGTTCGGCACGCTGGCCAGGCGGCTGCGTGACGGCGGCCTGGTCTGTCTGGTCGCCGAGCGCGACCTGTCCGCCTCCGGGGTCGAGGTCTCCTTCTTCGGGGACACCACCCGGATGCCCGCGGGCCCGGCGCTGCTCGCCCAGCAGACCGGCGCGCTGCTGCTGCCGGTGACGCTGTGGTACGACGACTCGCCCGTGATGCGCGGCCGGATCCACCCCCCCGTCGAGATGCCCGAGTCAGGTACGCGGGCCGAGAAGACGTCTGTCATGACGCAGGCGCTGGCCGATGCCTTCGCCACGGGGATCGCCGACCATCCGGAGGACTGGCACATGCTGCAACGCCTGTGGCTCGCCGACCTGGAGCCCCGCCCCGGCGAGGAGCCCTCGTCCGGAGCACGGGACGACCGGGCCGGACACGTCGGGGCCGGGCACGACCGGGCCGGACACAACGGGGCCGGACACGACCGGGCCGGACACAACAACGGGGTCCGGCACGACGAGCAGGTCCGGCCGGGGGAGCGGCCATGAGGATCGGCATCGTCTGCCCGTACTCCTGGGACGTCCCCGGGGGAGTCCAGTTCCACATCCGCGACCTGGCCGACCACCTCATCGCGCTCGGGCACCATGTGTCCGTCCTCGCGCCCGCCGACGACGAGACACCGCTCCCGCCGTACGTCGTCTCGGCGGGCCGCGCCGTGCCGGTGCCGTACAACGGCTCGGTCGCGCGCCTCAACTTCGGGTTCCTGTCCGCCGCCCGGGTCCGCCGCTGGCTGCACGACGGCACGTTCGACGTGATCCACATCCACGAGCCGGCCTCGCCCTCCCTCGGCCTGCTGGCCTGCTGGGCGGCCCAGGGACCCATCGTCGCCACCTTCCACACGTCGAACCCGCGGTCCCGCGCGATGATCGCCGCGTACCCGATCCTGCAGCCCGCCCTGGAGAAGATCAGCGCGCGGATCGCGGTGAGCGAGTACGCGCGGCGCACGCTCGTCGAGCACCTGGGCGGCGACGCCGTGGTCATCCCGAACGGCGTCGACGTGGACCACTTCGCGAAGGCCGAGCCCAACCCCGAGTGGCAGGGCGGGACGATCGGCTTCGTCGGCCGTATCGACGAGCCCCGCAAGGGCCTGCCGGTCCTGATGAAGGCGCTGCCGAAGATCCTCGCCGAGCGGCCGCGGACCCGGCTGCTGGTCGCCGGACGCGGCGACGAGAAGGAAGCGGTCGAGAAGCTTCCGGCGGAGCTGCGTTCGCGCGTCGAGTTCCTCGGCATGGTCAGCGACGAGGACAAGGCGCGGTTCCTGCGCAGCGTCGACCTGTACATCGCGCCCAACACCGGCGGCGAGAGCTTCGGCATCATCCTGGTCGAGGCCATGTCCGCGGGCGCGCCCGTGCTCGCCTCCGACCTCGACGCGTTCGCCCAGGTCCTCGACCAGGGCGCGGCGGGCGAACTGTTCACCAACGAGGACGCGGACGCGCTGGCCGTGTCGGCGGTACGGCTCCTCGGCGATCCGGCGCGACGCGCGGAACTGCGCGAGCGGGGCAGCGCGCATGTGCGGCGCTTCGACTGGTCGACGGTCGGGGCGGACATCCTGTCCGTGTACGAGACGGTCACGGACGGCGCGGCGGCGGTGGCGGCGGCGGACGAACCGGCGGAGCCGGGCGGGCTCCTGGCCCGCTTCGGCCTGGCGCGAGACTGAGAGGCGCCGTCCCCCGGGGGCTGCGCCCCCAGACCCCCTGTCGGCCTGAACGGCCTCGTCCTCGAACGCGGGACGGGCTGCAGGACCCAGGGCTTCGTCCTCAAGCGCCGGACGGGCTGCAAGACCCAAGGGCGCGGCGTCGCTCGCCGGTCGGGCGAGACGAAAAGCGTGGCGAAGCCGGCTGCTCAGGGGCGCGGGGCTGTGGCATAGGCGGCTCCGCCGCGGGGCGCGACCAGTCCCCACCGGGCCCGCACCCGGAAACGGAGAGGCGCCGCAGGCGCCATCGCGGGGGCGCCTGCGGCGCAAGGCGCCTCCACCCCCACCGGTAGCGTGTGCCCCCGTGACCTCCACACTGATCTGGATCGTGGTCGCCCTCGTGGCGATCGGCCTCTACCTGAGCTGGACGGCAGGCCGTCTCGACCGCCTGCACTCACGCATCGACGCGGCCCGCGCAGCCCTCGACGCCACGCTCCTGCGCCGCGCCTCGGTCGCACAGGAACTGGCCACCGCCGGCGTGCTCGATCCGGCCGCGTCGATGGTGCTCTACGAGGCAGCGCACGCCGCCCGGCAGGCCGAGGAGGACCACCGGGAGGTCGCCGAGAGCGACCTCAGCCAGGCACTGCGGGCCGTCTTCGGAGCGACCGAGCAGGTCGAGGCGGTCCGGGCGGCCCGCGGCGGCGAGGACGCGGCCCTCGAACTCGCCCGGTCGGTCCGCCGCGTACCGATGGCCCGGCGCTTCCACAACGACGCCGTACGGGCGGCCCGCGCCCTGCGCCGCCACCGCACGGTGCGCTGGTTCCGGCTGGCCGGACACGCCCCGTTTCCCCTGGCCTTCGAAATGGACGACGAGCCGCCGACGGCGCTGGCGGACCGCCCCGGGACGTAGTCCACGCGCGCGTGGACTACGCACGAGCCCCTTGTGCAGGGCGCTGATCAGGGGAAACGCCTTCCAGTGCGCGGAAAATGAGCCACCGCCTACCCATTGGCCCTTGCTGTGGCCTGGTCCCCGGGCGTTTCCTCGGTGTTCGCAGAAGCTCTCTTTCACCGAGTGAGGTCCACCCGTGTCCAGCACGCTCTCCCACCCCGCCCAGCCCACCGACACCCCGGCCACCGGCACCGCGCGCGTGAAGCGCGGCATGGCCGAGCAGCTCAAGGGCGGCGTGATCATGGACGTCGTCACGCCCGAGCAGGCGAAGATCGCCGAGGACGCGGGCGCCGTGGCCGTCATGGCCCTGGAGCGGGTCCCGGCCGACATCCGCAAGGACGGCGGCGTGGCACGCATGTCCGACCCGGACATGATCGAGGGCATCATCGAGGCCGTCTCGATCCCGGTGATGGCCAAGTCGCGCATCGGCCACTTCGTGGAGGCCCAGGTCCTGCAGTCCCTCGGCGTCGACTACATCGACGAGTCCGAGGTGCTCACCCCCGCCGACGAGGTCAACCACTCCGACAAGTGGGCCTACACGACCCCCTTCGTCTGTGGCGCGACCAACCTGGGCGAGGCCCTGCGCCGCATAGCCGAGGGCGCCGCCATGATCCGCTCCAAGGGCGAGGCCGGCACCGGCAACGTCGTCGAGGCCGTGCGCCACCTGCGGCAGATCAAGAACGAGATCGCCCGGCTGCGCGGCTACGACAACAACGAGCTGTACGCCGCCGCCAAGGAGCTGCGCGCCCCGTACGAGATCGTCAAGGAGGTCGCCGAGCTCGGCAAGCTCCCGGTCGTGCTGTTCTCCGCGGGTGGCGTGGCCACTCCCGCCGACGCCGCCCTGATGCGCCAGCTCGGCGCCGAGGGTGTCTTCGTCGGCTCCGGCATCTTCAAGTCCGGCGACCCGGCCAAGCGCGCCGCGGCCATCGTGAAGGCCACCACCTTCTACGACGACCCGAAGATCATCGCGGACGCCTCCCGCAACCTGGGCGAGGCCATGGTCGGCATCAACTGCGACACCCTCCCCGAGTCCGAGCGCTACGCGAACCGCGGCTGGTAACCACCTTCCGGACGGTGGGCGTCATCCGGACGGCAGGCGTCGTGCGGACGGTGACCACCCCCTCCAGGGCACCCATTCACACAAGGCAGGCATACCGTAGATGAGCACCACCCCCGTCATAGGCGTCCTGGCACTCCAGGGCGACGTACGGGAGCATCTCATCGCCCTGGCCGCGGCGGACGCCGTGGCAAGGCCGGTGCGGCGCCCCGAGGAACTCGCCGAGGTGGACGGACTGATCGTCCCCGGCGGCGAGTCCACCACCATCTCCAAACTGGCCGTGCTCTTCGGCCTGATGGAGCCCCTACGCGCGCGCGTGCGGGACGGCCTGCCCGTCTACGGCAGCTGCGCGGGCATGATCATGCTCGCCGACAAGATCCTCGACCCCCGCTCGGGCCAGGAGACCATCGGCGGCATCGACATGATCGTGCGCCGCAACGCCTTCGGACGGCAGAACGAGTCCTTCGAGGCGAAGGTCGACGTGACGGGCATCGAGGGCGACGCTGTGGAGGGCCTGTTCATCCGGGCCCCCTGGGTGGAATCGGTGGGCGCGCAGGCCGAGGTACTGGCCGAGTACGGCGGTCACATCGTCGCTGTACGCCAGGGCAACGCGCTCGCCACGTCGTTCCACCCGGAACTGACCGGCGACCACCGCGTGCACGGTCTCTTCGTCGACATGGTGCGCGCGACCCGGACAACGGCGTCCTAGTAGGATCTGGGGGTCCCCCAGGCTCTCGAAGCCTCGGGAGTTCGTACTGGTTGGGTTACGCGAAGGAGACAGGCAGATGTCCGGCCACTCTAAATGGGCCACGACGAAGCACAAGAAGGCCGTGATCGACGCCAAGCGCGGCAAGCTCTTCGCGAAGCTGATCAAGAACATCGAGGTAGCGGCGCGTATGGGCGGCGTGGACCTCGACGGCAATCCGACGCTTTACGACGCCGTGCAGAAGGCCAAGAAGTCCTCGGTTCCGAACAAGAACATCGACTCCGCGGTCAAGCGCGGCGGTGGTCTCGAAGCCGGTGGCGCCGACTACGAGACGATCATGTACGAGGGCTACGGCCCCAACGGTGTCGCGGTGCTCATCGAGTGCCTCACCGACAACCGCAACCGCGCCGCCTCGGACGTACGCGTCGCCATGACCCGCAACGGCGGCAACATGGCCGACCCGGGTTCGGTCTCGTACCTGTTCCACCGCAAGGGCGTCGTCATCGTCCCCAAGGGCGAGCTGGCCGAGGACGACGTCCTGGATGCCGTGCTCGAAGCGGGTGCCGAGGAGGTCAACGACCTCGGTGAGTCCTTCGAGGTCCTCTCCGAGGCCACCGACCTGGTCGCGGTGCGCACCGCGCTCCAGGAGGCCGGCATCGACTACGACTCCGCCGACGCCAACTTCGTGCCGACCATGCATGTCGAGCTGGACGAGGAGGGCGCCCGGAAGATCTTCAAGCTCATCGACGCCCTTGAGGACAGCGACGACGTGCAGAACGTCTTCGCCAACTTCGACGTGAGCGACGAGGTCATGGAGAAGGTCGACGCGTAACGTCGACGCGTACACCGCACTCCGCGCGTCGCCCTGCCGCGGGCGGTACGGACTCAACGGGCCGACGGGACACACCCCGTCGGCCCGTTCCGTTGCCGGCCCGTCCCCTCGTCGGGCGTCGCTGGCGGGCGTTGTCGGTGGCACCCGATAACCTGCACGAATCGGGGGCAGCCCCCGGTGGTGGCCGGGTGGGGCCGAGGGACCGAAGGAGGGGACCGGGTGCGGGTACTGGGCGTTGACCCCGGATTGACCCGGTGCGGTGTCGGTGTCGTCGAGGGCGTGGCGGGCCGGCCGCTCACCATGATCGCCGTCGGAGTCGTCCGCACCCCCGCCGACGCGGACTTGGGACAGCGTCTCGTCGCCATCGAGCAGGGCATCGAGCAGTGGCTCGACGAGCACCGGCCCGAATGCGTCGCCGTGGAGCGGGTGTTCAGCCAGCACAACGTCCGTACGGTGATGGGCACGGCCCAGGCCAGCGCGGTCGCGATGCTCTGCGCGGCCCGGCGCGGCATCCCCGTCGCCCTGCACACCCCCAGCGAGGTCAAGGCCGCCGTCACCGGCAACGGCCGCGCCGACAAGGCCCAGGTCGGCGCCATGGTCACCCGGCTGCTCCGGCTCGACGCGCCTCCCAGGCCCGCCGACGCCGCGGACGCCCTCGCCCTCGCCATCTGTCACATCTGGCGTGCCCCGGCCGTGAACCGCCTCCAGCAGGCGCAGGCCGCGCACCGCCGGGCCCAGCTCTCCAGCCGGAAGGTCACCCGATGATCGCCTTCGTCAGCGGCAAGGTCGCCGCCCTCGCCCCCGACTCCGCGGTGGTCGAGGTGGGCGGTATCGGTATCGCCGTGCAGTGCACCCCCCACACGCTCTCCGGGCTGCGCATGGGCAAGGAGGCCACGCTGGCCACCTCCCTGGTCGTCCGCGAGGACTCGCTCACGCTGTACGGCTTCGTGGACGACGACGAGCGCCAGACCTTCGTGCTGCTGCAGAGCGCGAGCGGGGTGGGTCCGCGCCTGGCCCAGGCGATGCTCGCCGTGCACGGCCCCGACGCCCTGCGCCGCGCGGTGTCCACCGGGGACGAGAAGGCGCTCACCGCCGTCCCCGGCATCGGCAAGAAGGGTGCCCAGAAGCTGCTCCTTGAGTTGAAGGACCGCCTCGGGGAACCGCTCGGTACGGGTGGCGCGGCGATCGGGCGGCCCGTCGCCGCCGGATGGCGGGAGCAGTTGCATGCCGCGCTGATCGGTCTGGGGTACGCGACCCGGGAGGCCGACGAAGCGGTTTCCGCGGTTGCGCCGCAGGCGGAGGCCTCCGGCGAGGCACCGCAGGTCGGGCAGTTGTTGAAGGCGGCGCTCCAGAGCCTCAACAGGACTCGCTGAGCCGCGGGGGAGGGGCCGTGATCGACCTGCGGGTGCGCTGTGGTCCCCCAGCCTTCGGCCGGGAGGTGCCCCCAGGTCGCGCAGTTCCCCGCGCCCCTTCGGGGGCGCGCCCTTGCGGGTCGCGCCCCCGTAAAAAAGATCTCCACCCGTACGACCCGGAACCCCTAATACCGCGAGGCACACCGAATGAACTGGGACGAGACGACCGACGACGACACCGCCGAGCGGCTTGTCGGTGCGTCCGGCGATCGTGAGGAGCAGGCCGTCGAGGCCGCTCTGCGGCCCAAGGACCTCGGTGAGTTCATCGGTCAGGAGAAGGTGCGCGAGCAGCTCGACCTCGTCCTGCGCGCCGCACGCGCGCGGGGCGCCACCGCCGACCACGTACTGCTCTCCGGCGCCCCCGGCCTGGGTAAGACCACCCTCTCGATGATCATCGCAGCCGAGATGGAAGCCCCCATCCGCATCACCAGCGGCCCCGCCATCCAGCACGCGGGCGACCTCGCGGCGATCCTCTCCTCCCTCCAGGAGGGTGAGGTCTTCTTCCTCGACGAGATCCACCGCATGTCGCG
Source organism: Streptomyces sp. NPDC087844 (assembly GCF_044742785.1). NCBI lineage: Bacteria > Bacillati > Actinomycetota > Actinomycetes > Kitasatosporales > Streptomycetaceae > Streptomyces > Streptomyces sp. NPDC087844. Next base: position 84,152 of record NZ_JBIUVD010000004.1, on the reverse strand, counting down.
GCCCGCCGAGGAGATGCTCTACATGGCGATGGAGGACTTCCGCGTCGACGTCATCGTCGGCAAGGGCCCCGGTGCCACCGCCATCCCCCTCGAACTGCCGCCCTTCACGCTCGTCGGCGCCACCACGCGCGCGGGCCTGCTGCCGCCCCCGCTGCGCGACCGCTTCGGCTTCACCGCCCACATGGAGTTCTACGAGCCCGCCGAGCTGGAACGGGTCATCCACCGCTCCGCACACCTGCTGGACGTGCAGATCGACACGGCCGGGGCAGCCGAGATCGCCGGCCGCTCCCGGGGCACACCCCGTATCGCCAACCGTCTGCTGCGCCGGGTCCGTGACTACGCCCAGGTCAAGGCCGACGGCGTCATCGACCAGGACATCGCCAGGGCCGCCCTCGCGGTGTACGAAGTGGACAGCCGCGGCCTCGACCGCCTCGACCGGGGCGTCCTCGAAGCCCTGCTCAAGCTCTTCGGCGGCGGGCCCGTCGGCCTCTCCACGCTCGCCGTGGCCGTGGGGGAGGAGCGCGAGACCGTCGAAGAGGTGGCCGAGCCCTTCCTCGTTCGCGAGGGGCTGCTGGCCCGTACGCCCCGTGGACGCGTCGCCACACCGGCCGCGTGGGCTCACCTGGGCCTCACGCCGCCCCGGTCGTCAACCGGTGGAAACGGACAAGGGGACCTGTTCGGGGCGTGACGGCGAGGGGGCTCGCGAGGTCAGGAACCCCGGTGCCATGCTGAGCGTTGTTCCTTGACGGCGGACTCGCTTAGACTCCGCCGATGCCGCCCTTGTCGACGGCGTACATACCCCCATCCATCAGGCCGCTCACCATCGCGGTCGAATGAAGGAAGTTCCGTCCCGTGAGTCTCGTGACCCTCCTCCCGTTCATCGTGCTCATCGGGGCCATGTTCCTGATGACCCGGTCGGCCAAGAAGAAGCAGAATGCGGCTGCGCAGATGCGCAACGACATGCAGCCCGGCACCGGCGTCCGCACGATCGGTGGCATGTACGCGACGGTGAAGGAGGTCAACGAGGAGACGGTCCTCCTTGACGCAGCCCCGGGCGTCGACCTGCTCTTCGCGAAGAACTCCATCGGCGCGGTCCTCGGCGACGACGAGTACAACCGCATCGTCCACGGCATCGAGCACGACCTGAAGTCCGACGAGTCGGTCGTGCCGGACGACGCCTCCTCCCTCACCGAGACGGACGAGTCCGCCGACGTCTCCGACGACAAGCACATCGACCTCGGCAAGAAGGACGCGGCCGACGAGCCGGTCGCCGAGCCGACCGTGGAGCCCGTCGCCGAGCCCGTCGCCGAGCCCGCCGACGAGTCCGCCGTCGCGGAGCCGAAGAAGACCGACGCCGCAGAGCTGAAGAAGTCCGACGGCGAGTCCGACACGAAGTAGCCGCGACCGGGGACCGCCGAGTGCGCCGCTCGCGCGCCGTGGTCCCCGGACGTCCGGCTTCGCGCGGAACCTCCACACCATTTGATGCCCGTCCGCGAAGGTACCGAGAGACCGGGCGGACGAAGAGGGAGAACGAGAAGGTGGCAGCACCTAAGAAGGGCCGACAGGGCACCCAGGGCAGGCCGGGGCGCACCTTGGCCCTGATCCTGATCGCCATCGTGGCGCTCACCGGCGGCATGTTCGCCTCCGGGCACACGACACCGCGACTGGGCATCGACCTCGCCGGCGGTACGAGCATCACGCTCCAGGCGAAGAACGAACCCGGTCAGAAGAACGCGATCAACAAGACCAACATGGACACCGCGGTCGACATCATGAACCGCCGTGTCAACGGTCTGGGCGTCAGCGAAGCGGAGGTGCAGACCCAGGGCGAGAGCAACATCATCGTCAACATCCCCAAGGGTACGAACTCCGAGCAGGCCCGGGAACAGGTCGGCACCACCGCCAAGCTCTACTTCCGTCCCGTGCTGGTCACCGAGGTCTCCGGCGCCGACGCCGCGACCCCGTCCCCGAGCGCGTCCGGCAGCTCCTCCGCGAGCCCTTCCGCCTCGGCGAAGGAGAGCGAGAAGGTCACCTCGTCCTCGTCGCCCTCCGCCTCCGCCACCTCGCAGGGCCGGGCGGTCACCGACGCGCTGAAGGCCGACCCCACTCCCTCCGCGAGCGTCACGGGGAGCGCTTCCACCGCGGCCAGTCCCTCGGCGTCCGCGAGCACCGACCCGGCGACCGCGAAGCTCCAGGCGCAGTACACCGCGCTGGACTGCAGCAAGAAGACGGTCCGCGCCAAGGCCGGTGACGGCGTCAAGGCCGGCGACCCGACCGTGGCCTGCGGCCAGAACTCGCAGGGCCAGTGGCAGAAGTACATCCTCGGCCCGGCCGAGGTCGAGGGCACGGACGTCGACAAGGCCTCGGCCGTGTTCGACACCCAGGGTGCCGCGGGCTGGAAAGTCACCATGGACTTCACCAGCAAGGGCGGCAAGAAGTTCGCGGACATCACGGGCAAGCTGGCCCAGAACCAGTCCCCGCAGAACCAGTTCGCCATCGTCCTCGACGGTGAGGTCGTCTCCGACCCGTACGTCAGCCAGGCGCTGACCGGCGGCACCGCGGAGATCTCGGGCAGCTTCGACCAGCAGGAGGCCCAGGACCTGTCCAACATGCTGTCGTACGGCGCGCTGCCGCTCACCTTCACCGAGGCGAGCGTCACCACCGTCACCGCCGCGCTCGGCGGCGAGCAGTTGGAGGCCGGCCTGATCGCCGGCGCCATCGGCCTGGCCCTGGTCATCATCTACCTGGTGCTCTACTACCGGGGTCTGTCGCTCATCGCCATCGCCTCGCTGCTGGTCTCCGCGGTCATGACCTACGTGATCATGGCGCTGCTCGGCCCGACCATCGGCTTCGCGCTGAACCTGCCCGCGGTCTGCGGCGCCATCGTGGCCATCGGCATCACGGCGGACTCGTTCATCGTGTTCTTCGAACGCATCCGTGACGAGATCCGCGAAGGCCGAAGGATGCGCCCCGCGGTCGAGCGTGCCTGGCCGCGCGCCCGGCGCACCATCCTGGTCTCCGACTTCGTGTCGTTCCTCGCCGCCGCCGTGCTCTTCGTCGTCACCGTCGGCAAGGTCCAGGGCTTCGCCTTCACCCTGGGGTTGACCACCCTGCTCGACGTGGTGGTCGTCTTCTTCTTCACCAAGCCGCTGATGTCGCTCCTGGCCCGCAGGAAGTTCTTCGCGGAGGGCCACAGCTGGTCCGGCCTCGACCCGAAGCGACTGGGCGTGCAGCCGCCGCTGCGCCGCACCCGTCGTGCGTCCGCCCCCGTCGACACGAAGGAGGCGTGAGATGTCGAAACTCGGCACCCTCGGCGCCCGGCTCCACCGCGGTGAGATCGGCTACGACTTCGTCGGCAAGCGCAAGATCTGGTACGCCGTCTCCATCCTGATCACCATCACGGCGATCCTGGGCCTCGCGGTGCGCGGTCTGAACATGGGCATCGAGTTCCAGGGCGGCGCCGTCTTCACCACCGAGCGCACCAGCATCTCGGTGAGCCAGGCCGAGACGTACGCGGAAGAGGCCTCCGGCCACGACGCGATCGTCCAGAAGCTCGGCAACGGCGGACTGCGCATCCAGGTCGCCGGCGTCGACACCAGCAAGTCCGACCAGATCAAGCAGCAGCTCGCCAAGGACCTGAAGGTCGACTCGGAGAAGATCGCCGCCGACCTGGTCGGCCCCAGCTGGGGTGATCAGGTCGCCAACAAGGCCTGGCAGGGCCTGGCGATCTTCATGGTCCTTGTCGTGATCTATCTGGCGATCGCCTTCGAGTGGCGTATGGCAGCTGCCGCGCTCGTGGCGCTCATCCACGACATCACCATCACGGTCGGCGTCTACGCGCTCGTCGGGTTCGAAGTCACACCGGGCACCGTGATCGGTCTGCTCACGATCCTCGGTTACTCGCTGTACGACACGGTGGTCGTCTTCGACAGCCTCAAGGAACAGACGAAGGACATCACCAAACAGACGCGCTACACCTACAGCGAGATCGCCGACCGCTCGATCAACGGCACCCTGGTGCGTTCCATCAACACCACGGTCGTCGCGCTGCTCCCGGTGGCGGGCCTGCTGTTCATCGGTGGCGGTGTCCTCGGCGCGGGCATGCTCAACGACATCTCGCTGTCGCTGTTCGTCGGCCTCGCCGCCGGCGCGTACTCCTCGATCTTCATCGCCACGCCGCTCGTCGCCGACCTCAAGGAGCGCGAGCCGCAGATAAAGGCACTGAGGAAGCGCATCCGGGCCAAGCGGGCCGCCGCCGCGGCGAAGGGCGAGTCCCTGGAGGCCCCGGTCGTCGAGCGCTCGTACGACGACGAGGAGCCGGATGACGACGACGCGACCCCCGCGGTCGTCGGACCCCGTGCCCAGCGCGCCCAGCCGTCGTCCCGGGGCAGGGGCCGCGGCCGTCCCTCGGGCAAGCGCCGATGACCGGACTCGCAGACACCACGGCGCTGCTGCTCAGCCGGATCCGTGACGTGCCGGACTACCCGGAGCCGGGCGTGGTGTTCAAGGACATCACCCCGCTCCTGGCGGACCCGGCCGCGTTCACGGCGCTCACCGAGGCCCTGGCCGAGATCAGTGTCCGCAACGGCGCCACGAAGATCGTCGGCTTGGAGGCCCGCGGCTTCATCCTGGGCGCCCCCGTCGCGGTCCGCGCGGGACTGGGCTTCATCCCCGTACGCAAGGCCGGCAAGCTCCCCGGAGCGACCCTCAGCCAGGCGTACGACCTGGAGTACGGCTCCGCCGAGATCGAGGTGCACGCCGAGGACCTCACGCCGGGCGACCGCGTCATGGTCGTCGACGACGTCCTCGCCACCGGTGGCACCGCCGAGGCCTCGCTCCGGCTGATCCGCAGGGCGGGCGCCGAGGTCGCCGGGGTCGCCGTCCTCATGGAGCTGGGCTTCCTGGGCGGTCGCGCCCGTCTGGAGCCCGCTCTGGACGGCGTCCCGCTGGAGGCACTGCTCACGGTCTGAGCGACCGGACGACCAGCCGCCCGGCAACCGGGCGGCCACCCGTTCGACACCGCTCAGCACCCCGCAGGACACGGCGCAGGCGGGTCCCGGAGGAATCCGGGACCCGCCTCTCGTGTTTCTCCCGTGGAAGGCCGTCCCACCGGCCGAAGGCGAGACCCGAGCCCAGGATCGCTACCATGGGGTTTCCGGAGCCTGACCGGGGACCCGGATCGCGCACGAGGAGCCCTCTTGCCAGACGAGGCCCAGCCACTCGCCCCCAGGGCCGACCGCCCGGGGGTACCACCGGCCGCCAGGCCCGACCAGTCCGCGGCGCCCGCGGGCACGCCCGCCGCGCCCGCACCCGCGAAGAACGGGTCGGCCGCCCCGGCCAAGGCGGCGGATCAGCCACGTCCCGAGCCGGCGGCCCCCGAGCGGCAGGCCTCGGCGCCGGCGGCCCGCCCCGCGTCCGCCGCCCGGCCCGCCTCCGGCCAGCCCGCCCGCTCCGGCGGCTCCTCCAACCGCGTACGGGCCCGGCTCGCCCGTCTCGGCGTCCAGCGCTCGAACCCGTACAACCCGGTCCTGGAGCCGCTGCTGCGGATAGTGCGCAGCAACGACCCGAAGATCGAGACGGCCACGCTGCGCCAGGTCGAGCGCGCCTACCAGGTCGCCGAGCGCTGGCACCGCGGCCAGAAGCGCAAGAGCGGCGACCCGTACATCACGCACCCGCTCGCGGTGACGACGATCCTCGCCGAGCTGGGCATGGACCCGGCCACGCTGATGGCGGGCCTCCTGCACGACACGGTCGAGGACACCGAGTACGGGCTCGACACCCTCCGCAAGGACTTCGGCGACCAGGTCGCCCTCCTCGTCGACGGCGTCACCAAGCTCGACAAGGTCAAGTTCGGCGAGGCCGCGCAGGCCGAGACCGTCCGCAAGATGGTCGTCGCCATGGCCAGGGACCCGCGCGTCCTGGTCATCAAGCTCGCCGACCGCCTGCACAACATGCGCACCATGCGCTACCTCAAGCGCGAGAAGCAGGAGAAGAAGGCGCGCGAGACCCTGGAGATCTACGCGCCGCTCGCCCACCGCCTGGGCATGAACACCATCAAGTGGGAGCTGGAGGACCTCGCCTTCGCGATCCTCTACCCCAAGATGTACGACGAGATCGTGCGCCTGGTCGCCGAGCGCGCCCCCAAGAGGGACGAATACCTCGCCATAGTGACCGACGAGGTCCAGTCCGACCTGCGCGCGGCCCGCATCAAGGCGACCGTCACCGGCCGTCCGAAGCACTACTACAGCGTCTACCAGAAGATGATCGTCCGCGGCCGTGACTTCGCGGAGATCTACGACCTGGTCGGCATCCGCGTCCTCGTCGACACGGTCCGCGACTGCTACGCGGCACTGGGCACCGTCCACGCCCGCTGGAACCCGGTTCCGGGGCGGTTCAAGGACTACATCGCGATGCCCAAGTTCAACATGTACCAGTCGCTGCACACGACGGTCATCGGTCCCAACGGCAAGCCCGTCGAACTCCAGATCCGTACGTTCGACATGCACCGCCGCGCCGAGTACGGCATCGCCGCCCACTGGAAGTACAAGCAGGAGGCCGTCGCGGGCGCCTCCAAGGTGCGCTCCGACCAGCCGAGGACAACCGGCAAGGACGACCACCTCAACGACATGGCGTGGCTGCGCCAGCTCCTCGACTGGCAGAAGGAGACCGAGGACCCGGGGGAGTTCCTGGAGTCCCTGCGCTTCGACCTCTCGCGCAACGAGGTCTTCGTGTTCACGCCGAAGGGCGACGTGATAGCGCTGCCGGCCGGCGCGACACCCGTGGACTTCTCCTACGCGGTGCACACGGAGGTGGGCCACCGCACCATAGGAGCACGTGTCAACGGACGCCTCGTACCGCTGGAGTCGACCCTGGACAACGGCGATCTGGTGGAGGTCTTCACCTCCAAGGCGTCCGGCGCCGGACCGTCGCGGGACTGGCTGGGCTTCGTCAAGTCGCCCCGCGCCCGCAACAAGATCCGCGCCTGGTTCTCCAAGGAGCGCCGCGACGAGGCGATCGAGCAGGGCAAGGACGCCATCGCGCGCGCCATGCGCAAGCAGAACCTGCCGATCCAGCGCATCCTCACCGGCGACTCGCTGGTCACGCTCGCGCACGAGATGCGCTATCCCGACATCTCGTCCCTGTACGCGGCGATCGGCGAGGGCCATGTGGCCGCGCAGGGTGTCGTGCAGAAGCTCGTGCAGGCGCTCGGCGGCGAGGAGGCCGCCTCCGAGGAGATCGACGAGAGCGTCCCGCCCGCCCACGGCCGGGGCCGCAAGCGCCGCTCGAACGCCGACCCGGGTGTCGTCGTCAAGGGCGTCGCCGATGTATGGGTGAAGCTGGCCCGCTGTTGTACGCCCGTTCCCGGCGACCCGATCATGGGCTTCGTGACGCGCGGCAGCGGAGTGTCGGTCCACCGCACGGACTGCGTCAACGTCGACTCGCTGTCCCGCGAGCCCGAGCGCATCCTCGAAGTCGAGTGGGCCCCCACCCAGTCCTCGGTCTTCCTGGTCGCCATCCAGGTCGAGGCACTGGACCGCTCGCGGCTGCTGTCGGACGTCACGAGGATCCTGTCCGACCAGCACGTCAACATCCTGTCCGCGGCCGTCCAGACGTCGCGCGACCGGGTGGCCACCTCCCGCTTCACCTTCGAGATGGGCGACCCCAAACACCTGGGCCACGTCCTGAAGGCGGTCAGGGGAGTGGAGGGCGTGTACGACGTGTACCGCGTGACATCGGCCCGCAGGCCCTCGGAGGCCTGACGGCCGGACACGACACAGGAGGGGCTCCCGTACAGGTTCGTACGGGAGCCCCTCCTGTGTCGGTCGGGCAGCGCTCCCGAAGGGGCGCGCGGAACTGCGCGGCCGGCCACGACGTACCCGCAGACGAAACCGGGCCCTCCAGCGGACGTTACCCGCCGAACTCGTGCAGCCCCTTGAGCGCCTGCTCCAAAAGGGCCTGACGCCCGTCGAGCTCCCGCTGGAGCTTGTCGGCCCTCGCCCCGTTCCCCGCGGAGCGAGCCGTCTCGATCTGCCCCTGGAGCTTGTCCACGGCCGCCTGCAGCTGCCCGGTCAGACCCTCCGCACGCGCGCGTGCCTCCGGGTTCGTCCGGCGCCACTCGGTCTCCTCGGAGTCCTGAAGAGCCCGCTCCACCGCGTGCATCCGCCCCTCGACCTTCGGGCGGGCGTCCCGCGGCACATGGCCGATGGCCTCCCAGCGCTCGTTGAGCGAGCGGAAAGCGGCCCTGGCCGCCTTCAAATCCTGCACCGGGACGAGCTTCTCGGCCTCCTCGGCCAGCTCCTCCTTGAGCTTCAGGTTCTCCGTCTGCTCCGCGTCCCGCTCGGCGAAGACCGAACTGCGCGCCGCGAAGAACACGTCCTGGGCGCCGCGGAAGCGGTTCCACAGGTCGTCCTCGTGCTCGCGCTGGGCGCGGCCCGCGGCCTTCCAGTCCGCCATCAGCTCGCGGTAACGGGCCGCCGTCGGACCCCAGTCGGCCGAGGCAGACAGCGACTCGGCCTCCGCGACCAGCTTCTCCTTGGTCTTGCGGGCGTCCTCGCGCTGCGCGTCCAGCGACGCGAAGTGCGCCTTGCGTCGCTTGGAGAACGCCGAGCGCGCGTGCGAGAAGCGGTGCCACAGCTCGTCGTCGGACTTCCGGTCGAGCCTCGGCAGGCCCTTCCAGGTGTCCACGAGCGCGCGCAGCCGCTCACCGGCGGCCCGCCACTGGTCGGACTGGGCCAGCTCCTCCGCCTCGACGACCAGCGCCTCCTTGGAGTGCCGGGCCTCGTCGGACTGCTTCGCCCGCTGCGCCTTGCGCTCCTCACGACGGGCGTCGACCGTCTCGACGAGCTTGTTCAACCGGACCTTCAGCGCGTCCAGATCCCCGACCGCGTGGTGGGCGTCCACCTGATCGCGGATGTGGGCGATGGCGACCTGGGCGTCCTTCGAGGACAGGTCGGTCGTTTTCACTCGTCGTTCGAGGAGGCCGATCTCCACGACCAGTCCCTCGTACTTGCGCTCGAAGTAGGCCAGTGCCTCGTCGGGAGTACCGGCCTGCCAGGAACCGACGACCTGCTCGCCGTCAGTGGTACGCACGTACACGGTGCCCGTCTCGTCGACGCGGCCCCACGGGTCGCTGCTCACAGCGCCTCCTCCACATGATGCCTGCGTGGGGCAGCTTTGCCCCCGGACATCGTCCACAGTTTCGTCACGGCCAACATAGGCGACCGGCGGGGCGGCTGTCCGCATCCCGCGCGACCGAACTTTCCCTGCTGGAGGTCAGGATTTCGTCACGGTCGCCTTGTCGATCACGACGGTCGCGTTGGGGGTGCCGTCGCCCTGGCCGGTGCTCTCACCGGCGGCCGCGATTTTCTTCAGCACCTTCATGCCCGATTCGGAAATCGTGCCGAACGGTGTGTAGTTGGCAGGCAACTGACTGTCCTGGAAGACGAGGAAGAACTGGCTGCCGCCGCTGTCGCGGCCTTCCTTCGTCTGCGCGTTGTACTGGTTGGCCATCGCCACCGTGCCCGCCGGATACACATCGCCCTTGAGGCGCTTGTCCTTGAGGTTCTCGTCGGGAATGGTGTAGCCGGGACCGCCCGTGCCGGTGCCCTGCGGGTCGCCGCACTGGAGCACGTAGATGCCGTTCGTCGTCAGACGGTGGCACTTGGTGTGGTCCAGGTAGCCCTTGCCCGCGAGGAAGCTGAACGAGTTCACGGTGTGCGGGGCCTTCGAGGCCGGCATGTCGATATCTATCGCGCCGCAGGTCGTCTGCAGCTTCATCGTGTAGTCCGCCGACTTGTCGATGGTGATCGCCGGTTCCTTCTTGTAGGTCAGCGACTTCACCTTGCCCGCGGCGGCCTTGTCACAGGGATCCGGGGCCTTGCTGGGGGAGGCGCTCGGGGTGGCCTCCGCGGCGGCGTTCGACTTGTCGTCGTCCTTCTTGAAGACCCCGGTCGCGTAGGACACCACGCTGCCGACGACGATCACGCCGAGGACCGACGCGATCACCGCGTTACGAGCATGGGCCTTGCGCCGAGCGGACGTACGCCGCTGCTGTTGCCGCAAGAACTTCTCCCGGGCGAGCTGGCGCCGCCGCTGTTCCTGGGTGACCACCGGGTTATCTCCTCATGCGTCTCGTACGTCAGGTGGGACGCGTGGGTCTTGTGAGCCGACCGCCTGCGTGTGCCCCGTACCGTATATGGGTTCGCTGTGGTTCCGGCAGCGCCGGTAGGCTCTGAACCGCAGCGAAGCCATTCCGACGTACGACATCACGTACGGCACACCGACGACATACCGAAGGACGATCGTGCTCATTGCCGGGTTCCCCGCCGGGGCCTGGGGCACCAACTGTTATCTGGTCGCCCCCGCCGCCGGTGAGGAGTGCGTGATCATCGACCCGGGCCACCAGGCCGCCCAGGGAGTCGAGGAAGCGCTCGCCAAGCATCGGCTCAAGCCCGTCGCCGTCGTCCTCACGCACGGCCACATCGACCATGTCGCCTCGGTGGTCCCGGTGTGCGGCGCGCACGACGTACCGGCGTGGATCCACCCCGAGGACCGGTACATGATGAGCGATCCGGAGCGGGCACTCGGCCGCTCGATCGGCATGCCGCTGATGGGCGAGCTGACGATCGGCGAACCGGACGACGTCCGGGAACTGACGGACGGCGCCGCGCTCAAGCTCGCAGGCCTCGACTTCTCCGTCGCGCACGCGCCCGGCCATACGAAGGGGTCGGTGACGTTCCGGATGCCCGAGAACACGGAGGTCCCGTCCGTGTTCTTCTCCGGGGATCTGCTCTTCGCCGGCTCCATCGGACGTACCGACCTGCCCGGTGGCGACATGGACGAGATGCTCGGCTCGCTGGCACGTGTGTGCCTGCCGCTCGACGACTCGACCGTGGTGCTGTCCGGCCACGGCGCCCAGACGACCATCGGCCAGGAGCGCGCCACCAACCCGTATCTGCGGCAGGTGGCGGCGGCCGGCCAGGGAGCGGACCCGAAATCCGCCCCGCGACGAGGAATGTGACGAGAGAATTCCCGTGAGCACCTTCAAGGCCCCCAAGGGCACGTACGACCTGATCCCGCCGGACAGCGCGAAGTACCTCGCGGTGCGCGAGGCGATCGCCGCTCCGCTGCGCAACTCCGGTTACGGATACATCGAGACGCCCGGTTTCGAGAGCGTCGAGCTGTTCGCGCGCGGGGTCGGTGAGTCCACCGACATCGTGACCAAGGAGATGTACGCCTTCGAGACCAAGGGCGGAGACCAGTTGGCGCTGCGCCCCGAGGGCACGGCGTCCGTGCTGCGCGCCGCCCTGGAGGCCAACCTCCACAAGCTCGGCAACCTCCCCGTCAAGCTCTGGTACTCGGGCTCCTACTACCGCTACGAGCGCCCTCAGAAGGGTCGGTACAGGCACTTCTCCCAGGTCGGTGCGGAAGCCATCGGCGCGGAGGACCCGGCCCTGGACGCCGAGCTGATCATCCTGGCCGACCAGGCGTACCGCTCGCTCGGGCTGCGCGAGTTCCGGATCCTGCTCAACTCGCTGGGCGACAAGGAGTGCCGACCCGTCTACCGCGCCGCGCTCCAGGACTTCCTGCGAGGGCTCGACCTGGACGAGGAGACCCTGCGCCGCGCCGACATCAACCCGCTGCGGGTCCTCGACGACAAGCGGGACGACGTCCAGAAGCAGCTGGTCGGGGCACCGCTCCTGCGGGACTACCTCTGCGACGCGTGCAAGGCGTACCACGAGGAGGTGCGCGAGCTGATCACGGCCGCGGGCGTCTCCTACGAGGACGACGCGAAGCTGGTCCGGGGGCTCGACTACTACACGCGGACGACGTTCGAGTTCGTGCACGACGGTCTGGGATCGCAGTCCGCGGTGGGTGGTGGCGGGCGTTACGACGGCCTCTCCGAGATGATCGGCGGGCCCGCGCTGCCGTCCGTCGGCTGGGCACTGGGCGTCGACCGCACGGTCCTCGCGCTTGAGGCCGAGGGTGTCACGCTGCAACTCCCCTCCTCCACCAGCGTGTTCGCCGTCCCGCTCGGGGACGAGGCGCGGCGGGTGCTCTTCGGTGTGGTGACCGAGCTGCGTCGCAACGGGGTCGCTGCGGACTTCTCGTACGGGGGGAAGGGCTTGAAGGGCGCCATGAAGAACGCCAACCGCAGTGGCGCCCGTTACACCGTCGTCGCCGGTGAGCGGGACCTCTCCGAGGGGGTGGTTCAGCTGAAGGACATGGAGTCCGGGGAGCAGGTGGCGGTCGGGGTCAACGAGATCGTTGCGGAACTCGAATCCCGCCTGAGCTAGGGCTTTCCTGCGCCCCCTTGCCCCCGCTATCGCGCTGCGCGCTCGTCCTCAAACGCCGGACGGGCTGGATTTCCAGCCCGTCCGGCGTTTGAGGACCGGGGGTTCGGGGGCAGCGCCCCCGAGTACGTGACGGTGGCGGACCGTTTCGCCCACCGGCAACTCGGCGGGCGCGCATTCGTCCCGCCGGACGATGCCGACCCGCTACATCGGCCGCGCGTTCGTTCGTGCGTGCTGTCATGCGAACGAGCGTCCGCCGAAGCGAGCGTTCCAGGACGACCGCACGTACTTCCTTATGTCCATCGAACGGTGGACACACGCGCGTGTGCGGCACAATGACCGTGCCCGGAAGGTCCTCTCAAGCTACGGAAACGGCGTGATGAGCAAGACGACAGTCAGGGAAGGCGTCTCCACCGGCCAGGAAGCCGCCGGAGCCCCACGGACCGTGGGCGGCGGGCGTTTCCTCGCCCTTCTGCTGGTGATCACGGGCGCGGCCGGGCTGCTGGCCTCCTGGGTCATCACCATCGACAAGTTCAAGCTGCTTGAGGACCCGGGCTTCACGCCGGGCTGCAGCCTGAACCCGGTCGTCTCCTGCGGCAACATCATGAAGAGCGACCAGGCCTCCGTCTTCGGGTTCCCCAACCCGATGATGGGCCTCGTGGCCTACGGCATCGTGATCGCCGTCGGCGTGAGCCTGCTCGGGCGGGTGACCTACCCGCGCTGGTACTGGCTGACCTTCAACGCGGGCACGTTGTTCGGCGTCGGGTTCGTGACCTGGCTGCAGTACCAGTCGCTGTACAACATCAACTCGCTGTGCCTGTGGTGCTGCCTCGCCTGGGTCGCGACCATCGTGATGTTCTGGTCCGTGACCGCGCACAACGTCCGGCACGACTTCCTGCCCGCGCCCGGCTGGCTCAAGGGGTTCTTCGGCGAGTTCGCCTGGGTGCTGCCGGTCCTGCACATCGGGATCATCGGCATGCTGATCCTGACGCGCTGGTGGGACTTCTGGACCAGCTGACGCCACCGGCGGAGCCCCGCGGAGCCCCGCAGAGCCCTGCCGGGCCCCTTGCGGGGCAAGGGCCCGGCCGCTCTGTCAGTGGCGTGACATAGGGTTCCGAACGTGGAGCCCGACCTGTTTACCGCCGCAGCCGAAGAACGCCAGGAGAAGGACCCCTCCAGCAGTCCCCTGGCCGTCCGGATGCGCCCGCGCACCCTCGACGAGGTCGAGGGCCAGCAGCATCTGCTGAAGCCAGGCTCACCCCTGCGCAGACTCGTCGGCGAGGGTGGCGGCGGCCCGGCCGGACCCTCCTCGGTGATCCTCTGGGGCCCGCCCGGCACCGGCAAGACGACCCTGGCGTACGTGGTCTCCAAGGCGACGAACAAGCGCTTCGTGGAGCTCTCCGCGATCACCGCGGGAGTCAAGGAGGTCCGCGCGGTCATCGAGAGCGCCCGCCGGGCGACCGGAGGCTTCGGCAAGGAGACCGTCCTCTTCCTCGACGAGATCCACCGTTTCAGCAAGGCCCAGCAGGACTCCCTGCTCCCGGCCGTGGAGAACCGCTGGGTGACCCTGATCGCGGCAACCACGGAGAACCCGTACTTCTCCATCATTTCTCCCCTGCTGTCCCGCTCGCTGCTCCTCACCCTCGAACCGCTCACGGACGACGACCTGCGCGGGCTGCTGCGCCGGGCGCTCACCGACGAGCGTGGCCTCAAGGGCGCCCTCACCCTCCCCGAGGACAGCGAGGAGCACCTTCTGCGGATCGCCGACGGCGACGCCCGGCGTGCCCTCACCGCCCTGGAGGCCGCCGCCGGGGCGGCACTCGACAAGAAGGACGCCGGGATCACCCTCCAGACCCTGGAGGAGACCGTCGACCGGGCCGCGGTGAAGTACGACCGCGACGGCGACCAGCACTACGACGTGGCCAGCGCCCTGATCAAGTCGATCAGGGGCTCGGACGTCGACGCGGCGCTGCACTACCTGGCCCGGATGATCGAAGCCGGCGAGGACCCCCGGTTCATCGCCCGCCGGCTGATGATCTCCGCCAGCGAGGACATCGGCCTCGCCGATCCGAACGCCCTGCCGACGGCGGTCGCGGCGGCCCAGGCCGTCGCCATGATCGGCTTCCCCGAGGCCGCGCTCACCCTCAGCCACGCCACCATCGCCCTCGCCCTGGCCCCGAAGTCGAACGCCGCGACGACGGCGATCGGCGCCGCCATGGAGGACGTACGCAAGGGCCACGCGGGTCCCGTGCCCATGCATCTGCGGGACGGGCACTACAAGGGCGCGGCCAAGCTCGGCCACGCGCAGGGGTACGTGTATCCGCACGACCTGCCCGAGGGCATCGCCGCCCAGCAGTACGCGCCCGAGGAGCTCAAGGACCGGGAGTACTACACACCGACCCGGCACGGCGCCGAGGCGCGCTACGCGGACGCGGTGGAGTGGACGAGGAAACACCTCGGTCGTGGGCGGTCCTGATCACCCTGTAGACTCTCCGAAGCGCTGCGTCCCGTGTCCGGCCCCGGTCGGCACCACCAGAACGGGACATCCAGCCGGAGCCCCCACCCCCGGGTGAGGAATCCAGGAGCGTCGCGCACCGTCGAAGGTGTCGCGGGCAGCCCATCACCCTCTCGGAGTTCTCCGGGAACCGGTCGGTGGGCCACTCGCGTGCTGCACATGTGCCCAGCTCAGGGAGCGGCTGCCCAACAGGTCCGTGAAGGACCCGAAGGGTTTCCCTGGTTGCGGATGCGACCTCCCTTAACCACTGGTGAAGCCGTATTCACATCGAAAACACGAGGTGTTTGGTTCATGCCGAACCAGTCCCGCCCCAAGGTCAAGAAGTCGCGTGCCCTCGGCATCGCGCTGACCCCGAAGGCCGTCAAGTACTTCGAGGCCCGCCCCTACCCGCCCGGCGAGCACGGCCGTGGCCGCAAGCAGAACTCGGACTACAAGGTCCGTCTGCTGGAGAAGCAGCGTCTGCGTGCGCAGTACGACGTGTCCGAGCGTCAGCTCGTCCGCGCCTACGAGCGTGCCGCGAAGACGCAGGGCAAGACCGGTGAGGCCCTGGTCATCGAGCTGGAGCGCCGTCTCGACGCGCTGGTCCTTCGTTCGGGCATCGCCCGCACGATCTACCAGGCCCGCCAGATGGTCGTCCACGGCCACATCGAGGTCAACGGCGGCAAGGTCGACAAGCCGTCCTTCCGCGTCAAGCCCGACGACGTCGTGATGGTGCGCGAGCGCAGCCGCAGCAAGACGCTGTTCGAGGTCTCCCGCGCCGGTGGGTTCGCCCCCGACGGTGAGACCCCGCGCTACCTCCAGGTGAACCTCGGCGCCTTGGCGTTCCGCCTGGACCGCGAGCCGAACCGCAAGGAGATCCCGGTGATCTGCGACGAGCAGCTCGTCGTCGAGTACTACGCCCGCTGATCAGGCGTACACAGCACCACCGGCCTCGCGCCTGCTCTCAGAGCATCAGCCCGTCGTCTCTCCACCCTTGCGGGTGGGCGAGGCGGCGGGTTCTCGCATGTCAGGGGAGACCGGGACGCCACACGGCGCGGCCGACGTGCCCAGTGGCTCCGGCCGGTGTGTCCCAGCGCCCGGCCCACCGCCGCGCCTCCGGCTCGGGCAGCGGCGCCGGCGGGAGCACCCGCTCGCCCTCCACCGAGAGCGGCCTGCGCCCCAGGGCGAGCACCCGCAGGTCCGCCGCGCGCCGCGGCAGCTCACCGACCAGCGACGCGCACGCGTCGACCAGCTGCTCGAACCCGTCGAGCACGAGCAGGAGTCGCCGTTCCCCGAAATGGTCGAGCAGGACCTGGCGCGGCGGTCGTGAGGTGTGATCCGTCAGTCCCAGCGCCTCCACGACCGCGTACTCGACGAGTTCCGGCTCGCGCACCTCGGCCGGCTCCACCCGCCACACGCCGTCGTCCGGCCGGAGCCGGGCCGCCGCGCGCCGCCAGCCGCGACGTGCCGACCCCGCCCGGGCCCGTCACCGTCACCAGCCGCGCGGCGACGAGGGCCGCGTCCAGTCGCGTCAGTTCGGCCGCGCGACCCCCGAACGCGTTGAGCTCCAGGGGCGGATTGCCGGCCCGGCGACCGCCCGCCCCCGCACAGGAGGGCCGAGAACCCTGAGAGGACCGCACGGGCGACGGGCGTACTCATCCATGAGCACTCCGTACAATCACTTCGCGCGACTTCGGCAGTGGCGGGCGGTAATCCGGTACGGAGCCGCGGCCCCGGCGCGATAAGGTCGCAGGACGACTTTTCGATGGTGAGGCACGAGTTCAGGGAGCGGGTGCGCAGTGTCCGGTGGTGAGGTGGCCGGGATCCTGGTGGCCGTCTTCTGGGCGATCCTGGTCTCCTTCCTCGCGGTGGCACTCGCGAGGCTGGCCCAGACGCTCAGGGCGACCACCAAGCTCGTCGCGGACGTGACCGAACAGACGGTCCCGCTCCTCGCGGACGCCTCCGCGGCCGTGCGCTCGGCGCAGACCCAGATCGAGCGGGTCGACGCCATCGCCGCGGACGTCCAGGAGGTCACGTCGAACGCCTCGGCACTCTCCTCGACCGTCGCCTCGACCTTCGGCGGCCCGCTGGTGAAGGTGGCGGCGTTCGGCTACGGCGTACGCCGGGCCATGGGCGGCCGCCGCGAGGACGAGCCCGCCAAGCCCACGCGACGCACCGTGATCGTGGGCCGCACCGTCCCGTCGGCGCGACGGGGTAAGCGGAAGAAGGACTGACGCAGCGATGTTCCGCCGTACGTTCTGGTTCACCGCGGGCGCAGCCGCCGGTGTGTGGGCCACCACCAAGGTCAACCGCAAGATCAAGCAGCTGACGCCCGAGAGCCTGGCGGCCAGAGCAGCCGACAAGGCGATCGAGGCGGGCCACCGCGTCAAGGACTTCGCACTCGACGTCCGGGACGGAATGGTCCAGCGCGAGGCGGAACTCGGTGAGGCGCTCGGACTGAACGCCGACCCCGATCCGGCCTCCCCGCGCCGCCTCGCCGCCCTGGACAGCGGCGACGACCCGCAGCGCGGCGGGAACCAGAAGTACAGCAAGAACCCGACGTACGTCGAGAGGTCGACGTACTCGCACAACCGGAATGAGGACCACTGATGGAGTCGGCCGAGATTCGTCGCCGCTGGTTGAGCTTCTTCGAGGAGCGCGGGCACACCGTCGTCCCTTCGGCGTCGCTCATCGCGGACGACCCGACTCTGCTCCTGGTCCCGGCCGGCATGGTCCCCTTCAAGCCGTACTTCCTCGGTGAGGTCAAGCCTCCCTTCGCCCGCGCCACCAGCGTCCAGAAGTGCGTCCGTACGCCGGACATCGAAGAGGTCGGCAAAACCACCCGGCACGGCACGTTCTTCCAGATGTGCGGCAACTTCTCCTTCGGCGACTACTTCAAGGAAGGCGCCATCAAGTACGCCTGGGAGCTGCTGA
Organism: Streptomyces sp. NPDC087844; assembly: GCF_044742785.1. Classification (NCBI taxonomy): domain Bacteria; kingdom Bacillati; phylum Actinomycetota; class Actinomycetes; order Kitasatosporales; family Streptomycetaceae; genus Streptomyces; species Streptomyces sp. NPDC087844. Next base: position 66,431 of record NZ_JBIUVD010000004.1, on the reverse strand, counting down.
CCAGCCCCCAGGACAAGGGTGGTTACGGCCTGGAGCCGGAGAAGCTCTGGATCACCGTGTACCTGGAGGACGACGAGGCCGAGCGCATCTGGCACGAGGTCGTCGGCGTCCCCAAGGAGCGCATCCAGCGCCTGGGCAAGAAGGACAACTACTGGTCCATGGGCGTTCCGGGCCCCTGCGGTCCGTGTTCCGAGATCAACTACGACCGAGGCCCCGAGTTCGGCGCCGAGGGCGGCCCCGCCGTCAACGACGAGCGGTACGTGGAGATCTGGAACCTCGTCTTCATGCAGTACGAGCGCGGCGAGGGCACCTCGAAGGAGGACTTCGAGATCCTCGGCGACCTGCCGAGCCAGAACATCGACACCGGCCTCGGCCTCGAACGCCTCGCCATGATCCTGCAGGGCGTGCAGAACCTGTACGAGATCGACACCTCCATGGCCGTCATCAGGAAGGCCACCGAGCTGACCGGTGTCGAGTACGGCGTCGCCCACGGCTCCGACGTCTCCCTGCGCGTGGTCACCGACCACATGCGGACGTCCGTGATGCTCATCGGCGACGGCGTCTCCCCGGGCAACGAGGGCCGCGGTTATGTGCTGCGCCGGATCATGCGCCGCGCCATCCGCAACATGCGGCTGCTCGGCGCCACCGGCCCGGTCGTCCAGGACCTCGTCGACGTCGTCATCGAGATGATGGGCCGGCAGTACCCGGAGCTCGTCTCCGACCGCAAGCGCATCGAGACCGTCGCTCTCGCCGAGGAGGCCGCCTTCCTCAAGGCGCTGAAGGGCGGCACCAACATTCTCGACACCGCCGTGACGGAGACCAGGGCCTCCGGTGGCACGGTCCTCTCCGGCGACAAGGCCTTCCTGCTCCACGACACCTGGGGCTTCCCGATCGACCTCACCCTGGAGATGGCCTCCGAGCAGGGCCTGTCCGTGGACGAGAACGGCTTCCGGCGCCTGATGAAGGAACAGCGGGAGCGCGCCAAGGCCGACGCCAGGGCCAAGAAGACCGGTCACGCCGACATGGGCGCCTACCGCGAGATCGCCGACGCCGCCGGCGAGACCGACTTCATCGGCTACACGAGCACCGAGGGCGAGTCCACGGTCGTCGGCATCCTTGTCGACGGTGCCTCCTCGCCCGCCGCCACCGAGGGCGACGAGGTCGAGATCGTCCTCGACCGCACCCCGTTCTACGCCGAGGGCGGCGGCCAGATCGGCGACACCGGCCGCATCAGGATCGACACCGGTGCCGTGATCGAGGTCCGCGACTGCCAGAAGCCCGTCCCCGGGGTGTACGTCCACAAGGGCGTCGTCCAGGTCGGCGAGGTGACCGTCGGCGCCAAGGCCCAGGCCGTCATCGACGTGCGCCGTCGCACGGCCATCGCCCGCGCCCACTCGGCCACCCACCTCACGCACCAGGCCCTGCGTGACGCCCTCGGCCCGACGGCCGCCCAGGCCGGTTCCGAGAACCAGCCCGGACGCTTCCGCTTCGACTTCGGCTCCCCGTCCGCCGTGCCCACGGCCGTGATGACGGACGTGGAGCAGAAGATCAACGAGGTGCTCACCCGCGACCTCGACGTGCACGCCGAGATCCTGAGCATCGACGAGGCCAAGAAGCAGGGCGCCATCGCCGAGTTCGGCGAGAAGTACGGCGAGCGCGTGCGCGTCGTGACCATCGGCGACTTCTCCAAGGAACTGTGCGGCGGTACACATGTGCACAACACCGCCCAGCTCGGCCTGGTCAAGCTGCTCGGCGAGTCGTCGATCGGTTCGGGCGTGCGCCGTATCGAGGCCCTGGTGGGAGTGGACGCCTACAACTTCCTCGCCCGTGAGCACACGGTGGTCGCCCAGCTCCAGGAGCTGATCAAGGGCCGTCCGGAGGAGCTTCCGGAGAAGGTCTCGGCCATGCTCGGCAAGCTGAAGGACGCCGAGAAGGAGATCGAGAAGTTCCGCGCGGAGAAGGTCCTCCAGGCCGCCGCCGGTCTCGCCGGGTCCGCCAAGGACGTGCAGGGCATCGCCCTTGTCACCGGCCAGGTCCCGGACGGCACGAGCGCCGACGACCTGCGCAAGCTGGTCCTCGACGTACGCGGCCGTATCCAGGGCGGACGGGCCGTCGTGGTCGCCCTGTTCACCACCGCCAACGGCAGGCCGCTGACGGTCATCGCCACCAACGAGGCCGCCCGCGAGCGCGGCCTCAAGGCCGGTGACCTGGTGCGCACGGCCGCCAAGACCCTCGGCGGCGGCGGTGGCGGCAAGCCCGACGTGGCCCAGGGCGGCGGCCAGAACCCGGCCGCCATCGGTGAGGCCGCCGACGCCGTCGAGCGGCTCGTGGCCGAGACCGCCAAGTGAGCGACGGCGAGCGGGTCATGCGCCGCGGCCGCCGGCTCGCCATCGATGTCGGGGACGCCCGGATCGGGGTCGCCTCGTGCGACCCCGACGGGATCCTCGCCACGCCGGTGGAGACCGTGCCGGGACGTGACGTCCCGGCCGCCCACCGGCGGCTGCGGCAACTCGTCGAGGAGTATGAGCCGATCGAGGTCGTCGTCGGTCTTCCCCGCTCCCTCAAGGGAGGCGAGGGCCCGGCCGCTGTCAAGGTCCGCGCGTTCGCACAGGAGCTCGCACGCGGGATCGCGCCCGTGTCGGTGCGCCTCGTGGACGAGAGGATGACCACGGTGACGGCCAGTCAGGGACTGCGCGCCTCGGGCGTGAAGTCCAAGAAGGGCAGATCGGTCATCGACCAGGTGGCGGCCGTGATCATTCTCCAGCAGGCACTGGAGTCCGAACGGGTGTCAGGTACATCTCCGGGCGAGGGCGTCGAAGTGGTCATCTGATCGCGGTACGGTAACGTTCCGCGCGATGCGGTGGTGTTCGAATAGCCTCCGCACAGGAGAGAGGCGACGGACGCCCAGCCACCGCGCGACCACCGCCTCGCGGCTCTAGGGGATCGATGACTGAGTATGGCCGGGGCCCAGGCTCCGAACCGTGGCATCCCGAGGACCCGTTGTACGGGGACAACGGATGGGGAGGACAGGAGGCCCAGGCGGCCCAGTCCCCCTACGGCGGCCAGCCGCAGCACTATCCGGAGCAGCCGCAGCAGCCGCAGTACGGCGACTGGGGCACGGGCCAGCAGGCCGACTACGACCAGGGACAGCAGCAGCAGTACGTCCAGGGACAGCAGCAGTACGCCCAGGAGCAGCAGCAGTACGGCGGTCATTCTCCGCAGCAGTACAACGGTCAGGGTGGCCAGGGCTACCCCGACCAGGGTGGCGGGCAGTACGACCAGAACGGTCAGCAGTACGACCAGAACGGTCAGCAGTACGACCAGAACGGCCGGCCGTACAACGGCGGCGGCTGGGACCCGGGCCAGCAGTACCAGCCGCAGCAGCAGGTCCCGTACGGCGCTGATCCGAACGATGCCTACGGCGGCCAGGCCCAGGCGTACAACGGTCAGCAGCCCGACTACTACGGGACCCCCGACGCCTATCCGCCGCCCGAGCCGCCGAGCCGACGCCGCGCCGAACCGGAGCCCGAAGCGGAACCGGAAGCGCAGCGCACCGACTGGGACCCGGGCGCGGACCAGGGAGAGCACGCGTTCTTCGCGGGCGCTGACGACGACGAGGACGACACCGACGACGACCCGCAGAACCGCCGGCGTGGCAAAGCCGGCAAAGGCGGTAAGGGGAGCAAGGGCAAAGGCGAGAAGAAAAGCCGGAACGGCTGTGCCTGCCTGGTGGTCTCCCTCGTTCTCCTCTCGGTGGGTGGTGGCGTCACCTATTTCGGCTACCAGTTCTATCAGAGTCGTTTCGGCTCGGCTCCGGACTACGCGGGCGACGGGATCGGCGGTCAGGTGACCGTCGTGATTCCCAAGGGCGCCTTCGGATCGGTGATCGGCCAGAAACTGAAGGCGGCCGGTGTCGTCAAGAGCGTGGACGCCTTCGTGGCGGCCCAGGCGCAGAACGAGAACGGCGACAAGATCCAGGCGGGTTCCTATCTGCTGAAGAAGCAGATGTCCGCGGAAAGCGCTGTCGCGCTGATGCTCGATCCCAAGAGCCAGAACAATCTGGTCGTCAGGGAAGGGCAGCGCAATGTCACGGTGTACGAGGCGATCGACAAACAACTCGATCTCTCCAAGGGCACCACCGCGGACATTGCCAAGAAGAAGTACAAGAGCCTCGGGCTGCCGGACTGGGCGAACGACGACAGCGACATCAAGGACCCGCTGGAAGGATTCCTCTATCCGGCGACCTATCCCGCCGACAAGAACATGAAGCCCGAGACCGTCCTGAAGGACATGGTCGCGCAGGCCAACAAGGAGTACGCCAAGTACGACCTGGAGGCGAAGGCCGCGGACCTCGGTCTTGAGGACCCGCTGCAGGTCGTCACGGTCGCGAGCCTCGTACAGGCCGAGGGCATCACGCACGACGACTTCAAGAAGATGGCGTCCGTCGTCTACAACCGGCTGAAGCCGACGAACGACGTCACCAACCAGAAGCTTGAGTTCGACTCGACGTACAACTACCTCAAGGGTCAGAGTAAGATCGATATCTCGGTCGCCGAGATTCGCAACTACGACGACCCGTACAACACGTACTTCTACAAGGGTCTTCCGCCCGGGCCGATCGGGAATCCCGGCGACGAGGCGCTGAGGGCGGCACTGAAGCCCGACGGCGGTGCGTGGATGTTCTTCATCTCCATCGACGGCAAGAAGACGGACTTCACCAAGACCCTGGCCGAGCACGAGAAGTTGGTTCAGAAATTCAATGAGCGGCGCAACAAGGACTGACGGAGACCGGCGGTGTCGAGCCGCCGTTCTCGGTTCCCCGATCGGCCATTCCCTTTCCCCGGTGCTGCACCGCGCCGCGTACGAGGAACTCGGTCTGCAGCACTGGTCGTACGGCCAGTTCGAGGTCGACGAGGCGGCGCTGCCCGAATTCATCGGGAAGCTCGGTTCCGAATGGGCCGGACTCTCGCTGACGATGCCGCTCAAGCGGGCGGTCATTCCGCTGCTCGACGAGATCAGTGAGACGGCGGCCTCCGTCGAGGCCGTGAACACGGTGGTGTGCGCCGAGGACGGCCGCCGCGTCGGCGACAACACCGACATCCCCGGGATCGTCGCCGCCCTGCGGGAGCGGGGCATCGAACAAGTGGAATCCGCGGCGATCCTCGGCGCGGGCGCCACCGCCTCCTCCGCGCTGGCCGCGCTCGCCCGTGTCTGCACGGGTGAGGTCGTCGCGTACGTCCGCAGCGCGGCGCGTGCCGCCGAGATGCGGCAGTGGGGCGAGCGGCTCGACATCGAGGTGCGTACGGCGGACTGGGCGGACGCCGAACAGGCGCTGCGCGCGCCCCTGGTGATCGCGACCACCCCGGCGGGCGCCACCGACGCTCTCGCCCCGTCCGTCCCCGAGCGGCCCGCCACCCTCTTCGACGTCCTGTACGACCCCTGGCCCACCGACCTCGCGGCCCGCTGGTCCGCCTACGGAGGCGCCGTCGTCAGCGGGCTCGACCTGCTCGTACACCAAGCGGTGCTCCAGGTCGAGCAGATGACGGGCCTCGCTCCGGGCCCGGTCGACACCATGCGGACGGCGGGGGAGAAGTCCCTCGCGGCCCGCCAGGACGGCCGCTAGGATCCGGTTTCCGATGCCGCGGGGGCGGGGTCGGGGTCGGGGGGGCCGGGACAATCGGGGGACAGATCCATGTACGTGACACAGGCATCCTGGAAGTCGGAGATCTTCCAGTCGGTGGTGGGCTTCCTGCCGGACTGGGCGCAGGGCACCGCGCTGGGGGTGTTCGTGCTCGCCGTCCTGGCGGCCTGGGCCGTGAAGCTGAAGCGCAAGCTCGCGTACCACCGGGCGGTGCGCACGGGGCAGCCGATCCCCGAGGCGGCACGGGGCGCACAGGGCCGCGGCGCCGACCACCTGGGCTCGTACGCCCCACGGCCCCGGCAGGACGACACCACCGCGTGACGCGGGAGGACGCCAGGGAGTGACCCGGGCTCGTCCGCCAGATGGACCTGGGGCCGGGCGCAGGGCGCGGACGTGGGAGGATCGGAGGCGGCGGGCCAGGGCCGCGCACCCGGTCGCGCCGTCGCCGTACGCGAGGACGCGCGTACGCAGAGCAGGACGCAGTACCAGGGCGCGAGCATGAGGAGCACCGTTGAGCAGGTTGCGCTGGCTGACCGCCGGGGAGTCCCACGGTCCGGCACTTGTGGCGACGCTGGAGGGTCTTCCCGCCGGCGTGCCGATCACCACGGAGATGGTGGCGGACCACCTGGCCCGGCGGCGCCTTGGCTATGGGCGCGGCGCCCGGATGAAGTTCGAGCGCGACGAGGTCACCTTCCTGGGCGGCGTCCGGCACGGACTGACCCTCGGCTCGCCGATCGCCGTGATGGTCGGCAACACCGAGTGGCCCAAGTGGGAACAGGTCATGGCGGCCGATCCGGTCGACCCGCAGATCCTCGCGGAGCTGGCCCGCAACGCCCCGCTGACCAGGCCGCGGCCCGGCCACGCGGACCTCGCCGGTATGCAGAAGTACGGCTTCGACGAGGCGCGGCCGATCCTGGAGCGGGCCTCCGCACGGGAGACCGCGGCCCGTGTGGCGCTCGGCGCGGTGGCGCGTTCGTACCTGAAGGAGACCGCAGGCATCGAGGTCGTCTCGCACGTGGTGGAACTGGCGGCGGCGAAGGCCCCCTACGGCCTCTACCCCACTCCGAACGACGTCGAGAAGCTGGACGCGGACCCGGTGCGCTGCCTGGACGCGGACGCCTCGAAGGCGATGGTCGCGGAGATCGACCAGGCCCACAAGGACGGCGACACGCTCGGCGGAGTGGTCGAGGTCCTGGCGTACGGAGTGCCGGTGGGTCTCGGCTCGCACGTGCACTGGGACCGGCGCCTCGACGCCCGGCTGGCGGCGGCGCTGATGGGCATCCAGGCGATCAAGGGCGTGGAGGTCGGGGACGGCTTCGACCTCGCGCGTGTGCCCGGTTCCAAGGCGCACGACGAGATCGTCCAGACCGACGAGGGCATCCGGCGCACCTCGGGCCGCTCCGGTGGTACCGAGGGCGGTCTGACGACCGGTGAACTGCTGCGCGTAAGGGCGGCGATGAAGCCCATCGCCACGGTGCCGCGGGCGCTGGCGACCATCGACGTGGCGACCGGCGAGGCGACCAAGGCGCATCACCAGCGCTCGGACGTGTGCGCGGTGCCCGCGGCCGGGATCGTCGCCGAGGCCATGGTCGCGCTGATCCTGGCGGACGCGGTGGCGGAGAAGTTCGGCGGCGACAGCGTGCCGGAGACCCGGCGCAACGTGCAGTCCTACCTGAAGAACCTGGTCGTGCGGTGACCGGTCCCAGGATCGTGCTGGTCGGCCCCATGGGCGTCGGCAAGTCCACGGTCGGCGCGCTGCTCGCGGAGCGGATCGGCTGCCGCTTCCGGGACACCGACGAGGACATCGTGGCCGAACAGGGCCGCACCATCGCGGACATCTTCGTGGACGAGGGCGAACCGGTCTTCCGCGCCGTCGAGAAACGGGCCGTGCGGCGGGCCCTCGCGGAACACGACGGCGTCCTGGCGCTGGGCGGCGGCTCCATCCTCGACGCGGACACCCGGGCCCTGCTGGCCGGACAGCCCGTCGTGTACCTCTCGATGGACGTAGAGGAAGCCGTACAGCGCACCGGCCTGAACGCGGCCCGGCCGCTGCTCGCGATCAACCCGCGCCGGCAGTGGCGCGAACTCATGGACGCCCGCCGCCCGTTGTACGCGGGGGTCGCGAGCGCCGTGGTGGCCACCGACGGCCGCACCCCCGAAGAGGTCACCCGAGCGGTTCTCGACGCACTGGAGTCGAAGGCCGCATCTTCCGGGGGACAACCCCCGGACCCCCGGCAGGAGGACACATGGCGGACCAGGTGACAAGGATCCACGTCGGCGGCACGGCGGGCAGCGAGCCGTACGAGGTCCTGGTCGGCCGCCAACTGCTCGGCGAGCTGGGCCAGTTGATCGGCACCAGGGCCAAGCGGGTCGCGGTCATCCACCCGGAGGCGCTCGCCGAGACCGGTGACGCGCTGCGCGCCGACCTCGCCGGGCAGGGCTTCGAGGCCGTCGCCATCCAGGTGCCCAACGCGGAGGAGGCCAAGACCGCGGAGGTCGCCGCGTACTGCTGGAAGGCGCTCGGGCAGTCCGGCTTCACCCGCACGGATGTGATCGTCGGCGTCGGCGGCGGGTCCACCACCGACCTGGCGGGGTTCGTCGCGGCGACCTGGCTGCGCGGGGTGCGCTGGATCGCCATCCCCACCACCGTGCTGGCCATGGTGGACGCGGCGGTCGGCGGCAAGACCGGCATCAACACCGCCGAGGGCAAGAACCTCGTCGGCGCCTTCCACCCGCCCGTCGGCGTGCTGTGCGACCTCGCCGCGCTCGACTCGCTGCCGGTCCACGACTTCGTGTCGGGGCTGGCCGAGATCATCAAGGCCGGCTTCATCGCCGACCCGGAGATCCTCGGCCTCATCGAGGCCGACCCGCAGGGGGCCCGTACGCCCGCCGGACCGCACACCGCCGAGCTGATCGAGCGCTCCATCAAGGTCAAGGCCGAGGTCGTCTCGTCCGACCTCAAGGAGTCCGGGCTGCGCGAGATCCTCAACTACGGGCACACCCTCGCCCACGCCATCGAGAAGAACGAGCGCTACGAGTGGCGGCACGGCGCCGCGGTCTCGGTCGGTATGCACTTCGCCGCCGAACTGGGCCGTCTCGCGGGCCGTCTCGACGACGTGACCGCGGACCGGCACCGCGCGATCCTGGAGTCCGTCGGGCTGCCGCTGACCTACCGCTACGACCAGTGGCCGAAGCTCCTGGAGAACATGAAGGTCGACAAGAAGTCCCGCGGGGACCTCCTGCGCTTCATCGTCCTCGACGGACTGGCCAAGCCGACCGTCCTGGAGGGCCCCGACCCGGCGGTGCTCCTCGCCGCCTACGGCGAAGTGGGCGTATAGCTCCCACAGGCGGCACAGGCGGCACAGGCGGCAGGCGGCGCAGGCGGCGCAGGCGGTACCGAGGGCCTGGGCCATGTCTCCGACCGGGCGCGCGGCGCCCGGCACGCACGCCCTCGCGGGGCCCAGCGGCGTTGCCCGAACGCCCAGGTGGCTTTGCCACAAGGGCACTGCGGCGCCCCCCGCTCGAATGACCTCGCGCGGGGGGACCCCCCACACGGCCGCGTGCTGGTGCGGCCAGGGACATGACACAGGCTCCTACGCCGATCCGCCTTGCGCGGACGGGCACTTCGGGCCGTTCCCGGCCGTTCACCAAACGGCGGCCGGGGGCGGTACCGTTCGGTAGGCGAGCGGGGCAGGTGCCCCGCTGTCAGCGCCCATTGCCTGTACGAGACGGAGTGGCACCGGATGCAGCACGCAGTGGGGCCTCCGCTGCCGCCGCCCCATCAGCCGGGGCACGGACCGGCCGCCGGCTGGTCGGGGGCCGCACCACACCCGGGACCGCACCACCCCGGCACACACGTCGGCGTTCCTCCGGGACCGGCGCCGGCGCACCGGCCCGCGGGTCCGCCGCCGGGCTTCGCCGGAGCGCAGACGGGGCCCGCGGCCCCGCACCCGGGTCCTCCGCATCCGCCGGGGCACCCGCCGCACCACGCCGTCCCGCACCACGCTCCCGTACCGCCGACGCCGGACACCACGGGCCATGTCCAGCTGCCGCCGGGCGGCCCCGTCCCGATGCCGAGCGCGCCGCCCGCGACCGGCACCCCCGATCCGACGTCCACGACGCTCGCCGTGCTGCTCATCGGACCCGCGGGCGCGGGCAAGACCAGCGTCGCCAAGTACTGGGCGGACCACCGCAGGGTGCCCACGGCGCACATCAGCCTGGACGACGTCCGCGAGTGGGTGCGCTCGGGCTTCGCCGACCCGCAGTCGGGGTGGAACGACATGTCGGAGGCGCAGTACCGGCTCGCCCGCCGCACCTGCGGCTTCGCGGCCCGCAACTTCCTGGCCAACAACATCTCCTGCATCCTCGACGACGCCGTGTTCCCCGACCGGCCCGTGGTGGGCCTCGGCGGCTGGAAGCGGCACGTCGGGCCCGGGCTGCTCCCGGTCGTCCTCCTGCCGGGCCTGGAGATAGTCCTGGAGCGCAACGCGGAGCGCTCCGGAAACCGCCGCCTCACCGACGAGGAAGTGGCCCGCATCCACGGCCGGATGGCCGGCTGGTACGGCTCGGGCCTCCCCATCATCGACAACTCCCAACTGGACGTCCCCCAGACGGCCCGAGTCCTGGACGAGGTCCTGGCCCGCTCCATCGCAAGCCCACCCCAGTGGTGACCTGAGCACCGCCAAGGGGCGCGAGGACTGTGTGCTCAGCCCCCACCGGCCCGCAGACCGGCCCGCAGACCGGCCCGCATGGGAGCCTTCCGGGGGTGCCAGGACCAGCGCGCTCTTCAAGGGCGCGGGGAACGGCGCGCTCAGCCCGCAGACCGGCCCGCAGACCTGCTCGCATGGCGGCCTTCCGGGGGTGCGAGGACCAGCGCGCTTTTCAGGGGCGCGGGGAACGGCGCGCTCAGCCCCCACCGGCCCGCAGACCTGCTCGCACGGGAGCCTTTCGGGGGTGCCAGGACCAGCCCGCCTTTCAGGGGCGCGGGGAACTGCGCGACCAGCCCCCACGGACCCGCACCCGTCACACAACCTCCAGCCGCGCCCCCCGTCCCCCGCACCCCCGTCGTCCGCGCCCCCCCGTCCTCCGCGCCCCCCGTCCTCCGCGCCCCGCGCCCCCGAGGGGGCCCCGCCCACTCGGCCCCCTCGAACCGGCACGATCCGAGCGAAGCTCATACGCTCAAACCATGCCAGAGGTGTATGAGACCCGCCGAGCCCGGCTACGAGACCGCGTCAACGCCGGCGGCAGCGCCTCCGCGCTGGTCACCCGCCCGGCCAACGTCCGCTACCTCACAGGCGTGGCCCCACCCGGCGCGGTCCTCCTGCTGGGCAGGACCGAGGACCTGCTCGTGCACGGCACCGCATCCGGCACCACCCCCGGCACCCCGGCCGCCGCGGACGGCCGCCCGGACGAAACCCTGCGCGTCCACACGCTGCCGAGCCCCGGAGGCGACCCCGCCGTGGCCGCCGCGGACCTCGCCGCGGCCCAGGGCGCCGACTCCCTCGCCGTCGAGGAGCACCACCTCACCGTGGGCCGCCACCGGGCGATCGGTTCCGTGGCGCCCGCCCTGCGCCTCGCGGACGTCGGCGGAGCCGTCGAACAGCTGCGGGTGATCAAGGACGAGGAGGAGATCTCCTGTCTGCGCACCGGCGCGGAGATCGCCGACCAGGCCCTGGGCGAACTCCTGGAGTCGATCCTCGTCGGCCGCACCGAACGGCACCTCGCGCTGGAACTGGAACGCCGTCTCGTCGACCACGGCGCCGACGGACCGGCCTTCAGGACGTCCGTCGGCACGGGCCCGCACTCCGGGCGGCGGGGGCACCGGCCGACCGACCGCCGGGTCGAGGAAGGAGATTTCCTCTCGGTCTGCCTCGGGGCGACCTACCACGGATACCGCTGCGAGATCGGCCGCACGTTCGTCATCGGCACCTCTCCCGCGGACTGGCAGATCGAGCTGTACGACCTCGTCTTCGCATCCCAGAGGGCCGGCCGCGAGGCACTGGTGCCCGGGGCGGCCTACCGTGACGTCGACCGCGCGGCCCGCCAGGTGCTGGACTCCGCCGGGCACACGGAGGGCCTTCCCGAGTCGACCGGACACGGTGTGGGGCTCGAAATCGACGAGGAGCCGCAGTTGGCCCCCGCGGCCATGGGTAAACTGGACGCTTGCGTGCCGGTCACCGTCGAACCGGGGGTCCACCTCCCGGGCCGGGGCGGTGTCAGGATCGATGACACGCTCGTCGTGCGCCCTGAGGCGGACGGCGGACCCGAGCTACTCACCATCACGACCAAGGAACTGCTCGCGCTCTAGTCTCGCAAGCCGCACAAGCACTCGACCGTGTCGAGTGCTTCGACCGCTTCGAGCCGTGCGCGTGTTACCGGGGTCGTCCACGTCAGTCCAGGAGATTCCGCAACCGTGGCTTCCACGAACGACCTCAAGAACGGCCTGGTGCTCAAGCTCGACGGGGGCCACCTCTGGTCCGTCGTCGAGTTCCAGCATGTCAAGCCCGGCAAGGGCCCCGCCTTCGTGCGCACCAAGCTGAAGAACGTGCTTTCCGGCAAGGTCGTCGACAAGACGTTCAACGCCGGCGTCAAGGTCGAGACGGCCACTGTCGACAAGCGCGACATGCAGTTCTCGTACATGGACGGCGAGTACTTCGTCTTCATGGACATGCAGACCTACGACCAGCTCATGGTCGACCGCAAGGCCGTCGGCGACGCCGCCAACTTCCTGATCGAGGGCTTCACGGCCACCGTGGCGCAGCACGAGGGCGAGGTGCTCTTCGTCGAGCTGCCGGCCGCCGTCGAGCTCGTCGTCCAGGAGACCGAGCCGGGTGTCCAGGGCGACCGTTCCACGGGCGGCACCAAGCCCGCCACCCTGGAGACCGGTCACCAGATCAACGTCCCGCTCTTCATCACCACCGGTGAGAAGATCAAGGTCGACACCCGCACGAGCGACTACCTCGGCCGGGTGAACAGCTAACCGTGGCTGCCCGCAATACGGCCCGCAAGCGCGCCTTCCAGATCCTCTTCGAGGGTGACCAGCGAGACGTCGACGTCCAGACGGTCCTCGCGGACTGGATCCGGCACTCCAGGACCGACACCCGGCAGCCGCCGGTGAGCGAGTTCACGATGCAGCTGGTCGAGGGCTACGCGAACCACGTACGGCGCATCGACGAGCTGATCTCGCAGTACGCCGTCGACTGGACGCTCGACAGGATGCCGGTCGTCGACCGCAACATCCTGCGTCTCGGCGCGTACGAACTGATCTGGGTGGACGAGACCCCGGACGCGGTCGTGCTCGACGAGGCGGTGCAGCTCGCCAAGGAGTTCTCCACGGACGACTCACCCGCCTTCGTGAACGGGCTCCTCGGCCGGTTCAAGGAGCTCAAGTCCTCGCTGCGGCGCGACGAGGTCTGAGGGATCCGCTCCGCGCACGGTTCGACGTCGTGTGCGGGCCGGTGGGGCTGGTCGCGCCCACGCGGCGCAGCCGCCCAGTGTCACGGCTCCGCGCCCTGTAGTACGCCGGAGGGCCCCCAGCATCACGCTGAGGGCCCTCCGGCGTAGCTGCACCGCCTCGGGGCCGTACGGGCCGTAGAAACGCCGTACGAGCCGTGGAAACGCCCTCGGGGTGGCCCGAACCATATGGTTCGGGCCACCCCGAGGGCACGTTTCTTCTCAGTGCTGGTGGCGGTCAGCCCTCGTCGTGGGAGACCGCGCGGCGCGCGTCCGCGTCCAGGACGCCCCAGCTGATCAGCTGCTCGGTGAGGACCGAGGGCGACTGGTCGTAGATGACGGCGAGAGTGCGCAGGTCGTCCTGGCGGATCGACAGCACCTTGCCGTTGTAGTCGCCGCGCTGGGACTGGATCGTCGCGGCGTACCGCTGGAGGGGGCCCGCCTTCTCGGCCGGTACGTGGGCCAGTCGCTCCAGGTCGAGGACCAGCTTCGGCGGCGGCTCGGCGGCCCCGCCCGGCGTGGTGCCCGGCAGCAGCTCCTGCACGGGAACGCCGTAGAAGTCCGCCAGCTCGGCAAGACGCTGTACGGTCACGGCGCGGTCGCCGCGCTCGTACGAACCGACCACGACCGCCTTCCAGCGGCCCTGGGACTTCTCCTCGACGCCGTGGAGGGAAAGGCCCTGCTGGGTACGGATGGCGCGGAGCTTGGCCCCGAGCTGTTTGGCGTATTCGCTGGACATATAGCTCCCCGGACACTGTGTCGACGTGCGGCTCGGCCGCGCGGCTGGTGACTCACTGTGAGGTTACGCAGCGTGACTCTGGCTCGTCAAGCCGGATGGTCCGGACCGGTCCCCCCGGGACAGCGGAGCACGGCCGGGACGAGGGGGGTGATCAGGGGCATTGCCGGGCTGGTACCGTTGATGGCGCAATTCCGACGTCCTTTAATGATCCGTCCCGAGAGGCGGAGAAGGAGGTCCGTTTCGTATGGACACCGAACAGCAGAAGCAGCAGTACGAGTCCGACGCTCGGCCCGTTCTTGAGGCGCCCGACATCGCGCGGGTGCTGACCCGCATCGCCCACGAGATCGTCGAGCGCGCCAAGGGCGCCGAGGACGTGGTGCTCCTGGGCGTTCCGACCCGGGGCGTCCACCTGGCCCAGCGGCTCGCCGTCAAGCTCCAGGAGATCACCGACCGCCGGATCCCGGTCGGCTCCCTCGACATCACCATGTACCGCGACGACCTGCGCATGCACCCGCCGCGAGCGCTGGCCCGTACCGACATCCCCAGTGACGGCATCGACGGCAGACTGGTCGTCCTCGTGGACGACGTGCTCTTCTCCGGCCGCACCATCCGCGCCGCCCTCGACGCGCTGAACGACATCGGCCGCCCGCGTGCCGTGCAGCTCGCGGTCCTCGTCGACCGCGGCCACCGCGAACTCCCGATCCGCGCCGACTACGTCGGCAAGAACCTCCCCACGTCGTTGCGGGAGACGGTCAAGGTCCAGCTCGCCGAGGAGGACGGTCGGGACACCGTGCTGCTCGGTGTGAAGCGGACCTCCCAGGGCGGGCAGCCGTAGCTCTCCGGCGTACGGCCGTCGCCGTGCGCCGGGTTCACGCGTGCCCCGCCCGTCCCGGCCGTGCCTTCCGGCACCTCCGGACGCCCGCTTCCCGACCCGAACCGTCTTCCGCTGAACTGACTTCTGCCTTACGGAGCCTGAAAGATGCAGCGTCATCTCATCTCGGCCGCCGACCTCACCCGCGACGACGCCGTCCTGATCCTCGACACCGCCGAGGAGATGGCCCGGGTCGCCGACCGGCCGATCAAGAAGCTGCCGACCCTGCGCGGCCGCACCGTCGTCAACCTCTTCTTCGAGGACTCCACCCGGACCAGGATCTCCTTCGAGGCCGCCGAGAAGCGGCTGTCCGCGGACGTCATCAACTTCACCGCCAAGGGCTCCAGCGTCTCCAAGGGCGAGTCCCTCAAGGACACCGCCCAGACCCTGGAGGCGATGGGCGTCGACGCCGTCGTCATCCGGCACGGCGCTTCCGGAGCCCCGTACCGCCTCGCGACCTCCGGCTGGATCGACGCCGCCGTCATCAACGCGGGCGACGGCACCCACCAGCACCCCACCCAGGCCCTGCTCGACGCCTTCACCATGCGGCGCCGGCTCGTCGGCCGGGACACGGGCCTCGGCCAGGACCTTTCCGGCAAGCGCATCACGCTCGTCGGTGACATCCTGCACAGCCGCGTCGCCCGCTCGAACGTCGACCTGCTGCACACCCTCGGCGCCGAGGTCACCCTCGTCGCCCCGCCCACGCTGGTGCCGGTCGGAGTCGAGTCCTGGCCCTGCGAGGTCTCGTACGACCTCGACCGGACGCTGTCCAAGTCCGACGCCGTGATGCTGCTGCGTGTGCAGCGCGAGCGGATGAACGCGGCGTTCTTCCCGACCGAGCGCGAGTACTCGCGGCGCTACGGCCTCGACGGCGACCGCATGGCGAAGATGCCCGGGCACGCCATCGTGATGCACCCCGGGCCGATGGTCCGCGGCATGGAGATCACCGCCGAGGTCGCCGACTCGGAGCGCTGCACCGCGATCGAGCAGGTGACGAACGGGGTCTCGATCCGGATGGCCGTCCTGTACCTGCTGCTCGGTGGCAACGAACCCGCCGCCACCCACCCCCGTACCGAGGAGAAGTAAGCCACATGAGCAAGATCCTTATCCGTGGTGCGAAGGTGCTCGGCGGCGAGCCGCAGGACGTGCTTGTCGACGGCGAGACGATCGCCGAGGTCGGCACGGGGCTCTCGGCACAGGGCGCGGAGGTCGTCGAGGCCGACGGCAAGGTGCTCCTGCCGGGACTCGTCGACCTGCACACCCATCTGCGCGAGCCCGGCCGCGAGGACTCCGAGACGGTCCTGACCGGCACCCGCGCCGCAGCGAGCGGCGGCTACACCGCCGTGTTCGCCATGGCCAACACCTTCCCCGTGGCCGACACCGCCGGTGTCGTCGAGCAGGTCTACCGGCTCGGCCGGGAGCACGGCTACTGCGACGTACAGCCCATCGGGGCCGTCACCGTCGGCCTGGAGGGAAAGAAGCTCGCCGAGCTGGGCGCCATGTACGAGTCCGCCGCGGGCGTCACCGTCTTCTCGGACGACGGCAAGTGCGTCGACGACGCCGTGATCATGCGCCGCGCCCTGGAGTACGTGAAGGCCTTCGGCGGTGTCGTCGCCCAGCACGCCCAGGAGCCCCGCCTCACCGAGGGCGCCCAGATGAACGAGGGCGTCGTCTCCGCGGAGCTGGGACTCGGCGGCTGGCCCGCGGTCGCCGAGGAGTCGATCATCGCCCGGGACGTCCTGCTCGCCGAGCACGTCGGCTCCCGCGTCCACATCTGCCACCTCTCGACCGCCGGCTCCGTCGAGATCGTCCGCTGGGCCAAGTCCCGCGGCATCGACGTGACCGCCGAGGTCACCCCGCACCACCTGCTTCTCACCGACGAGCTGGTCCGCTCGTACAACCCGGTCTACAAGGTCAACCCGCCGCTGCGCACCGAGCGCGATGTGCTGGCCCTGCGCGAGGCGCTCGCCGACGGCACGATCGACATCGTCGCCACCGACCACGCCCCGCACCCGCACGAGGACAAGGACTGCGAGTGGGCCGCCGCCGCCATGGGCATGGTGGGCCTCGAAACCGCGCTCTCGGTCGTCCAGCAGACGATGGTCGAGACGGGGCTGCTCGACTGGGCCGGCGTCGCCGACCGCATGTCCCTCAAGCCCGCCGAGATCGGCCGGGCGCAGGGCCACGGCCGCCCCGTCTCGGCAGGTGAGCCCGCCAACCTCACGCTCGTCGACACCGCATACCGTGGTGAGGTGGACCCCGCGGGCTTCGCCTCGCGCAGCCGCAACACTCCGTACGAGGGTCGTGAGCTGCCGGGCCGTGTCACGCACACGTGGCTGCGGGGCAGGGCCACGCTCGTCGACGGGAAGCTCGCGTGACATCACTCACCCCCCTTGCAGCGCAGATCGCCACGGACCTCGGTACGGGCCTCGCGTCGGAACAGAAGTCCGCGGAAGTGACCGACTGGGCAGCCAGGGTCGGCTGGCTCGTCGGCCTCGCCCTGTTCATCGCGCTCGTCTACTGGCTGATGCGCGAGGGCTGGAAATGGCGCGGCACCCTCCAGGGCGACCTGCCCGAGCTGCCCGTCGTGCCGAGTGAGCCCGGTGCGGCCAGACTGACCATGAGCGGTCGCTACCACGGCTCGACGACGGCCGGGCAGTGGCTCGACCGCATCGTGGCGCACGGTCTGGGCACCCGCAGCAGGGTCGAGCTGACCCTGACGGACGCGGGCCTGGACGTCGTACGCCCCGGCGCGGCCGACTTCTTCGTCCCCCGCGAGCGACTGCGCGAGGCCCGGCTCGACAAGGGCATCGCGGGCAAGGTCCTCTCCGAGGGCGGCCTGCTCGTCGTCACCTGGGAGCACGGCGACAAGCTGATCGACTCCGGGTTCCGCTCCGACCACGCGGCGGAGCACAACGAATGGGTCGACACCCTGAACCACCTGACCGACAAGAGCAGCGACATCGACCAGAGCAGCGACACGGAAGGCGCACGATGACCACCTCCGACCAGGGAACCGCCTTGCAGCGGCAGAAGGCGGCTCCCGCCGTACTCGTTCTGGAGGACGGCCGGACCTTCCGCGGCCGTGCCTACGGGGCCGTGGGGGTGACCTTCGGCGAAGCGGTGTTCTCCACCGGCATGACCGGCTACCAGGAGACCCTCACCGACCCGTCCTACCACCGCCAGGTCGTCGTGATGACCTCCCCGCACATCGGCAACACCGGCATCAACGACGAGGACATGGAGTCCAAGAAGATCTGGGTCTCCGGTTACGTCGTACGCGACCCCGCGCGCGTGTCCTCCAACTGGCGCTCCCGGCGCACGCTGGACGAGGAGCTCGACGCGCAGGGTGTCGTGGGCATCAGCGGCATCGACACGCGCGCGCTCACCCGCCATCTGCGCGAACGCGGCGCGATGCGCGTCGGCATCTTCTCCGGCAGCGCGCTGTCCGACGAGGGCACCATGCTGGACAAGGTGCGCGAGGCCCCAGAGATGAAGGGCGCCAGCCTCTACGAGGAAGTGGCCACCAAGGAGTCGTACGTCGTCCCGGCCGTCGGTGAGAAGAAGTTCACCGTGGCCGCCGTGGACCTCGGCATCAAGGGCATGACCCCGCACCGCATGGCCGAGCGCGGCATCGAGGTGCACGTGCTGCCCGCCACCGCGACCGTGGAGGAGATCTACGCGGTCGCCCCCGACGGCGTGTTCTTCTCGAACGGCCCCGGCGACCCGGAGCAGGCCGACCACCCGGTCGCCCTGATGCGTGCCGTGCTGGAACGCGGGACGCCGCTGTTCGGCATCTGCTTCGGCAACCAGATCCTCGGCCGCGCCCTCGGCTTCGGCACCTACAAGCTCAAGTACGGGCACCGGGGCATCAACCAGCCCGTGCAGGACCGTACGACCGGCAAGGTCGAGGTCACCGCGCACAACCACGGCTTCGCCGTCGACGCGCCGCTCGACAAGGTCTCCGAGACCCCCTACGGGCGGGCCGAGGTCAGCCACGTCTGCCTGAACGACCAGGTCGTAGAGGGCCTCCAACTGCTCGACCAGCCCGCTTTCAGCGTCCAGTACCACCCGGAAGCGGCTGCGGGCCCGCACGACGCCGCCTACCTGTTCGACCGCTTCACGTCTTTGATGAACACAGTCCAGATGGAGGGCCAGCGTGCCTAAGCGCTCCGATATCCAGTCCGTCCTGGTCATCGGCTCCGGCCCGATCGTCATCGGCCAGGCCGCCGAGTTCGACTACTCCGGCACCCAGGCCTGCCGCGTCCTCAAGGCCGAGGGCCTGCGCGTCATCCTGGTCAACTCCAACCCGGCGACGATCATGACCGACCCGGAGATCGCCGACGCCACGTACGTCGAGCCGATCACCCCGGAGTTCGTCGAGAAGATCATCGCCAAGGAGCGGCCCGACACGCTGCTGCCGACGCTGGGCGGCCAGACGGCCCTCAACACCGCGATCTCCATGCACGAGCAGGGGGTGCTGGAGAAGTACGGCGTCGAGCTGATCGGCGCCAACGTCGAGGCGATCAACAAGGGCGAGGACCGCGAACTCTTCAAGGGCGTCGTCGAGGCCGTCCGCGCGAAGATCGGACACGGTGAGTCCGCCCGCTCGGTCATCTGCCACTCCATGGACGACGTGCTGGGCGGTGTCGACACGCTCGGCGGCTACCCCGTCGTCGTGCGCCCCTCCTTCACCATGGGCGGCGCCGGCTCCGGCTTCGCCCACGACGAGGAGGAGCTGCGCCGCATCGCCGGACAGGGCCTCATGCTCTCCCCGACCACCGAGGTGCTCCTGGAGGAGTCCATCCTCGGCTGGAAGGAGTACGAGCTGGAGCTGATGCGCGACAGGAACGACAACGTCGTGGTCGTCTGCTCCATCGAGAACTTCGACCCGATGGGCGTCCACACCGGCGACTCGATCACCGTCGCGCCCTCGATGACACTGACCGACCGCGAGTACCAGCGCCTGCGGGACATCGGCATCGCGATCATCCGTGAGGTCGGCGTCGACACCGGCGGCTGCAACATCCAGTTCGCGGTCAACCCCGACGACGGCCGCATCATCGTCATCGAGATGAACCCGCGCGTCTCGCGCTCCTCGGCCCTCGCGTCGAAGGCCACCGGCTTCCCGATCGCCAAGATCGCCGCCAAGCTGGCCGTCGGCTACACGCTCGACGAGATCCCGAACGACATCACCGAGAAGACCCCGGCGTCCTTCGAGCCGACCCTCGACTACGTGGTCGTCAAGGCACCCCGGTTCGCCTTCGAGAAGTTCCCGTCCGCCGACTCCACGCTGACCACGACCATGAAGTCGGTCGGCGAGGCCATGGCGATCGGCCGGAACTTCACCGAGGCGCTCCAGAAGGCGCTGCGGTCCCTGGAGAAGAAGGGCAGCCAGTTCACGTTCGTCGGCGAGCCCGGCGACAAGGCTCTTCTTCTGGAAGAGGCCGCCCGGCCCACCGACGGGCGCATCAACACCGTCATGCAGGCCATCCGTGCGGGCGCCACGCCCGAGGAGGTCTTCGACGCGACCAGGATCGACCCCTGGTTCGTGGACCAGCTGTTCCTGATCAAGGAGATCGCGGACGAGCTGGCCGCCGCCGACAAGCTGGAGCCCTCGCTGCTCGCCGAGGCCAAGCGGCACGGCTTCTCCGACGTCCAGATCGGTGAGATCCGCGGGCTGCGCGAGGACGTGGTGCGCGAGGTGCGGCACGCGCTGGGCGTGCGCCCGGTCTACAAGACGGTCGACACCTGCGCCGCCGAGTTCGCCGCGAAGACGCCGTACTTCTACTCCTCGTACGACGAGGAGACCGAGGTCGCCCCGCGCGAGAAGGCCGCGGTGATCATCCTCGGCTCCGGTCCGAACCGCATCGGCCAGGGCATCGAGTTCGACTACTCCTGTGTCCACGCCTCCTTCGCGCTGAGCGACGCCGGCTACGAGACCGTGATGGTCAACTGCAACCCCGAGACCGTCTCCACGGACTACGACACCTCCGACCGGCTGTATTTCGAGCCGCTCACGCTGGAGGACGTACTGGAGATCGTCCACGCCGAGACGCTGGCCGGACCGGTCGCGGGCGTGATCGTCCAGCTCGGCGGCCAGACCCCGCTCGGCCTGTCGCAGGCGCTCAAGGACAACGGCGTCCCGATCGTGGGCACCCCGCCCGAGGCCATCCACGCCGCCGAGGACCGCGGCGCCTTCGGCCGGGTGCTCGCGGAGGCCGGACTGCCCGCACCGAAGCACGGCACCGCCACCACCTTCACCGGCGCCAAGGCCATCGCGGACGAGATCGGCTACCCCGTCCTCGTCCGGCCGTCGTACGTCCTCGGCGGACGCGGCATGGAGATCGTGTACGACGAGACGCGGCTGGCCTCGTACATCGAGGAGTCCACCGAGATCAGCCCCTCCCGGCCGGTCCTGGTCGACCGCTTCCTGGACGACGCGATCGAGATCGACGTGGACGCCCTCTACGACGGCCACGAGCTGTACCTCGGCGGCGTCATGGAGCACATCGAGGAGGCCGGCATCCACTCCGGCGACTCGGCGTGCGCCCTGCCCCCGATCACGCTCGGCGGTTTCGACATCAAGCGGCTGCGCGCCTCGACCGAGGCCATCGCCAAGGGCGTCGGCGTACGCGGACTGATCAACATCCAGTTCGCGCTGGCCGGCGACATCCTGTACGTCCTGGAGGCCAATCCGCGCGCGTCGCGCACGGTCCCCTTCACCTCGAAGGCGACCGCGGTGCCGCTCGCCAAGGCCGCCGCCCGGATCTCGCTGGGCGCGACCGTCGCCGAACTGCGCGCCGAGGGGCTGCTGCCGGCCGTCGGCGACGGCGGTGAACTGCCGCTGGACGCGCCGATCTCCGTCAAGGAGGCCGTCATGCCGTGGTCGCGCTTCCGCGACATCCACGGCCGCGGTGTCGACACCATCCTCGGCCCGGAGATGCGCTCCACCGGCGAGGTCATGGGCATCGACTCGATGTTCGGCACGGCGTACGCGAAGTCCCAGGCGGGCGCGTACGGTCCGCTGCCGACCAAGGGCCGCGCCTTCATCTCCGTCGCCAACCGCGACAAGCGCTCGATGATCTTCCCGGCGCGTGAACTCGTCGCCCACGGCTTCGAACTGCTCGCCACGTCCGGCACGGCCGAGGTGCTCAGGCGCAACGGCATCAACGCCACGGTCGTGCGCAAGCAGTCCGAGGGCGAGGGCCCGAACGGCGAGAAGACGATCGTCCAGCTCATCCACGAGGGCGGGGTCGACCTCATCGTCAACACGCCGTACGGCACCGGGGGCCGCCTCGACGGCTACGACATCCGTACGGCCGCCGTGGCCCGTTCCGTGCCCTGTCTGACGACCGTCCAGGCGCTCGCCGCGGCCGTCCAGGGCATCGACGCGCTCACCCGCGGAGACGTGGGCGTGCGGTCCCTGCAGGAACACGCGGAGCATCTGACCGCGGCCCGCGACTAGCAGTTGGGAGAGAGGGGGACACCGGAAACGGTGTCCCCCTCTTCACGAGGTTCTCGATGAGGAAACCCACCATGTACAAGCTCTTCTTCCGGCTCGCGTTCCAGCGCATGGACCCCGAGCAGGCCCATCACCTCGCCTTCCGCTGGATCCGGGCGGCCGTCCGCGTTCCCGTCCTGCGGACCTTCGTCGCCGCCGTGCTCGCGCCCCGGTACGAGGAGCTGCGGACCGAGGCGTTCGGGCTGCGGATGCACGGCCCGTTCGGGCTCGCGGCGGGCTTCGACAAGAACGCGGTCGCGATCGACGGCCTGTCGATGCTCGGCTTCGACCACGTCGAGATCGGCACGGTCACGGGGGAGGCGCAGACCGGCAACCCCAGGAAGCGGCTGTTCCGCCTCGTGCCGGACCGCGCGCTCATCAACCGCATGGGATTCAACAACGAGGGTTCCACGGCCGTGGCGGAGCGTCTGAGGGCCCGTACGCCCGTCTTCAGGACCGTTGTGGGCGTCAACATCGGCAAGACCAAGGTCGTCCCCGAGGAGGAGGCCGCCGCCGACTACGTGAAGTCCGCCGAGCGGCTGGCCCCGTACGCCGACTACCTCGTGGTCAACGTCAGCTCGCCGAACACGCCCGGACTGCGCAACCTCCAGGCGACCGAGTCGCTGCGCCCCCTGCTCACCGCCGTCCGCGAGGCCGCCGACCGGATCGTCACCGCGCGCCGCGTGCCGCTGCTCGTGAAGATCGCGCCGGACCTCGCCGACGAGGACATCGACGCCGTCGCCGACCTCGCGGTCGAGCTGGGCCTGGACGGGATCATCGCCACCAACACCACCGTCGCGCGCGAGGAACTGGGACTGCGGTCCGACGCCTCCCTCGTCGCGGAGACCGGCGGGCTCTCCGGCGCACCGCTCAAGGCACGCTCCCTGGAGGTGCTGCGCCGCCTCTACGCGCGCGTGGGGGACCGGATCACCCTCGTGGGCGTCGGCGGCGTGGAGAACGCCGAGGACGCCTGGCAGCGCGTCCTGGCGGGCGCCACGCTGGTCCAGGGCTACAGCGCCTTCGTCTACGAGGGCCCCTTCTGGGCCCGCGGCATCCACAAGGGCCTCGCCGCACGCCTCCGCACGAGCCCGTACGCCACCCTCGCCGACGCGGTCGGCGCCGACGTGAGGAACACGAGGAGCACGGTATGAGCCTGGAACCCTTCGGTGCCCGACTGCGGCGCGCCATGGACGAGCGGGGCCCTCTGTGCGTCGGCATCGACCCGCACGCCTCCCTGCTCGCCGACTGGGGCCTGAACGACGACATCGGGGGCCTGGAGCGCTTCAGCCGCACCGTCGTCGAGGCGCTGGCGGGCCGGGTCGCCGTACTGAAGCCGCAGAGCGCGTTCTTCGAGCGCTTCGGGTCGCGCGGCGTCGCCGTCCTGGAGAAGTCCGTCGAGGAGGCGCGTGCGGCCGGGGCGCTGGTCGTCATGGACGCCAAGCGCGGTGACATCGGCTCGACCATGGCGGCGTACGCCTCCGCCTTCCTGGAGAAGGGCTCACCGCTGTTCTCCGACGCGCTGACGGTCTCGCCCTACCTCGGCTACGGGTCGCTGAAGCCGGCGGTCGAACTCGCCCGGGAGAGCGGCTCGGGGCTGTTCGTGCTCGCCCTGACCTCCAACCCGGAGGGCGCCGAGGTGCAGCACGCGGTACGGCCCAGCCGTAGCCCCACGGCCCTGCGGAACGTGGGGGCGACCATGCTGGCGCACCTCGCCGAGGAGAACGCGGGACAGACCCCGATGGGCTCCTTCGGGGCGGTCGTCGGCGCCACGCTCGGCGATCTCTCCTCGTACGACCTCGCCATCAACGGCCCGCTCCTCGCCCCCGGCATCGGCGCCCAGGGCGCGACCCCGGCCGATCTTCCGCGGGTCTTCGGAGCGGCGGTGCGCCAGGTGGTGCCGAACGTCAGCCGGGGTGTTCTGCGTCACGGACCCGACATCGGCGCGCTACGCGCGTCGTCGGACCGCTTCGCGGAGGAGATCAGGGCGGCGCTGGAGGCGGCTTGAGGGCTTCGGCGCGCGTCTTCCGGACGTCCCGCGTCTGAATTCATGCTCAAATCCGGGGAGTTTTGTCGTAAATGTCGGACTCGATAGAGGCTGACCAGGACTTTTCCTCTGTTCTCGCTGACTCCGGCGGACTTGCCCGCTAGTCTCCGACCAGAGTCAACGGGCAGAAGTGTTGCTCGTTGCTCGCCAGGTGTGGGGCGACCAGGCCCCTCACCGGTCCGTATCCGACAGTTCGACATCCGAGGTGACGTAGGCGTGGCTCTTCCGCCCCTTACCCCTGAACAGCGCGCAGCCGCGCTCGAAAAGGCCGCCGCGGCTCGCCGGGAGCGGGCCGAGGTCAAGAATCGACTCAAGCACTCCGGCGCCTCGCTCCACGAGGTCATCAAGCAGGGTCAGGAGAACGACGTCATCGGAAAGATGAAGGTCTCCGCTCTCCTTGAGTCCCTGCCGGGCGTGGGCAAGGTCCGCGCCAAGCAGATCATGGAACGGCTCGGGATCTCCGAGAGCCGCCGTGTGCGAGGTCTTGGCTCCAATCAGATCGCCTCCTTGGAGCGCGAGTTCGGCGGCGGTGCGGCCTGACGTTCTCAGGCACCCCTGAGAACCTGGATAATCACCGCATGGCTGCAACACCCCGGGGGACGACCCCCGTACCCCCGGACGTACGTCCGCGGCTGACCGTGCTCTCCGGCCCCTCAGGGGTCGGCAAGAGCACGGTCGTCGCTCATATGCGCAAGAAACACCCCGAGGTCTGGCTCTCGGTGTCGGCGACGACCCGCAGGCCGCGCCCCGGCGAGAAGCACGGTGTCCACTACTTCTTCGTCAGTGACGAGGAGATGGACAAGCTGATCGCCAACGGCGAGCTCCTCGAATGGGCGGAGTTCGCGGGCAACCGCTACGGGACGCCCCGCGATGCCGTGCTCGAACGCCTGGAGTCGGGTGAGTCGGTCCTCCTGGAGATCGATCTCCAGGGTGCCCGGCAGGTCCGCGAGTCCATGTCCGACGCCCTGCTGGTGTTCCTGGCTCCTCCTTCCTGGGAGGAGCTGGTGCGCCGGCTCACCGGGCGGGGGACCGAGCCGCCCGAAGTGATCGAGCGCCGGCTGGCCGCCGCCAAGACCGAGCTGGCGGCCGAGCCGGAGTTCGATACGACCCTGGTCAACACCTCCGTCGAGGATGTGGCGCGCGAGCTGCTAGCCTTGGTGGAAGTTGTTTGATCTTTCAGGATCACCTGCAAGGTCGATTTCCACCTTTCGGAAGGCAGAGCGTGTCCTCTTCCATCACCGCGCCCGAGGGCATCATCAACCCTCCGATCGACGAGCTCCTTGAGGCAACCGACTCGAAGTACAGCCTGGTGATCTACGCGGCCAAGCGTGCCCGCCAGATCAACGCGTACTACTCGCAGCTCGGCGAGGGCCTCCTTGAGTACGTCGGTCCCCTCGTGGACACCCACGTCCACGAGAAGCCGCTGTCGATCGCCCTCCGGGAGATCAACGCGGGTCTGCTGACGTCGGAAGCCATCGAGGGCCCGGCTCAGTAGTATTTTCTGCTTGCAGTTCGTTTATCCACAGGCCCGGCAGCGCCCCTGCCGGGCCTGTGGTGTGTGATGGGGACGTACGTACGTTTTCCGAGGTCCGGGGAGAGACGTGGACAAGCCGAAGGTCGTGCTGGGGGTCAGTGGTGGCATCGCCGCCTACAAGGCGTGCGAGCTGCTGCGCCGACTGACCGAGTCGGGACACGACGTGCGCGTCGTGCCGACCGGGTCCGCGCTGCACTTCGTCGGCGCCGCGACCTGGTCCGCCCTGTCCGGACACCCCGTCTCGACCGAGGTCTGGTCGGACGTCCACGAGGTGCCGCACGTGCGGATCGGCCAGGGGGCCGACCTGGTCGTCGTCGCCCCCGCCACCGCGGACCTGCTGGCGAGGGCGGCGCACGGCCTGGCCGACGACCTCCTCACGAACACCCTGCTCACCGCCCGCTGTCCGGTCGTCTTCGCGCCCGCCATGCACACCGAGATGTGGGAACACCCGGCCACCCAGGAGAACGTGGCGACTTTGCGCCGCCGGGGTGCCGTCGTCATCGAACCCGCCGTGGGCCGGCTGACCGGCGTCGACACCGGCAAGGGGCGGCTGCCCGACCCCACCGAGATCTTCGAGACCTGCCGCCGGGTGCTCGCCCGGGGAGCGGCAGGACCCGACCTCGCCGGCCGGCACGTCCTCGTCAGCGCGGGCGGCACGCGCGAGCCGCTCGACCCGGTCCGCTTCCTCGGCAACCGTTCCTCCGGGAAGCAGGGGTACGCCCTCGCGCGCACCGCCGCCGCCCGGGGCGCCCGGGTCACCCTGATCGCCGCGAACACCGCGATGCCGGACCCGGCGGGCGTCGACGTCATCCAGGTCGGGACGGCCGTGCAGCTCCGCGAGGCCGTGCTCAAGGCCGCGCCGGACGCCGACGCCGTGGTGATGGCGGCGGCGGTGGCGGACTTCCGGCCCGCGGCATACGCGTCGGGAAAAATCAAGAAGAAGGACGGCCAGGAACCGGAGCCGATCGTTCTCGTTCGTAATCCGGACATCCTCGCGGAGATCTCGGCTGACCGTGCCCGGCCGGGTCAGGTCGTCGTCGGTTTCGCCGCCGAGACGGACGACGTGCTGGCCAACGGCCGGACGAAGCTCCTGCGCAAGGGTTGTGACCTCCTCGTCGTCAACGAGGTCGGAGAGCGCAAGACCTTCGGCTCCGAGGAGAACGAGGCGGTCGTGCTGGGCGCCGACGGAAGCGAGACCCCCGTGCCGTACGGGCCCAAGGAAGCACTGGCCGAGACTGTGTGGGATCTCGTGGCGCGCCGACTGGTGTGAACGCCCCAACCGCTCCACAACACCCCGTCCGTCGCACCCGGACACTACTTTTCACCGGCGCACAAGGGTGTGGGAACCTGGCGGAGACGGTCGTTCGTGACGCAGAATGCCCGTGCCGCAGGTCACAGCGCTTCCGAGAGGCGAGACAGTGGCCCCGCGACGGAGTGCGACCGATAAACTGTTCTCGGACGATGCCGGGCGCAGCTCCCGGCCGTCCGCCAATGATCAGCCAGCAGCCGCTGCAACCACAGGGAGCGTTGTGTCCCGTCGCCTGTTCACCTCGGAGTCCGTGACCGAGGGTCACCCCGACAAGATCGCTGACCAGATCAGCGACACCATCCTCGATGCGCTTCTGCGTGAGGACCCGCTGTCCCGGGTCGCCGTCGAGACGCTGATCACGACCGGCCTCGTACATGTGGCCGGCGAGGTCACGACCAAGGCCTATGCGCCGATCGCGCAGCTCGTGCGCGACAAGATCCTCGAAATCGGCTACGACTCCTCGAAGAAGGGCTTCGACGGCGCGTCCTGTGGCGTGTCCGTGTCGATCGGCTCCCAGTCCCCGGACATCGCGCAGGGCGTCGACACCGCGTACGAGAAGCGGGTCGCGGGTACCGCGGCGGGTGACGAAGAGGACGAGCTCGACAAGCAGGGCGCCGGCGACCAGGGGCTGATGTTCGGCTACGCGACGGACGAGACCCCGGAGCTCATGCCGCTCCCGATCCACCTCGCGCACCGCCTCGCGCGCCGCCTCTCCGAGGTCCGCAAGAACGGCACGATCCCGTACCTGCGCCCCGACGGCAAGACCCAGGTCACCATCGAGTACGACGGCGACAAGGCGGTCCGCCTGGACACGGTCGTCGTCTCCTCGCAGCACGCGTCGGACATCGACCTGGACTCGCTGCTCGCGCCCGACATCCGCGAGTTCGTGGTGGAGCCCGAGCTGAAGGCGCTCCTGGACGACGGCATCAAGCTGGAGACCGAGGGCTACCGGCTGCTGGTCAACCCGACCGGCCGCTTCGAGATCGGCGGCCCGATGGGTGACGCCGGCCTGACCGGCCGCAAGATCATCATCGACACCTACGGCGGTATGGCCCGCCACGGTGGCGGCGCGTTCTCCGGCAAGGACCCGTCCAAGGTCGACCGCTCCGCCGCGTACGCCATGCGGTGGGTCGCCAAGAACGTCGTCGCGGCGGGCCTCGCCTCCCGCTGCGAGGTACAGGTCGCCTACGCGATCGGCAAGGCCGAGCCCGTCGGCCTCTTCGTCGAGACCTTCGGCACCGCCAAGGTCGACGCGGAGAAGATCGAGACGGCCATCTCCGAGGTCTTCGACCTCCGCCCGGCCGCGATCATCCGCGATCTCGACCTGCTGCGGCCGATCTACGCGCAGACCGCCGCGTACGGCCACTTCGGGCGCGCGCTGCCCGAGTTCACCTGGGAGAGGACGGACCGGGTGGACGCACTGCGGAAGGCGGCGGGGCTCTAGCCTCCTGCTCTGGCGCTCTCGTGCCCTCGTGCTCTCGGCGGAGGTCCAGCCCCTCTGCTGACGAGTTCACACCTAGCCCGGCACCCCCGCCTTGGGGTGCCGGGCCTCGGTGTTTCACGGCTCGGGCTCTGCCGGTGGTTCCTCCGGGGAGCGCGTGGCGTCACTGGCCCCCTCGTCGTCCGTGACCGGTTGCACCGGGCCGAAGCTTGAGCGATGTGTCGAGAAAGCGATATCGGCCATCGCTTCGGCGGTGATCGTGATCCGTGGCCGGGCCGGTCCCGGGCGGGCGGTGGTGTCAGTGCGGTCTGGTAGGAATGCTGCTGTGAGCAGCGACGACGGGCAGACGGGTGGCGGGGCCGACGGGGCGCCGCCCGAGCAGCTCGCGTTGATCCGGGATGCCGTGCGCAAGGCGCCGCGGGCCAAGCCGCGGACCTGGCGGGGGGCCGCGGTCGCCGGGCACCTGCCCGTCGCGCGGGTGCTCGTGGACAAGGGCGTGCTGCATCTCGACCGCTACTTCGACTACGCCGTACCCGAGGAACTGGACGCCGACGCCCAGCCCGGGGTGCGGGTGCGCGTGCGGTTCGGGGCCGGACGGCACCGGGTGCGGGAGGGGCGGCGCGAGGGCGGCGGGCTGATCGACGGATTTCTCGTCGAGCGGCTCGCCGAGTCCGACTACTCGGGGCCCCTGGCGGCCCTCGCCCAAGTCGTGTCGCCCGAGATCGTGTTGAGCGAGGAGTCGCTCGGCCTCGCGCGCGCCGTCGCCGACCGGTACGCCGGAAGCCTGGCCGATGTACTGCAACTGGCGATCCCGCCACGCAACGCCCGTGCCGAGGGGAAGCCGTCGCCCGAGCCGCTGCCCGTGCCGGGGGTACCGGCGGTGGGGTCCTGGGCCAGGTACCCGAGAGGGTCCGCCTTCATCGAGTCGCTCGCGGGCGGCGGGACGCCCCGGGCCGTGTGGAACGCGCTGCCGGGGCCCGGCTGGGCCGAGGAGCTGGCGCGGGCCGTGGCGGCGACGCTCGCCTCGGGGCGCGGCGCGCTCGTCGTCGTGCCCGACGGCCGGGCCGTCAGCCGGGTGGACGCGGCGCTCGCCGCGGTGCTGGGGGAGGGGCGGCACGCCGTGCTCACCGCCGAGGCCGGCCCCGAGAAGCGGTACCGGCAGTGGCTGGCCGTGCGGCGCGGGTCCGTACGGGCCGTGGTGGGGACCAGGGCCGCCATGTTCGCCCCCGTCCGGGACCTGGGGCTGGTGGCCGTCTGGGACGACGGGGACGGCAGCCACAGCGAACCGCACGCCCCGCAGCCGCATGCCCGCGAGGTGCTGCTGCTGCGGGCCGCCCACGACAAGTGCGCTTTTCTGCTGGGGAGTTGGAGCTGCACCGTCGAGGCCGCACAGCTCGTCGAGACCGGCTGGGCGACTCCGATCGTCGCCGAGCGGAAACAGGTACGCGCGGCGGCTCCGCTCGTACGGACGGTCGGGGACCAGGACCTCGCGCGTGACGAGGCGGCACGGGCCGCGCGGTTGCCGACCCTCGCCTGGCAGGCGGTCCGGGAAGGGCTGAGGACGGGACCCGTACTGGTACAGGTTCCGCGCCGGGGCTACGTACCCCGTATGGCCTGTGCGCGGTGCCGGGCGCCCGCGCGGTGCCGGCACTGTGCCGGGCCGTTGGAGGGCCAGGACGCCGGAGGCCTGCAGTGCGGGTGGTGCGGCCGGGAGGAAGGCGGTTGGCACTGTCCCGAGTGCGGCGGGTTCCGGCTGCGGGCGCAGGTCGTGGGGGCGCGGCGGACCGCCGAGGAGCTGGGGCGCGCGTTCCCGGCCGTCCCCGTGCGGACCTCCGGCCGGGAACAGGTGCTGGACACGGTGCCGGGGTCGCCCGCGCTCGTCGTCAGTACGCCGGGCGCGGAGCCGGTGGCCGAGGGCGGCTACGCGGCGGCGCTGCTGCTCGACGGCTGGGCGATGCTCGGGCGGCCGGATCTGCGGGCCGGCGAGGAGGCGCTGCGGCGGTGGATCGACGCGGCGGCGCTGGTTCGGGGGCAGCCGGACGGCGGGACCGTGGTGGTCGTGGCCGAGCCGACGCTGCGGCCCGTGCAGGCGCTGGTGCGCTGGGATCCGGTCGGGCACGCGGTGCGTGAGCTGGCCGAGCGGTCCGAGCTGGGGTTCCCGCCGGTGTCGCGGATGGCGTCCGTGTCCGGGACCGCGGAGGCGCTGGCCGCTTTCCTCGCCACGGTCGAACTGCCCGGCGAGGCCGAGCTGCTGGGACCTGTGCCGGTCGCTCCGACGGACCCGGGGCGGCCGCGCCGGGTGGGGGCGCCGCCCACGGGCGAGCAGTGGGAGCGGGCGCTGATCCGGGTGCCGCCGGGGAAGGGAGCGGCCCTGGCGTCCGCGCTGAAGCATGCGCAGGCTGCCCGGATGGCTCGTGGGGGGAGTGCTCGGGGAGGGAGCGGAGGCGGCGGGGGCAGCCGGGGCGGCGGCGGGAGCGAAGCGGTGTGGATCAGGATCGATCCGCTTGATATCGGGTGACCTGCGCAAAGGCGGGGATGACAAGGGCAGCGGGGATAGCGGGGACGGGCGGATACGCGTCTGCCCCCGAAGTATTTCGGGGGCAGACTTCGGAAGCGGGCAGGGGACCGCTTCGGGGGCGGCCGGTGAGGGCGTCAGCCGTTGCGCGGGCCGGGGAACGCGTTCGGCCTGACCTCCTCGCGGAGGGTGGGGCTGCCTGCCGTCGGCTGGGTCGGCATGGGCATCGGCATGGGTACGGGCATCGGCATGGAACGGGCGGCCGGGACCGTGGGGATGCCGGTGTTCACGCCGACCGTGCGGGCTCCCGACGACTCGGTCGCGCGCTCGGCCTCCGCGGCGGCCTGGGCCGTCGCTCGGCGGGCGCCGTAACGGCGGTGCACCGCCTGTTTGGTGACTCCGAGAGCCGAGCCCACCGCGTCCCACGAGAAACCCAGCGAGCGGTCGAAGTCCACGGCGGCCGTGACCAGGGTCTCGACGCTGTCCCGCAGCTCCTGGGCGAGGCGGACGGTCGGAGCGGGAGCGCGTCCGTAGACGACGAAGCCCGTGGAGGGGCCGGAGCGGCGCGGACGGTAGACGTTGCCCAGCTGGGCTGTCAGCGTGCGCAGTGCGTCCACCTGCCGGCGGACCCGCTCGATGTCCCGCACCAGCAAGTGCAGGCTGGCCCGAGCCTGGGCGTCGTGGGTTGCGTGGTCGGCCATGAACAAGCCTCTCGAACCGGCGTTGAAAAGGACCGGGCCGCGATTGCGGCCCGTTTTGGTCAACTCTTTCTTGACCAACGCGTTTCCAGGTGAGTGGTCACGCATCAGGGGCGTGGAGACATATGCGTACGCCCCCGGCGGTCGGGTGAGCGCTGGCGTCGTCGCGGGCTGGGAGAGCTTCGGCTGCGGGGCCGGCAAGGGCTTGTCGCGCAAGTTCCCCCGCGCCCCTGAAAGCGAGGGCTGCGCCCCTTCAGGGGCGCGGGGAACCGCGCACCGGGGGTCCGGGGAGCGGAGCCCCGGGTCTGTGATGCGAGCGGTCCCGGGACCGCTCGCCATAGACTGGTGCGCTGCCCGTTGTGAATTCGCCCGAGAGGCCGACTGCCACCCATGAAGCTCGTCTTCGCCGGTACCCCCGAGGTCGCCGTTCCCGCTCTGGACGCCCTGATCGCCTCCGGGCGGCACGAGGTCGCCGCCGTCGTCACGCGGCCCGACGCGCCGGCCGGACGGGGGCGCAGGCTTGTCGCGAGTCCCGTCGCCCAGCGCGCCGAGGAGGCCGGGATCGAGGTGCTCAAGCCGGTCCGGCCCCGGGACGAGGACTTCCTGGCGCGGCTGAGGGAGATCGCTCCCGACTGCTGCCCCGTCGTGGCCTACGGCGCGCTGCTGCCCCGGGTCGCGCTCGACATCCCCGCCCACGGCTGGGTCAACCTGCACTTCTCGCTGCTGCCCGCCTGGCGTGGGGCGGCGCCCGTGCAGCACGCCGTCATGGCCGGTGACGAGATCACCGGGGCGTCCACCTTCCTCATCGAGGAAGGACTCGACTCCGGGCCGGTGTACGGGACCGTCACCGAGGAGGTGCGGCCCACCGACACGAGCGGTGATCTGCTGACGCGGCTCGCCTTCGCCGGGTCCGGGCTGCTCGCGGCGACCATGGACGGAATCGAGGACGGCACCCTGAAGGCCGTGCCGCAGCCTGCCGACGGTGTCACCCTGGCTCCGAAGATCAGCGTCGAGGACGCGCATGTGGACTGGGCCGCGCCCGCGCTCCGGGTCGACCGGGTCGTACGGGGCTGCACGCCCTCGCCCGGTTCGTGGACCGTCTTCCGCGGGGAGCGGCTGAAGCTGATCCAGGTCGTGCCGGTTCCCGAGCGGACGGATCTGGCGCCGGGGGCGTTGGCGGTCGGGAAGAACAACGTGTACGTGGGTACGGGGTCGTACGCAGTCGAGTTGTTGTGGGTGCAGGCGCAGGGCAAGAAGCCGATGCGGGCGGCGGACTGGGCCCGGGGGGTTCGGATCGCCTCCGGCGAGGTGGTGGGGCGCTAGCCGCGCGTGCCTGGGGGTGTGGGGCTCTGCTGCTGTGGGAGTCGCGCAGTTCCCCGCGCCCCTGAGGGAGGTGCCGGAACCCGTGTCTGTGGGTGCGGCCCCGCTCGTCCGCGCGTCGCGCAGTCCCCCGTGCCCCCGAGAAGGCCTGGAGGTGTGCGGTTCTCCGTGCCCCTGAAGGGGCGGCGTACGCTGTGGGGGTATCTCTTCCACTGAGCCGGAGCACCTTTTTCGTGAGTGAGCAGACTCGTCGGCCCCGTCAGCAGGGCAAGCCCTATCGCCGTCCTAAGAAGGACCCCGTGCGGATGCTTGCCTTCGATGCTCTGCGGGCGGTGGACGAGAGGGACGCGTATGCGAATCTCGTGCTGCCGCCCCTCCTGCGGAAGGCGCGGGAGCAGGGCGACTTCGACGGGCGGGACGCGGCACTGGCGACGGAGCTGGTGTACGGGACACTGCGCAGGCAGGGGACGTACGACGCCGTCATCGCCGCGTGCGTCGACCGGCCGCTGCGCGAGGTCGACCCGCCGGTCCTGGACGTGCTGAACCTGGGCGCGCATCAATTGCTCGGGACGCGTATCCCGACGCATGCCGCCGTGTCCGCGACCGTCGACCTCGCGCGGATCGTGCTCGGCGACGGGCGGGCGAAGTTCGTCAACGCCGTGCTCCGCAAGATCTCCCGGCAGGAGCTGGACGCCTGGATCGAGCAGGTCGCACCGCCCTACGAGGAGGACGCCGAGGACCATCTCGCGGTCGTGCACTCGCATCCGCGGTGGATCGTCTCGGCCCTGTGGGACTCGCTGGGCGGCGGGCGCGCAGGTATCGAGGATCTGCTGGAGGCCGACAACGAACGGCCCGAGGTCACCCTGGTCGCCAGGCCCGGCCGCGCGACCGCCGCCGACATCCTCGGCGAGCTCGACGAGGAGACCGCGCTGCCGGGGCGCTGGTCGCCGTACGCGGTGCGGCTGTCCGAGGGCGGGGAGCCGGGCGCCATCGACGCCGTACGCGAAGGACGGGCCGGCGTCCAGGACGAGGGCAGCCAGCTTGTGGCGATCGCTCTCGCGAACGCGCCCCTCGACGGACCCGACAGGGCATGGCTCGACGGATGCGCGGGACCGGGCGGCAAGGCGGCCATGCTCGCCGGGCTCGCCGCCGAGCGAGGGGCCGTGCTGCTCGCCTCCGAGAAGCAGCCGCACCGGGCCAAACTGGTCGCGAAGGCACTCGCCGGAAACCCCGGGCCGTACCAGGTCGTCGCCGCGGACGGGACCCGCCCGCCGTGGCGCCCGGGGACCTTCGACCGCGTACTGATGGACGTGCCCTGCACGGGGCTCGGCGCCCTGCGGCGGCGGCCCGAGGCCCGCTGGCGGCGCCGGCCCGCGGACCTGGACGGGTTCGCGCCGCTGCAGCGTGGGCTGTTGCGCACCGCTCTGGACTCGGTGCGGATCGGCGGTGTCGTCGGGTACGCCACCTGCTCGCCGCACCTCGCCGAGACCCGGGCCGTGGTCAACGACGTACTCAAGGAGAAGGACGCCGAGCTCATCGACGCCCGCCCGCTCTTCCCGGACGTCCCGGCCCTGGGTGAGGGCCCGGACGTCCAGCTGTGGCCGCATGTGCACGGGACGGACGCCATGTATCTGGCGTTGATCCGCCGCACCGGCTGACCCGGACCGGCTGGCCCGGACCGGCTGGCCCGGACCGGCTGACCCGGACCGGCTGGCCCGGACCGGCGGCCCACTCCCGCCGGACCGGCCTCCACCGAGGCTGCTCCGGGCCGGTTCGGTCACTCCGACGGGCCGCCCGGCCGGCTCGGCCACCAGATCTTCGGTCCCACGTCCAGGAACAGGGACGTCACGAGGACGGAGCGCACGATGAACGTGTCGAGCAGTACGCCGAGGGCGACCGTGAAACCGATCTCGGCGAAGGCGACCATCGGCAGCGTCCCCAGGGCGGCGAACGTGCCCGCCAGGACCAGGCCCGCCGACGTGATGACCGCGCCGGTGGCGGCGAGGCCCGTGACCACGCCGGGGCGTGTGCCCTGGCGGGCGGCCTCCTCGCGGATGCGGGTGGTCAGGAAGATGTTGTAGTCGATGCCCAGCGCCACCAGGAAGACGAAGACGAACAGCGGGAAGTCCGTCGACTCGCCCGCGTAGGCGAAGAAGTGCCGGAACGCGAGCGCGCTGATCCCCAGCGCGGCGGCGAAGGACAGCACCACCGTGCCGATCAGGAGCAGGGGGGCGATCAAAGCGCGGAGCAGGGCGCAGAGGATCAGCAGAACCACGAGCAGCACCAGCGGGATGATCAGGATGTTGTCGTGGCTCGTCGCCCGGTCCATGTCCAGCAGAGCCGCCGTACCGCCGCCCACCCGGGCGTCCGCGTCCGGTACCGCGTGCACGGCGTCCCGTACCCGCTCCACCGTCTGTTTCGCGGCCTCGCTGTCCGCCGGGGCGGTCATGGTCGCCTCCAACAGGACCTTGCCCTCGAACTCCGCCTTCGTGCCGGGCGGCAGGCCCAGTGACTCCGGTACGACACCGCGGGTGTCCGCGACCGCCCGCCCGACCACCTCGGCCTGTTCGCGGTCGCTGATGACGACGAGCGGATCGCCGCTGCCCGCCGGGAAGTAGCGCGCGGACACCTCCTGGCCGACGATGGAGTCGGGTTTGTCGGTGAAGGAGTCGGCGTTGCTGATGCCCTCCGCGCGCAGCTGGACGAGGCCGAGCGACAGCAGCGCGAGCGCCGCCGCCGTGATGACCCAAACCAGCCGCGGGCGGTGTGAGAAGCGGTTGCCCATCCGTGCCCAGACACCGCGCTCGGTCGGGTCCTCGGAGCCGAAGTGCGGGACCACCGGCCAGAAGATCCAGCGGCCGCAGATCACCAGCAGGGCCGGGAAGAGCGTCAGCATCGCGACCAGTGCCACGGCGACGCCGACGGCGGCGACCGGGCCCAGACCGCGCGTCGAGTTCATCTCGGCGGCGAGCAGCACCAGCATGCTCAGGACGACGGTGGCGCCCGACGCGACGACGGCCGGACCCGCCCGGTGCAGGGCCAGCGCCATGGCCTCGTGGCGGTCCTCGTGGCGGCGCAGCTCCTCCCGGTAGCGGGCCACCAGGAGCAGGGCGTAGTCCGTCCCCGCGCCGAAGACGAGCACCGTGAGGATGCCCGCGCTCTGCCCGTTCACGGTCAGTCCCGCGTGCTCCGCGAGCAGATAGACCAGCGCCTGCGCGGTGAACAGCGCGGCGACCACACCGATCAGCGGGACCAGCAGCAGGGTCGGGCTGCGGTAGGTGAGCAGCAGCATCACGATGACGACGCCCATCGCCGAGAACAGCAACGTGGAGTCGATGCCCTCGAAGGCCTCGGAGAAGTCGGCGGACGTACCGCCCGGGCCCGTGATGTGCACGGCGAGTCCGTCCCCGCCCCTGCCGACGTCCGCACGGATGGCGTCGACCGCGGGCACGATACGCTCCCAGCCCTTCTCGTCCATCGTGATCGGCACGGAGACCTGGGCCGCCCGCGGTGCCGTCTTCCGGTCGAACACGGGGCCACGGGTCTCCGCGCCCCGGAGGCCGTGCGCGCGCAGTTCCCCGAGTTCTCGTACGTCCTCGTCGATCCGTGCCCGGTCCTGGGCGGTGAGGCCGTCGGCGCGGGCGTACACGACGATCGCGGGGAGCTGTTCCGGCCGGAAGTCCTCGGATGCCTGGAGGACTTGGGTGGACTCGGCGGAACCGGGCAGCCAGGAGGCCGCGTCGTTGTCCTGGGCGTCGGAGAGTTTCTGGGCGAACGGTGCCGTGAGCACGAGCAGCACCAGCCACAGTCCCACCACGAGCCACTTGGACCGCCGACCGCAGACCAGCCGGCCGATACCCCGCCGCTGTTTTCCCCGAGACCCCTGCGACCCCTGCGACCCCTGCGACCCCTGCGAGTTTTGAGACCCCTGAGAGTTCTGAGGTCCCTGAGGTTCCCGTGTTCCCTGCGCGTCCGTCATGGCCCTCCCCGTAGCCGCTCGTGGAGCCGGTGGGCCGACAAGGATGGCATGGGCTGTCCGGCCGGTGCAGCCCCCCGGCCGGAACGAGTTGGTACATACCGACCGGTCCGGGTCGGGACCGGGGAGGCAACCGGCTCCGGGCATGGCAGGCTTGTGGCATGGCCGCGCAGATCAGTCCCAGCATCCTCTCCGCCGACTTCGCCCGCCTTGCCGAGGAGGCAAAGGCGGTGGAAGGGGCCGACTGGCTGCATGTCGACGTGATGGACAACCATTTCGTCCCCAACCTCACGCTCGGCGTTCCGGTCGTAGAGTCACTGGCACGTGCGACGGACACCCCGCTGGACTGCCATCTGATGATCGAGGACGCCGATCGGTGGGCGCCCCAGTACGTAGAAGCGGGTGCCGGTTCCGTCACCTTCCACGTCGAGGCCGCCGCGGCACCCGTGCGGCTGGCCCGCGAGATCCGCGCCAAGGGCGCCCGTGCCTCCATGGCGCTGAGGCCCGCGACTCCCATCGAGCCGTACGAGGATCTGCTGCCCGAGCTCGACATGCTGCTGATCATGACCGTCGAGCCGGGCTTCGGGGGCCAGGCGTTTCTCGACATCATGCTTCCGAAGATCCGCCGTACCCGCGAGTTGATCAACAAGCACGGTCTCGAACTGTGGCTGCAGGTCGACGGCGGGGTCTCCGCCTCCACCATCGAGCGCTGCGCCGAGGCGGGAGCCGACGTCTTCGTCGCCGGCTCGGCCGTCTACGGGGCAGCCGACCCCGCCCAGGCGGTACGTGCACTGCGCACGCAGGCCGAGGAGGCGACGGCCCAGGCAGCATGGGCATGCGGCCACTGAGCCAAGGGAACGTGAACGCCGCCCCTCAGGGCTGATCGAGTACGCCGGATCTGCAAGGATGAACGGCGAATCCAGAGTGTGAACAGCAGTGAGGAGATCGCCGTGTCGGGTATGTCGGCGGGCCGGTCAGCCATGCGGATGGGACCCGCTGAGCTGGTGCAGGCGGCGGCCATGGCCCGCCGCTTCTACCTAGAGGGCAAGTCCAAGATCCAGATCGCCGAGGAGTTCGGCGTCAGCCGCTTCAAGGTGGCCCGGGTCCTGGAAACCGCCCTCGAACGGGATCTCGTGAGGATCGAGATCCGTGTCCCCGCGGAGCTGGACGCGGAGCGCTCCGACGCGCTGCGCGCCCGCTACGGTCTGCGGCATGCCGTGGTCGTGGAGTCCCCGGCCGAGGCCGTGGAGTCGCCCGATCCGGAGAACCTCGGCGAGGTGGCCGCCGACCTGCTCGGTGAGCTGGTCGCCGAGGGCGATGTGCTCGGTCTCGCCTGGGGCCGCTCCACCATCCACATGGCGGCGGCGCTCGACCGGCTGCCGCCGTGCACGGTGGTGCAGTTGACGGGTGTCTACGACGCCGGAACGGCCGAGCGCGGCTCGGTCGAGGCCGTCCGCCGGGCCGCCCAGGTCTCCGGCGGCGACGCCCACCCCATCTACGCGCCCATGCTCCTGCCGGACGTGGCCACCGCGGCGGCGCTGCGCAGCCAGACGGGGATCGCGCGGGCCTTCGAGTACTTCGACAAGGTCACCGTGGCCTGTGTGTCCATCGGGTCCTGGGAGGCCGGGATCTCGACGGTGCACGACATGCTCACCGAGGAGGAGCGCTCCCACTACGCGTCCCTCGGGGTCGAGGCCGAGATGTCCGCGCACCTCTTCGACGTCGAGGGCCGCCGAGTCGGGCGGGACCTGGGGGAGCGGTGCATCACCGTCGAGGCCGACCGGCTGCGGCGGATCCCCGAGGTCGTCGCGATCGCCGGCGGACAGCGCAAGTCGGGTGCCATCGACGCGGTGCTGCGGTCCGGCCTCGTCACCAGCCTGGTGACGGACACGGCGGCCGCGGACGCCCTGATGACGACGGGTCCGACACCGCGTCCGGCCCTGGACCGGGCGGACCCCGACGGGCTCTGAGCCGGCTCGGTACACCGGGATCCGCCCAGGCTCACCGCGGTACACCGGGATCCGTCGTGATCCACCTGCTGTCCGGCAGCGCGCCGGCTGGGGACGGCCGTGGCAGCATCGACGACATGCTGCTCCGGTCCGTCCCCTACACCGATGATCACTACAACTCGTTCAGGGCGGTGCTGAGATGACGCACGACGAGCCGGGACGCGATCTGCCGGGCCGCCACGTGGTCACCCTGGACCTCGACGGGGTCGGGGACAAGGCGGGCCTGATGGAGCGCTGCGTACGCGCTCTGGAGCTGCCGGAGTGGTTCGGCCGGAACTGGGACGCGCTCGCCGACAGCCTCGCCGATCCGTCCGTGTGGCCCGCGACCGTCGGCGAACGGCGACTGCTGGTCGTCGTCACCGGCTGGCGGGCGTACGCGCGCACGCGGCCCGACGAGTGGCAGATCGCCGAGGACGTCTTCGCCCAGGCGGCCGACCGCACCCCGGCGCTCACCGTGGCGCTGGCCCTGGGGACCTAGGGGGCCGGGGCCACCAGGGTCTGGGAGGATCCCACCAATGGGCCCCTGACCAGCCTGGATGATCGACCCAGGGCGTGCATGGCTCCCCACATGGGACAATGAAGTACGTGCTCTCCCTCGGGCTGACCTGTCCGGGGGCCGCCTCTGATCGACTGGGATGTGCAGCACGTGCGTTTCCTCAACGACATCCAGCCCGCGTACGACCTGACGTACGACGACGTCTTCATGGTGCCGAGCCGTTCCGCGGTCGGCTCGCGGCAGGGCGTCGACCTGGCTTCGCCGGACGGCACCGGCACCACGATTCCCCTGGTGGTCGCCAACATGACCGCGATCGCGGGTCGCCGGATGGCCGAGACCGTGGCCCGCCGCGGCGGCCTCGTCGTCATCCCGCAGGACATCCCGATCGAGGTCGTCACCGAGGTCGTCTCCTGGGTCAAGAGCCGGCACCTCGTGCTGGACACCCCGATCATCCTCGCCCCGCACCAGACCGTCGCCGACGCGCTGTCCCTGCTGCCCAAGCGCGCGCACAACGCCGGTGTCGTGGTGGACGGCGAGGGCAGGCCCGTCGGCGTGGTCACCGACGCCGACCTGAACGGCGTCGACCGCTTCACCCAGCTGTCCGAGGTGATGTCCCGTGACCTGCTGCTGCTCGACGCGGACATCGAGCCGGGGAAGGCGTTCGACAAGCTCGACCACGCCAACCGCCGTTACGCCCCCGCCGTGGACAAGGACGGCCGGCTCGCCGGCATCATCACCCGCAAGGGCGCCCTGCGCGCCACGCTCTACACGCCCGCCACCGACGCGGACGGCAGGCTGCGCATCGCCGCCGCCGTCGGTATCAACGGCGATGTCGCGGGCAAGGCCAAGCAGCTGCTCGCCGCAGGCGTCGACACGCTCGTCGTGGACACCGCGCACGGCCACCAGGAGTCGATGCTCTCCGCGGTGCGGGCCGTCCGCGGACTCGACCCCCAGGTGCCGATCGTCGCGGGCAACATCGTCGCCGCCGAGGGCGTACGCGATCTGATCGAGGCCGGCGCGGACATCATCAAGGTCGGTGTCGGACCGGGCGCCATGTGCACCACGCGCATGATGACCGGCGTGGGCCGCCCGCAGTTCTCGGCCGTCCTGGAGTGTGCGGCCGAGGCGAGGAAGCACGGCAAGCACGTATGGGCCGACGGCGGTGTGCGGCACCCGCGCGATGTCGCCATGGCCCTGGCAGCGGGCGCGTCGAACGTGATGGTCGGCTCGTGGTTCGCCGGTACGTACGAGTCGCCGGGCGACCTCCAGCAGGACGCCGACGGACGTCTGTACAAGGAGTCGTTCGGCATGGCGTCCGCGCGCGCGGTGCGCAACCGTACGTCGGAGGAGTCGGCGTACGACCGGGCCCGCAAGGCGCTGTTCGAGGAGGGCATCTCGACGTCCCGGATGTTCCTCGACCCGTCCCGGCCGGGGGTCGAGGACCTGGTCGACTCGATCATCGCGGGCGTGCGGTCCTCGTGCACGTATGCCGGTGCC
Source organism: Streptomyces sp. NPDC087844 (assembly GCF_044742785.1). Taxonomy (NCBI): domain Bacteria; kingdom Bacillati; phylum Actinomycetota; class Actinomycetes; order Kitasatosporales; family Streptomycetaceae; genus Streptomyces; species Streptomyces sp. NPDC087844. Next base: position 25,385 of record NZ_JBIUVD010000004.1, on the reverse strand, counting down.
AACTCTCTTGCGGAGTTCGCGGAGCGGGCTGTTGTCGGTGTGCAGAGTGCCGCGGGGTATGCGGAGGGTCAGCCTCTGCACGCCAGCTGGAGCTGAGGGCTCCGCCGGCGGGGCTGGGTGGCTACGGGCGGCGTGACCGTGGCTGGTCGCGCCGTTCCCCGCGCCCCTGAAAGGCAGAAGGTCGCGCCGTTCCCCGCGCCCCTGAAAGGCAAAAGGTTGCGCCGTTCCCCGCGCCCCCGGAAGTACGCAACGATCTTGCGGACACGCGCATGGTTGCCGCATCACGGGAGTCGTGCGCTGGTTCTGCGGTGTCCTGGCCGCCGCGATCCCGCTCGGACAGCTCGCCGACGCGACCAGCATCGGCACGTTCTTCGCCTCCGCGCTGGTGAACGTGGCCGTCGTGGTGCTCCGGCGTACGCAGCCCGGGATGCCCGTCTTCGGAGTCTGGATGGCCGTCGGGGTCGTGTTCTACTTCAGTTACGGCTACCGGCGGTCGCTCTCGCGACCGGAGCGACTGGTGCGACCAGTGCGGCCGGTGCGAACAGCGAAGAGAAGTGAACCGCCCGCAGTGCTGAACGACCTCGACGAACGTATCGTGCACGCCCTCGCCGAGGACGCTCGGCGCTCCTACGCCGACATCGGGCAGGAGGTCGGGCTGTCCGCGCCCGCCGTGAAGCGGCGGGTGGACCGGCTGCGGTCCAGCGGGGCCATCACCGGGTTCACCGTGCGGGTGGACCCTGCGGCGCTCGGTTGGAAGACCGAGGGGTTCGTCGAGATCTACTGCCGCCGGAACACCTCGCCGGAGACGATTCAGCGAGGGCTTGAGCGGTATCAGGAGGTGGTGGCCGCTTCCACCGTCACGGGGGAGGCGGATGCGGTGGTGCAGGTGTTCGCCTCTGACATGCGGCATTTCGAGCGGGTGCTGGAGCGGATCGCGGGGGAGTCGTTCGTTGAGCGGACGAAGTCCGTGCTCGTGCTTTCGCCGTTGTTGCGGAGGTTTTCTTCTGGGGTGCCGACGTAGCGCTCCGCGGTGGGCGGGGGGTGTTCGGCCGCGGGGCCGGTGGGGCTTGTCGCGCCGTTCCCCGCCCCTGAGAAGCGAAAGATTGCGCCGTTCCCCGCGCCCCCAAAGGCAGAAGATTGCGCCGTTCCCCGCGCCCCTGAGAAGCGAAAGACTGCGCCGTTCTCCGCGCCCCCAGAGGCGAAAGATTGCGCTGTTCCCCGCGCCCCTGGAAGCTGGCGGGGTAGCATTGGGGTGTGATTTGGCGACATTGAGTTAGACGTTGTGCCTCCCGAGGGCCGCCTCGGATGCCGTGGTTTCGGTGTCCGAACTTTCGCGGTTCTTTCGGGAAGGCCCCATGACACTCTCTTCCGCGCGGCGGCTGACGGCCACGCTGTACGGCTACGCGTTCCTCGACGACTTCGTCCTGCTCTATCCGGTGTACGCGCTGCTGTTCGCCGACAGCGGGCTCACGGTCTGGCAGATCTCCTCGCTCTTCGCCCTCTGGTCCTTCACCGGCGTCGTGCTGGAGATACCGTCCGGCGCCTGGGCCGACGCCGTCTCACGGCGGTTGCTCCTGTGGGTCGGGCCGCTGCTCACCGCCGCCGGATTCACGCTCTGGGTGCTCGTGCCCTCGTACTGGGCGTTCGCCCTCGGGTTTGTGCTCTGGGGTGTCAAAGGGGCGCTCGGTTCCGGCGCGCTGGAGGCGCTGGTGTACGAGGAGCTCGACCGGCTCGATGCGGCCGACCGCTACGGACATGTCATGGGCCGGGCCCGTGCGGCGGGGCTGGTGGGCGTGATGGCGGCGATGGGCCTGGCCGGACCGGTCTTCGCGTTCGGTGGCTATCCGGTCGTCGGTGCCGCCAGTGTGCTGGCCTGTCTGCTGACGGCCGCCGTCGCGACACGGTTCCCCGAGCACCGGGCAGCGGACCCCGGGGCCAAGTCCGGCGAGGGGTGGGTCGGGCCGCTGCGGGCCGGGCTCGCCGAGGCCCGGGGGGACCGGTCCGTACGCGCCGCCCTGCTGCTCGTACCGGCCGTCACCGCGGTGTGGGGCGCGCTCGACGAGTACACGCCACTGCTCGTCCGGGACACGGGGGTGGCCGAGAACGCCGTGTCGCACTGGCTGTTGCTGATCTGGGCGGGAGCGACGGTCGGCGGGCTGCTGGCCGGTCCGGCACAGCGGCTGGGCAGGGGCGGGTTCGCCGGGATCCTGGCGGGCTCCGCGCTGGGGCTCGCGGTGGGCGCGGGGGCGCGGACCCCGGCCGGGATCGGCCTGGTCGCCCTCGCCTTCTGCGGGTTCCAGCTGGCGAGCGTCCTGGCCGACGCCCGGCTCCAGGAGAGCATCGAAGGAACCGGCCGGGCCACCCTGACCTCCGTCGCCGGGGTGGGCACCGACCTGGCCACCGTCGCCGTGTTCGGCGCCTACGCGGTGGTCGGGTCTGCGACCTCGCACGCCACCGCCTTCGCGCTGTCGGCGGTCTCCTACCTCCTCACGGCGCTGATCGTCGCCGTCGGGAGGAACGCGGCCAGAACGGTGGAAGCCACGGCACGACCGTGAAGTCGCCCGTGCCCCTCTTCACCTTCCGAAGGGCGCGGAGCCCACGCACCTGGGCAGCCTCTCGGTCTCGACGGGGCTGCCCGTGGCGGCCCAGCTGTAGCCGAGCCGGTAGTGCCGTCCGGTGTCGTGGACGGTGATGCCGACCCGTTTGCCCTTCGCACCCGGCAGGTCGGAGTCGGTGACCATACCGGAGACGACCGCCACCCGGCCGCCGGTGAGCAGGCAGTCCACCTCGGCCTGCCCCCAGGCGCCGTCGCCGTCGGCGTAGTGGCTCCATCGGAAGGTGCCTGTCGCCCTCAGCGGGTCGTCGTTGTCCTTCGCCGCCAGATGCGCGTCGAAGGAGAACGTGATGTCGTCACCGGCGGACCGGTACAGCTTCGCGCTGCCGGTGAGGGAGGCGGCCTCGCGCGCGGTCCCGCCGGACGCAGCCCCGGAGGGAGTTCTGGGGGCCGGCCTGTCTCCCGGGCCGGACGCCGGGGCGAACGCGGTGGCGGATCCGGCGAGTCCGGCGGTGAGGAGCAGGGCCGCGCCCAGCACGGCGGTCCTCCTGCCACCCACAGGATGAGAGCTTTCCGGGCCGGAGCACGCAATGAATCGCCGCCGGAGTGCCGATGGACGCAACGATTCGCGCACCAGCGCGCAACGGCTCCTCCTTGTCCCCGCGAACCCCCGCCCGTACCGTCGATCTGGCCGCCAGTCCGGCCCCCACACCCCTTCCGTCCGGTGAGGAACACGCATGCGCACCGCCCTGCTCCAGAGCTCCGGCCGCCCCGGATCCGTCGTCGGGAACCTCAGGGTCCTCGACGAGGCCGCCGGCCGTGCCGCCGACGCGGGTGCCGGGCTGCTGATCACCCCGGAGCTGTTCCTCACCGGCTACGCGATCGGCGCCGATGCGCACCGGCTCGCCGAGCCCGCCGACGGGGACTCCGCGGACGAGATCGCCGAGATCGCCGGCCGACACGGTGTGGCCGTCGTCTACGGTTACCCGGAGCGCGCTTCGGACCTCGTCTTCAACTCGGCCCAGCTGATCGCCCCCGACGGCACGCGCCTCGCGAACTACCGCAAGACACACCTCTTCGGCTGCTTCGAGCAGGAGTGGTTCACCCCCGGAGACGAGCCGGTCGTCCAGGCCGAGCTGGACGGTCTCCGCGTCGGGCTCATGATCTGCTACGACGTGGAGTTCCCGGAGAACGTCCGCGCGCACGCCCTCGCCGGCACCGATCTGCTCGCGGTTCCCACGGCGCAGATGCACCCGTTCCAGTTCGTCGCCGAGTCCGTCGTGCCCGTGCGGGCCTTCGAGAACCAGATGTACGTCGCGTACGTCAACAGGGTCGGCACGGAAGGGGAGTTCGAGTTCGTCGGGCTCTCCACCCTGGCAGGGCCCGACGGCGGCGCCCGGGCCAGGGCGGGCCGCACCGAGGAACTGGTCCTCGGCGACGTGGACCCCGCGTTCCTCGCCGCCTCACGCGCAGCCAACCCGTACCTGAAGGACCGCCGCCCCGGCCTCTACGGCTCCCTCGTCTGACACCCCCGCCGAACGAGAACCGCCAGCCCCACCAGCCTCGCCCCAAGCGTTCGCGAGCATTCGCGCAAGGAGTCCGTACCCCATGACGTCCACGGTGCCCCCCGCCGTCCCGCACACCGACGCGCAGCCGCCGATCACCATGTTCGGCCCGGACTTCCCGTACGCGTACGACGACTTCCTTGCGCACCCCGCGGGCCTCGGCCGGATACCCGCGACCGAGCTCGGCGCCGAGGTGGCGGTCATCGGCGGCGGCCTCTCCGGCATCGTGGCCGCGTACGAGCTGATGAAGATGGGCCTCAAGCCCGTCGTGTACGAGGCGGACAGGATCGGCGGGCGGCTGCGGACGGTCGGGTTCGAGGGCTGCGACCCCTCCCTCACCGCCGAGATGGGCGCGATGCGCTTTCCGCCGTCCTCCACGGCGCTCCAGCACTACATCGACCTGGTGGGGCTGCGGACCGAGCCGTTCCCCAACCCGCTCTCCGAGACCACGCCCTCGACCGTCGTCGACCTCAAGGGCGAGTCCCACTACGCCGAGACGCTCGCCGACCTGCCGCAGGTCTACCGGGACGTGGCGGCCGCCTGGAACGCCTGCCTGGAGGAGGGCGCCGACTTCCGCGACATGAACCGGGCGATGCGCGAGCGCGACGTCCCCCGCATCCGGGAGATCTGGGCGAAGCTCGTCGAGAAGCTCGACAACCAGACCTTCTACGGATTCCTCTGCGACTCCGCGGCGTTCAAGTCCTTCCGGCACCGCGAGATCTTCGGGCAGGTCGGCTTCGGCACGGGCGGCTGGGACACCGACTTCCCGAACTCCATCCTGGAGATCCTGCGCGTCGTCTACACCGAGGCCGACGACCACCACCGCGGCATCGTCGGCGGCAGCCAGCAACTCCCGGTGCGCCTGTGGGAGCGTGAGCCCGAGAAGATCGTGCACTGGCCGTACGGGACCTCGCTGGCCACGCTGCACGGCGGGGAGCCCCGGCCGGCCGTGATCCGGCTGAACCGCACCGCGGGCAACCGGATCACCGTGACCGATGCCTCCGGTGACATCCGTACGTACCGGGCGGCGATCTTCACCGCGCAGTCCTGGATGCTGCTCTCCAAGGTGGCCTGCGACGACGCGCTGTTCCCGATCGACCACTGGACGGCGATCGAGCGCACCCACTACATGGAGAGCTCCAAGCTGTTCGTGCCGGTCGACCGGCCGTTCTGGCTCGACAAGGCCGCCGACGACAGGGGACGTCCTACGGGGCGGGACGTCATGTCGATGACGCTCACGGACCGCATGACGCGCGGTACCTACCTTCTCGACAACGGCCCGGACAGGCCGGCCGTCATCTGCCTCTCGTACACCTGGTGCGACGACAGCCTGAAGTGGTTGCCGCTGTCCGCGAACGAGCGGATGGAGGTGATGCTGAAGTCGCTCGGCGAGATCTACCCGAAGGTCGACATCAGGAAGCACGTCATCGGCAACCCGGTCACTGTGTCCTGGGAGAACGAGCCGTACTTCATGGGGGCGTTCAAGGCGAACCTGCCTGGTCACTACCGTTATCAGCGGCGCCTGTTCACGCACTTCATGCAGGATCGGCTGCCTGCGGACAAGCGGGGTATCTTCCTCGCGGGCGACGACATCTCCTGGACGGCCGGGTGGGCGGAGGGCGCGGTGCAGACGGCGCTCAACGCGGTGTGGGGCGTCATGCACCACTTCGGTGGCGAGAGCGACCCGGTGAACCCCGGTCCCGGTGACGTCTACGACGACATAGCCCCGCTGGAACTCCCGGAGGACTGAGGACGCCCCTTACGGGGGTGCGTGGCGCTGCCCGGTCCGGCCCGCACGCGACTTACCGGCCGGGCAGCGCAGCGTGCTGTGGTGTTCCCAGCGGGGTGAGTAGACAGCGGCCCACCAGGCCGACCCCCGCGTCGAGCCGGTCGACGAACTCCCCGGCCAGGTCGGGGAGTTCCCGCAGGGCCCAGACGGCCCGCGCGGCGGACCACGCCGCGTCCCGGGCCCGCTCCAGACTCCACGCCCCCAGCAGGTGCGTCAGCGGATCAGCGATCTGCAGGAGGTCGGGCCCCGGCATCAGATCCTCCCGGATCCGCTCCTCCAGCGCGACCAGGACATCGCCCACCCGGTCGAACTCGTCCTCCAGCTCCGCTGGTCCGCAGCCGAGCGTACGACAGGCGTCCACCACCGCGAGCGCGAGATCGTGCCCGATGTGCGCATTGATACCGGCGAGGGCGAACTGCAGCGGACGTACCCCCGGATGCCCCCGCAACTGGAACAGCGGCTGCCAGCAGGCGGGCGGCCGACGGTCGTCCGCCACCGCCTCGACCGCCCCGAGGTACCGCTCCGCGAACCGCACGTCCAGCGTGATCGCGGCCCGCGCGTCGCTGAAGTGCCCCGCGTCCAGGCGTCTGGACACCTCCTCGGTGACGGCGAGGTACACACGGTTGAAGACCGCGACACCGTCACGCTCCGGCCAGAGCGCGTCGAGCGCACGCATGCGGCGTACCACCGCGTCGAGGCTGTGGACGAGAACCGTGTCTTGCGCGAAGCGTTCCAACCGCACCATGGGGGCAGCGTCCCAGGCCTAGGGTGTGCCGAGGGCCGCCGGGCCGGACGCTTCCCCAGAACGGGGGATTACGCGGGGCCCGGAGGAGGGGGAGCACCACGTGTCAGTCCGACGTGCCGAGCGCCTGGCCGTCCGCCGGGCGGAGCGCCGCCGCGCCGTCCGGCGCGGCGCCATGGTGGCGCTGGCCTCCGCCGTCGTCGCGGCCGGCACGGTGACGGGGATGATGTCCGCGCTGGACGACGGCCGGGGCGGCGACGAGGCGCGCCCCGACGTGTCCGGCACACCGTTCCTGCAGCCGCTGCCCCACCTCCCCACCTCTTCGTCCTCGACGACCTCCGGCTCCCCGTCGCCCTCGCCCTCCGCGTCCGCGTCGAAGGGGAGGCCGAGCCCGCAGCCGTCCGGGTCCGCGTCCACGAAGCCGAGGACCGTGCCCGTGTCCGCGCGGCTGTACCGCCATGGTGACTCCCAGGTCCTGGACTGGGTCCGGGCCAACCCCGACGATCCGCGCCGTCCGGTCATCGAGTCCCGGATAGCCGACCACCCCGCCGCGGTCTGGTTCGCGGACTACACGCCGTCGAACATCACCGCCCGCGTCAGGGCGGTCACCTCGGCCGGAGCCGCGAAGGGCGGCGTGCCCGTCGTCGTCCCGTACGCGGTACCGGACCGCGACTGCGGCGGGGCCTCGCAGGGCGGCGCGCCCGACCTCGGCGCGTACGAGGGGTGGATCGAGAAGTTCGCGGCGGGTCTCGGCACACGTGAGGTCGTGGTGATCCTGGAGCCCGACGCGATCGCCCAGTCGGACTGTCTCTCCGAGGGTGAACGGACGGCCCGCTTCGACGCGTTGGCCCGCGCGGGCCGTGTCCTGAAGGCGGCGAATCCGAAGGCACGGGTCTACTTCGACGCGGGCCACTCGGACTGGAACCCGCCGCGGAAGCAGGCCGGGCTGCTGCGCAGGGCCGGTGCCGCGTCCGCCGCCTCCTCGGACGGGATCTTCAGCAACGTCTCCAACTTCAACCGCACGGACGGGGAGGCCGCGTACGTCCGCCAGACCCTTGACGCGCTCGGCGGCCCCGCGAGCCTGGGCGCCGTCATCGACACCAGCCGCAACGGCAACGGCGCCCCGGCCGACGGAGAGTGGTGCGACCCCGCGGGCCGCAAGCTGGGACAGGCGCCGACCCTGCGGACCGGGGAGGCCCGGATCGACGCCTATCTGTGGGTGAAGCTGCCGGGGGAGTCCGACGGCTGCCGGGGTACGCCGGGGACGTTCACGCCGGACTACGCCTACGACTTGGCGCGCTGACCGTTCGCCGGGCCGCCGCTGGGGTCACCCGCGGAGTCACCTTCGGTCGCACCCTCGGAGGCGTACGAGGACGTGCCCTCGTCCAGCAGCGGTTCCTGTGACTTCAGGTGCGCGGGGGCCATCGCCCGCAGCGCGTGGTAGCCGGTGATGACGACGAGGGTGCCGAGCGCGATACCGCTCAGCGAGAAGGTGTCGGTGAACTTCATCGTGACGTCGCCGACGCCGATGATGATGCCCGCCGCGGCCGGTACCAGGTTCAGCGGATTGCGCAGGTCCACCCCGGCGTTGAGCCAGATCTGCGCGCCGAGCAGGCCGATCATGCCGTACAGGATGACGGTGATCCCGCCGAGCACCCCGCCCGGGACGGCCGCCACGACCGCGCCGAACTTCGGGCAGAGGCCGAAGAGCAGCGCGAAGCCGGCTGCGGCCCAGTAGGCGGCCGTGGAGTAGACGCGGGTCGCGGCCATGACGCCGATGTTCTCGGAGTACGTGGTGTTGGGCGGGCCGCCCACTGCGGTGGAGAGCATGGAGCCGACCCCGTCCGCCGAGATCGCGGTGCCCAGCTCGTCGTCCAGCGAGTCGCCGGTCATCTCGCCGACGGCCTTCACATGGCCCGCGTTCTCGGCGACGAGCGCGATGACCACGGGCAGGGCCACGAGGATCGCCGACCACTCGAAGGACGGGCCGTGGAAGTGCGGCAGCCCGATCCAGTCCGCCGAGCCGACGCCGGAGAGGTCGAGCCGCCAGTGGTCGGTGACCTTGCCGCTCGCGTCGGCCGCGTGGATCCGGCCGAGGACCAGGTCGAAGAGCCACGAGATCCCGTAGCCGAGGACCAGGCCGAGGAAGATCGCGATCCGTGACCAGAAACCGCGCAGGCAGACCACCGCCAGACCGGTGAACAGCATCACGAGCAGCGCCGTCCACTGGTCCTGCGGCCAGTAGGTGGCGGCGGTGACCGGGGCCAGGTTGAAGCCGATCAGCATGACGACCGCGCCCGTGACGACCGGCGGCATCGCGGCATGGATGATCCGCGCCCCGAACCGCCGCACCGCGAGGCCGACCAGGAACAGGGCGACGCCCACGACGAACACGGCGCCGGTCACGGTCGCGCTGGAACCGCCCTGCGCGCGGATCACCGCGGCGACGCCCACGAAGGAGAGCGAACAGCCCAGATAGCTGGGCACCCGGCCGCGGGTCGCGAGCAGGAAGATCACCGTCGAGACGCCCGACATCATGATCGCGAGGTTCGGGTCCAGGCCCATCAGCACCGGCGCGACGAAGGACGCCCCGAACATCGCCACCACATGCTGGGCGCCGAGGCCCGCCGTCCGTGGCCACGAGAGCCGTTCGTCGGGGCGGACGACCGCTCCGGGTGCGGGCGTGCGCCCGTCACCGTGCAGCTTCCAGCGCACGCCGAGGTCCATGGTGGGTATTCGCTTTCTCTGCACCTCAGATGCGTACCTGAGATTCCGTACGTGAAGATCAGCGCCATGGTAGGTCGGAGCCGGGGGAGCGGCCGGTTCAGGGCCGCGAATCCGGAACCTTCACGTCCGCCACCTCGCCGCGCGCGCCCGGGCCCTGGCCGCCCGACGTACGGCCGCTGGTCCGCAGGACACCCGCGAACGCCGCGAGCCCGAAGGCCAGCACGGTCACCAGCACGAAGGACGTCACCAGGCTCGTCGCGTCCGCGACGGTCCCGATGGCGGACGGCGCGATCAGGCCCGAGGTGTACGTGATGGTGGCGACGCCCGCGATGGCCTGGGCCGGGTTGGGGCCGCTGCGGCCCGCCGCGGCGAAGCAGAGCGGTACGACCACGGCGATGCCGAGGCCCAGCAGCGCGAAGCCGGCCATGGCCAGAGCCGCGTTCTGCGCCAGTACGACGAGCAGGGCGCCGGCGGTGGCGAGGAGCCCGCTGACCCGTACGGTGCGCACCGGGCCGAAACGGTCCACCACCGCGTCGCCGGCGAGTCGCGCGACCGCCATGGTGAGGGTGAAGCCCGTCGTGCACGCGGCGGCGAGTCCCGCGGAACTGCCGAGGACGTCCCGCAGGTAGACCGCCGACCAGTCCAGGCTCGCCCCCTCCGCGAAAACCGCGCAGAAGCCGATCGCGCCGATGAGCAGGGCCGACTTGGGCGGCAGCGCGAAACGCGGGGGCGCTTCCTCGTCGTCGGTGGCGCGCAGGTCCAGTACGCCCTGGCAGGCGACCGTGCCGAGCAGGGTGAGCGTCAGCGCGGCGAGCGCGTGGTGCAGCCGGGCGTCCGTGCCCAGGTGCGCGGCGAGCGTTCCGCCGACCGAGCCGACCAGGGCGCCCGCGCTCCACATGCCGTGCAGCCCGGACATGATCGACTTGTCCAGGCGGTTCTCGACCTCCACGCCCAGGGCGTTCATCGCCACGTCGGCCATGCCGGCCGTCGCCCCGTACACGAAGAGGGCCAGGCACAGGGTGAGCAGATTCGGGGCGAGCGCCGGGAGAACGAGGGCGAGCGTCCACAGCGCCATGAGTCCGCGCAGGGCCGGGCGGGCGCCGAAGCGGTGACTGACGCTGCCCGCGAGCGGCATCGCCAGGGAGGCGCCGATGGCGGGGAAGGCGAGTGCCAGGCCGAGTTGGCCCGCGCTTACCGACGCGTGGTCCTGAATCCACGGAACGCGTGTCGCGAACGAGCCGGTGACGGCGCCGTGCACAGCGAACACCGCCGCCACGGCGTACCGGGAGCGCTTCACCTCGCGCCGGTCGTAGACCACTTCGCTCATTTCTCCCGGCCCCTGTCTGTCGACCCCAGCAGTCGTCTGTCGTCTCTCCGCTCTGCCGCCGTAAACTATCAGGCACCCTGCCTGATAGATAGATTGTTTTTCGCGCCCGCCGCAGACCTCCGCCCTGATCTGGAAGGATCCCGGCATGCCCGCATCACCGAGTACCGCCCGGGCCATCAACGACCGGCTCGCCCTGCGGCTGCTGCAGCGGGAAGGTCCTCTGACGGCAGGGCAGTTGAAGAAACTCACCGGACTCTCCCGGCCCTCGGTCGCCGACCTCGTGGAACGCCTCGCGCGGGCCGGGCTGATCGGCGTGGTCGGGGAGTCCGGCGAACAGCGGCGCGGCCCGAACGCCCGGCTGTACGGGATCGTCGCCGACCGGGCGCACCTGGCGGCCCTCGATGTGCGCACCGAGGGGGTGGCCGTGGTCGTCGCGGATCTGCTGGGCTCGGTATTGGCCGAGGCGTCGGCGCCGATCGCCGACGAGACGGACACCGCGCCCGCGGTCGAGCAGGCGATCGCGCTGGTCGAACGCACGGCGAAGGAGGCGGGGGTGGAGCGGCTGCACACCGTCGGCGTCGGGGCTCCCGGTCTGATCGATCCCGCCACCGGTGAACTGCGCGACTCCACCGGCCTGCCCGAATGGCACCGGCGCCTGGCCTCGGCCCTTCAGGAGCGTTTCCAGGCCCGTGTCGTGGTCGAGAACGAGACCAACCTCGCGGCCCTGGCCGAGCAGCGTGACGGGGCCGCGCGCGACCGCGACACCTTCGTGCTGCTCTGGCTCGGGCACGGGATCGGTGCCGCGGTGGTCCTGGACGGGGTGCTGCGCCGGGGTGCCTCCGGCGGTACCGGTGAGATCGGCTTCCTGCCGGTGCCGGGTACGGGCGGTATGCCGTCCGCGACGGGGTGCGAGGGCGGGTTCCACTCGCTCGCGGGCGCGGCGGCGATCGCCGAACTGGCGCACCGGTACGGGGTGGTGGCCCCTGCCGGGGCGCATGAGCCGCATGCGGCGGCGCTGGTGCGGGAGGCGGTGTTGCGCGCTGCGGGGGGCGCGCCGGCCCCCGCGGCGCTGTCCGGGGCCGCGTCCGCCCCCGCGTTGCTGTCCGGGGCCGCGTCCGCCCCCGCGTTGCTGTCCGGGGCCGCGCCGGCTCCGGTTTCCGGGGCCGCGCCGACTCCGGTGGCCGGTTTCGTAGCGGCTCCGGCCGCCGGTTCCGTACTGGTCCCGGTCCCGGTCTCCGGTTCCGTCCCGGTCCCGGTCCCGGTCCCGGAAGCCGGAACCGAAGCCGGAACCGAAGCCGGACCGGCTTCGTCTGCGGGTGGTGAGGGTCGCCCGCGCAGTTCCCCGCGCCCCTTGGGGGGTGGCGCCTCGGGGTTTCTCGACGCGCTCGCCGATCGTGTCGCTCTCGGTGCCGCTTCCGTCATCGCCGTGCTCGACCCGGGGTGTGTGGTTCTGTCCGGGGAGATCGGGCGGGCGGGCGGTGAGGCGCTCGCGGCCCGGGTGCGGGAGCGCCTCGGGCGGATGACGCCGCTGCCCACCGAGGTGCGGGCCGGCACCCTGGGCGGCGGCGCCGTTCTGCGCGGGGCCCTGCTGATGGCCCGGGACGGCGCCCAGGACGAGCTGTTCGCGCCACCGGAGCGGTGACCCGGGCCCGTCGGGGAACGGAGACCCGGCGGCGGGGCAAGGGCCTCCGTCACCGCCGCCGGGTCGATCTGGGGCGGGTCGGCGAACGCGACCCGTAGAGGCGCCGGTGAACGCTGACCCTAGAGAGGACTAGACCAAAGCGTCAATAGGTATGGACCACCAGCGAGACGCCTTGATCACGGAGAAGTTGATCAGAGCCTGACGCCTCACGAGTGTCCCGTGAAGTCCATCGGTACACCTTGTGAGCCACCCCACAGAATTCACCCGCATGGGCGTCGATCAGGCGTGGCACACTGAGTCTGTACCAGAAGCAGCGCACTCCGGGGTCGGTGAAAGTCCGAACCGGCGGTTACAGTCCGCGACCCGGTCGCTTCCAGCGGCCGGTTGACCAGGTGAAATTCCTGGACCGACGGTTAAAGTCCGGATGGGAGGCAGTGCGCGGCGGGCGGGCATTCGTGCGCGCCGCCGTCTGTTTCGACGTGTCCCATGGATACATGGACACGGCGTCCCACGCGGCGTCGCCCCCGGTGTCCCCGCTCGTTTCACATCTGTCGTCATCGACAGGCCCCGGAGTCCGTGCCCTATGAGGCAGGAGGACCCGGGAAGTGTTCACCGGAATCGTTGAAGAGCTGGGTGAAGTCACCGCCGTCGAGAACCTCGGCGACGCCTCACGTTTCCGACTCCGTGGCCCTGTGGTCACCGAAGGCGCACGTCACGGGGACTCCATCGCCGTCAACGGCGTCTGTCTGACGGTCGTCGACCACGAGAACGGCGAGTTCACCGCCGACGTGATGGCGGAGACCCTGGACCGATCCAGCCTCGGCGCCCTCACCGTCGGCTCCCGGGTCAACCTCGAACGGCCCATGGCCGTGGGTGAGCGGCTCGGCGGGCACATCGTGCAGGGCCATGTGGACGGCACGGGCGAGGTCATCGAGCGCAAGCCGTCCGAGAACTGGGAGATCGTGAAGATCTCGCTGCCCGCGGACCTCTCGCGCTACGTCGTGGAGAAGGGCTCCATCACCGTCGACGGCATCAGCCTGACCGTCGTCGAAGCCGGCCCCGACTTCTTCACCGTCAGCCTCATCCCGACCACCCTCGACCTGACCACCCTGGGCCGCAAGCAGCCCGGCGACCCGGTCAACCTTGAGGTCGACGTGATCGCCAAGTACGTCGAGCGGCTGCTCGGCCCGCAGGGACAGGGAGCGACACGGTGAACTGGCTCAACTCCGAGGCGTTCACGCTCTTCGACCAGCACATCAAGTGGGCCGACATGATCGGCAACGTGATCGGGCTGATCGGCCTCGCCCTCGGCTGGCGCCGCTCCATCTGGACCTGGCCCGTCCAGTTCCTGTCCGGCGCCATCCTCCTCGCCGCCTTCGCCACCGCCCACCTCTCGGGCAGCGCGGGCAAGCAACTGGTGGTCATGGCCGTCGCCCTGTGGGGCTACCGGCAGTGGAACCGTGGCAGGAACGGTGCGCAGGACGGCTCCATCGCGGTCCGGTTCGCCACCTGGCGCGAACGGGCGTACCTGGTCGGCGCCGCGGCCGTGGGCACCGTCGCGGTCGCGAGCCTGTTCACCGCGTACCCGTCCCTGTCCTGGGACCCCTGGCCCGACGCGTACATCTTCGTCGGCACGGTCGTCGCGATGTACGCCCAGGCGCGGGGCATGGTCGAGTTCTGGTTCGCCTGGCTGCTCGTCGACCTGGTGGGCGTGCCGCTCAACTTCGCCAACGGCTTCGCGTTCTCCGGATTCGTCTACATCATCTACGGCGCGCTCGTCCTGTGGGGCATGCGCGACTGGTGGCTGCGCTCCCGCAAGGCCGGGCAGCCCGTCCTGGAAGGAGCCCCGGCATGACGACAACGCCGGTTTGGTACAGCACGGGTCACGACGAGGACGCCTCGGACTTCGCCCTCGACCCGGTCGAGAAGGCCGTCGCGGACATCGCGGCGGGCCGCCCGGTCGTGGTCGTCGACGACGAGGACCGCGAGAACGAGGGCGACCTCGTCATCGCCGCCGAGAAGGCGACCCCCGAGATCATCGCCTTCATGATGAGCGAGTGCCGCGGTCTGATCTGCGCACCCATGGAGGGCGACGAACTCGACCGCCTCCAGCTCCCGCAGATGGTCGAGAACAACACCGAGTCGATGCGCACCGCCTTCACGGTCTCCGTCGACGCGGGCCCCGCCTCCGGGGTGACCACCGGCATCTCCGCCGCCGACCGCGCCACCACGCTGCGGCTGCTCGCGGGAGGGCAGGCGGGCGCGGCCGACTTCGTACGCCCCGGCCACATCTTCCCGCTGCGCGCCAAGCCCGGCGGTGTGCTCGTCCGTAACGGCCACACCGAGGCCGCCGTCGACCTCGCCCGGCTCGCGGGCCTGCGGCCGGCCGGCGCCATCGTCGAGATCGCCGGCGAGGACGGGCGGATGCTGCGCCTGCCCGAACTGATCCCGTTCGCCCGCAAGCACGGGCTGACGATCATCTCCATCGAGGACCTGATCGCCTACCGCCGCACCGCCGAGCCCACGGTCCGCCGCGAGGCCAAAACACAACTGCCCACCGCCTTCGGTGAGTTCACGGCCTACGGCTACCGCTCCACCGTCGACGGCGTCGAGCATGTGGCGCTGGTCCACGGCGAGATCGGCGACGGCGACGACGTCGTCGTGCGCCTCCACTCCGAATGCCTCACCGGGGACGTCTTCCACTCCCTGCGCTGCGACTGCGGCCCCCAGCTCGAAGCCTCCCTGCAGCGCATCCAGGCCGAGGGCCGCGGGGTCGTCGTCTACCTCCGCGGCCACGAGGGGCGCGGCATCGGGCTGCTGTCCAAGCTGCGCGCGTACGAGCTCCAGGAGCGCGGCCGGGACACCCTGGACGCCAACCTGGAACTCGGCCTGCCCGCCGACGCCCGCGACTACGCGGCCGGCGCGCAGATCCTGGAGGACCTCGGGGTGCGCAGCCTGCGGCTGATGACCAACAACCCCGACAAGACGGCCGCGCTCGTCCGCCACGGCCTCAAGGTCACCGACCGCGAGCCGATGCCCGTGACCGCGGGCGAGCACAACCTCCGGTACCTGCGCACCAAGCGGGACCGGATGGGGCACGACCTGCCCTGGCTGGACCCGGCCACCGTGTCCGCCTGCGGCAATCAGTGACCCGTAAGCGGTGACCGTGATCCGTGACCCGCGATGAGCAATCAGTAACAGCACAGCACAGCACAGCACAGCACAAGCACTGCACGAGGAGACACAGACGTGAGCGGCAAGGGCGCACCCGAACTGTCCGTACGCAACTGCGGTGACCTGCGGGTCGCCGTCATCGCGGCACAGTGGCACGAGAAGGTCATGGACGGACTCGTCGACGGCGCTCTGCGCGCCCTTCGCGAGCTGGGCATCGACGAGCCGACCCTCCTGCGGGTCCCTGGCAGCTTCGAGCTGCCGGTCGTCGCGAAGGTCCTCGCGGGCCGCGGCTACGACGCGATCGTCGCGCTCGGCGTCGTCATTCGCGGCGGCACCCCGCACTTCGAGTACGTGTGCCAGGGCGTCACCCAGGGCCTCACCCAGGTCTCCGTCGAGACCGGGGTCCCGATCGGCTTCGGCGTGCTGACCGTCGACACCGAGGAGCAGGCCCTGGACCGCGCGGGCATCGAGGGCTCGAACGAGGACAAGGGACACGAGGCGGTGACGGCGGCCGTGGCGACCGCGGCCACCCTGCGCTCGGTATCCGAACCCTGGCGCTGACGTAGGCCCGCGACCGCGTAGGGTGAGGACCACCATGTCCAAGAAGACTTTCGAGGAGCTCTTCACCGAGCTCCAGCACAAGGCAGCCACCGGCGACCCCGCCACCTCCCGCACCGCGGAACTGGTCGGCAAGGGGGTCCATGCCATCGGCAAGAAGGTCGTAGAAGAGGCCGCCGAGGTCTGGATGGCCGCGGAGCACGAGGGCAAGGAAGCAGCCGCCGAGGAGATCTCGCAGCTGCTCTACCACGTCCAGGTGATGATGGTCGCCCGCGGCATCAGCCTGGACGACGTGTACGCCCACCTCTGAGCCGTCGCCCCGCACGTACGTACCCGCACGCATCCGCACGAACAAAGGAAGCCGACCTCATGCTGCGCATCGCCGTCCCCAACAAGGGTTCCCTGTCAGGCCCCGCGGGGGAGATGCTGCATGAGGCCGGCTACCAGCAGCGCCGGGAGGCCAAGGAGCTCAGGATCGTCGACCCGGAGAACGAGGTCGAGTTCTTCTACCTCCGCCCCCGCGACATCGCGATCTACGTCTCCTCCGGCCGCCTCGACATCGGCGTCACCGGCCGCGACCTGCTCATCGACTCCGCGGCCGACGCGGAGGAGATCCTGCCCCTCGGATTCGCCCGCTCCACCTTCCGCTTCGCGAGCAAGCCCGGTACGGCCGGCTCCCTCGACGACCTGGCCGGCAAGACCGTCGCCACCTCGTACGAGGGCATCGTCGGGAAGTACCTCGCCGACAAGGGCGTCGACGCGTCCGTCGTGCACCTCGACGGAGCCGTCGAGACGGCCATCGAGCTCGGCGTCGCCGAGGTCATCGCGGACGTCGTCGAGACCGGCACCTCGCTGCGCAACGCGGGCCTTGAGGTCTTCGGCGACCCGATCATGAAGTCCGAGGCGGTCGTCATCCGCCGTACCGGCGCGGAGACCACCGGCGACGCCGAGCCCAAGGTCCAGCAGTTCCTGCGCCGCCTCCAGGGCGTCCTCGTCGCGCGGACCTACGTGATGATGGACTACGACTGCCGCGTCGAGCAGCTGGAGAAGGCCGTCGCGCTCACCCCGGGCCTGGAGTCGCCGACCGTCTCGCCGCTCCACAACGAGGGCTGGGTCGCCGTACGCGCCATGGTCCCGTCCAAGGAGGCCCAGCGGATCATGGACGACCTGTACGAGATCGGCGCGCGGGCCATCCTGACCACGGCCATCCACGCCTGCCGCCTCTGACTTTCGAGGACTTCAAGGACTTCGCAGACTTCGCAGACTCCAAGGACTTCGAGGAACAGCTTCGCCATGCCGGACACACCCGAGCCGCCCGCTCTCCCCGTGACCTTCAGGCCCGGGCGCACCCGTGCCGTACTGCTGAGCGCCGGCGCCACGATCTTTGTGGTCATCACCACGGTCGCGCTGCTGCTTGAGAAGCTCGGACCGGGGGAGCGCCTCAGCTTCGTCTTCACCGCGGCACTGCTCTTCGGCGTACTCGTACTGCTGGCCCGCCCGAAGGTCGTCGCCGACGAGTCCGGGGTCACCGTCGTCAACATCGCCAGCAGGCGACGGCTGGCCTGGGCGGAGATCCTGCAGGTCAACCTGCGTCCGGGAGACCCCTGGGTCTTCCTGGACCTCAGCGACGGCACCAGTCTGCCCGTGCTCGGCATCCAGCCGGGCATCGCCAAACAGCACGCAATCAGCGACGCCCGTGCGCTGCGCGCCCTCGCCGAGGCCCGCTCCCTCGGCGAGCCGGACGGGCCGTCCGACGGTCAGCACGACGAACATCACGGCTGACTCTCAGCTTCCACCCTGCCGTCCGGGCCCATGTCTTGATTAACCTGTTGGCGGAGGCGTTCTCGTTGCGCCTCCGCCGCTGACTTCCCACCCGGAACTCAGAGGCCCCCTGCTATTCGAGGAGTGACTCCCTCCAGCGATGGACGGATCGTCCTGTAGTACCTGCGCCGCCCCCTCCCGACATATCGAGGCGGCGGCATGACCATCCCCCTGCTGCTCCTCGGGGCGGCGTTCCTGTTGATCCTCGCCAACGGCTTCTTCGTGGCGGCCGAGTTCGGCCTCGTCACGGTGGAGCGCCCCGACGCCGAGAAGGCGGCGGCCGAGGGCGACCGACGGGCCCGTACCGTCGTCGAATCCCTCAAGGAGCTGTCCTTCCAGCTGTCCGGCACCCAGCTCGGCATCACCATCACCTCGCTGGTCGTCGGCATGCTCGCGGAACCGGCGCTCGCCGAACTGCTGCACGGCCCGTTCACCGCCGTCGGCATCCCCGAAGGCGCCGTGTCCGGTGTCGCCGTGGTCGTCGGCATGCTGCTGGCCTCGGCCGTGCAGATGGTGATCGGCGAACTCGTGCCCAAGAACTGGGCGGTGTCCAGGCCCCTGCAGGTCGCGCGGTTCGTCGCGGGCCCGCAGCACGCCTTCTCGACCCTGTTCCGGCCGGTGATCGCCGGGCTGAACTCCGTCGCCAACCGGCTCGTGCGCGCCCTGGGCGTCGAGCCCACCGCGGAGCTGGCCTCCGCGCGCACACCCGGCGAGCTCGTCTCGCTGGCCCGGCACTCGGCGCGGGCCGGCGCGCTGGAGCAGGACACCGCCGACCTGTTCGTGCGCACGCTGTCCCTGGCCGACCTCACCGCGCAGCACGTCATGACCCCGCGGGTGAGGGTCAGCGCCCTCCAGTCCTCCGCGACCGCCGAGGACGTCGTCAACCTCACCCGTGCCACCGGCCTCTCCCGCTTCCCCGTCTACCGGGAGCGGATCGACGAGATCGTCGGCATGGTGCACCTCAAGGACGCCCTCGCGGTGCCCTCGCACGACCGGCTGCGCACCCCGGTCACCCGGATCGCCCAGACCCCGCTGCTCGTCCCCGAGACACTGCCGGTGCAGCCCCTCCTGGAGCGGCTGCGCAACGAGCAGCCCATCGCCGTCGTCGTCGACGAGTACGGCGGCACGGCCGGGGTCGTCACCCTGGAGGACATCGTCGAGGAGCTCGTCGGCGAGGTCCGCGACGAGCACGACGGCCAGGACGTGCCGGAACTCGCCGTCGCGCCGCCCGAGGACGGCCGGCCCGCCTGGGACGCCGACGGCAGCTGCCGCGTCGACATCCTCCGGCGCATCGGCCTGGACGTCCCCGAGGGTCCGTACGAGACGGTCGCCGGCCTCGTCGCCGACCTGCTCGGACGCATCCCCGCCCCCGGCGACCGGGCCGAGCTGCCCGGCTGGCGCCTCTCGGTGCGCCAGGTCGGGCACTACCGCGCGGAGCGGGTCAGACTGGTCAGAACAGCCGGGGCCGGGACCACCCCCGTCTCCACACACGCGTCCGCCCCTGTTTCCGTCTCCGCGGCGGAGGCCGTCCGATGAGCGTGCTCCAACTCCTGTTCGCCGTCCTGCTGGTGCTCGCCAACGGCTTCTTCGTCGGTGCCGAGTTCGCCCTGGTCTCCGTACGGCGCAGCCAGATCGAACCGCTCGGCACGGCACGGGCCCGGCAGGTCATGTACGGCCTGGAGAACCTGCCGCACATGATGGCCGCCGCGCAGTTCGGCATCACCATGTGCTCGCTGACACTGGGCGCGGTCGCCGAGCCCACCGTGGCGCATCTCCTGGAGCCGGTCTTCCACGCCGCGCACCTGCCCGAGGGCATGATCCACCCGCTCGGGTACGTCATAGCCCTCGCCGCGGTCGTCTTCCTCCACCTGGTGGTCGGCGAGATGCTGCCGAAGAACCTGGCGATGGCCGCCCCCGAGAAGACCGCGCTGTGGCTCAGCCCCGGCCTGGTCGCCTTCGCCCGGCTGTGCAAGCCGGTCACCGTGGGCCTCGGTGCCTGCGCCCGCGTCATCCTGAAGCTCTTCGGTGTCGAGCCCAGGGACGAGGTCGAGGCGGTCTTCACCAGCGAGCAGCTCAACCGGCTCGTCGAGGACGCCGGCCAGGCCGGTCTGCTCGACCCAGGGGAGCAGGAGCGTCTGGAGGACGCCCTGGAACTGGGCTCCCGTCCGGTCACGGACGTGCTCCTGGACCGCGAGTCGCTGATCAGCGTGGGCCCCTCGGTCACGCCGGGCCAGGTCGTCGCCCTCACCGCCCGCACCGGCTTCTCGCGTTTCCCGGTGGTCGCGGAGAACGGCGCCTTCATGGGCTATCTGCACGTGAAGGACGTACTCGACCTGGAGGAGTCCGAGCGGGCGGTGCCGCAGCAGGTCTGGCGTCCCATGACGACCCTCAGCGCCGAGCTTCCGCTGGACGACGCCCTGACCGTGATGCGCCGCGCCGCGACGCACCTGGCCCAGGTCGCCGACGCGTCGGGCCGGGTCCTGGGTCTGGTCGCCCTGGAGGACGTTCTCGAACTCCTGGTGGGCGAGGTGCGCGACCCGGCCCACCGCGAGCCTCCCCCGGTACGGGTGACCGAGCCCCGCTCGGGCCACCCCGAACCCGCGGAACCCCCACAACAGGCCCTGGCCAGCTGACCCCACAGCCCCGCGCCCCCGCTGCCCGGGGGCGCGGGGAACGGCTTCAGGGGCGCGGGGAACGGCGCAGTCTTTCGCTTTTGGCCTTCAGGGGCGCGGCTCACACCCCGGAGGGCCCCCGCCCCGAGAGAACCTCCCCGTACGCCTGCATCAGATCGGCCAACCGAAGCGTCGCCAGGTCGTCCCGCGTGAGATGCCCCGGATACCCGGAGAGCCGCAGATCCCGATAGGCGCAACTCTTCTCGTACAACGTACGCAGGAACCGCCCGTTCCCGAGCTCATCGATCCACCCCTGGTCGACGACGTGCCCACTGATGGAGCGCAGCTCGTCGAGCGCCTCCTCATCCCACACGTCCCCGTTCTCCGCGGCCAGCACCTCACCGATCGAGGTGAGCTCAAGGGGCCGGTACGAGGGAAAGTCGACCCGGGTGGTGAACCGGGACGACAGCCCGGGATTGGCGGCCAGCAGCCGGTCCATGCCCTCCGGATACCCCGCGAGGATCACCACCAGATGATCCCGGTTGTCCTCGGCCCGCTTCAGCAGAACCTGCAGCGCCTCGTCCCCGTACGCGTCCCCCTTGCCGTACCCGGAGTTGGACAGCGAATAGGCCTCGTCGACGAAGAGCACCCCACCGATCGCGGAGTCGATCAGCTCGTTGGCCTTCACCGCGGTCTGGCCGAGATACTCGCCCACCAGGTCGGCCCGCTGCGCCTCGACGAGATGGTCGCCGCCGAGCAGCCCGAGCGCGTAGAAGACCCGGCCGAGAATGCGCGCCACGGTGGTCTTGCCGGTGCCGGAGGGGCCGGAGAAGACGAAGTGGCGTTTCGGCGGCTGGACCGGCAGCCCCTGCCCGGCGCGCAGCCGGGCCATGTTCAACTGTGCCGAAAGCGCCTTCACCTGGCGCTTGACCGGTGCGAGGCCGACCATGCCCTCCAGTTCGGCCAGCGCCTCTTCGAGGAGTGCGGGATCCGTCGGCCCGGTCGGCAGATGCGGTGGCAGCACCGGCACGATGGCCTTCTCGCGGACCCGGTCCGACTCGGACGGCAGCGCGCCGGGCGGCGGCAGCTCGGGCTCGGAGAGCTTCAGGTCGCGGCCCTCGGTACCGAACAGCGGATCCACGCCGTCGGGGCCGTCCAGGATGTCCTGCCCGATCCCCGTCAGCGTGATCGCCGCGAGGTCGGCCGTCTCGTCGTACCCGTCGCCCTCGGAGATCGCGGCGAGCCGGGCCGAGGTGTCCATGAACGCGGGGTCGACCCGGTGCACCGCCCGGTACAGGGGGAGGGCCGCCGCCGAGCGGCCCGTGCCCTCGTGCGCCCGCGCCAGCCAGTACCGCAACTCCTTGCGCTGCGGCTGCTCGCTGCGGCAGCGCATCAGGGCGGACGACAGCAGCGGCTCGGCCTGCCCGTACATCTCCAGTCGTACCCGGGCCATCCCGCCGAACAGGCCCGCCTCGATGCCCAGCATCGGATCGTCGATCAGCGGGTCCGTGTGCCGGACCAACTGCTCCCAGTCCTTGACGAGATAGGCCCGGCAGGCGTGCAGGAACCTGACCTGCGGGTCCGCGTCCACCGGGGGCAGGCCCGCCAACGCCCGGTCCAGCTCCGGGACATGACGTCCGTCGAGCCAGTGCGAGGAGTGCGCGAGCAGCAGATCGCGGGGCGACTCCAGCACCGGCTGCACCCACCAGCCCAGCCAGTACCAGGAGTTGAGTGTGCGCCGGTGACGGGTGCGCTGCTCCCCGAAGCGGTCCCGGTGCCGGAACATCCGCAGCAGCGCGGTCGTCGTGTCGATGCGCAGCGCGTGCAGTCCCAGCCAGCCGTCGGCCATCCCCGGATCCATTCGGACCGCGGCGCGGAACTCCTCCTCCGCCTGCGGATAGGCCCCCATGGTGTAGGCGTCCACACCTCGCAGCCAGGCGAGGTCGGCCGGGGCCTCGGGGCCCTGCGTGCCGAAGTCCATCACGTCCCCCACAAACCGTGCCCCCGTTGATCACCGGGCGGGCCGGTGCCCGTCGGCAGTCTTCGTCGAACCGCTGTGCCGCGGACGGGAGTTGCGTGCGGTGCGGAGAGCAGCCGTCCGAAGGTCGCACCAAGAGGCATCGTACCTGCGGGGGAGTGCCGGACCGTAGGGTGCCGCACGACGGGTTCTTCGAGGTGGGAGCGGATGGGACGCACTCAGGACGGTCACTGAGGGTGAACGAATTGCGCCTGGGAGCGTCCGGAAAACGCCTGGGGACAGAACGAAGCCCCCGATCACGGGGGAACAACCGGGGGCTTCGCGTCTGCGGGGCGGCCCCGAAGGCCGCTCCTTGAGAACGTAAGACCTGTACGGCCCCTCGGTCAAGCCGAGTTGGGGCACTCAGGCAACTTCTCGGACAGCGGTCTTCACGAGTTCAGCACACAGACGCAGGGCCGTCACGGTCCGTGACGGAAAGCGTTCTCACCGACGTCTCGGCAGGTCCTGGCAGTACCTCATATCCGTCTGAACACTGCCGTACCAGAAGGTCCGCGAACGGCTCCGAAGGGTCCTCGGCGAAGTGACGGCGCTCCGCGGGAACCCACCCTGCCCAGAAATCGCTCTGCGCCGAACCGTCCCGCAGGCGCCCGCGGGCCCATGCGTCCTCGCGGGGCATCTCCATCCACAGCAGTCCCGCCAGTCGAGGCCGCAGCGCACGACGGCCGGCGCCGACCCCCTCGACGAGGACCACGGGCGAGGGCGGCAGGGCGTGGGCCGGCCCGAATTCCCGCAGCCGCCAGTCGTAGGGGTGGTAGCGCGCGGTCTCGCCTCGGCCCAGTGGTTCGACGACCTCCCGGAGCAGCCGCCCCGTCCACGCGAAGAGCTCCTCATGGGTGGCGATGTCGTCCAGGTGCAGCACGGGGGCGCCGCCCAGTGCCCCGGCCAGGCGCTCCGTGAAGGTGGTCTTGCCGGAGCCCGCGTGCCCGTCGACCCCGACGAGCCGGACGGGTCCGCAGGAGGGCGGCAGCCGACGCAGCCGGTCGGCGAGGGTGGGGAGATGGATGGGGGGTCCCTGGGGGTGTGGAGGGGTGCGGAGCGGTGCGGAGGGCGCGGGAAGGGGCGTACGTATTCCGGAGGAACACTCTACCGAGACCGATATGGGGTGAATCGGGCCCCCTGCTCCTTCAGTGGTCTCGACCAATATTGGTCGGCGCCGCGACGTCCGAAGTGCTGGCACAAGCCGTGATCGCGTTCCATAGTTGGCCCACGCCCGCACACTCGTACTCACCCGTCACTCACCCGTCACCCACCCATCACCCACCCGTCACCCACGCACTGGACCAGCCCGTTCCGGACACCTGGGGGTCTTCCGTCCATGACCAGAGCCGAACAGCCGTCCCGCAGAACCGTCCTCGCCGCGGCGGTGGCAGCGGCCGCCGCCGGAGTGGCGAGCCCGGCAGCCGCCGCGAGCCCGTCGGCCCGCACCGCGAGCACCCGGGCCGCCACTACGTCGAAAGCGCCCTCCGACCTCGTGGACAACCATGCCTGGACCTCGTACGCCGACTGGCGCGGCGGCACCGCGGAAGGGACCCGTGCCGTGCAGGGGGCCCGCCCGGGCCTGGAGATCCGGACCCCCGGGGGCCGCACCGACTACACGGACCCGCACACGGGCACGACCGCCACCTGGGAGTACGCCCGCTGGACCTCGCCGGTCCACCGCCTCGGCGTCCCCTCCACCGAGGTCATCGCCTCCTGGAACGCGCGGACCCCGGCGGGCACCTGGCTGCAGATCGAGTTGAGGGGCACGTACTCGGACGGCACGGACACCCCCTGGTACGTGCTGGGCCGCTGGGCGGCCGGTGACCAGGACATCCGCCGGACCTCGGTCGACGACCAGAGCGACGGGAGGAGCACGGTCTGGACGGACACCTTCGCCATCGACGACGCGGCCTCCGGGCTGCGCCTGGTGGCGTACCGGCTGCGGCTGACCCTCTACCGCAAGCCCGGGACCAAGGCCACGCCGACCGTGTGGCGGCTCGGCGCGATGGGCTCCGACGTGCCCGACCGCTTCACCGTCCCGGCGTCGGTGCCCGGTCTCGCACGGGAACTGCAGGTGCCGCGCTACTCGCAGGAGATCCACGTCGGCCAGTACCCCGAGTACGACAACGGCGGCGAGGCCTGGTGCAGCCCCACCTCCTCCCAGATGATCATCGAGTACTGGGGGCGGAAGCCCACGGCCGAGGACCTGGCCTGGGTCGAGCCCGAGTACGCGGACCCGCAGGTGTGCCACGCGGCGCGGTACACCTTCGACCACCAGTACGACGGCTGCGGCAACTGGCCCTTCAACGCCGCGTACGCCGCCACGTACAAGGATCTGCAGGGTGTGGTGACCCGGCTCCACTCGCTCACCGACCTGGAGACGCTGATCGCGGCCGGTGTGCCGGCCATCACGTCCCAGTCGTTCCTGGCGTCCGAGCTGACCGGCGCGGGGTACGGCACGGCCGGGCACCTGATGACGGTCATCGGCTTCACCGCCGACGGCGACGTGATCGCCAACGACCCGAACTCGCCCGACAACGACGCGGTACGGCGGGTCTACAAGCGGCGCGAGTGGGAGAACATCTGGCTCAGGACGAAGCGGTACAACGCCGCCGGGAACGTCGCCTCCGGCACCGGCGGGGTCTGCTACCTCTACTTCCCGGCCCACCCCACGGACGCCCAGCGCAAGGCACTGGCGGCGGTGGGCGTGCACTGAGCCCGGCGCCCGTACGGCACAGGGGTGGGCCCCCCCCGCGGGGGCCCCCCCCTTGTGGGTGGCCCACCCCTCCGGGGCGCGGGGGCGAGCGCAACCCCCCACAAACCCCCGACCCCAGGCCGGGGGGGGGACCCCGGGGGC
>NZ_JBIUVD010000003.1:292963-666388 GCF_044742785.1 Streptomyces sp. NPDC087844 | reverse complement strand
CTTTCGGCTCCAGGTAAGTCATTCAGCCCAGGAATACTCTCCGAATTCCTCCCAGCTCAGCCGGGAATACATCAAGGCGCTTCCATGGCGCACTCCGCCCACACCGTCTTGCCCGGTGCGGCCCGGCGAGGGCTGACGCCCCAGTTGTCCGCGAGGGCGGTTACGAGGAGCAGGCCCCGGCCGGACTCGGACAGCGAGTCGGTCGCCGGAGGGTCGGCGGGAGGCTGCTTCTCGGCGAGGGTGTCGGTCACCTCGATGCGGACGATGCCCTCGGCCAGGGCGAGGCGGAGGTGGAAGTCCCGACCGGGGACGTGGCCGTGGCGTACGGCGTTGGCGGTGAGTTCCGCCGTGATGAGGGTGAGTGTCTCGTTGACCGGGGTTGTGTAGGGGTGGCCCCAGTCGTCCAGGCGGTGCGAGACGAGTCGGCGGGCCAGGCGGGCACCGCGCGGCGTTGAGGTGAAGCGCATGGTGAACTCGCGTTCGGATGCGGTGCGCTGTGGCATATGCCCGTTCGGGGGAGTTGCTGACTTCATAGGGTCAACGGTCGCGGACTCTGCGTAGCTTTGACCAGGAGCGATGCGCTGACGGGTACGGGCTGTACACGCGGGCGGCGCGCTTGTACCTGGTGTTGGGCGTAACCGGTTCCCGGGCCCCGAGTTGGCCCACTGGGCGGTTGTACGAGAGGAGCTGCGGCATGGACGACGAGGTTCAGCAGCCGGAGTACGAGGTCGGGACGGGCATGCTGTGCGTGTTCGGGCGACAGTTGAAGCTGTTCCGGGAGCGGGCGGGCATGGACCGGGCGGGGGTCGGGGCGCTGACCGGGTACTCGGCCTCGACGATCGCGTCGTTCGAGCAAGGAAGACGCATCCCGCCGCCGAAGTTCATCGATCAGGCGGATGAAGTGCTGGAGGCAGGTGGGGTGCTGAGCGCGAGCAAGGAGGAGGTGGCTCGGGCTCAGTATCCGGCGTTCTTTCGGGACGCGGCCAGGTTGGAGGCCAAGGCGGCAGCTTTGCATGTGTACGCGACGAAGGCAGTACCAGGGCTGTTGCAGACGGAGGACTACGCGCGAGCGGTGTTCTCCATGTGGCGTCCGCTGCTGGACGAGGAGACTGTCAACCAGCGGGTCGTGGCTCGCCTGGCACGCCAGGAGATTTTCTCCCTGACTCAGATGCCCACCATCAGCTTTGTCATCGAGGAGTTCGTTCTGCGGCGACCGCTGGGCGGACGAGTCGCAATGCAGGGCCAGTTAGAGCAAATTCTGCTGTACGGGCACCGGCGCAACGTGGAAATCCAGGTGATGCCGATCGAGCGGGACGAGCACGCAGGGTTGGAAGGTCCCTTCACCTTGATCGAGACGCACGATGGGCAGAGGATCGCCTACGTGGAGGCGTACAAGGACAGCCGTCTCTACACGGAGCGGAGGCAGGTACGGGAAATCGAGGAACAGTACGGCATCCTTCGGGCCCAGGCACTCACTCCGCGCGAGTCGCTGGCCCTCGTCGAGAAGTTGCTTGGAGAGAGATGAACGCCCAACAGCTCATAGAGTTGGTACCTGAGTCGGCTTGGTACAAGAGCAGTTACAGCACGGGCTCGGGCGGCGAATGCATCGAGGTCGCTGCCCGCCCCGGCACGGTCCACGTCCGCGACTCAAAGGACACAAGCCGCGCCTCCCTCGCCGTACGACCCACGGTCTGGACCGCGTTCGTCGAGTACGCGGCGCTCTGACTGGGGCAGGGCCCTCGGCAGGCGTGTGCTTGCTGAGGGCCCTGGTGATCAACCGACCACCCAAGGCCCTGGCTTTCCTTCGCGGCGAAGGCGCGTTCAGGTCTAGCTGACGCGGTGTCACTCGTGACGTGTTGTGCCCCGGGCGCACGTCACATAACGTCGTCAACGAACATTCAGGGCCCGGCGGGACGAGTTGATGACGTTGTGCGCGTCGGCCCCGTACGCCGCCGACTCGCTGAGAGTCTTCCAGATCTTCTTGTACAGGGCGATGTTGTCGGCGTCGTCCAGCCACAGTTCGGCGTGCCAGTCCTCGGCGACGACCAGCCGGTCATCGAGCACCCAGAAGCCGTTGGCAGGGACGGTCTTGACGGATGCCGTGAAGGGGATGACGCCCAGCGCGACGGTGTCCATGCCGATCATGCCGTTGAGGCGGTCGAGCTGGCTCGCCAGCACTGAAGGCGGGCAGATCAGCGACCGCAACGCGGCCTCCCACATCAACACGTGCAGCTTGCGGCCGGACCGGTACAGCCATTCCTGGCGCTGAGCCCGGGAGCGGACGGCTGCCTCGATGTCGTCCGCTCCGCCCAGCAGTTCCGCATACCGCTGGATGACGTGGCGGGTGTACTCCGGGGTCTGTATCAGTCCGGGGATCACGGACTCCTCCCAGATCCACATTTCCGAGGTGCGGTCGATCTCCGCGCTCAGCCCCTCGTGAAGGGGTTTGAAGCCGTTCGCCAGCGCTCGGCGCCATGACCTGATGTGTGACTCGAAACCGGCCAGTCTGGCAGCCAGTTCCGGGTACACCCCCGGCTGCCCGGTCGCGTCGGCCCACGCCCACAGGTCTTCGGGGGTGGCCGTCTGCTTGCCGTTCTCCAGCTTGCTGACCTTGGAGCCCGGCCAACCGAGCCTCCGCGCGAGCTGCTGACCGGTGAGCCGACCACTGGGGCACGTGAAACGGAGTTCGCGCAGCCGCGCGCCCAACGCCGCCCGTGCCTGCTGGTAGTCAGTGCTCACCGGTCACGCGCTATTCGGTCGTGGCCACCTGCGCGGCGAACTGGTCGCGCGGGACGGCGTAGTGCATCGCCGCGTCACGCACGATGGTGTACCGCACGACCTCGGCAGGTTCGGTGATCAGCTCGATGTCGAGCAGGTTGTCCTCGTCGTCGAAGTGGAGAAGGGCGACCAGCCGCGAATCAAAGATCCAGAAGTCCTCCGCGGGCAGGCCGGCCCGCGCGGCGTCCTCACGCCACAGGTACCGGATGTCCTCGCCGACGGCAGCATTGTGCCGGGCGTAGTCGAGCAGGAACAGCTGCTCCGTGGTGGGCGGGCTGTCGGCGACGCGGACGCGGCCGACCGTCTTGCCTGCGCCTGTCTGGGCCTTGATGTTGACGAACCAGGGTTCGTCGGGATCGCAGGGCGACGAGCCGGTGGCCAGGAACGCCTGAAAGTCGGGGTCCTGTCGGTCCGAGGCGTAACCGCGCCGCGTCTCCAGCCGCCAGGCGGTGTGCGCGAAGGTCTCGAACAGGCGGCGGAAGGTGGCTCGGTCCACGAGTTCCGGCACCCGCTCCATCTCCTTCGGCCCCCAGTTCACTAGCAGTTCGCGAGGCACGGCCACCGCCGCCTCGTCGACTCCGAGGTGCTGGAGCTGTGCGAGGTCTTCGGGGTCGGTGACGGGCGTGCCTTGAACGATGATCTCGCCGGTGCCTTCGTCCGTGTGGAGGGCGGGGCAACCGTCGACCTTGCTGTCCGTGCCGGTGAAGCGCAACCGACGAACCATGGACGCTCTCCCTTCCGTCAGGTGTTGATTCCCTCAGCATGGCCGGGAGGTGTGGCCTGCCACCACGGGGTCAGGCACGGCTCAGGAGAAAACACCGGCAATCTCGGGCATAGAGCGAGCAAATCCGAGAAAACAGCGTACCGCCAGTCAGTGCCCCGCTTTTAACGTCCTGCTGATGGTTACGAAAGAAGAAGCGACCCGATGGGGGCGACGCGTGATGTCCGAGGAACGGCACCCGGAGGGCGCGCTGGTCGTCGACACCGAGCGCGACAAGCTCGGCTACGTCATGGGCCACCTCGGGCAGGTCTTGCAGCTTCGCCCGGTGACAGGCGGACGCGAGTGGGACGTCGGCCCCGCTCATGTCCGCCGGGCAACGGACGAGGAGCGGCAGCACGCCATGCGGGAACGGACCCGCGCTCTGAACTCGGCGAGCAGTGGCGGGGGCCTCTCATGACCATCCTGTGCCGTGCTTCCAGCCCAAGAAGGGCTGAAAGGCGGGACGGACTCGCACCGGTACGACACCACCTCTCTCAGAAGGAGTAGTCCATGACCGCCACGCTCGACCGCCTCGTGAGTACCCGCACGCGGGACCCGAAGGAACTCCTTAACGCCGTCCAGCCCCGTGTCAAGCACCTGACGATCAACGTCCTGGACGGCGGCATGACCCTCTGGGACCGTGAGGTGGCCTTGCTGTTGCGCGACCACACGATGGTCCGCGACATGGCCGAACGCGTCCTCGACAACGCCGTCATGTACACCATCGGCTGCATGGAGCACCCAGAGGTGCACCTCGGAGTCGGCAAGCTCGTCGACATCGGCGTGCACCAGCTCATCCTCGACACGTCTGTGTGGTGGGCCCTCTGCGACGCGTACAACGAGGGCCGCTACAAACACCATGCCCCGTTCATCGAGCGTCGCCGCGACGGCCTGTGCCTGCGCACGGCAGACTTCCTGAAGTCCCTCGGCTTCAATGTCGACGACGAGCTGTGGGGGATCGACGGCACGGAATGCTCACCGTGTGACAACAAGGTCCCCGACAGTCACTGAACGGCCCTGCGCCGGCTCCTGTCCCCGGCCTCTCGGAGGACAGGAGCCGGTCCTGCGAAAAGGAACTGCCTTGCCTGCCCAACACGACATCGCCGCCGAGACGGAGTTGTGGGACACCTACGCCGCTTCCGCCTTCAAAGACGACGCGGAGCCGAGCTTCTGCTGGACCCAGTACGCCGGCCACGGACCCGGTGCGGAACTGCTCGGCAACCCGCGTTCCGTCCTTGAGATCGGCTGTGGCACCGGCCGTGCCCTCGCCTACCTTGCTCGGCACGGCATCGACGCCCAGGGTGTCGACCTGTCTCCCGTCATGGTCAAGAAGGCCACCGCGAAATGGGCCGGTACCGGCGCGGAGTTCGTGTGCTCCGAGGTGCTGGAGTGTCTGAGCGAGGACAAGGAGGTGTACGACGCGGTCTACTCGATCTTCGGCGCCGCTTGGTTCACAGACCCGAGCCGTCTCTTCCCTCTTGTTCGGCAACGGCTCACGCCCGGAAGCGTCTTCGTGTTCTCCCAGCCTCCGGCCATCCCCGGCGCGTACGGGCCGCAGGGCATGTACAAGGGAGGCTTCGCCGGGAAGGCGATGTTCACCTACCGCTACAGCTACCGCCCGGCGGTCTGGGAGCGCCTGCTCACCCGGGCCGGGTTCGCCACGGCCGAGGCGCAGATCCTCGACGCGCCGCACCCCGGGCACATCGGGACGCTCCTCGTGCGCGCGATTGCTCCATGACGGACCTTGGCCGAACGGTCGTGGATTCCGCACAGTCGAACAGGAACGCCGGGCTGACGGGTGTCGGCTGTACGTATGGGCGGTGCGCTTGTCCACGGTTCGGGCGTGACCGGTTTCCGGGCCTTGCGTTGAGCGAGCGAACCTTCGGTGACCGGGCCTCTGGGCGGGTCCTGTCGAGGCTGTCCAGTCTGCCCGGCATCGTGCCTGCCGTGCCGGACGCACCCAGGGGCGACCAGCATGCTGCCGTGGTGACCTCGAAGAGATCGCCTTCCCATCGGACGCGAAAATCTGTGTTGGCGAGAGTAGACATTGGATCGTGGCTGTGGGTATGGTTTCTCTCGTAGCCGAGATCGAGAAGGGCCCGGCAGAGATGAACTGCCGGGCAGTAGTACGCAGTTGTAGTGCGCAAGGCGGTGCGGCGGTGGAGTTCCGGAGCCAGAGCGGTTGCAGGACGGTGACGGGGCTGACGGCCGGACCGGGGGG
Organism: Streptomyces sp. NPDC087844; assembly: GCF_044742785.1. NCBI lineage: Bacteria > Bacillati > Actinomycetota > Actinomycetes > Kitasatosporales > Streptomycetaceae > Streptomyces > Streptomyces sp. NPDC087844. The sequence goes on along the minus strand of NZ_JBIUVD010000003.1, from coordinate 660,629 downwards.
CCCGCAGTGATCAGGGGCCGCCGCGAGCAGGACCGTAGTAGACGCAGGTTGCAGTACCCGAAAGTGCAGTACCAGCAGTTCGCAGGATCCAGCAGTGCGGTACGAGAGCAGCACCTCGGTAAAGGCGTCGGCTGCGGGCGCGCGTACCGGGAGGTTCGGCAGTGGGGTTCCAAGCCAGAGCAGACGCATGATGGGCGACGGGGCTGGCTGCCGAAAGCCTGGCGCTTTTCCAGGCCCCCAGTAGTTCGCATCACCAGCAGTACCCAGTAGGGAAGTACCAGTAGGACGCAGTACCGGTTTGGCAAGTGATTGATTCAGAGGGATGAACGGAGGAGCGAGGCGCCATCAGGATCGCCCGGACGGAAGGCTGAGTCCGGGTACCGCAGGACATCGATAGTGAGGTGGTCTCCGGTCAAGCAACCGCGATCCCAGCGTTCCCGACAGCGTTTCGGTCGGGTTCGCGGAAACAGAGGGCCGGCGCAGCACTGAGGCCGGCAGATGGTGTAGCAGTTCCTTCGGGGCCCTGGTGCCATACGGCGCCGGGGCCCCTCAAGCGTGTCCCCCAAACAGCGCAGAGAGGTGCAAGTGACAGCAGAAGACACGTACACCCGTCTCGATGACGACGACTATCCCGCCTACACGATGGGCCGGGCCGCCGAGATGCTCGGCACCACGCAGGGCTTCCTGCGCGCCATCGGCGAAGCCCGCCTGATCACCCCACTGCGCTCCGCCAGCGGCCATCGCCGCTACTCCCGCTACCAGTTGCGCATCGCCGCCCGTGCCCGCGAACTCGTCGACCACGGCACCCCCGTCGAGGCCGCCTGCCGCATCATCATCCTCGAAGACCAGCTCGAAGAAGCCCAGCGCATCAACGCCGCCTACCGCCACGCCGCCGAGTCGGCGAACCCTGCGGCCGCCGCCTGAAACGGTTGTCCAAGGCGTGAGGGCGCAGCGCTTTCGGCCCGCTCGGTGACCGCGCTGCGCAGGCGTTGCGGGAGCGCAGCATCGTCTCCGGCTCGGCGTGTGGGCCGGAGCAGCGGAGTGCGCGCGCTGCCGGGGCAAGCAACACCCGCCCAAAGGCGCTCGGTTCGCGATGTCATCGCTTCCTCGGGCGACGAACGGCATCGTGACGGACTCAGCGCGCACGCCGTCGGCGCTCATATTCGGAGGCTGTAACTGTCCCTACGCAGGCCGGTCGTTGGAGCGCGGAACTGCTGTAGGTTCCTGCCATGAAACAGGGCAAAGACATCGAGAACCCCGAGTCGCGCTTCTCTGCGGTGCTGCTGGCGGCAGCAAAGCTTCCGGGTGTGCGTATCAATAGGGAGGCTTACCTACGAAGTGCGCTGGCTCGGCACTGCTCCGAGGACGACATCCGAAGAGCGGTGGAAGAGACTCCCGCTGCCGCGGGCATCACTGTCGAGATTCTCGACAAACTGGCCAACGACTCCATCCGCTTCGAAACCGGCAAGGTCAGCGCTCTCTCCGCGGCTGCCGGGATACCCGGCATCCTCGCCCTGCCCGTCACTGTGCCCGCCGACGTGGCCCAGTACTTCGGCCACATGGTGCGTATCGCGCAGAAACTCGCGTACCTCTACAGCTGGCCGGACCTGTTCTCCGACGACGGCGACGATGTCGATGACGCGACCATGGGGATGCTCACGTTGTTCTTCGGCGTGATGTTCGGCACCCAGTCGGCGAACGCCGCCGTGGGGAAGGTCGCCGGAATGATGTCGGAGCAGGTCGCCAAGAAGCTGCCCCAGAAGGCACTCACCCAGGGTGTCGTCTACCCGATAGTGAAGAAGGTCGCGGCTTACCTCGGCGTCGAGATGACGAAGCAGTCCTTCGCGAAGACCGTCTCGAAGGCCATCCCTCTCATCGGGGCCGCTGTCTCCGGCGGGCTCACTTTTGCGACCTACCTGCCGATGGCCAAGAGGCTCAAGAGGCACCTCGCCGACTTGCCACTGGCGACACCGTCGCACCGAGTAGTGCAGCCCTGACGCCGCAAGCGCCCTCCTGAACGCCGAAGGGGCGGCCGACGCGGCGGGCGTCTCGACATCGCCGGGGGCGGTGATCCGGCGGCACGAAGGCCCGCCCGACACCTCGCCTTGCTGATCACTGCGAACCGCGGAAACCTGTCGGAGCACTGGACACCCGGGGCGGGTCCAAGGATGCGATCTCCCGGTCGAAGAATTCGTAGAACCCCTCACCCCGCTCGTACAGCGCATCGAATCCGGCGTTCGTTTCCCGGATCAGCGAGTTGTCCGTGTAGCGGTTGGCTCCGGCCGCATTTCCGTCCTCGTCGTAAACGACCTCATACATGACCGCATCGCCGAGAATCACTACTTCCGGAACCGGGCGACTCTGCTCGATGTTCGAAATATTGTGCGCGTCGATAACCTTGATGTCGTCACCCAGCTCCACGCGTACGCGTAGGACGAACAACTCCCATTGCACATACGGCGTGACCGGTAATTCCACGACGCGAAGGCGGCGGTGTGTGATGCCCAGTCGCGACGCCTGATGGAGTTCCTGGGCGTATTCCTCACGCCTCTCCTCGGCCAGGGACAGGGCCCTCTCCCAGTCGCCGCCGGCGAACGCCTCCCAGCTCGGGAAGCCGCGCTCCTTGAACTGCTGGCCGCGCTCAAGCTTGTTGAGGAAACCGATCCCGCTGGAGTACACCTGGCCCAAGTCCGCGTGGTACGTGCGGCGATCCATGCGCTGGGAGACGTCGGCGGGGAAGGAGTCAAACACTGGGGATGTCCGGTTTCGCAGCGATGAGCATGTTCCTGGGGATGACCACGAGGCGTTCGTCCGAACCGATCGAGACCCCATCGGGCAGGTTCTTGGCGAGTGACTGGGTGAGGTCGCGTCCGATGACAGCGATGTCACCATTGGTGAGTTCCCAGATGTCGGGGCAGTCAGGAGTGCCGGTAGTGTTTCCGAGTTCCTGGGGTGTTTTCCCCAGGCGTTGTTTAAAATTTGTATCCGGGTCCGCTTCCCATGGCCTGGCCATTTCTTCTGCCCCCTTGATCGGCTGGTCGGGATGTCTCAATGTAGCGTCCGACTTGCCTGCTTGACCACGTGTGGGAATCACCTTGGGAAGGTAATGGTAAGTATCTTTATTTTCTTGTCCTGCAATGCTCGATTCTGGAACAATATTGATCGGGGAGTTCAGTTTTTTTGATGCCTGACGAAAGGCGTTTTCCATCGGCGCTGTCGAAAAATCGGGTGAACGGGGAGGCGCTTGCAGCAAAAAGCGGCCCCGCTCGCACGGAGCGGCCCCGACTCCGTCCGCCGCCCCGCGGTCGGGCGGCCTCCCGTCGTCCTGCGTGACCGCAGCGAGGTGATGGAACGGCTGCGGGTCAGCGTCGGGGCGGGGCGCGGCGGCGAGGTCTACGTGCTGTACGGGATGGGCGGTTCGGGCAAGACGGCGGTCGCGTGCACCCTCTTCCAGGAGGTCGCCGGCGACCAGGGCCGGGTGGCTCTGTGGGTCAACGCCGCCGACCGGGCGAGCCTGCGCGGCGGCATGCTGGCCGTGGCTGCCGATCGGGGCGCGGCCGACGGCGAACTGCTGGCCGCCCGCAACGGCCTGCGACCCGCCGCCGATCTTGTCTGGACGTACCTCGACCGTTCCGCCGAACCCTGGTTACTGGTCCTCGACAACGCCGACGAGCCGGAGATCCTGGGGGATGGCAGCTGGCTGCGTACCAGCCCGCGTGGCATCGTCGTGGTGACCACACGCCGAGCGGCGGCACGCTGGTGGCCGGGAGCCGAGCTCCAGCACATCGGCGTACTGCCCCGGGAGGACGCCGCGCTCGTGCTGCGCGACCTCGCCCCGCACAGCGGTACGACGGAGCAGGCGGCGCGGGTCGCGGACCGGCTCGGGCGGCTGCCGCTCGCCCTCACCCTGGCCGGAGGCTTCCTCTCCCACCAGGTGCTCGACCCCTGGACGATGGACGCCTACGGGCATCATCTCGACGGAGACGAACGGGTTCAGCTGATCGACCGCGGAGCCGACGCCCTGTCCGAAGCGGACCCGCGGCATCTGGTCGGCCTGACCTGGCAGCTGACCCTCGACGCGTTCGAGGCGCGCGGGCTGCCCGAAGCGGCGGCCCTGCTCAGACTGCTGGCCCGGTTCGCCGCCGAGCCGCTGCCGCTGGCGCTGCTCAATCACGCCGACATCGGCGCCGTACTGCCTCGTGCCCGAACCGAGACAGCCCTCAGAGCCCTTCTCGACCAGTCGCTGTCCGAGCTGGTCGACGCCGCCGGCGCACGCTGCGTACAGAGTCACGGCATCCTGCTCGACAGCGTCTCGGCGGCGACCCCCGTGGACCTGGTGCCCGCCCTCGACACGACAGCCGTCCGGCTGCTCGACGCGGCCGTGCCCGCCGTACCCGACGCCGGACCGCACGATCCGCGCCTGCGCCTGCTGGTGCCTCACGCACTGGCCCTGCTGCGGCGCGTCGGCGAGCCCTCGGCCACCGCCGACGCCCTGGCCGTGGCGACGCGGCTGTCGGTCGCCCTGCACCGGACCGGTGACTACCTGTCCGCCTGGGAGACCTCCCGCACCGCGGCGGACCTCGCGCGGCGACTCCTCGGCGCGGACCACCGTACGGTCCTCGCCGCCCGCTCCAGAGTAGGGCGGGCACTGTTCAGGCTGGGCAGGTACGCCGAGGCCGAAGTGGCGCTCCGCGCGGTCCGGGACGCCCAGGAGCATCTGTTCGGCGCCGACGACCCCGACACCACGGACAGCGGCTACGGCCTCCAGCTCGTACTGGCGAACCTCGGCGGACGCGAGGAATCCGTCGCGCTGCTCCGCGCCACCGTCGCCGGGCGGCGCGCGACGCTGGGACCCGCGCATCCGCTGACCCTGCGCGCCCGAGCCAGCCTGTTGGAGATGCTGCCCGCCACCGAGGTGGTCGCCGAGGAAGGCGGCGCCCTGCTGGACCTGCCGTCGGAATGCGAGCGGCACCTCGGCCCCGACCACACCGTGACCGTGGGCGCCCGGCACAACCACGCGTGGGCGCTGTACCTCCTGGGCCGCTACGACGAGTCCGACCGGGAGATCCGGCGGGTCGCCGAGACGTATGTGCGGCGCTTCGGTCCCGAGCACCCGGTCGTGCTCGCCGCCCGGCAACTGCTCTCGCGGACCCGGACCGCACTCGGACACCTGGAGGAGGGCGTCGCGCTGATGACTGACGTCGTCGAGCGGCGGGAGCGCGGTCTGGGCTCCGAGCATCCCTTCACGGTCGCGGGCCGGCGGTTGCTGGACGAGTACCGGTCGGGCCGATGGCGCCCGCCGCGACCACCTGGCGGATGACAGTGGGATGCGGCGAGCGTGCGTACCCGATCGCAGGGTCTTTCCCGGTGACGCCCGGCGTGCGGGCGTTCGTAGGATGGGCAGGTCACGTGTACCGCCGCCTACCCGTATTTCCGGATTCTCCCCTACGATCTGGATCGGTGGCCGGCCTCGGACCGGGGCGGCGGACCGGCACCGCGTGGGCTGAGCGGTGCGCCACGTCCGGGCGCCAGGGGGAGCGCCGGCACACCGGAGGAAGCGAGCTGCGAAGGGGGACGGGCCGTGTTCGGCTCAGAGCTTCACGACGACCACGCGGTCGGCGCACAGTTTGCGCAGGTCGTCCTCGTCCGAAGTGAACACGGTGACCGGGCCGGGCTGCCGCAGGGCGACGGCGGCGAGGGCCGCGTCGATGGCGTGCTTGTGGCCGTGCAGGCCGGTCTCCCTGAGGAGATCGGTGGCTTCTTTGGCGATCTCCTCAGTCACCGGCTCGACTCGGATCTTGGAGAGCGCCCAGTGCCACTTGGGGAGGTGGCGCGTCGGATCGTAAGCCTCGATGAGTGTCATCGAGGTGGTGACGACCGGGATACCCGCGTCGTCGGCGTGCCGCAGGTAGGCGCCCATGCGGCGCTCCCCGCGCACCCACTGCGACAGCCCTTCGCTGTCGAGTACGTACATCCGGTTTCCGGTCATGCGGCAGCTCGCTTCCGCTCGTACGGCTGCTCACTGCCTTCGCGGGCGCCGGCCCGCTCGGCGTGCTGCCGCTCGAGGTCGCGATGCTCGGCCTCGACCTCGGCCAGTTCCGCCTCGGTGATCTCCCCGTACTCGGACTCCCACCACCGCACGGCCTCGTGCAACCGCTCCCGCTCCCGCTGGCGCTCTATGGCGTGCGTGACATAGCGGCTGAAGCCGCCGGGGCCGACCTCGGTCCGGATGGCCTCGGCCAGCTCCTCGGGGAGCGTCACGGTGTACTTCTTGGTTGCCATACCGTCGACCATACCGAGAGCCCGGCCGGGCGACCAGCTGACAACAGACATCCCACACGATCGAGTACGAGCGGCGGCGGAAGCCACCAGATGGAGAGCGTGACCGGTAATGGCCCAGCAGCCCCTTCTCCGCGATGTCATCGACATCAAGGAGAACATCTCCACCTCGGACTTCGTGCTGTCCCTCGCCGAGGCGACGACAGCCGAGGGCGCCCAGAACGCGCTGAAGGACTACGTCGTCACCGAGCGGCTGCTGGAGAACTTCGACGAGGCGCTGGCGCTCATCAAGTCCTCGCTCGACGGGCACCGCTCCAAGGCGGCCTACCTGCACGGCTCGTTCGGTTCCGGTAAGTCGCACTTCATGGCCGTGCTGTACGCGCTGCTCAGCGGCGACCCGGCCGCCCGTGCCCGTACCGAGTTCGACCCGGTGCTGACCAAGCACGAGTGGCTGACCACGGACGGCAAGCGGTTCCTGCTCGTGCCGTACCACATGCTCGGCGCGAAGGCCCTCGAACAGCGGGTGCTCGGCGGGTACGTCACGCACGTCAAGAAGCTGCACCCGGACGCCCCGACCCCGCAGGTGTACCGGACCGACTCCCTCTTCGCCGACATCCGGGCCAACCGAGCCACCTACGGTGACGAGGCGGTCGTCCGGGGGCTGGCCGGCGGCGACGCGGGTGACGGTGAGACGGACGAGTGGGGCGAGGGCTTCGCCTGGACCCCGCAGCTCTTGGACACCGCCCTCGCCGCCGAGGAGAACCACGAGGGGGGCACCCCGCTCGACCTCCGCAACCCCTCCACCCCGGCCGAGCTGCGCGCCAAACTGGTCAACGACGCCGGCACCAACCTCTTCCCGGGCTTCGCGAGGAACGCCGTCGAGAACGAGCACGGCTTCATCTCCCTGGACGCCGGTCTGTCCGTCATCGCCGAGCACGCCAAGTCGCTCGGCTACGACGGACTGATCCTGTTCCTGGACGAGCTGATCCTCTGGCTCGCGACCCTCATCCACGAGCAGAAGTTCGTGGCCCGGGAAGCCAGCAAGATCACGAACTTCGTGGAGGGCGGCGACGCGCGGCGCGCCATTCCCGTCGTGTCGTTCATCGCCCGCCAGCGCGACCTGCGCGAGCTGGTCGGGGAGGAGGTGTCCGGCGCGGCGGAAGCCTCCATCCAGGACACCCTGAACCTGGCCTCCGGCCGCTTCGACAAGATCACCCTGGAGGACCGCAACCTTCCGCAGATCGCCCACGCGCGCATCCTCAAGCCGAAGGACGCCGAGGCGGAACGGCAGGTCGACGCGGCCTTCGAGCAGACCAAGCGGGTCGGCACCCAGGTCTGGGACACCCTGCTCGGCTCGGAGAAAGGCACCACCGGCGCGGACGCGGAGTCGTTCCGGCTGACGTACCCGTTCTCGCCGGCGTTCATGGACACTCTCGTCCACATCTCGTCCGCCCTGCAGCGCTCCCGCACCGGTCTGAAGCTGATGGGCGAACTCCTCGCCGACCACCGCAACGAGATCCGCCTCGGGCAGCTCATCCCCGTCGGCGACCTCTACCCGGTGATCGCGAAAGGCGGCGACAAGCCGTTCACCGACAGCCTGAAGGTCGTCTTCGAGGCCGCCGACAAGCTGTACAAGACCAAGCTTCGGCCCTACCTCCTCAGCTCGTACGACATCACCGAGGACGACGTCGAGCAGTTCGTCAACCGGCCCGAGGCCATCACCGATCCGCAGCGCGCCAACCGCTGCCGGATGTTCGTCGGGGACAACCGCCTCGTGTGCACCCTGTTGCTGTCGGCGCTCGCGCCCAGCGTGCCCTCGCTGGCGGAGCTGACCATCCGGCGGCTCGGCGCCCTCAACCACGGGTCGGTCCTCGCGCCCATCCCGGGCGCCGAGGTAGGCATCATCAAGAACAAGGTCGCCGAGTGGGCGGCCAGGTTCCCCGAGATCAAGGAGACCGGCACCGACGCCAACCCCGGCGTACGGCTGGAGCTGTCCGGCGTCGACGTGGACTCCGTCATCGCCAACGCCCAGGTCAACGACAACCCCGGCAACCGGGTCGCGTTGGCCAGGCGTCTGTTGTCCGAGAAACTGGGCGTCGAGCACGGGCAGTTGAGCGACCAGCTCGGGTTCGTGTGGCGTGGCACCGCACGCACCGCGGAGATCGTCTTCGGCAATGTCGCCGACACGGACGAACTGCCGGACCACGACCTGATGCCCCAGCAGGACGGCCTCTGGCGGATCGCCATCGACCTTCCCTTCGACGAAGGCGAATGGGGTCCCGTCGACGACGTCAACCGCATCCAACGGCTCCGTGAGCGCCAGCAGGGCGAGCGGTCCCGCGTCGTCGCCTGGCTGCCCGCCCATCTGTCAGCTCAGCGCTTCGCGGACTTCCGGCGTCTCGTCGTCATCGACAAGGCCCTCGCCGACGAGCACCGCTTCGACACCCAGTACGCCGGCCACCTCAACGCCGACAACCGCAGCCGCGCCAAGGGCCTCCTCGAAACCCAGCGCGAGGCTCTGCTCAAGCAGGTCAAGGGCGCCTTCAAGCAGGCGTACGGACTCGCCCAGAAGCAGACCGCCGACGTCGTGCCCGACTTCGACGACCACCTCGTCCCGCTGCCCGACGTGGACGGCCTCACCCTGTCCTTCGGGCAGAGCCTGCACGACGGCATCCGGCACGTCGCGGGCAAGCTGCTCACCCACCAGTACCCGGCCCACCCCGACCTCGACCCCGAGGGCATCGCGGTCAGGCCGGCCGACGCCGTCAAGCCCGCCGACGCCAAGAAGGTGTTCATCCACGTCCGGGCCGCCGCCGAGGCGCGTGACGGGCGGGTGGAAATCCCGGCCGCCGACCGCAGGCTCATGCAGCGGATCGTCGGACCCCTGCGCCTCGGACAGCAGAAGGAGGCGTACTTCGAGCTGTCCCGCTACTGGGCCGACCACTTCCGCCAACTCGCCAGCGCCCAGGGTGTCACCGGGGACCTGTCCCTGATCACCCTGACCGACTGGACGGACAAGCCCGACCCGCGCGGCCTGCCCGACTTCCTCGCGAGGCTCGTCGTCGCGGCCTTCGCCGAGATGGACGACCGGGTGTGGGTACGCGGCGGCACCGTACTCGATCCGGCCCCCGAGCTGTACGCGATCAAGGACCATGACGCGCTGCGCAGCCAGCCGCTGCCCGCCGAGTCCGACTGGGACACGGCACGGCAGCGCTTCGAGACGGTCTTCGGGCAGAAGGCGCCCGCCCTGCGGCGCGGCCGGATGGTCAACCAGTTCGCCCGCCAGATCATCGAGGCCGCCCGTGCCCACCGGGACCACGCGGCGGACCTGGTGCACCAGTTGGAGGCCCACGCCTCCTTCCTGGGCCTCGACCAGACCGCCGACACCGGACGGCTCGCCCTCGCCCGCCGCTGTCTGCAACTCCTCGACGCGCTCACCGCGGAGGCGGGCAAGGGCGCGGCCGGAGCGAAGAAGACCGTGGAGGCCCTTGCCTCCTTCGACCTGGGCGAGACCAGCGCCGACCGGTACGGGACCTCCGTCAAGCAGGCCCGCAGCGTCGCGGAAGCGGTCGCCTCCGCGCCCTGGAGCACCCTCGAACTCGCCGCAGGAATCGGCCCCGAGGGCGCGGCACTGCTCGACTCGCTGCGCAACATCGCCCGCGACGACCAGCGCACCGCCGACCTGCGCGACGCGCTCGCCCGCACCCAGCGCGAGGTCGTGGCCCTGCTGAAGCGCAGCCAGGCCGCCGCCCCCCCGCCCCCCGCGCCCGTCGCGCCGCAGCCCAGGGCCGACGACCTGGACCTGGGCAGGCCGACGAGCGATCCCCGGATCCCCTTCACCCCGCCGGAGCCGCCCACACCGGCCGCTTCCGGCAGTGGCTCCGCGCGAACGGCCGGTGGCCGTCGTACGACCGTGGCCCGCGCCGCCGCCGACCTCCAGACGGAGCTGTCCGAGCTGGCCGCCCGCCACCCCGACGCGACGATCGAGATCACCTGGAAGGTCGTCGAATGACGGAGACCGTCGCCGCCGCCCCCAGTGCCGTCCGGCTGAACACCGCGACCGTCACCCAGTACCTGTCCTCGCAGTCCTCCCTCGCCACCTCCCTGACCGGAGACGGCGGGGGCAGGCGCCGGGTCGTGCTGCTGCGGTCCGCGCCCCAGTGGGACGGGCCCGCCGAACCCGCCTGGGGCGAGGGCCGGACGGCCGCTGTCGCGGTAGCCCCTTCACCGCTCGCCGTCCACGAACTCGTCCTCGACCACCTGACGGGCCGGCGCCCCGGCCCCGCCGTCCTGGTGGTCCTCACCGACCGAGAGCAGAACGAACTCGACCCGGCGATCACCGCCCGCGTCCACAAGCAGCGCATCGACACGGTCGACAGCTGGGACGTCGTGCGGGAGGCGTTCGGCGCCCGGCAGATCGACCCGCGTCTGAGAGACGTCAACTGGGCCGCCGAAGCGCTCCTCGACGCCACCCCGCCCGGCGGCTGGCCCCCGGTCCCCGGCGGCTGGCTGTCCCGGCAGTACGCCCTCACCGCGCTCGCGCAGCGCCGTCTGCGCCTCGGCCGCTACGACACCGACAGCGGCATGCGACGCCCCGGCGAGGACCGGCTCGACGCCCAGACCCTGCTGCACTGGTCGACGCGGCCCGGCGCCCCCGAGCGACTGCCTGCCCTGCGGGGACCCGAGCGCGCCGGGCTGACCGCCTTCCTCGGCGAGGAGGACCAGGCCGGTCTCGCCGGACGCGCCCTGCTCGCTCTCGTCGACGCCGAGCGCGGTACGGACGCCGCCGCCTTCGGCCTCGTGAGCGCGGCTCTGTGGCAGCACGCCGAGCCCGCCCCGGAGACGTATCAGGCCCGAGGCCGCGCCGAACGCTACCTCGGAGAGCAGCCCCCGGCCGTCGGCGAACAACTCGATGCCCTGGTGGGCGCCTTCGGCCGGTCCGCGGAGGAGTACGTGAGCACGCTGCTGGCGGATGGACACCGGGGCGGCGGCGTCGACGCCGACCAGGCCCGCGAGGCGCGGCGCACCAGCGGCATCGTGCTCGACCGGGCCGCCGTACTGGCCCGCCAGTTCGGCGCGGAGGCGGCCGTCGCCGCGAGTCCCGTCCTGCGCGGTGGACTGGAAGCCAGGTTCACCGCCGTCGGCAGGGCACTGGGGACGGGTGACCCCGCCGCCGTGGAGCAGGCCGTCCGGCGGCTCGCGGAGCACGGGCTCGCCGCCGACCCGGATGAGTCCGCCCGCATCGAACGCGCCCGCATGGGGCAGCGCCTCGCGCTCTGGATGGCCGCCGCCCCGCCCGTCGAGGCCCCCACCGTCGCCGACGCCATACAGCGGCACATCGACGAGACGGGATGGGCCGACCTCGCCCTGGAGCACATCGAGTCCGGGGGTGACCCTGATCGCGCCCTCAAAGCCATGTACGACGGCCTGGGCGCGCACGCCAGGAGCCTGCGGCGGCAGATCGACGCGGCCTTCGCGCACTCGCTGGCCGGCTGGACGCGGGACGGTACCCAGCCCGGCAGAATGCTCACCGTCGAAACCTTTCTCGACCGGGTGATCGGGCCGGTCGTCCGGAGCACGGACGAGCGACGGGTGCTGCTGCTTGTGCTCGACGGCATGAGCGTGGCCATAGCCAACGAGCTCGCCGAGGCTCTGCGCCGCTCCTGGGCGGAGTTCGACCCGCTGGCCGAGGGCGCGCCGCGGCGGCGGGCCATGGCCGCCGCCCTGCCCACCGTGACCTCAGTGTCCCGGACCTCGCTCTTCGCGGGCACCCTGATGAAGGGCACCCAGACCGACGAGAAGCGGCTCTTCCCCGCGCTGAAACTGTGGGGCGGGGCACCGGCCGCCGTCTTCCACAAGGACGACCTGCGCACCGCAACCGCGGGCGACACCTTCGGCCCCGCCCTCACCGAAGCGCTCACCGACGGCAGGACCCATGTCGCCGTCGTCCTCAACGCCATCGACGACCGCCTCGCCAAGGAACAGAAACTCGGCGACGGAGCCTGGCGGGTCGACGACGTGCCCGGCCTACGTGATCTGCTCCGGGTGGCGGCGGCCCAGGGCATGGCGGTCGTCATCACCAGCGACCACGGTCATGTCGTCGACCGGCACGGGTCGAAGGCGGACGCACCCACCGAGCCCGCGTCCGCCCGCCACCGCCTGCCCGGCGGCGGACTGCTCGATGGACGGGAGATCGCCCTCACCGGGCCGCGTGTGGTCTGGCCCGAACCCGGCGCGTCCATCGTCGCGCTCTGGGACGCGGACACCCGCTACACCGCCCTCAAGGCCGGCTACCACGGCGGGGCCTCCCTCGCCGAGGTCACCATCCCGGTGCTCGCCTTCCTGCCGTTCGGGGCAGAACCCCCCAAGGAGTGGCGGGAGTTGGGAGACCAACGACCAGCCTGGTGGGCTCCGGAGGAGACAGGGCGACAGGCCCTGGACGAACGTGCGGCTCACACGGCCGGCGTGGCTCCTAAGAAGAGGACCGCGAAACCGAGGAAGAGGCAGCCCGAACCCGGGACACAGCCCGACGCGCTGTTCGACGTGGCGCCGACAACTGGGGGAGACGACGCCCTGCTCACCCCGACCGCAGTCTCCCGGACCGAGGCGCTCGTGACGGCCCTGCTCGACTCGGAGACGTACCAGGCACAGCTCGACGGACTGGCGCGCAAGCCGCAGCAGGAGCAGGTCCACAAGGCCGTCGCCGCCCTCCTCGACGCGGGCGGCACCCTGCCGGTGACCGCGCTCGCCCAGCGCGCGGGCATGCCCACCGCCCGGGGCGACGGCTTCGCCGCGGTCCTGCGGCAACTCCTCAACTACGACGGCGTACAGGCGCTGGAGACCCTGGCCGACGGGCGCACACTACGGCTCCACGAGGCGCTGCTGCGCGAGCAGTTCGCCCTCAGGACAGGCTGACAGCGTCCGGGGTGCCTCCGCGTCCGCGTGGAGGCACCCCGCCGCCTCAGGCCGCGAACGCCCGCAGCAGCTTCGCGAACGTCGTCAGCTCGGCGAGCAGTTCCCGCGGGAGCGGCTTCTCGTCGAAGTGGGCGATCCGGTTGCGGATGTCCTTCACTCGTTTCAGGCGGCCGATGAACTGCTCCCTGGGCATGCTGGGCCACTTCAGGGCCTCCCAGTTGGCGTCGGCGGCCTGGGCCAGCGAGGTCTTCGGCTGTTCGCCGTCGAGGAGCCGCAAATAGTCGCCGAACATGAGGTCGGAGACCTGGCCGGTGCGGTGCTCGGGCTTCTTGTTCGTCTGTACGGCCTTGATCGTCTCCTCGTCCAGCGCCGCGCCCAGGCAGCGCCGCAGCAGGGACTCGATCTCGCCGACGATGAAGAAGGGCCGCGCCGCGCCCTCGAAGCGGTCCGTGACGTCCGCGGCGGTGACCATGCCCGAGAGGCAGCCGTCGTCGCCGCGCACCAGGAGATACCCGTGTTCGCGGATGAGCGGCAGGGCGGAGAAGAACTCCTGGCGGGTGTCGGTAACGGGGAAAGAGTCCTTCTCCATCGCGTTGTCCAGCGTCGGCTGCTTGCCCGCCTCGTACATCTTGGCGACGGACCCCCAGGTGACCACCCCGTGGATCTGCGCCATACCGGTGGTCACCGGAACCTGTGCGACGCCCTTGGTGCGCATCAGGAACGTGGTCTGCGGCAGGGGCGTGCCGGGGCCGACGCAGACCAGGCCACGCCGCGCCGACGGGATGTCCCCGAGCAGCAGACGCTGCGGGAGGGCGGCCGAGGGCAGGGCCTCCTCCGTCTCGTCGTCCTCCGCGTCGGCGGGGGCGGGCTGGGCGGGGATGGACGCGATCGGCACCACGTCGACGCTGCTGCGCTGGCCGCACACGGCGAAGTCCGGCAGCGTCGTCAGTCCGGCGTCCGTAAGTGCTCGCGAGATGCGGTGCACCGTCCGGTGGTCACGGACCCTGACCTGGAACAGGTCGAGGATGTCCTGCACGGGGACGGTCCTGCCCTTGAGCGCGGCGAGGTCCTGCCCGCTCGGTGTGGCCGTCATCGGGCGTCGTCCTCCGCGAGATCACGGAGCATGGTCCTCTTCCCCATGGCGGCGTGCACGAGATCCTGCAACTGCTTGGAACGGTCGCGGTAGAACCGTTCGTAGTCGTTGTCGCGGAGCGCTTCCGGATCGATGAGGTGGGTGGCCAGGACGTCGTCGAACCACTCGGGGCGCATGTCGGAGGCCGCGACCATGGTGGACAGATAGGACGAAGGAGCCCCGGTCATGTCCATCGCCGCGCGGTAGGACAGCGGGGTCTTGTTCACGATGGAGTTCGTGGGCAGGCCCTCACCGTTGCCCCGTCGGAACCAGGTCTTGGGGAAGACCTGCCGGACGTCCACGCTGTACTCGTCCAGTCTGCCGGGGCTGAGCGGGCTGTCCGTGTGGTGCCAGTCCACCGCCCCCTGCTTGATCAGCAGGGCGTAGATGCCCTTGTAGGCGGCGCTGTTGCGGGTGGTGAGGGTGTCGAGGCGGTCGGCGAAGAAGAAGGCGTCCGTGACGGTGTCGGGCGCCCGGTCATCCCGAGAGATCCAGGGGACGAACTGTTCGACGTCACGGGTGAAGCGGGTCTCGGTGGAGCCGCCGTACATCTCACCGAGGACCCCGCACCAGAACCACTGCTCGGTCCTCTCCTCCGCCCCCAGACCGTCCAGCCTCGTGTCGAGGATGGCGCGGACGGCCGCGAGCGGGACGAGCTGAGTCTGGTACGGCAGATCCCTCGGGTGGACGATGCACTGCCGTTCCAGAAAGTCGCCCACCCAGGCGAAGGCCTCGGCGAGTTTCGGCGCCAGCCGGACGAAGTCGGCCAGCGGGAGGTCCAGCAGATCCCGGCGCTTGCACGACACCGTCGCCCCGACACCCGCCTGCTTCCGCTCCCAGGTGCGCACCAGAGCGATGGCCTGCAGGAAGTCGATACTGCTCAGGCCCTTCTCGAGGCTGCCGTCCGGATGGCCGAAGACCGGGTACTTGGCCGCCAGCCCCTGCTTGATCTCCCGCCACGCTCGGGGGAGTTGGTAGTAGTCCCCGTCCCCTGTCGGGCCCACGTACCCGGGGTCCCCGGCATAGGTCGCGGTGAGCAGTTCGAAGACGTTCAGGGGGACACCGCCCGTGTTGACCCGCTCGAACACGGCGCAGACGGCGTCCATGGAGGTGGAGGCACCCAGCCGGATCATCGGAACCTGGAAGGCGCGGACCTGCTGGAGGACCGACTCGTCGAACTGGCCCCACAGATCCCAGTTCCGGTCCTCGTCCGCCTTGATGTACGACATCATCCACTGGTTCACGCGCTGGGCGTCGAAGACGAGGTGCAGAGGGAAGAGACCGGCCGCGCACTCGCCGTCCGTGGTGCTCAGATCCAGCACCACCGTGCGGTTGAAGTCGGTGCGGAGCACCTTGTCCGCCGGGACGGAGAGGATGGCCTCGTCGCGGTCCGCGGAAGGGCCGACGGCCTTCGCGATGTCGACGTAGTACCACCGCTCGATGGGCTTGTTGCGAGCGTCCGCGGTCTTCACCGGGGCGTTCAGCCACAGGGCCTGGAAAAGGGAGGTGAGGCGCTGCTGCCCGTCCAGCAGGAGCAGGTCCGCGGCCGGATCCCCGTCCGGGTGTGCTCCGGTGAGCGTCCGGGAGCGGAAGCGGGTGGCGCCGCCGGTCTGCAGCGTCATCACCACGCCGAGCGGATAGTCCAGCGTCACCGTCGCGATGATGGCGCGGATCCGGTCGTCGTCCCACTTCCAGTTCCGCTGGAAGTCGGGCAACTGTAAGGAACCTGACGCCACATCCGCGAGTACGTCCTTCAACTTCACATTGTCCAGTGCCGCCACGTTCGTCCCACTCTCACCCTCGCCTATGTACGGAGAGTGATTCCAGCAGCGTCTTCGGGTGACCGTCAACCGATTCAACGAACTGGCCGCCTCGCCACCTCGGTCCGGGGAGCGCGGCCTGGCCGTCGCCGTCCCCCATGCCCGTACAGGTGGGTGTGGAAATGGGAGACTGACTCCCGTGAGCACCACCGGATCCCAGCGTCCCGCCCAGGTGAGCGCCGCGCGCCGCCGTACCGTCATCGACGCGCTGCGGCGCGGTGCCGTACCCGACAGCGGACTCGACCTGCTGGCCACCGGACTCGACCGGTTCGAAGCGGCCCTGGACGCGGAACTGGACGCCGTGGCGTCCGGCGGCTCCGTGTTCAAGGCCGTGCGGGGCGAGTACGGGTCCGGCAAGACCTTCTTCACCCGCTGGCTGGGGGAGCGGGCCAAGCGCCGTAACTTTGCCGTCGCCGAGATCCAGGTCTCGGAGAACGAGACGCCGCTGCATCGGCTGGAGACCGTCTACCGGCGGCTCACCGAACGGCTCACCACCTCAAGTTTCCCGCCCAGCGCGTTGCGACCGGTGGTCGACGCCTGGTTCTACGCCCTGGAGGAGGACGCTCTGGCGGCCGGCGCGACCGAGAAGGAGCTTCCGGGCGAGGTGGAGAAACTGCTCGTCGCCCGGCTCGCCGAGGTCTCCCGGCATGCCCCGGCGTTCGCCACCGCTCTGCGGGGTTACCGGGCCGCCCTCGCGGACGGCGACGAGGTGACCGCCGCGGCCGTCCTGGCGTGGCTCGGTGGCCAGCCGCACGTCGCGGCCTCCGCCCGCCGGTCCGCCGGGGTACGCGGCGACCTCGACCACTTCGGTGCGCTCGGATTCCTGCAAGGGCTCCTCACCGTGCTGCGCGACTCCGGGCACACCGGGCTGTTCGTCGTCCTCGACGAGGTGGAGACCTTGCAGCGGGTCCGCTCGGACGCCCGCGACAAGGCACTCAACGCACTGCGGCAGCTCATCGACGAGGTGCACTCGGGCCGCTTCCCCGGTCTCTACCTGGTCATCACGGGCACCCCGGCCTTCTACGAAGGTCAGCAGGGCGTACAGCGTCTGGCCCCGCTCGCCCAGCGGCTGGCCACCGACTTCACCACCGACCCGCGCTTCGACAACCCGCGCGCCGTACAGATCAGGCTTCCCGGCTTCGACCAGGAGTCCCTGGTCGGACTCGGCCGCACCATCCGTGACCTGTACGTCGATGCCGCGCAGGTGCCCGAGCGCGTGCGCAGGGTCGTCGACGACTCGTACGTCGCAGACCTCGCGGTGGCCGTCGGCGGGGCGCTGGGCGGGAAAGTCGGGGTGGCTCCCCGGCTGTTCCTGAAGAAACTCGTCGGGGACGTACTCGACCGCGTGGACCAGTTCGACGACTTCGACCCCCGGCGGCACTACCGGCTCACCGTCTCCGGCAGCGAACTCACCGATGTCGAACGGAACCTGGCCGCCACCGTCCCGGGGGACTCCGCGTCGGCCGATGACATCGACCTGGAGCTGTGATGGCGGACGCGGGACTCCCGGCCGGGAAGGATCCGGGTGACGCGGGTGACGCGGGTGACGCGGGCGTCGACGTCCTGGACCGGCTCGACCCCGTCGTCCTGCACCACATCGTCAACACCCTCGGCTGGCCCGATCTGCGCCCCTTGCAACGGGCTGCCATCACGCCCCTCATGGAGGGGCAGGACGCCGTACTGCTGGCTCCGACCGCGGGGGGCAAGACCGAAGCGGCCTGCTTCCCCCTGCTGTCGGCGATGACCGAGCAGAAATGGACCGGCACCTCCGTGCTGTATCTGTGTCCGCTCAAGGCACTTCTCAATAACCTGGTCGTCCGTGTCGACGCGTACGCTCAGTGGCTGGGGCGACGGGCCGCGCTCTGGCACGGCGACACCAAAGAATCGCAACGGCAGCGCATCCGGGCCGAGGCGCCGGACATCCTGCTGACCACGCCCGAGTCGCTCGAAGCGATGCTGATCGGCGTGAAGACCGACCACGCCCGCCTGTTGGGAAGCGTCCGGGCCGTCGTCATCGACGAAGTGCACGCGTTCGCAGGGGATGACCGGGGGTGGCACCTGCTCGCCGTGCTCGAACGGTTGGAGCGGGTCACCGGACGACCCATCCAGCGGGTCGGACTCTCGGCGACCGTCGGTAACCCGGCCGAGTTGCTGCACTGGCTGCAAGGGGCGGGCGTCGGCAGCCGCACGGGTCAGGTGGTCGCCCCCGGAACTCACCTGTCGGCCACCGACGGCGGTGGAGCCGACGACAGAGCGAGCCCCGAGCCGTCCCGCAGGCCTGCCGGCGAAGTGGAACTCGACTACGTCGGTTCCCTCGACAACGCGGCCAAACTCATCGCGGCGCTGCACAGGGGGGAGAAGCGGCTCGTCTTCTGCGACTCGCGCCGCCAGGTCGAGGAGTTGGGCGCTGCGCTGAGGGCGCGCGAGGTGGCCGTCTTCCTGTCCCACGCCTCGCTCTCGGTCGACGAACGCGCCCGCTCCGAGCAGGCGTTCGCCGAAGCACGCGACTGTGTCATCGTCTCCACGTCGACCCTCGAACTCGGCATCGACGTCGGTGATCTCGACCGCGTCATCCAGGTCGACTCACCGGCCTCCGTCGCCTCGTTCCTGCAACGCATCGGACGCACCGGACGGCGGTCCGACACGGTGCGCAACTGCCTGTTCCTGACCACCCGCAAGGAAACGCTGCTCCAGGCAGCGGGCTTGTTGCTGATGTGGTCGCGAGGCTGGGTGGAACCTGTCGTCCCGCCGCCCGAGCCGCGTCACCTGGTGGCCCAGCAACTGCTCGCCGTCACCCTGCAACAGCACAAGCTCGGCGACCGGTTGTGGGACCGGCAGTGGAACGGCCTCGCCCCCTTCGACAAGTCGGCCGCCCCCATCCTGCGCTTCCTCACCGAGGAGGGCTTCCTCGACAGCGACGGCGGGATGCTGTTCGTCGGCCCCGAGGCGGAACGCCGCTTCGGTAAGCGGCACTTCATCGAACTCACCGCGTCCTTCACCGCACCTCCGCAGTTCACCGTCCTGTCCGGACGCACGGAGATCGGCCGCACCGATCCGAGCGTGCTCACGGAGGAACGCCCCGGCCCCAGGCGGTTGCTGCTCGGTGGACGCAGCTGGCAGGTCACGTACATCGACTGGCTGCGCAAACGCGTCTTCGTCGAGCCGGCCGACGGCGGTGGAATCGCCAAGTGGATGAACGGCGGAGTCACCGGGCTGTCGTACGCCCTGACGCGCGCCATGCGCGAGGTTCTGCTGGGCGCGACCCCGCCGGTCTCCCTCACCCGGCGCGCGGAAGCGTGCCTGACCGAACAGCGCGAGACCGACGCACCTGACACGGTCCACCCGGGCGGCACGTTGATCACGCGCGTCGGCTCCGACGTCCGCTGGTGGACCTGGGCCGGCTACCGCGCCAACGCCACCCTCGCGGCCACCCTCCAGTCGGTCACCGACCCCCTGCAACGGCCCACCGACAGCTGGCTGCGCCTGCGCGAGGACCTTACCCCGGCCGAATGGCGTGCGGCCCGTGAGAACGTCGGCGAGAACCTCGTCCTGCCCGACGTGGACCGCCGGGCCGTACGCGGGCTGAAGTTCTCCGCCGCTCTGCCGGAACGCCTCGCCGTGGCCACGGTGGCGGCCCGCCTGGCCGACTTCGAGAGCGCTCGCCTAATGCTCGGCGAGCCGACGCGCTTTCAGTACGACGGCTGAACCGGGAAAGCAGTAAAGGCCGCTTCAGACGGACACCAGGTGCCGTATCCGCCCACACCGCATCGTCATCTGATGGACCCGGAGCACGAGGGCGTCGTCGCCGGGGCCGGCCTGCAACCTGACGTCGTGAGACAGATGAAGACGCCTGCGAGCGCATAGAGCGGATCGTCTGACACCCAGAATGACGACGCCCCGTCCTGGACCAGACCGCTCCAGGTAGAAGGTGTCTCCGTACGTAACTGTCAGGGTAGCCACACAAGCGCATCCCCACCGCTCCCGCGGTTTGGCCCGTTGCCACGACGGGGCGGAGGTGACGCTCGATGTCGGGCTTGGGCTGGTGCGGGCCGTACGGAGATGTATGTCCAAGGTGCCTGCCGATGGCACCTCCTTACCTGTGACAGCGTCGACATGGTTCGCGCCGGACTGGCTTCCCGGGCCTGTCTGCCGTATGGCCGCCCTTGTCCTCCGGCGTCGACGCTGTCCTGCCAGACGACCTCCCCGCCGAAGGCCTCGTCGAGGGCGTCTGGCAGGACGAGGACGGCGACATCAACAGTGCCGTCGCCGACGAGGACCAGTTCCCGGAGCTGACCGCCCGGATGTCCAGCGCCCGCGCCGCCGCGCTCCTGTCCCTCTATGCGGATGACCGTGCGCCTCTGTTGACCGCCGTCATGCCCGACAACGGCGGTGTTCTGCGGGCCCGTTGGCGCACCGAGCCGACGCCGGACGACCTGGACTGGAGTCGCAGCCGTCGTCCTCGTCTTCGTCCTGGTCCTCGTCCTCGTCATCGGTGACGGGAGTCGGTTGTGGTCGGGGGCCGCCGCCCCAGGACGCATCCGGGGACGGCGGTTTCGCGGAACAGGCGTGTGCGGTCGGCAGGCCTGAGGAGAAGGTCAGTGGGTGGAGGTGACCCGGTTCTCCTTCAGGAGGGCGCAGTTGGAGCCCGTGATCTGTACGTACACGTTGCTGATGCCGCCGCCCCAGTCGATGCAGTGGCCCTTGCCGTACACGTACGCCGGTCCCGCGTACGACGTGTACAGGCCGCCGTCGCCGGCGCCCTCGTCGGTGTCGGGGACGTAGACGTACGCGGACACGTCCACGGCGGCGCCCGGGTTGTTGCGGATGGTCGCCACACAGTTCTGGCCGTTCGAGGCGTTGTACGTCAGGTAGACGGTTCCCAGAGAGCCGACGACCGCCGAGTTCACGGTCTTGTAGGCACTTCCGCAGACCTTCTGCGGCGTGGTGTTGGGCGCGGCCGAGGCGGGCGCCGCCAGCGCGGTCGTAGCTCCCACCGCCAGGGCGGCGAACGCGGCAGCGGTCAGGACGGAACGGTGCAATCTCATGCTTCCCCCTATTGGTCCACATCGGTCCAAGATCTGTGGATCGCGGGTTCAGTGTCTGTGCCTGCAATGACGTGCTGCAAAGCTTTCAATGATGGTCGAATAGTTCGGACGCGGGGAGGACTGCGATGCGCGACCCTCGCCGCCGAGGCGGTCTGTCTGGATCCGATCGACGAGTACCGGGCCGGAGTTGTCCATATTTCCTACCGTCGGTCATGTGTCGTACGCCTGCCTCCAGCGCGCCCGGTGGCGGGAGTCCCCCTGGCCCCGGCCGTTCACGCCCCACAGCGAGGCGAGCGGAACTCCGTTGTTCCAGAGTCCGAGGCGGTCCCGGTGCACGGCGAGGATTCCGTGCTCGACCGCGAATTCCTCGGAAGGGCGGCTGAAGCGGGTGGTCGCCACGAAGACGGCCAGATCTGCCCGGAAGTGCACCTTGGCGCCCAGCAGATCGCGCAGTTCGCGGCTCGCGATCGTGCTGCTCGGCGTGTACCGCTTGCACTGGATCACCATGGTCCGGCCGTCCGGAAGCCGCCCGAGGACGTCGGCGCCGTTGTCGTGCGAACCGCCCACCCGCCGGACCTCCGTACATCCGTCGCGGCGGCACAGACCGGCGACCAGTTCCTCGAACTGGGTACCGGTCATGGCGTCCACCTCCGCGAGGGGCCGGCGCCCGGCCTCCACCTCGTCGTTCCGACGCCAGCGGCGGTCCTGCGCGCGCACGATCCGGTCCGTGCGCCACAGCCACCAGCCCACCGTCCCGATGCCACCGAAGAGCACGGCAGCCATGACGTACGGCCACACGGCCGACCAGGACAACGCGAGGAGGCCCAGCAGCACACTGCCGCTGATCACGGCCGCCTTCACCCGTGCCCGTGCCCGTGCCCGTGTCCGTGCCCGTGCCCGTGCCTGTTCCTGTGCCTTCTGCCGGTTGCGAGCAGCCATCCCCGTCCCCTCCCGCCGTTCCGCCGTTCCGCCGTCCCGCCGTCCCGTTGGGTCCGTTGGGTCCGTTGGGTCCGTTGGGCAGTCTGGGCAGTGCGGCGGCGGGCGGGAAGAGCGCGAGTCGGCCACGGCCTGATCGCCCTCCGGCTCACTTGCTCGTCGGCGACGGCCGACACCAGGCCGACCGTCGCCGTGAGCAGATCCGACAGATGGTGTCCGGCGCCTGGCGGTGTGTCAGGGAGCCACCGCTTGGCCGGTCTGCGGGGAGATCCTTCCCGCGCACAGGCCCCTGGCGGTCAGGCCCTGCGCGATGCGTGGGATCGCGGCGAGCGTGTTGGCGGACCAGTCGTGCATGAGGATGACCTGGCCGTTGCCGAGCCGCCCGGCGGCCTGCACGATGGCGTCCGTGCTCGCGCCGTTCCAGTCCTGCGAGTCCACGTTCCAGATGATCTCGGTCAGACCGTACTTGGCCTCGACCGCCCTCACCGTCGAGTTGGTCTCGCCGTACGGCGGCCGGAACAGTTTCGGCGTACCGCCGCCCGCGGCCGCGATCGCCTGTTGGGTCCGCGAGATCTCCGAGTCGATCTGCGACTGGCCGAGCTGGGTCAGATGCGGGTGGGTGTAGCTGTGGTTGCCGACCCACATACCCGCGTTGACCTGGGCCTGTACCCGGGACGGGTTGGCGGCGGCGTACTGGCCCTGGTTGAACATCGTGGCCCGCAGTCCGTTCTGGGTGAGCGCGTTGAGCAGGGCCGGTGTGCTGTTGGACGGGCCGTCGTCGAAGGTCAGCCCGACGTATCCGTTGCAGGCGGCGGCGGCGTCGTCAGCAGCGGCAGCTTGTGCCGGGGCGGCGTCGGTGGCGCCGACGGTGAGCGTGCCCGCGGCGGTCAGCGCGACGGCTGCCAGTGCGGTCGTCCAGGGACGCGTCCGGGTGCCGGTGCTCATGCCGCCACCGTGATGCTTGAGCTGCCGCTGCTCTGGTAACCCTCGGTCGCGAGGATCATGTAGTAGTTGAAGCTGCCGAGAGGCATGCCGGCTCGCGCCCAGGCGTCGAAGTGGTTGCCGGTGGTGATGCTGCCGCCGGTCCTCTTCGACTGCCGGACGCTCCAGTACTGGTTGAAGGTCTTCGTGCCTTCGACGGACGGGGCGTTGTACCGCGTCGTCTGGTAGATGTCGTACGTGCCGCCGTCGCTGGTGACCGTGCCCTTGTACGTGCCCGTGGGCCGGTAGGTGCCCCAGTTGTCGACGATGTAGTACTCCACGAGCGGGTTGGCCGTCCACCCGTAGAGGCACAGGTAGGCGTTGCCGGACGGGTTGAAGGCGCCGGAGTACGTCACGGTCCTGCGGCTGCCGTTGCTCCAGCCCTTGCCTGCGACGAAGTTGCCGGTGTTCCTCCAGGTGGTGCCGTAGCTGCCGCCGGAGCCCAGGTTCATGGAGACCGTGCCCTGCGCGTCGGTCCAGAACGAGTAGTAGTAGCCGTTGTTCGTGCCGGTCTGGTTCGTGGTGACGACCGTGTCGGCGTGGGCCGTGCCGGGCAGCGTGAGCGCGGTCGCGGCGCCCAGCAGCATGGCGCAGGCCTGCCTGCGGCTCGGCTGTGCGGGTGTGAGGTTCATGTGCGGGTTCCCTCCGTCTTCCACGGGGCGGGTTTGGTCGAACAGTGTTGACCCGGCCCCGTCAAGCGTCAACAGTTTCGCCCATGATTGCGAAACATTCGTGTTGAGTGGGGTGCCGCGCGAGGGTTACTTGCCTGGTGAGAGGCTTTGTCGGGCGTCCCTGGCTCGCCGAGCGCCTGATGTAGGCCCGATGTAGATCAAATTCAGGAGGTCGAGGCTTCGAATGTTTCGAAGAACTTACGGAGCGAAGCGCGGCGGTGAAGCCGACGCCGAGAGGGCAGCGCCGAGAGAGCAATGCGTGGTCGGCCTCACCAAGTCCCTCGCCGTCATGTACCGCGACAAGGGAGTGCGGACGAACGCGATCGCCCCGGGCGGCACGGTGACGGGCATCCAGGTCGACGTGGACGTGGACGCGGAGGCGCAGGGGCCGTCCGTGCTCATGGGCCACCTGGGCAACATCGGCCGTACGGCGACCGCGGACGAACAGGCCGCCGCCATCGTCTTCCTGGCCTCCGGCGCCGCGGGCAACATCAACGGGGCCGTCCTGTCATCCTCGCCGTGGGCAGCGGCTGGTCCGCCGTTCGAGACCCGCGGACCCGCAAGCCGCCGTTTCGGGGTCAGCCGAGGGGGTTGACCCTGGCGCGCAGGGTGTCCAGGACGGGTGCGTACATACGTGACTTGATGGTGCCGAGGGTCGGTCCGGCCTTGCCGGCCTGTGCCTGGGCGAGTTCCACCGCCTTCGCGCGTACGGAGTCCTCGGCCACCGCGTGGTCCACGAGCCCGGCGTCGAGGGCGTCGCCACCTCCGTAGCGGCGGGCGGTGAGCATGGCCTCGTGTGCGGTACGCGGATGCAGCCGGGACTGGATCAGCGCGGACATGCCCGGAGTGAAGGGGATGTTGATCTCGGCTTCGGGCAGACACCAGTAACCGCGGTCGGCCCGCATCACGCGGAAGTCGTGGGCCAGGGAGAACATCGCGCCGGCCGCGAAGGTGTGCCCCTGGAGGGCGGCCACGGTGATCACCGGCAGGGACAGCGTCCGCGCGAACAGCTCCTGGACGCCGCCGACATAGTCCTCCTGCTGATCTGCGTGGGCGAACAGCCAGTCCAGGTCGAGGCCGTTGGAGTAGAACTTGCCCGTGGCGGCGGTCACCAGGGCGCGCGGCCCCTCCGCCTTCTCGACCTCGTCCAGCGCGGCGTTGACGGAGGCGAGCCAGTCGGGGTGGAAACGGTTCTCGCCGTCTCCGAGGTCGAGGACGAAAACGTCGTCCTGGCGGTCGAGCGTCGGCATGGTGACTCCTCACCGGTAGCTACTTGTGAGTAACTTAATGCGCGGCACGCGGGGCGTGCAATGGATGCGGCCGATCGCCCCGTCGAAATCATTCGTCCCCGCTGGCCGGTTTCGGTCTCCACCCCGCCCCCGTGGGAGCGCTTCCATGGCAGGGCGACAAACGCAGTCATGCGCATGCCATGCGACTGGCCCCGTCTCCTGGCGTCGCTCCACCGCGCCATCCCCGCACGCCCGCATTCCTCCCAGTCGTGCTCCGGAAGGGACGGACATGTCCGCCACTGGACGCAACACCACGCACAGCCGCACCGCGCACAGCCACACCGCGCACAGCCGAACCGCTCACGCTCACGCCGCTCACGCTGACGCCGCTCACGCTGACGCCGCTCACGCTGACGCCGCTCACGCTGACGCCGCGCACCATCACGCCGCGCACCATCACGCCGCGCACCATCACGCCGCGCACCATCACGCCGCGCACCATCACGCCGCGCACCATCACGCCGTGCCCGGTAACACCGCGCGGAGATGCCCGCGTTCGGGACTCGCCGTGCTCTTCGCGGCTCTGGTGTCCCTGCTCGCGACGATGCTCCTGAGCGCGCCCGGGGCCGTCGCCCGCGAGCCGGTCGAAAAGGCGCCCGTCGCGGGGGCCGCCGCCGCGCCCGCCGCCGCGCCCACCGCGGCCCTCACCGAGGTCACCGACTTCGGCAGCAACCCCAGCAACCTCCAGATGTACCTCTACGTACCGGACAGCGTCACCGCGAATCCCGCCGTGGTGGTGGCCGTCCACTACTGCACGGGCTCCGGCCCGGCGATGTACTCCGGCACCGAGTACGCCTCGCTGGCCGACACCTACGGGTTCATCGTCGTGTACCCGTCGGTCACCCGCGCCAGCAAGTGCTTCGACGTCTCCTCGCCCCAGGCGCTGACGCGCGGCGGAGGCAGCGACCCGGTCGGCATCAAGTCGATGGTCGACTGGGTGACGCGCACCTACTCCGCCGACACCGGCCGCATCTTCGCCACCGGCATCTCCTCCGGCGCGATGATGACGAACGTCCTGCTGGGCGACTACCCGGACGTGTTCGCCGCGGGCGCCGCGTTCTCGGGCGTACCGTTCGGCTGCTTCGCCACCACCGACGGCTCCGAGTGGAACAGCGCCTGCTCCGGCGGCACCGTGCTCCACACTCCCCAGGAGTGGGGCGACCTGGTCCGCAACGCCTACCCCGGCTACACCGGCCCGAGGCCGCGGATGCAGGTGTGGCACGGCACCGAGGACGACGTGCTGCGCTACCCCAACTTCGGGGAGGAGATCAAGCAGTGGACGAACGTGCTGGGCGTCAGCCAGACCCCGGCCGCGACCGACTCGCCCCAGTCCGGCTGGACCCGTACCCGCTACGGCGCCACCGGTGACCAGGCCCCCGTCGAGGCCATCAGCCTCCAGGGCATCGGCCACAACCTGTACGCCTGGGGGATGGCGGCCCGCGTCCTCACCTTCTTCGGCCTGGACAGCTCGGGCCCAGGACCTCAGCCCCAGCCGGGCGCCTGCAAGGTGACCGCCACGACCAGCGCCTGGAATACGGGGCTGACCGGCTCCGTGACGATCACCAACACCGGCACCTCCCGTATCGAGGGCTGGCGGCTTGGCTTCACACTGCCGTCCGGGCAGACCATCACCAACGGCTGGGGCGCCGCGTACGCCCCGGCGAGCGGCGTGGTGACGGCCACCAACGCCTCGTACAACGGCACGATCGCGGCGAACGCGAGCGTCAGTGTCGGTTATCAGGCGAATCACACGGGGAACAGTTCGGCGCCGGCCGCTTTCACTCTCAACGGCACCGCGTGCAGCGGTAGTTGAGGAAGCGTGAGACCAGTGAAGTCCGTGCAACCAGTGAAGTGCGTGCGACCAGTGAAGTCCGTGAGACCAGTGAGTTCCGTGCGTTCCGGAAGTTCCTCAAGTTCCGTGAGTCCTGTGACTTCCGTGAGATCCGTGTTGCCGTCGCGCACGCAGTCCTTCGTCCATCTGGTCACGACCCTCGTCCTCGTACTGGCCCTCGCCGTGAGCGCGTCCGCCGTGGTGGCCCTGGCCGAGGGGCCCTGGGGCGCGGACCGTGGTTCCGCCGGGCCGGCCGATTCGGCCGCTCGGCACTGGGTCAACACCTGGACCGCGATGCCTCAGCTCACCGAGCCGGGCAATATGCCACCCCCGCCGTTCACCGAGGAGCGTGCCGTCCTGGTCGACACCACCCTGCGGCAGACCGTGCGGGTCTCGACCGGCGGCGGGCGCGTCCGGCTGCGGTTCTCCAACGCCTTCGGCGACACCGCGTTGCCTCTCACCGCCGTGAGTGTGGCTCTTCCGCTCGGCGGGCGGGCCGGAGTCAGCGCCGTCGAACCCGGCTCGCCGCGGCGCGTGACCTTCGCCGGACGCGCGTCGGCGACCGTGCCCGTCGGGGCCCAACTCGTCTCCGATCCGCTGGACTTCGGACTGGAACCGGGTTCCGACCTGACCGTGACCACCTACCTCGCCGAGGGCCAGCCGTCCACCGCGCTCACCTCGCACCCGGGGTCGCGCACCACCTCGTACCTCCAGAAGGCCGGTCACGCCGACCGCACCCGGGATCTCGACCTGCCGGGGGCGACCGCCGTCAACCACTGGTATCTCCTCAGCGATGTCGAGGTGCTTTCCGGCCCCGGTACGGCGGCGGTCGCCGTCCTGGGCGACTCGCTGACCGACGGGCGCGGCTCCACCACCAACGGGAACGACCGCTGGACCGACCGCCTGCTGGACCGGCTCCGCGCGTACCCCGCGACGGGCGCGCACCCCGCGACGGACGAGGTCGCGGTGCTCAACCAGGCCGCCGGAGGCAACCGCGTCCTCAACGACGGTCTCGGCCCCAACGTCCTCGCCCGTCTCGACCGGGACGTCCTGTCCCGCAGCGGAGTCTCCTGGCTGGTCGTCTTCGAGGGGGTCAACGATCTCGGAACCGCCGCCGCCACACCCGCCGCCCAGCGAAGCGTCACGACCGAACTGATCGCCGCGTACGAGCAGATCGTCGTCCGGGCGCACGCGCAGGGCATCCGCGTGTACGGGGCCACGCTGACGCCGTTCGGCGGCAACGCGATGTACGACGATCCCGCCGGGCACCGTGAGGCGTCCCGGCAGGAGGTCAACTCCTGGATCCGTACGAGTGGACGGTTCGACGCGGTCGTCGACTTCGACCGGGCCGTGGGTGACCCGGCGGATCCGCGGCGCCTGCGGGCCACGCTGCACGACGGGGACTGGCTGCACCTCAACCCGGAGGGCTATCGGACGCTGGCCGCCGCGGTGCCCCTGCGGCTGTTCCGGACACGGGCCGACCGACCGACCGGATGATCCGGCGAACGGGAGACCGGATGGTGGGTGACCGGATGATTGATTGATTGACTGACTGACTGACTGGATGGCCGGCCGAGTCAGGCGGTCTTCTCCTTGGCGTCGGTGGGCAGGGGCAGCAGGTCGTGGAGCTGCCTATACCGCTGGGCGCAGGCCGTCTGTGCGATGGCCTGCGAGACGGCGTCGGCCAGCGGGCCAGTGGACTCGCTCAGCAGCCGGCGGGCCTTGTCCGTGAGGGCCACCTCGATGCCGCGCCGGTCGCCGCACGCGGAGTTCTTGCTGATCAGCCCCGCGTGCTGCAGACAGGCGACCTGGTAGGTCAGCCGGGTCTTCGGGCGGCCCAGCAGTTCCGCGATCCGGGTCATCCGCAGGCTGGAGCCCGGCTGGTCGGCCAGCAGGCACAGCACCAGGAACTCGTCGTGCGAGACCCCCATGGCGTCCTTCACGCGCGAACGCAGCTGTTGCTCGATCGCTCCGGCCGCCGCCAGCAGGCGCATCCAGGAACGGAGCTCGGCCGGCAGCAGACCGTCCTCCGGCACGCCTTCATCGTCTACGTCGTCCGGTGTGACGAATGCGGGCTGGTCGGCGGGGGTGGAGGAGGCGGCCATGGTGTCACAGTCTACCGGTTGTCCATTTTTGGATGACCGGCTAACGTGTGGTCATCCAAATTTGGATTACTGATCCGGTCGTCCGTGCACAACCGCACTCATCTCAGGAGAATCTCAATGACCGTGTCAAGCCGCTTGCGTGACCGGTGGAGCGGAGGTGAACAGCCTCTTGTCGCGCAGCATGGCCCACAGCACGTCGACCCGGCGGCGGGCGAGAGCCAGCAGCGCCTGGGTGTGGATCAGTCCCTCGGCACGTTTCTTGAGGTAGTAGTCCCGCGACGGGCCCGGCCGCATCATGGCGGACTGCGCGGACATGTAGAACAGCCAGTGCAGGCGCCGGTTGTAGCGTTTGGGCCGGTGGTAGTTGCCGGTGCGGCGGCCGGAATCGCGGGGCACCGGTGCCAGGCCGGCGTGCGAAGCCAGACGGCCGGCGTCGCGGTAGCCGGACAGATCACCGACGATGGCCACGAACTCGGCGCCCAGGATCGGGCCCATGCCGGGCATCGACTCGATGATCTCGGCACGCTCATCGAGGCGGAAGGTCTCGCGGATCTCCCGGTCGTTGTCCTTGATCCGCTCGTCCAGAGACAGGAGCTGGTGGGCGAGGTCGCAGACCAGCTTCGCCGCCCGCTTCTCACCGGGCAGGGCGGTGAGCTGGGACTGGGCGGCCTCGACGGCCCTGGCCGCGACGGCGTCCGCGCCGCGGACCTTGCGTCGTTCCAGCCGGGTGGTCAGCCGCTTGACGCCGGTCCGGCGCAGTGCGGCCGGGGTCTGGTACTCAGTCAGCATGACCACCGGGCCCTTGGCGGCGGAGTAGTCGAAGGCTCGCTCCAGCGCGGGGCAGATACCGACCAGCAGGTCGCGCAGCCGGTTGATCAGCCGGACCCGGTCGGCGATCAGGTCACGCCGGTAGCCGGTCAGCAGCTGCAGCGTGGAGACCAGCTCCGGCGGGGTCTCGATCGGGGTGAAGTCCCGGCGCATGCGGGCCTGGTCGGCGATGACCAGGGCGTCCTTGGCGTCGGTCTTGCCCTCGCCGCGGTAGGCGCCGGTCATCCGGTTGACGGTACGGCCGGGAACGTAGACGACCTGCTGGTCATGAGCGATGAGCAGGGCCAGCAGCAGGGCGGAGGCACGGCCGGAGATGTCCACGGCCCACCGCACCTCGTCGGCCTTCTCCCGCGCGGCCTCGATCAGCGTCAGGATCTGCGATTCGTCGTTGAGCACCTTCGTCGAGAACAGCGTCTCGCCGCCGGTGTCCACCGCCACCGCCCAGTGGTGGCCCTTGCCGGCGTCGATACCGACCCATATCCGCGCGTGCCGGGTAGTCAACCGCTTCGCTCCGTTCCTCCGTGACCAGCACTTCCACGGCCCGGGGAACACTCCGCCGACAGGTCCTTAACCAGCGATGCCCGCAATTCTCAATCAGCAGTCGGAGCGTCCCGGAGGACCGGGCGGCCATTCTCCTGGAGCCATCAACGGCAAACACCCCATCAGCCACACCCGGTCCTCCCGGACCGCCTCACATTCTTAAGGAAGCCCCATGACCGTCGCTGTGGAAACCGGCCTGTGGCAGCTCGACGCCGTCCGCTCGACCATCGGCATCAAGCACAGGACGATGTGGGGTCTGGTCACGGTGAAGGGTGCCTTCAGCGGTGTGGCCGGTGAGGGTGAGGTCCAGGCCGACGGCACCGCCCACGGCGCCATCACGGTGGACGCCGCGTCGCTCGACACCAAGAACGCCAAGCGTGACGGGCATCTTCGCGGTGCCGACTTCTTCGATGCCGAACGGCATCCGACTCTCGTCTTCGCCGTCCGGGACGCCGTGGTCCGGCCGGACGACACCGTCGGGATCGAGGGGCAGCTGACCGTCCGGGGGGTCAGCCGCCCGCAGTCCGTGACCGCCACGGTCACCGAGTCGAGCGCCGAGGCGGTCACGCTCACCGCGGAGTTCACGGTGGACCGGGAGCAGTTCAACTTGGGCTGGAACCAGTTGGGCATGATCCGAGGGCTGACGACTGTCACGTCGACGCTCAGGTTCACGCGTGGCGCGTAGCGGTAGCGCCTAGCCGTTCGGCGGGGTGCGCGTGTTCTCCGGCCGCGAGCCGGTGGGGGTCGGTCGCGCCGGTCCCCGCGCCTCTGGGAGGCTTGTCGGGCCGTTTCTCGCGCCCCTTTGAGGCGGTCTAGGGGCAGGGCGGTTTCAAAGTCTTTTGATCTTGGATCGGTACTGGTCAGTTGATGCCGATGAGGTCCAGCGGGCGGTGGAACGGCTCGTAGGACATCTCGCGGAGGGCGGCGGCGATGTTCGTGTGGCCGGCTGCTCGCAGTAGGTTGATGGCGAAGCTCCGCAGGGTGGCCATGTTCTCCGGGCCGTGCTCGATTCGGATTTTGGAGGCGTCTTCGGCGAAGGTGGTGTCGCGGACGAAGTGCAGCCGGTTCTCGATGGTCCACTGCGAGCGGGCTATCGTCGCCAGGCGTTCGGGGGATGCCTGTCGGCTGGTCAGGTCGGTGATGACGTAGACAGTCTCGCGGGTGCGCTTGCCGGCCTTGCTGTTGGTGCGATGCCGGGTGATCTTCGCGACCTGGGCAACGTGCGGGAAGTCCGTGACGAGGCCGGTGACGGTCAAGGCTTGCACTACCCGGGTCTCCAGCCGTCCGTGACCTTCGGTGCGGTCGTAGAACTTCGCGCTCGCTTTCGTCCAGGGCAGGGCACGAAGCTGGTGATGCAGGCCCTTCTGGTTGCCCTTGACGGTGAAGGCGTAGTGCGCCTTCTTGTCTTCGACGAGGAAACGGGCGTGGGCGTGCTGGGTGTGCAGGGCGTCGGCGGTGACGACCACGCCGGTCAGGTCGTAGGGGGCCAACAGGGCGGCGAAGCACGTGACTTCGTTCGTCTTGGCCGGTACTCGCAGCTGGGTGACGGTCATCCCGGTACCAGTGATCGCCGCGAGCAGATGCGCGGCCGGAGTGTCGCCATGGCGCGAACCACGGGCGCTTTTGCCGTCCACCGCGAGGGTGTCCGCCCCGGCCGGGTCACACCCCAGCAGGTCGGCCAGGCCGCCGGGACAGACCTAATTGATGATCCGGCGGATCGTCGCCGTACTCGGCGCGAGACGGACGCCGAATACCGAGACGGTGCGGGCGCCGAGTCGGGCGAGGGCGGCCTGCGGGACACTTCGCGCCCACTGCCCGATCGCCGCGAAGGACCGGGCACCGGCTACCACGGTCGAGCAGGCCACCAGCAGCACGCTCACGAACGGGTGACGCTTTCCCCTCCGGCATCGCGGATCTACCAGCGTCCCAAGCCGAGTCGGCAAGCCGACGAGTCCACGGTGCTGACGCGAAGGCGACTTGATCAGACAGACACTGGCAGACTGACGGCACATCGAAGCTCCGTTTGGGCAGGGCGACTTGGGAAGGTCACCCCTTCAACTGGAGCTTCGTTGCATGCGGGGCGGGTCACCGATACACCGTCGTACTGATGGTGTACCGCCGTGTGGTGTAGGCCGTGAGTATCTCTGCGGGGGTCCGGTACAGCACGCACTGGCGTAGCGGCCCTTCGGGCATGCTCGGATCCTCGAAGTCGTCGGCCGGGTCCCGGGTCATGCCGATTCGGCGCATCACCGCCTGGGAACGAAGGTTGTTGACGGTCGTCGACGCAACCACCTCCAGCAGCCCGAGGGCCTCGAAGCCGAAGGCAAGGCATGTCAGGGCGGCCTCGGTGGCGTAACCGTGACCCCACGCCGAACGCATCAACCGCCATCCGATATCCACCCCCGCGAAGGACATGTCCTCGTCCACCTCGTCCAAGCCGACGCGGCCGATGAACTCACCGGTCTCCCTTGCTTCCAGCGCCCACCACCCAAATCCCCGGTCGTCGAACTCGGCCTGCATGACTGCCACCGTGGCAGCGCTTTGCTCCCGCGTCAGCAGTTCCCCCAGGTGTTCTCGGACTTCGGGATCGGCGTTCATCGCCGCCCATGGCTCAAGGTCGGACTCCCGCCACCGGCGGAGCAGGAGACGATCGGTGCGCAGTTCAGACATGCCCCACAGCTAACGCGATCAGGATCCGGGTCGCGATCGCTTATATCGAGCCGTGCGGTCCTCGCCAATGCCAGACCCGCTGCGGAGATCCTTACGGCCTACACCACCCGGCGGGACGCCATCGTCGTACTGCCGTGACCTGCACAGATTCACGAGCAACAGGACTTTGAAACCGCCCTGGGTCTAGGGGCGCGAGCGGGTCGTTACGCGCTTCAGGTGTGTGGTGAAGACCTTTTGGGCGTCGGGGAGAGCGTTCGCAGTGCGACCGCGGCTGTGATGATCACGTCGCAGAGTTCCGATCGCACGTCGTCCCAGGTGTTATCTCTAGTAAGTCCTGAAGTTCAGTTACCTAAGTGACGTTTGCGCGTTTTCTACGTGACAGACAACTATGTTGGGGGACTTCAGTGACGTTAATCGGGCTCTCTTCCATGCCCTGCGTCTACCGGGCCTAGAAGGCCATCAGGCCCGCTGACGGGGCAACGACATGGATCGTCATCAGCAGGGACTACGAGATCCACTCTGAGGCGACTTCGTACCTGACCGCGCTGGCCTCACAGCAGGACGCATCCGTCCATACCCTGCGCAGCTATGCGGGCCGGGTGGCGCTGTACTTGTCATACTGTGCGGGGTTCGGCATCTGCTGGTCGGCGCCTACGATCGTGCAGCTCGCGCAGTTCCTGCGCTGGCTGGTTGAGGAACCGCTGCCGGCCAGGAGTCAGAGGGTGCTCGCCGAGCCCCGGCACCGCAGCAAGAAGACCGCGAACGCGATCATGACCACCTCATGCCAGTTCCTCAGGCACTGCTCCCTGCACGGATGGGTCGCCGCAGACCTGACTGCCCTGCTGACGGAGCCGAGGCTCCTCCATCACATGCCGACCGGCTACAACACCGGTGAGGACGACCAGTACCGCACCGTCCGTGCACGAAAGCTGAAGTTCAAGGTCGCGGTCTCCGGATACGAGTACCTGACCGATGAGCAGGTCCTGCGCATCATCGACCTCACGCGCCATGCTCGCGATCGGTTCCTCGTATCACTCCTGGCAGAGACAGGAGTGCGTATCGGAGAAACCCTGGGCCTGCGCCGGGAGGACATGCACCTGCTGTCGAACTCGACGACGCTCGGGTGCCCCACTGTCGGCCCACACATCCACGTACGCCGTCGCCAGAACTCCAACGGTGCCCTGGCCAAGTCCCGGCAGCCCCGATCGATCCCCGTCAGTGACGACCTGGTCGGCCTCTACGCCGACTACCAGTGGGAACGGGAAGCCGTGCCTGAGGCCGCGTCCTGCGACATGACGTTCGTCAACCTGTTCCGTACGCCGTTGGGCTCTCCAATGAAGTACCAAGCCACGTACGACCTGTTTGCGCGGCTCGCCAAGCGGGCGGGCTT
Organism: Streptomyces sp. NPDC087844; assembly: GCF_044742785.1. NCBI lineage: Bacteria > Bacillati > Actinomycetota > Actinomycetes > Kitasatosporales > Streptomycetaceae > Streptomyces > Streptomyces sp. NPDC087844. The sequence goes on along the minus strand of NZ_JBIUVD010000003.1, from coordinate 626,197 downwards.
CACGACTCGGCCCCACATGTTCCGGCACTCGGCCGCGACCCGATGGATCCGTCAGGGCAAGCAGCGCCATGTGGTGCAGAACCTCCTCGGCCATGTCAGCGAGCAATCGATGGAGATCTGCCTAAACCCTCGGGAATTGCATCAGACGGGCGAGAATCCGCAGGTCGCATGGTCAAGGCGAGGAGTGGAAGGACTCCGCGGCCCCTTCAAGGTGGCCGCTTGAACAGGCATGTTGCCGAGATGATCCCTTCTGATGCATGATCTGCTCTCCAGAAGGGATGGCCTGGAGTGGTGCATCAGCGCACGGCGGCCCTTGCCGGGTCGGCCCATATAGAGCTCGTCTCCGGTGTGTCCCAGCTGCGTCCGGAGGACGCGATGTTCGACGCGATGCTGAGGGGCTGGCGTTCTCAGCAGAAGTCGCGGGGGTTGAAAGACGAGACGATCGACCCGAGGGAACGGCTGATCCGCCGGTTCCTCGAGTTCGCGAACGAGTACCCGTGGCAGTGGACTCCGGCCCACCTGGACGAGTGGTCGGCATCGCTGATGAGCGAGAAGCATCTGGCGCCGTCCACGATCCGCAGCTACCAGGGCACGGTCCGGCTGTTCACCGAGCTCCTCATCGACGCCCGCTACGGCTGGGGCCCGGCATGCGAGGAAGCCTTCGGTACTTTTCCGGTGGCGATCTGCCATGAGTGGAACACTCTCCCTCACCTGCAGGATTACGAAGGCGACCCGGAGGCGCGGCCGTTCACCAGAGAAGAACTGCAGCGTTTCCTCGACTACGCCGACGACCAGGTCGCACGCGCCGTGAAGTCCAAGCGCAAAGGGGCCCTCGCCGCCTACCGTGACGCCACACTGTTCAAGGTCGTCTACGGGTGGGGGCTTCGCCGGACCGAGACGTCCAAACTCGATGTCGTCGACTTCGGACGCAATCCGCAGGCCCGGCAGTTCGGCCGGTACGGCACGCTCAACGTCCGCTTCGGCAAGGCGAAGAAGGGCCAGCAGCCGAGGCGGCGGAACGTGCTGTCGGTGATGGACTGGGCTGTTGAGGCCGTTGCCGACTACGTCGAGAACGTCCGGCCGCGATTCGGGTTCCCGGACCACCCGGCCCTGTGGATCACCGAGCGCGGGGGCCGGCTCCAGCCCGGCTCCATCAACGACCGGTTCGAGGCATACCGCGATGCCCTAAAGCTCCCAAAAGACCTAGTTCCGCACTCAATCAGACATTCTTACGTCACGCACCTGACCGAGGACGGAGTCGACCGCCGGTTCATCCAGCTTCTCTTGAGTCCTCAGCAGTGTGTCCATGACGTGCAGCACGAGCCTGGGGCGGGCGGCGATCTGTGTGGTGGAGGTGGTTATCTACCGCCGTCCACCAGGCAGTTCTCCGGGAGGTTTGATGCTGGTGCAACGGGTGCTGATGCCCGACTCGTCGCTTGAGTCATGGACGGTCCTCGGCAATGAAGGCGGGATAGTCGAGCCGATCGAGCGTTACCTCGCCTACCTGTCCGACATCGAGCGGTCTCCGAACACGATCAAGGCATACGCTCATGATCTGAAGGACTGGTTCGTTTTCCTCGACCGACGCGGTCTGGACTGGCGTGAGGTCCGGCTGGAGGACTTGGGCGAGTTCGTTGCCTGGCTCCGGTTGCCGCCTGCGGGACGGCATGGCGGTGTGACGTTGCTGCCCTCGGCGGAGCATCACTGCGGGGTCACCACCGTCAACCGGAAGCTCTCCGCCGTCAGCGGTCTGTACGTCTTCCACGCACGCCATGGAGTGGACCTCGGCGACCTTGTCACCGAGCTGCAACCGGTCCGCGCCCGCCGCACGGGCTGGAAGCCATTTCTCTACCACCTGGCCGGCGGCCAGCCGGAGCGGCGTCGCACGATCAAGCTGAAGACGCCTCGCGTGCATCCGACGATCCTGACGGCCGCCCAGGTCCAGGCGATCCTGGACGCCTGCACCCGGCTGCGGGACCGGTTCCTGTTCGCACTGCTGTGGGAGACCGGCGTCCGGATCGGCGAAGCTCTGGGCTTGCGGCACGAGGATCTGGCTGCGGCAGAAGGCGAGTTGACCGTCATGCCGCGCGTTAACGACAACCGGGCGAGGGCCAAGTCCGCATCGCCCCGCACCGTTCCCGTCGGCCCCGAGATCGTACGGCTCTACGCCGACTACCTCCACGGTGAGTATGGCGACCTCGACAGCGACTACATGTTCGTCAATCTGTGGGGCGGCTCCTACGGGCGCCCGCTGACCTACGCGTCCGTCTACGATCTCGTCCTGCGACTGCGCCGCGACACCGGCATCGACTTCGACCCCCACTGGCTCCGGCATACCCGAGCGACCTTGCTCCTGCGGCAGGGGGTGCCGATCGAAGTGGTCAGCACTTTGCTGGGACATTCCTCGATCGCCACCACGCACGACATCTACGGCCACCTGTCGGTGGAGGACGCCCGCCGTGCTCTGGAGGCCGCAGGATTCCTGACCGGCCGGGAGGTGCGCTGGTGAGCCAGGAGACTTTCGCCGTTCCGTCTCCCGGCGCCGGACTACTGGGCAAGTTGATGGCTGCCGTCCGGCCGGAGTTCCGGGTGGATGTGTTCATCCTCGACCCCGGGGAACTGATCTTCGGTCTGGGTGCCTGCCGGGTTCCCGGCTGCCCGCGCCAGCCCCGCACCCGCCAGCTCTGCCGCGGCCACTACTACCGCTGGCAACGGCGCGGGAAACCGGACGTTGAAGCGTTCATCGCCGATCCCGGAGCCGATCCGGTCGGGCGGTCCGAGCTGACCGCCTGCGCCATCGCCGGATGCCGCTTCGGAGCGGCCCGTCAGGGCCTATGCGTGAGCCACAACGGCTTCTGGGAGCGAGCGGGCAAACCCGACAAGAAGATCTGGACCGCGGGTCTCCGGGTGGTCGAAGACGACGGCCGCCGGGTCTGCCGGCTGTGTTCTGCACCCTGTGGGCTCAGAAGAAGTCGCCGTTCTGCCACAACCACAACTCCCGCTGGCAGGCCGTCGGCCGCCCCGAGATCGAGGAGTTCGTACGCCGCTGCGAGGCAGCGGGCGACGACCGGTTCGACTTCCGACCGCTGGACGGAGAGCGGCAACTGCGACTGGAACTGCAGTACGCACTCCAGTGCCGTCACGACGACCGGCAGGTCAACACCCACAGCTCGGCCGTCGCCCCGGTGATCCGACTGACCGCCGCCAGCGGCACCGCGTCGTTGCTGGAGTGGCCGATGGAGCGGTGGAGCGAGTACTACGCGGCGATGCGAGGTGCCAGCCACAGCCAGAACGGGCAACTGGCCTTCCTGCGCTATGCGTACATGCATCTGGAAGACCTCGTCCACGGCAACGGCTGGGAGAGCGAGTTCCCGCGCGACGTATGGGAACTGCGCCGGCTCGGCATCGAGGGCACCCGGGCACGGCTGCGGTTCGACCGCATCACCCAGCCGTGGCTGCGCGAGCCGGCCAAGCGATTCGTGCGCTGGCGGCTGAGCATCGGCCGCAGCATCAACCAGGCCGTCGTCGACATCCTTGCCCTCAACCGCTTCTCCGGCTTCCTGGCCGATCCCCGCGTCGCCGCCGACAGACTCGCCCGCGTGGACCGGACCGTGCTGGAACGCTACCTCGCCGACCTGGCCCTGGACCCGCGCTCGACCCATTCCCGTAGCCGGGACATCGGCTCGCTCAACGCCTTCTTCAACACCGTGCGCTGCCACGTCTGGGACCAGAGTCTCCCAGCGAATGCGACCTTCTACCCCGACGACTTCCCCCGCCCCGACAAGCGACTACCCCGGGTTCTGGCCGAGCACGTGATGGCCCAGGTCGAGCAGCCCGCCAACCTCGACCGCTGGCACAACCCCGACGGCCGCGTGCTGACCTTGATCCTTATGCGCTGCGGACTGCGCGTCGGCGACGCCTGCAACCTGGCCTTCGACTGCATCATCCGGGACGCCGACGGCGCCGCCTACGTGCGCTACCTCAACCGGAAGATGAAACGTGAAGCCCTGGTCCCGATCGACGAGGAAGTCGAGAACGAGATCACCACGCAGCAGCAGCGCGTCCTGGACCGCTGGCCCAGTGGCAGCCGGTGGCTGTTCCCGGCACCCCGGATGAACCCCGACGGCACCCGGCCACTGACCACGCACTCCTACCGCGGGCAGCTCGACCTCTGGCTGGAGCGGTGCGACGTCCGCGACGAACACGGCCGGGCCGTCCATCTGACGCCCCATTAATGGCGCCACACTTTTGGAACCAGACTGATCAACCGAGACGTCCCGCAGGAAGTTGTACGCGTCCTTCTCGATCACTCTTCCGGCGAGATGACCGCCCACTATGCCCGGCTGCACGACACCACGGTCCGCCGGCACTGGGAGAAGGCCCGCAAGGTCAACATCCAGGGTGAAAGCGTCATCGTCGACCCCCAAGGCCCTCTGGCCGAGGCCACCTGGGCCAAGCAGCGGCTCGGCCGTGTGACCCAGGCCCTGCCCAACGGCTACTGCGGTCTGCCAGTACAGAAGACCTGTCCGCATGCCAACGCTTGCTTGACATGCCCGATGTTCGTAACGACCCCCGAGTTCCTTCCCCAGCACCGTGAGCAACGGCAGCAACTGCTGCAGATCGTCTCCGCCGCCGAAGCCCGTGGCCAAGCACGCGTGGCCGAGATGAACCGCCAGGTCCTCGGCAACCTGGAGAAAATCATCACCGGTCTGGAAGACGACCCCGGACAGCCGGAGGCGACCGCCGATGCGAGCTGACAACACTCGGCACATCGTCGACGCCGCCCGCGCCGCAGCGAGTACACCCGCGCCAAAGCCATCCAGGCCCTCCGCACCCTCGACGCCGCAGGCGAGCCGGTCACCTTCGAGACCGTTGCGAAGCAGGCTGGAGTATCCCGGTCCTGGCTCTATGCCCAGCCGGACCTGCGAGCAGAGATCGAGCGACTACGGGCAGCACACCGCCGGGAACCCAGATCGCCGGTTCCCGCACGTCAGCGCACTTCCGATGCTTCGCTGCTGCGACGGCTCGAAGCCGCCAACGCACGCATCCGGCGGCTCACCGAAGAGAACCAGCAAACTCCACGAGCAACTCGCCCGTGCTCTCGGCGAACAACGCGCCGCGACCACCCGTACCGACTCACCACGGGCAGGCGCAAGCAACCCTGTCGACGGTCACCCAGTTCCCCACCGCCAGCGTCAGCTTCCCCGCCCACCCGTTCGAGCTGATCGTGTCGAGTAGGCGGGTGCTCGGCGCGGCCCTGTGTATCCGGCTACACCAACGGCAGGAGCGCCAGCGACTCTTTCAGGTTGTGCTCAGCGATCCCCTGCATGAACGCCCGGTCAGGGAAGTCACCGTCGAGGAGACGCAGTGGACCGGCTACCAGCGACAGACGCATCGCGAGCATATAGAGGTCGAGGCGCTGCGGATCGAGACCGGGCCGGGCCAGTGCGGGGTACCACTCGCCGAAGCGGAGCTGGAGAAAGACGTGCTCCCACTCGACGTCGAAGTACATCAGGCCCTCGATGTCGATCAGGACAGGGTGACCTTCGGCGTCGACCAGGACGTGGTCGGGTCCGAGTTCACCGTGGATCAGTCCGTATTGCGCGCGAGGGTTCACACAATCAGCCAGTTCCTGCAGACGGTCGCACAATGCCGTGCCGACTGCCGCGATCCTGCCGTCACGCCCCGCTGCCTCCTCAAGGTCCCGCAGAGCGCGGTCAAGGACCCGTCGCTCGCACGAGATCTCGGATGCGGAGCCGCCCCGCTCCAACAGGTCCACCCTGCCGTAGTGCTGGGCCTGGTGCCGGTGCATCACCTCAAGCATCTCGGCGAGGTCGCCCAGGGCTCCCGCGGCGCGCGTGGGATCGGTTTCGAAGAGTGCTTCGAGCGTGCTGCCGGAGGCATCCTCAACCACGGCGACGTCCGCCGAATACTGGCGACGACTGTCATCCGTCAGAAGCACCTGCGGAACCCGCACCCCGAGGCTGTTCAAGCTCCGCTGCGCGGTGAGGAACGGGACCAGCCCGGAGGCGGGCGCGAACGGGTCAGCCAGGTCGCCTTCGTGCGCGCCTGGCCAGAAGTTCTCAGCTTCGGCCCAGCTGTAGATGATCACACTCGCCGGGTGGCTTCCATCGAGGCGGACCCGGTACACCCCTTTCTTGCTTCCCCCGCGCAACCGGTCCACCGCGACAACGTGGCATCCCGCTCCCAGTGCGTCACGCACGAGCCCCGACAGGTCTTCGATGTCCGCGAATTGCCGCATCCGCAGAACCTACTGAAGAGGCTGCCGCGCGTGCCACTGGATACCTCCTCCGCAGCCTCTGACTGCCGACGAATGGCCGACGCCCGGGAGCCCCTCCAAGAGACCGTCGACGAGCAATCCCAGGTCGGTAACGATCGGCCCGTGCTGAAAGGCCCCCCAGTGCCCTCATCAGCTACGTCACGGACAACGACCGCAACACAAACACGCAGGTCAACAGCCCGCCAGCACAGCGAACTAAAGATAATCCAGGAGCAGGTCGGCCACGAGTGCGACAGCTCCCTGGCCATCTACACGCACGTCAGCGACGACTTCATGAACACTTCCCTGCACAAGGCACTGGCCCCGGCGTTCGCCGGGGTCTGACAGGAGGGATCCGGCGATGGCCGCCAAGCTCGACTACCACTGGCACCTGCGCAAGGTCATGGCGGACCGCGGGATGTTCTCCACCACCGACCTCATCCCGCCGCTGGCCGAACGTGGCATCAGCCTGTCGTCGAGCCAGGTCTACCGGCTCGTCGTGGAGCGACCGGAGCGACTGAGCCTGAAGATCCTCATGGCCCTGCTCGACATCCTCGACTGCGCCATGGACGACCTCATCGAGCCCATCGCGGCGGCCGGGACCGTGAAGAAGCCGAAGAAGCCGAAGAAGGCAGCCGTCGGCGGCAGCACGTCAGCCGGGGCGGAGGGACTTGGTGAGTTGCGGCCAAAGCGGGCCAGGATCAAGGGTGTTGACCGGCCATGACCACCGCTGACCATCTCGACCGCACCGTCGCGGACCCCATCGGCCTAAGCACAGCCCTGGTAGCCGACGTCGAGAAGGGACTCGGCACCGAGACTATCCGGGCCGTGGTCACCGCGGTCGCGGGCGGCCGCGCCAAGTCACGGCGCCTGGCGGACGCCCTGGCGATGCGGCCCGCAGTCCTGACCGACGGCCGGTCCCCGGCACCCCGGGCCATCGGTGATCTGCTCATCGAGCTCCGCAAGGCCGGCGCCTCGGCGATCGCGCCGCCGGCCTGCGCCGAGTGCGGCAAGACGCTGCGAACCCTCCAACGCCAGGGCCAGGACTGGTACTGCTCGGTCTGCGGACAGGAGACCGCCGAGTGCACCGCCTGCGGCACCGTCCGACGCGTCGGCTTCCGGGACCACAAGGGCCTGCCTCGCTGCAAGATGTGTCCCGGCACCGACGACCGTGACCCCGCCACGGTCGTCCACGGGCTGATCACCCTCATAGCCCCGGGCACCGACCGCGATGTGATCGCCGAAACCCTCCGCCGGACAGCACCCCAGCGTCCCGCCTACCGACAACGGCTGGTCTGGGCCTTGGAGGAGGAGAACCCCCGCCTGCTGACACGGGGAGGGCTATCTGGCACCGCATCGCGCCATCCTGCGGTTCATCGACCTGCTGCACGAGGCAGGCGTCGCCGGGATCGTCCGGCCCGCCTGCCCTCGCTGCCACCGGGGGTCCGCATCGACAAGCCGCTGGACGGGCAGCGGGTCTGCCGCAACTGCATCGCCAAGTCCCGCAGCGAAGAATGCGTACGCTGCGGAGCCCGGCGCGAGCCGGCTATCCGCGACGACCGAGGACGACCGCTGTGTCCGAACTGCCTGGTTACCGACCCTGCGAACATCGAGGTCTGCATCAGCTGCGGCAAGCGTCGACGAGTACAGAACCGCACCTCCGACGGCCCTCTGTGCCCCAACTGCTGCCCCCTGCCCATCCTGGTCTGCTCGATCTGCGGTCGCACCGCACCCGGCACCCACTCCCGGCTGACCGGTCTGCCCCGCTGCGGCGGCTGCGACAGACGCCAAGCTCACTGCACCTCCTGCGGGCGGCTCCGCGGCATCCACTCCGGCACCGCCGAAGCCCCCGTCTGCGGACCCTGCACCGCACCGGACACTGAGCTCTGGCGCCCGTGTCCCACCTGCGGGCAAGCAGAACGACTGCGATCTTCCGGCCCGTGCCCTCGCTGCACGCTCAAGCAGCGGCTCCACGAACTCCTCGCCAACGGCTCAGGCTTCATACCCCCGAGGCTTCACGCCCTCCACGACGCCCTGGCCGGCACCGAACGAACCGCCACTGCGCTGCGCTGGCTCTCCGGCGGCATCGTCTCCACCGTCCTGTCCGATCTCGGCTCCGGCCGCCGCCCCTCACTCACCAGGCCCTGGACGAGCTCCCCGAAGGCAAGGTCGTCGAGCACATCCGCAGCGTCCTGGTCGCCACCGCAGTCCTGCCCCAGCGGGACGAGCAGATGGTCCGCCTCGAACGGCACGTGAAGGACCTCGTCGCCTCCCATGCGACCGTCGAGGGACGGAAAATCCTGCACCGGTACGCGACCTGGCACCTCCTGCGCCGGCTTCGCCGACGCAGCCGCGGCAAGGAGACCACGCACTCCCAGCTTCAGGTCGCACGGCAACATCTGCGGGCGGCCGTCTATCTCCTGAACTGGCTCCAGGACCAGCACCTGACCCTCGCCACCTGTCGACAGGCCGACCTTGAACGCTGGACGACCAGCGACGACGTCCTCCTTCGCCAGGAGGCAGGCCAGTTCGTGCGCTGGGCCCTCGCCCAGAAGATCGCCCGTGACCTCAGCTTCCCGGCCGAGCGGTGGAACGGCCCCTCCCAGCCGATGGACGACGAAGCCCGCTGGGCTGCCGCCCGACGCCTGCTGCACGACGACACCTTCAAGCCCGAAGACCGCCTCGCCGGCCTGCTGTTGCTCCTCTACGCCCAGTGGCCCGCAGCGATCTCCCGCCTCACCGTCGACCACATCGAGGAGACCGACGGGGCGGTCCGCATCCGCCTCGGCGCCGTCCCGGTCGAGCTACCCGCACCCGTTGCTGAGCTGGCCCTCCAGCAGGTCGTGGTTCGCCGCAGCCATGCCGTCCTCGCCCGCACGGATTCGCCCTGGCTCTTCCCCGGCGGCCAGCCCGGCCGCCCGATCAGCGCCTGGGCTATGGGAGAGCGGCTCCGCAAACTCGGCATCCGGCTCGCGGAAGCCCGCCCAACTGCGTTGTTCCAGCTCGCCACCGAACTGCCCGCCGCGGTCCTCGCCCGCACCCTCGGCATCGACATCACCGTCGCCGTCAAATGGCAGCGAGCCTCCGCCGGCGACTGGGCCGCCTACGCCGCCGACGTCGCCAACCGCCGCCCGCAACCACCCCGTTCAGAAGGGCCATGATGACCAGCAGTCCGAAGGCATCGTCGAAGGCGGACGAGCACGGCAGTCCCGAATTCCCGCAGCTCGAACAGGCGATCATCCTCATCACCGGCATCCAGGCTTCTGGAAAATCGACGGTCGCGCAGGCACTGGCCGAGCGGCTGCCGCGCTCCGTGCACGTGCGCGGCGACCAGTTCCGCCGCATGGTGGTCAACGACCGCGCCGACATGACCTCCGCCCCCAGTGACGAGGCCATCCGCCAGTTGCGGCTCCGTCACCAGCTGACCGCACACACCAGCGACGACTACTTCCGAGCCGGCTTCACCGTGGTCGCACAAGACGTCATCCTCGGCGAGCACCTCGCCCAGACCGTCGCGCAGATCCACAGCACTCCGCTGCTGGTCGTCGTCCTCGCGCCAGAACCCGAAACTGTCCTGGAGCGCGAGGCCGTCAGAACCAAGAACGCCTACGACACGCTGACCGTCCACATGCTCGACAAGGTCCTTCGCGAGGAGACCGCACACCTCGGCCTCTGGATCGACACCTCGTTCCAAACTCCCGCCGAGACTGTGGACGAGATCCTCGCCCGCGCCTGGACAGAGGCCCGCATCGGGGAGCCAACAGCTTGATCCAGCAGGCATTCCGAGAGTTCCAATACCCGACTGCACCATTAGTGAGCATCAAGATGAAGCGGGAGGCCATCAACACCATCAAGAGCCTGACCACCGACCGCTTCGGCAAGCCTGCTCCGATGGGGTCGAGCACAGCGTACGAGATGCGGTCCGTGGCGGTGGCGTTCGGAAACTGCATCGAACCCACGAACGTGAAGGCTGGCGGGAAGGCATGCCCCATCAGGTTCCAGTGTGCCGGCTGCGGTTCCTATCGGCCCGATCCGTCATACTTGCCTGCCGTTGAGGAGCACATCCGTGCGTTGAAGGCGGATCGCGAGCTCGCTGCCGCCATGGGAGCAGCAGATTTCGTGATCCGCAACCTGGACGATCAGGTCACAGCGTTCCAGGGCGTCGGCGAGAGCCAGAAGGAGAAGCTGGCTTCAATGCCCGACGAGATGCGAGACGAGGTCGAGGAAGCCAGCCAAGGTTCTGCGGAAACTCCGAGCTGGGACCTCCAAGAGTGCTGTGAGCCTGGGCATGCCCGGAGTCGGTCCTCCGGAGGTGATCGCATGACCAAGAAGCCGCGCACGCCAGCTCAAGTGCTGCTTGAATCTCGCCAGAAGACCAGCCGGGAGAAGCGGGCCAAGGTTCTCGCCGTAGTAGACCAGATGAAGGCCGACGGTGCCCCGATCACGTTCCTCTCAGTCGCCAAGCGAGCGGCTGTCTCGAACTGGCTTGTCTACGCCTCAGGGGTCCGCGAGCACATCGAAGCCGCTCGCTCGGGCCAGGCGGTCGCCATGACCCGGCAGCGCAAGGAAGGATCGGTGGCCAGCCTCGCGAGCCTGGCCACCGACCTCAAGTCCGCACGTGCCCAGGTCCGGGCACTCACCGAGGAACGTGACCGACTCAGGGCCGCCGTGCAGCGCAGCCTCGGCGAGCGGGTGGATGCCGTCTCGGCCAAGGACTTGGTCGCCCGTATTCAGGAGTTGACGGTCGCCAACCAACACCTCGCCGCGAAGTTGGCTCGATCCGAGGCAGACGCAAGGATCCTGCAGACGGAGCTGGACGAGGCGCAGGACGATCTGGCTGCCGCCCGGACGGTCCTGCGGAACATGATGCGGGACCAGAGCCGCGACTCGTCCTGATGGCTCTCGCGTGACTCGGCCCGGAGTCCTAGCCCGGACACCAGGAACAAGTAACCCGCCGGTAGCTTTCAGGACTTCATGATCACGTTCTTCATCGGCTGGCGAGGCGCGAGGGTTCGTGATCGCTGTCGACAGACGATCGTTTTTCGACACTCCTCGGCCGCGGACGGCTAGTGCCGCGGTACGTGCCTTGCCGCCTGGTCGATGTAGAGAGCTATAGTGCTAGGCAACTAGGCAAATGGAGGAATGGGTGATTGAGTTCCACCTGAACGGCCGGTCCGGTCTGTCCCCGTACCAGCAGCTGGTCCAGCAGGTACGGCACGCATTGCGCCTGGGTCTGCTGAAGGAGGGGGACAGGCTGCCGACGGTCAAGGATGTGGCGAAGCAGATGGCGGTCAACCCGAACACGGTGCTCAAGGCGTATCGCGAGCTGGAGCACGACGGCCTGGTGTCCGCCCGCCCCGGCGTGGGCACGTTCGTGACCCGGACGCTGGCCGACGCCACGCTCGCCGCGCACGGCCCGCTCCGCAAGGACCTGCAGCGCTGGCTGACCAAGGCCCGCCTGGCCGGGCTCGACGAGGAGAGCATCGAGGCGCTGTTCATCAACGCCTTTCACAACGCAGCCGGAGAGGACGTAGCGTGAGCGCCGTCTTACGAGCCCAGACACTGGGCAAGAAGTACAAGCAGCGCTGGGCCCTGCAGAACTGCGACCTGGACGTCCCGGCCGGCCGGGTGGTGGGCCTGGTCGGCCCCAACGGGGCTGGCAAATCCACCCTGTTGAACCTGGCCTCAGGCATGCTGACCCCGACGGCCGGCACCATAGAGGTGTGCGGCGGCTGTCCTGCCGAGGGTGTGGACCAGCTTGCCAAGGTCGGCTTCGTCGCCCAGGACACCCCGACCTACGCCTCCCTGAGCGTCGCCGACCACCTTGACTTCGGCAAGCGCCTCAACCCGAACTGGGACGACGCCGTGGCGCGTGACCGGATCCGTCGGCTCAGCCTGGACCCCAAGCAGCGGGCCGGAAAGCTGTCCGGCGGCCAGCGCGCGCAGCTCGCCCTCACTCTGGGTATCGCCAAGCGCCCGGAGCTGCTCATCCTGGACGAGCCGGTCGCCGCCCTCGACCCGCTCGCCCGACGGGAGTTCATGCAGGATCTGATGGAGGCCGTCGCCGAGCACGAGATGAGCGTCGTACTCTCCTCGCACCTGGTCTCCGACGTGGAGCGGGCCTGCGACTACGTCATCGTCCTGGTCGACTCCCGGGTTCAGGTGGCCGGCGACATCGACGACCTCGTCGCCTCGCACCACCGGCTCACCGGCCCGCGCCGTGACCCGGCGGCCCTTCCGGCGGGCCAGCACGTCATCTCCGCCAGCCACACCGAACGGCAGACCACACTCCTGGTGCGCACCGACACCGCGGTCCACAATCCGTCCTGGAGCGTGAGCCCGCTCGGCCTGGAGGACATCGTCCTGGCCTACATGACCAGCCCTACGAACGCGTTCCGTGACTCCCGGCCCACCCTTGAGGTGCTGCGATGATCTGGCTGACCTGGCGACAGTTCCGCACCCAAGCCACGGTCGTGTATCTCGCCCTGGCCGCCCTCGCCGCGCTCCTCGCGGTCACCGGACCGCAACTGGCCGACCTCTACGCCCGTGTCGGTGACGATCTGTTCGGCCGGATCACCAGTGCCGACCGGACCGTGTACTACCTCGGCCTCACGGTCGTCCTGCTCGTGCCGGCCGTCATCGGTACATTCTGGGGCGCACCTCTGATCACCCGTGAGCTGGAGACCGGCACGTACCGCCTGGCGTGGAACCAGAGCATCACCCGAACCCGCTGGCTCGCCACCAAGCTCACCCTCACCGGCGTGGCCACCATGGCCGCCGCCGCACTAGCCACCCTCGCGGTGACCTGGTGGAGCGGCCCGATCGACCAGGCCGTCAACAGCGGCGGAAGCGGCGCGGACCCCTTCTACCCGCGCATCGATCCCCTGGTCTTCGGAGGGCGCGGCATCGTCCCGATCGGCTACGCCGCCTTCGCCTTCATCCTCGGCGTCACCCTTGGCGTGCTCATCCGCCGCACCGTGCCCGCGATGGCCGCCACCCTCGCCGCGTACGCAGCCGTGCAGATCGCCGTGCCGCTGTGGGTCCGGCCCCATCTGGCCTCGTCCGTCGATGCCACCCTGTCGTTCACCGAGGCCAAGCCGGTGAACATCGGCATCGACGCCGTGCGCAAGGTGGACTTCGGCCAGCCGGGCGCCTGGATCCTGTCCGAACAGACCGTCAACGTCTCCGGCCAACCGGCCGCTCTGCCCGCGTCGTTCATCGACTGCCCGTCCATGTCGGACTGCGCCACCGCACTCACCAAGGCCGGCTACCGACAACAGGTCACCTACCAGCCCGCCGGTAACTTCTGGACACTCCAATGGGCCGAGACCGGCCTCTACCTCGGCCTCGCCCTGGCCCTGACCGGATTCTGCGCCTGGTGGATCCGCCGCCGGGTGACCTGACAGACGTCAGTCCCACTACGGAGACGGGAGTAACCGCGAGGGCAGCCGAGACCTGGCTGCCCTCGCGGCCTTGCCCCTCACCGTTCAAGATCAATCTCACCGGTACTGGCTGTTCCGTTGGCCCCTAGGGCCGGAATCACTCGCAAGCTGATGGACCTGCTGCCTGCAAGATGATGGCCTTCGGCCGCCGGGAGAAAACGTGCCTCACGTGCCTGACAACTGTGAAGGGCTCTGACCAGTATGTATATGCAGATGACCCAGATAACAGGTGTGCGACACGCCCTTGCGGGGGTTCTGGCCGGTGGCCCCGATGACCGCCTCGGCGACCTCGCCCACCTCCTCCGAGAGCTTCAGCATCCGCAGGAGCAAGGTCTCCTGGGGAGGGCGGTCCGGTTGGGCCCGGGCCAGCCAGTCCTGGAGGTGCTCGATGGACTCCCAGAGATCGCCGTCGTCGCTCATGGCGTTCAGACTGTCATGAGCGACGTCGAGGAGGGGGTGCCCTACGAGCCGTGGGCCACCCCCTCCTCGTCGAACAACTCGCCCTGTTCGCCCTCCTCCTGGCGCCGCACCCGCGCGTACCGCGCTCCGATCACCGCCAGGGTCGCCGCGGCCGTCCCCGCGAGAGCGACCGGCACCATCCAGTTCCGGTCGACCGTGTGGCCCATGACGTGGTCGAGGGAGATCCGGCCGGGGCCCGTGACGGCGAGCCCCGCCGCCGCGAATCCCAGGTACGCCGCGTACTCGTAGCCGCCGCTCATCGCGAAGAAGCCGTTCGGCGCGTGCACCGCGGCGGCTCCCGCCATCGCCCCGGCCGCGGCCGCTCCGGCCGCCGGGGTGGCGAGGCCCAGCGCGAGCAGCGTGCCGCCGCCCGTCTCCGCCAGGCCCGCCGCGGCGGCGCTCGCCCTGCCGGGTGCGTACCCCACGGACTCCATGAACTCGCCGGTCCCGGAGAGGCCACCGCCGCCGAACCAGCCGAAGAGCTTCTGCGCCCCGTGCGCCGCCAGCACTCCGCCCGTACCTAGGCGGAGCAGCAGCAGTCCCAGATCGCGTCGGTCGAAACAGGTCACGGTTCCCGTCACTCCTCGCATGTCCACACCCGCACGCCCCTGCTGGCGTACGCGCCTGACCACCGTCGCACCGAAGGGGCGCCCGAGCCCTGGCCGGCGCCGCCGATCGGGTGGCGGGGACGCGCGGGCGGTGTGAGTCTGACGGTCATGACGATTCAGGTAGCCAAGCTCAGCCACCCGGCCGTCCGGGACTTCGTCGGTGCCGTGAACGCACACGACCGCGACGCCTTCCGGGCCGTCCTCGCGTCCGGCGCGACCATGACCGACGACGGCTCGAAGCGCGACCTCGACGACTGGACCGAGCGCGAGATCTTCGACTCCCACGGTCATATGGAGGTCGACAACGAGTCGCAGGGCGGCCTCGCCCTCGTCGCCCGCTACAGCAACGACTCCTGGGGCGAGATGCGGACGAAATGGAGCTTCACGGTCGACGGCGACGGCCGGATCACCCGCTTCGACACCGGCCAGGCATAGCCGGCGGGACCGGTGAGCGGCTCCTCGCCGGTGAGCGGCTCCTCACCGGCGAGGGGCCGCTCACCGGTGAGGGCGAGCGGCCCCTGAACAACACCGTACGGGCGGACCCGTCAGAGTGCGGGCTGCGGCTGCTGCCGCGGCTGCTGCTCGGTCAGCGCGATCCGGCCCTTCCTGATCGTCGCGACCCGGGGTGCGCGCCGGGCGATCGACGAGTCGTGCGTGACCATGACGAACGTCAGCCCGTGCTCCCTCCACAGCCCCTCCAGCAGAGCCATGATGTCGTCGCGGGTGCCCTCGTCGAGGTTGCCCGTGGGCTCGTCGGCGAGCAGCACCTTCGGGTTCTTGACCAGCGCGCGGGCGATCGCGACCCGCTGCTGCTGACCGCCGGACAGCTCACTGGGCGCATGGCTGAGACGGTCGCCGAGACCGACCGAGCCCAGTGCCTCGGCGGCCTTCGCGCGCCGCTCGGCCGGCTTGACCCCGAGCGGTACGAGCGCGGTCTCGACGTTCTCCTGCGCGGTGAGCGTGGGGATGAGGTTGAACGACTGGAAGATGATGCCGATCTTTTCCGCGCGCACCCGGGTCAGCCGGGCCTCGCTGATGGACGCGAGGTCCACGCCGTCCAGTTCGACGCTGCCGGCGGACGGGCGGTCCAGGCCGCCGATCATCTGCAGCAGGGTCGACTTGCCGCCGCCGGTGGGGCCCTGGATGACGAGCTGGTCGCCCTCCTCGATGGTGAGGTCGACGCCGCGCAGCGCCTCCACCGTCTCCTTGCCTCTCGTGTAGTTCTTGGTGACGCCGGTGAGCTTGTACATACGTCTTCTCCGTACCGAGCCGTGGTGTTGGCGTGCCGGGGTGTTGGGGGTGGTGGGTTACGCCACGCTGCGCAGCGCGTCGGCCGGGCGCATCCGGGAGGCGCGCCAGCCGCCCATCGCACCGGCGATCAGACCGCCCGCGACCGCGAGGCCCACGGCGAGCGCGATGGTGGTGACGGAGACCGGGGCGGACAGCGCGATGTCGAGGGTGTTCGACGCGCTCTGCCCGCCGGGGCCGCCACCGCCGGGTGCACCGCCGCCGGGGCCGCCGCCCTGGCCGCCACCCGTGGAGCCGATCTCGGCCGTGAGGGTCGGGCTGACGGCGGTGACCGCGTAAGCCGCCGCGAGGCCGAGGGCGATGCCGAGAGCGCCGCCGAACAGACCGTTCACCACCGACTCGCCGACCACCTGACGGGTGACCCTGCGGCTCGGCCAGCCGAGCGCCTTCAGCGTGCCGAACTCCCGCACGCGGCGGCTGACCGCCGACGAGGTGAGCAGCGCGGCGACGAGGAACGCGGCTGCCAGCACCGCGATGGAGAGCCACTTGCCCACGCTGGTCGCCAGGTTGGAGGCCGTCGACAGCGAGCCGGAGACGGTGTCCGCGAGATCGGCCGAGGTCGTCACCGTCGTGCCCGAGATGTTCTTCTGGATGGCCGACTTGACCGCGTCGATCCGCTGGGAGTCGGACGCCTTCACATAGATCGTGGAGATCTTGTTCTTGGAGTCACCGAGCGTCTGGGCCTGCTTGAGCGGCAGATAGACGTCGGTCGTCGACTCACTGCTGTCCGGGGTCGCGATCCCGATGACCTTGTACTTGGTGCCGGAGATCTTGATGCTCTCGCCGACCGTGTACTTGTTCTCCTTGGCGTACGACGTACTGAGCACCGCGACCTTGGCGTCGGTCTGCGCGGCCGTGAACGTCTTGCCCTTGCTGATCTTCGTGGTGGCGAGCGGGCCCAGATCCTGGTTCGTGACGTCGACACCCGAGACGGAGTACGAGTTCACGTCGAAGGAGGCGCCGCCGCCCTGCACCTCGGGCTGACCGGTCGAACCGCCGCCGCCCGTACCGCCGGGGCCGCCGCCCTGGGCCTGCGAGCCCTGCGAGGAGGTGTCGGTCTTGGCCTTGCCCTGGGTGAAACTGCCGTCGACCTTCGTGACGTTCAGGGTCAGGGCGCCCACCGCACTCGCCACGTTCTTCTGTGCGGCGACCTTTTCGATGAGGGTGGACTTGAGCGTCTGGCCGCCTTGTGTCGTCACGCGGTCCGAGCTCTGCTCCTCGTCGTCGTCGGAACCGGCGTCGAATTCGAAGTTCGGTCTGCCCGACTGGTTGTTGCCGCCGGAAGGGGCCTCCCTGGCCTTGGTCACCGTCATGTCGGTGCCGAGTCCGTACAGCGACTGCAGGACCTTGTCCTGAGCCTGTGACATGCCGGCCGACACCGAGTTGACGGTGATGACCAGCGCGATTCCGAGCGCCAGACCCATGGCGATGACCAGAGCCGACTTCTTGCGCCGGCTCAGCTCACGCTTGAGATAGATGCCAAACATCCCTGTCCCTAAGGTTCTTGGCGCCCGCTGTGGGCGCTGCCACAAGCTATGGACGAACCTTTGAGACACCCTGAGTAGGAGATGTGTAAGACCTGAGAATGCGGGCCCGGGTGTCAGAATTCCGTAAGACAGCTGAATCCTGGCTGACTGAGGGCCAGTTGCCAGGAAAGGGGTGTTGAATTTCGCCTTTGAGGGGCGCGGGGAACGGCGCGACCAGCCCCCGCGGACCCGCGACTACCCCCGCCCCACGTAGGGCATCCCACTGGCGAGCACCGTCGCGAACTGCACGTTGGCCTCCAACGGCAACTCCGCCATGTGCCGGACGGTCCGCCCCACATCCCCCACGTCCATCACCGGCTCCGGAGCCACCTCCCCGTTCGCCTGCAAGGCCCCCACCCGCATTTGCTCGGTCATGTCGGTCGCCGCGTTCCCGATGTCGATCTGCCCGCAGACGATTCTGTACGGCCGCCCGTCCAGCGACAGCGACTTCGTGAGGCCGGTCAGCGCGTGCTTCGTAGCCGTGTACGCCGCTGACCGGGGCCGGGGCGTGTGCGCCGAGATCGAGCCATTGTTGATGATCCTTCCGCCCTGCGGAATCTGCTCCTTCATCTGCCGGTAGGCCTCCTGCGCACACAGGAACGCCCCGTCGAGATTCGTACCGACCACGTGCCGCCAGGCGTCGTACGGCAGGTCCTCGAACGGCACGTTGCCGGGTCCGAACGTGCCGGCGTTGTTGAAGAGCAGGTCCAAGCGGCCGAAGCGGTTCCGCGTGGCGGCGAAGAGCGCGGCCACCTCCTCGGGCCGCGAGACGTCGGTGCGCACGCACAACGACGTGCTCTCTTTCCCCGCCGGCTCCTCGACGGCACCGGGCGACGCGTCCGCGAGGGCCGCCCGCGCGAGCGCCGCCGTCTCCTCCAGCCGCTCCGCGCGGCGACCGGCGAGCGTCACCGACCAGCCGGTACGCAGCAGTTCGACGGCCACGGCGCGGCCGATTCCCGAACCCGCGCCTGTCACGATCGCGATCTTCGTTCGATGAGCGTTCATGGCCCCGCAGCGTACGGGAGGCCCTGGTCGACGGTCCGCCATATGGAACTCATCCGTCCGTCACCTGACTGTTGTGCACGTGACGGTCCACCGTTGACTCTGGCCACTCCAATGTCTTGTACAACAACCGTCAGGGGAAGGCCAGATGACATCCACCGGCCACCAGCAACCGTCGCAGCACGCCCCAGAACTCCGCGCCGCCGCCCGTCACCTCGGGCGCCGCCGGCTCTTCACCGTCACCGGCGCGGCCGCCGTACTGGCGTTCGCCACCAACCTGCCGACCGCGGGGGTGGCGGGCGCCGCAGAGTTCGACACGGCGAAGATCACCGACGATCCCTTCACCCTCGGCGTCGCCTCCGGCGACCCGCAGGCCACCTCCGTGCTGCTGTGGACCCGGCTCGCCCCCACCCCGTACCAGGCGGACTCCGGGCTGCCCCCGGAACGCGTCGTCGTGCACTGGGAACTGGCCCGCGACGAACGCTTCCGGCACGTCGTCAGACGGGGGGCGACCTTCGCCCACCCCGAGTTCCACCACTCCGTGCATGTCGAGGTCGGCCACCTCGACCCCGACCGCGTCTTCTACTACCGCTTCAAGACGGGCAGCTGGATCAGCGAGACCGGCCGTACACGCACCGCGCCCTCGTCCCGCGCGCGCGTCGACGAGCTGCGGTTCGCCGCGGTCTCCTGCCAGGCCTACCACGACGGGTACTTCACCGCGTACGGCCATCTCGCCGAGGACGACGTCGACGTGGTCTTCCACGTCGGCGACTACCTCTACGAGTACGCGGTCAATTCCGTGGGCGGCGCCCGCAACTACACCGACCGCGTGCTGCCCGACCTCTTCAACCACGAGACCATCACGCTGGAGGACTACCGTCTGCGGTACGCCCTCTACAAGACCGACCCCGACCTGCGGGCCGTGCACGCCGCCCACCCCTTCGTGGTCACCTGGGACGACCACGAGATCGAGAACAACTACGCGGACGACATACCCGAGAACTCCGTACCGCCGGAGGAGTTCCTGCTGCGGCGCGCCGCCGGGTACCGCGCCTACTGGGAGAACCTGCCGCTGCGCCGCCCGCAGCGGCCCGAGGGCCCCGACATGCGGATGTACCGCCGGCTGAACTGGGGCCGGCTCGCGCAGTTCGACATCCTCGACACCCGCCAGTACCGCTCGGACCAGGCGTACGGGGACGGGGCGGACGTTCCCGGCCCCGAGACGGACGATCCCGCACGCACCATCACCGGCGCGGCGCAGGAGCGGTGGCTGCTGGACGGGTGGCAGGCCTCGCGGGCGCTGTGGAACGTCCTTCCGCAGCAGGTCATCTTCTCCCAGCGGAACTTCGACCTGACCGTGCCGTCCCGGGTGTCCATGGACGCGTGGGACGGCTACCGGGCCTCGCGGGGGCGGGTGCTGGCGGGAGCGAAGTCGGCCGGGGTCGACAACCTGATGGTGCTCACCGGGGACGTCCATGTCGGGTACGCCTTCGACATCAAGGACGACTTCGACGACGCGGGGTCGCGGACGCTCGGTACGGAGATCGTGACCACCTCGATCACCAGCGGGCGGGACGGGGTGGAGCGGCCTGCCAACTGGGAGACGTACATGGCGGCCAACCCGCATCTGAAGTTCTACAACGGGCGGCGGGGTTATACGACTGTGCGGTTGGGGCAGGACGACGCTCGGGCCGACTTCAAGACCGTGCCCGCGGTGACCACGCCCGGGGCTGCGATCAGTACGGCGGCGTCGTTCGTGACGGAGGTCGGTGATCAGGGGCTGAAGCCGGTGTAGTTCCGCTGGGGCGGGGCGGGGGACTGGCGGTCGTTCGTCGGCTGCGGGCCGGACGTGGGCGGTCGCGCAGTTCCCCGCGCCCCTCAAGGGCGAAAGGCGAAAGCATTGCGCCGTTCCCCGCGCCCCTGAAGATGAAGGGCGGAAGGCGGAAGGCGGAAGGATTGCGCCGTTCCCCGCGCCCCTGGAGATGAAGGGCGGAAGGCGGAAGGATTGCGCCGTTCCCCGCGCCCCTGGAGATGAAGGGCGGAAGGCGGAAGGATTGCGCCGTTCCCCGCGCCCCGCGCCCCTGGAGATGGCAGTTCAGGCCGTTTCGCTGGGGTATGTGACGCCTATGTCCGCTCGGACCGCGTCCAGGGTGCGCATGACCGCGAGGGTGCCGTCCAGGGGGACCAGGGGGGACTCCGTTTCGCCGGCTCGGAGGCAGCGCATCACCTCCGCCGCCTCGTGCTTGAGGCCGGCCCGTGTGCCGTCCGCCGCGTTCGCCGTGTACTCCTGCGGGTCGCGGCCGTCGCGGTGCAGGACGAAGCGGTCCGAGTGGAAGAAGCCGGACGGGATGTCGATGCGGCCCTCGGAGCCGGTGACCGAGGCGGAGGTCGACGTGCCACCGGTCAGGGAGCAGTGCAGCGCGGCGAGCGCGCCACTGTCGTACGAGAGCAGCATGCCCGTCTGGAGGTCGACGCTCTCCTCCGAGAGCACCGCCCTCGCCGTCACACCGGAGGGCTCACCGAGCAGCAGATGCGCGAACGACACCGGATAGACGCCCAGGTCGAGGAGCGCGCCGCCGCCCTGCGCCGGATCGCGCAGCCGGTGGGTGGGAGGGAACGGACCCGAGAGGCCGAAGTCGGCCTGCACCGTGCGGACCTCGCCGATCGCCCCGTCGTCCACCAGCGCCTTGAGCTGCCGGACCAGCGGGTTGCAGTACATCCACATGGCTTCCATCAGGAAGCTCCCGTGCTGTTTCGCGAGGCCGACCAGTTCCTCGGCCTCGCGCGCGTTGAGCGTGAACGCCTTCTCGCACAGCACGTTGCGCCCCGCCTCAAGACACAGCCCGGCCGCCGCCCGGTGCGCCGAGTGCGGAGTCGCCACGTACACGACGTCCACGTCCTCGTCCGCCGCGAGGGACTCCCAGTCGCCGTACGCCCGCGGTATCCCGAACCGCTCCGCGAACCCCTTCGCCGACGCCTCGGTGCGCGACGCCACCGCCACCACCTCGGCATCGGGCAGATCGATCAGGTCCGCGGTGAACGCCGCAGCGATCCCACCGGTCGCCAGCACACCCCACCGCACGCGTTCCTCAGTCATGCCCGACCCCTCGCTCCGTGCCGTCGACGACCGCGACGGCTTCGACCATCTGTACGAGATCACCTGTACGGGATCACTTGTACGAGATCACCTGTACGAGCTGAGAGCATAGGTGGCGGATCACACGGAGAGGGAGGGGCGCATGCCCGAGCGCGGCCGTACGAGCCGTACGACGCGGGACCCGGAGGACCCGGAGACCCGCATACCCAGCACGGCGGTGACCGAGGAGAGCGTGATCGCCGCCTCGGCGTCGCCGGTACCGCCCCCGGTCGCCCGCCGTTCCGTGGGACTCCTGGTCACGCTCATCCTCGGCGGTCTCACGGCCGTACCGCCGCTGTCCATGGACATGTACCTCCCGGCCCTCCCGGACGTCACCGACGCGCTGCACGCCTCCGCGGCCACCGTGCAGCTGACGCTCACCGCGTGCCTCGCCGGTATGGCGCTCGGGCAGCTGGTCGTCGGGCCGATGAGCGACAAGTGGGGCCGCAGACGGCCGCTGATCACCGGACTCGTCGTCTACATCCTCGCCACCGCCGTCTGCGCGATCGCCCCCACCATCGAACTCCTCATCGCCTTCCGGCTGCTCCAGGGACTCGCCGGCGCCGCCGGGATCGTCATCGCCCGCGCCGTCGTACGCGACCTGTACGACGGCATGGACATGGCGCGGTTCTTCTCCACGCTCATGCTGATCTCCGGGGTCGCGCCGATCATCGCGCCGCTCATCGGCGGCCAGGTGCTGCGGATCACCGACTGGCGGGGCGTCTTCTACATCCTGACCGTCATCGGGATCGGACTCACCGCCGTCGTCTGGCGGCTGCTGCCCGAGACGCTCCCGCCCGCCGAGCGCCATGACGGCGGCACCGTCGAAGCCCTGCGCACCATGCGCGGACTGCTCGCCGACCGCGTCTTCACCGGCTACATGCTCACCGGCGGTTTCGCGTTCGCGGCGCTCTTCGCGTACATCTCCGCCTCGCCGTTCGTGATCCAGGAGATCTACGGCGCCTCCCCGCAGACGTACAGCATCCTCTTCGGCGTCAACTCCGTCGGTCTGGTGATCGTCGGCCAGATCAACGGCAAGATCCTCGTCGGCCGGGTCAGCCTCGACAAGGTGCTCGCGTTCGGCCTCGCGGTCATCACCGTCGCGTCGGCCGCGCTGCTCCTGATGTCGGCCGGGGCGTTCGGCGAGGTGGGACTGGTGCCGATCGCCGTCGGCCTCTTCGTGCTGATGTCGGCGATGAGCCTGTGCATGCCCAACACCAACGCGCTCGCCCTCATGCGCACCCGGCACTCGGCGGGCTCCGCGTCCGCCCTGCTCGGCACGTCCTCGTTCCTCGTCGGCGCGGTCGCCACACCCCTGGTGGGCGTCGCGGGTGAGCACACGGCCGTCCCGATGGCCGTCGTCCAGCTCGTGTGTTCACTGGTGGCCGTCGGCTGCTTCATGGCACTGTGCCGTCCCTGGCGGAAACAGCCGGACACACAGCCGGACACACAGCCGGACATACAGCCGGACATACAGACGAACGTGAAGGCGAACGTAAAGGCGATCGTGAAGGGAGCGGGCAGCTGAGCGCACCCAGACTGCGCCCCGGCACGGCGGAACGTGCCGGGCTCGACCCCGGAGAACTCGACGCCCTGGTACGGGAGTTCCGCGCGATCACCGCCGGGGACCGGCCCTGGGCCGCGGGCGCCGTACTGGTCGCCGGACGCGGGCCCGTGATCGCCGTCGAGGAGGCGGCGGGCTGGGCGGTGCGTTACCGCGCGTACGACGAGGACGCGGACGCGGGCGTGGAACTGCCGTGCGGCGAACGTGTGCCGATGACCGTCCGCACCCCCTTCGACCTGGCGTCCCTCACCAAGCTCTTCACGAGCGTCGCCGCCGTGCAGCAGCTGGAGCGCGGCACGCTGGGCATCGACGCGCGCGTGGGGGCGTACCTGCCGGGCTTCGCCGCCGCCGCCGAGTACGGCATCACCGTGCGGCACCTGCTCACCCACACCTCCGGGCTGCGGCCCGAACTCCCGCTGTACGACTGCTCCGACGACAGGGCACGGTTCGCCCTGCTGCGGGCCGAGAAACCGGTGAAGGCGCCGGGCGCCGCGTACGGCTACTCGGACCTCAACATGCTCCTGCTCCAGCAGGTCCTGGAACGGATCACCCGGCGCCCGCTGGACGCCCTCGTGCGGGACGGGATCACCCGGCCGCTCGGTATGCCCGACACCGCGTTCGGCCCCTGCCCGGCCGCTGCCGCCACCGAGGACCAGCGGCGTCCCTGGGCCAAGGCCGACCGGGGCATGCTGCGGGGCACGGTCCACGACGAGAACGCCTGGGCGCTCGGCGGGGTCGCGGGTCACGCCGGCCTCTTCTCGACGGCCGCCGACCTCGCCGTCCTCTGCCGCACCCTCCTCGCGGGCGGCTCCTACGGCACCGCCCGCATCCTCGGCCCCGACTACGTCGAACTGCTCCTCTCGCCGCCCGGCCTAGGCTTCGCCCTCGACCAGCCGTCGTTCATGGGCGCCCTCGCCGGCCACGGAGCCGCGGGCCACACGGGCTTCACGGGTACGTCGCTGGTGATGGACCCCTCGACGGACACGTTCCTGGTGCTCCTGGCGAACACGGTCCATCCGCGCCGCCGGCCCCCGGACCACGGACCCCGCGCGGCGGCGGCCACGCGGCTGGCCAGGGCGGTCCGAGGGGCGTGAGCGGTGGGCCGGCGGTGGACCGGTGCGGTGGGCGGTGCTCGTAGACTTCCCTCGTGACCGCCCCCGTTTCCCCAGCTGAGACCTTGCGCGCGGCCCTCGCGGGCCTGCTCGACGGACTGCCGCCCAAGGTGGCCGCGCAGGCCGTCGACCGGCTGATCGCGAACTACCGGGGCACCACCCCGACCGACGCCCCGATCCTGCGCGACCGCGCGGACGTGGCCGCGTACGCCGCGTACCGGATGCCCGCGACCTTCGAGGCCGTACGGGCCGCGCTGGACGCCTTCGCCGACGTCGTGCCCGAGTGGGTGCCGGGCAGCCATGTCGACGTGGGCGGCGGAACGGGCGCGGCGACCTGGGCCGTGAACGCCACCTGGCCCGGGGACCGGCCGGTGACCGTGCTCGACTGGGCCGAGCCCGCTCTGGTCCTCGGCCGTGAACTCGCCGCCGCCAGCCCGCAGCTGCGGTCCGCCGAGTGGCGCCGCTCCCGGATCGGGGCGGAACTCGCCCTGCCGGACGCCGACCTCGTCACCGTGTCGTACGTCCTCGGCGAGCTGACCGAGGCGGGGCGCGGCGCCGTCGTGGACGCCGCGGTGGCCGCCGGGCGGGCCGTCGTGATCATCGAGCCCGGGACGCCGGACGGGTACGCCCGCGTCATCGCGGCCCGGGACCGGCTGATCGGCGCCGGGTTCTCCGTCGCGGCGCCCTGTCCGCACAGTGCGGCCTGTCCGATCGTGCCGGGGGAGGACTGGTGCCACTTCTCTGCCCGGGTGAGCCGGTCCTCGTTGCATCGGCAGGTGAAGGGGGGTTCGTTGGCGTACGAGGACGAGAAGTTCAGCTACGTCGCGGCGACGCGGGACCTCGCGGCTTCCGCTGCTCCGGTGGCTTCGAGGGTGGTGCGGCGGCCGCAGATCCGTAAGGGGCAGGTTCTGCTGGACCTGTGCGAGGTGGGGGGAGGGCTGCGCCGCTCCACTGTGACGAAGCGGCACGGGCTCCTTTACAAGGAGGCCCGGGATGCGGCGTGGGGGGACGGCTGGCCACCGGAGCCCCGGTAGGGGCGTTTTCCCGCGGCTGCGCCCCCTGGCCCCCTTTGTCCTCAAACGCCGGACGGGCTGAAACGCTTTCAGCCCGTCCGGCGTTTGAGGACCGGGGGTTCGGGGGCAGCGCCCCCGAGTACGTGACGATGGGGGTCCCCCCGGTCGAGCGAAGCCGAGACTGGGGGAGGGTAGGGGCGGCGGGGGCGAGGGAAGGTTGTCGGCGAGACGGGGCGTCTTGTGGTGCTGGTAGTTTCGGGAGCATGCCTCCCGACTCCACCCGCCGCAGCGAGAAGTCCCGCCGCGCGATCTACGCCGCCGCCCTCACCCTCGTCGCGGAGGTCGGCTACCCGAAAACCACCATCGAGGCCATCGCGGCCCGCGCGGGCGTCGGCAAGCAGACCATCTACCGGTGGTGGTCGTCGAAGGCGGAGGTCCTCATGGAGGCCTTCGTCGACCTGGGCGCCCAGGCGGCGGAGGCGGCCGGGGGCGGGGACTGGGCGGAAACGGACGGCATCCCCGACACCGGCGACCTGGAGGCCGACCTCAAGACCGTCCTGCGCGCCACCGTCGACGAGCTGAACGACCCGCGCTACGAGGCCCCGGCCCGCGCGCTCGCCGCCGAGGGCGTGGGCAACCCCGCCTTCGCGAAGGAGTTCGTCGCCACCCTGCTCCTGCCCTCGCTGGAACTGTACGTACGACGCCTGCGGGCGGCCCAGGACACGGGCCAGGTGCGCGCCGACGTGGACCCGTACATCGCGCGCGACCTGTTCGTCTCGCCCCTCGCCCAGCGCTGGCTCCAGGGCACCGGACCGCTCGACCACGCCTTCGCGAACAAGCTGGTCGAGTACGCCCTCTACGGCATCGCCCCGCGCTGACCCCGAGCCCGCACCCGTACCCGTACCCGTACCCGTCCCCGGACTCGTACTCGCACCCGCACCCGCACCCGGGCCAGCCGTCCCGGGGCGTCCGTGATGATCCCGTCGCAGCCGAGCGCGAGAGCGCGGTCGCGCTGCGCAGGGGTCACCACCGTGTGCGCCCACACCCGCGGGATGCCGGACCGGACGGCCCGTACGAGATCGCGGTCGCGGGCCTTGTGGTCCACGTCCAGGACGTCCACGAACGGCCGCCAGCGCTCGGGCCGGTCCGTGCGCATCTGGTGCGCCGAACGCCACAGCTGCGAGAGCAGGCCCAGGCGGTGGGTGCGCAGGGCGACTGCGGGATGGTTGGAGTTGACCAGCACCGAGCGGGTCAGGCCGCGTGCCCTGATCATGGCGGCGATGGCCGTCAGGCTCCGCGGGTCCTTGGCCTCCAGCATCAGCACCACCCGCCCGCCGAAACGGTCCAGCACCTCGGCGAGCGTCGGTGGCCGCTCCGAGCGCCAGCTCCCGGGCAGCGCGTCCCTGGGCCGCAGCCGGACCCCCTGCCAGTCCCGCCGGTCGAGCGCGTGCACGGGGCCGCCCATGTAGGTCGTGCGGTTCAGGGTGGCGTCGTGCATGACCACCATCGTCCCGTCGCGCAGCATCCGGGTGTCCAGGTCGAGCACCTGGGCCGTCCCGCGCTCGTACGCGGTCACGAGGCCCGTCATGCTGTTCTCCGGCACTTCCCGGGCGCCGCCGCGATGTGCGGTGTAGACGACACGGGGCAGCGCTGCCACCGTCAGGGGGCCCGCGCCCCGGTCCAGCGGGGTGATCGCCCCGCTCTGTCCCACGAGAGCCAGCGACGTGAGACCGGCGATACCCGTCAGCGCAGTCCGTGTGACCATGCCGACACCGTAGGCGGGCATATCGTTGCAAAGTACGCAATGACACTCGATCACCGTCCCGGGCGGGCATCGCCCCACCTACCCCGGATGTGGGCTCCGGCCCCCCGGAGCGCAGGATGGTGGGAGCATGAGGCATGCTGTCCGCACAACAGCCAGGCGAGGGCAATATATGAGCGCAGAGACGGGCCGCCGCTCCGGCGGGCAGGGCAGGATCTCCCAGTGGTTGCGCGGTCGGCGCCCACGGACGGACGCCGCGGACGACTCCGCGAGCCGTGAGGAACTGCTGCTGGCCGCCGCCGGAGCCGGGCTGCCGCTCGCGCCCGCCGCCCATCCCTCCGCCTATCGGTGCTCCTGTGACCGCGTCGGGTGTCCGACCCCCGCGCGCCACCCCGTTTCCTTCGCCTGGCAGACGCAGTCCACGACCGACCGGGCGCAGATCGAGCGGTGGGCCCGGCATCAGCCGCTCGCCAACTTCATCACCGCGACCGGCATGGTGCACGACGTGCTGGACGTACCGGTGGAGGCGGGGCAGGAGGCGCTGGAGCGGTTGCTCGGCTCCGGGATCGAGGTCGGGCCGGTGGCGCTGTCCGGGGACGACCGGATGCTCTTCTTCACCGCCACGCGCGGTACGCCCGAGGACGAGGACGAGTGGTGGCCGTGCGAACTGGACTGCCATCCCGAGACGATGGACGAGCATCCGGGGCTGCGGTGGCACTGCCGTGGGTCGTATGTGCTGGTGCCTCCGGCCCGGTTGGCGGGGGAGCTGGTGGTGGAGTGGGTGCGGGGGCCTGAGTATCCGTTGCCGGATCCGTTGTCCTTGCTGGAAGTGTTGACGGATGAATGTGCGCGGTATGCGGGGGGAGAGCGGGAGCAGGTTGCGGCCTGGCCCCTTCGGGGGTGACGCCGGGGTTCGTCTGCGGGGCGTCGTGGCTGGTCGCGCCGTTCCCCGCGCCCCTTGGAAGCGACAGGATTGCGCCGTTCCCCGCGCCCCTAAGAGCCAAAAGCCAAAAGATTGCGCCGTTCCCCGCGCCCCTAAGGGCGGAAAGACTGCGCTGTTCCCCGTGCCCCTATGGGCAACCTATTGGCAACCTTATAGGTGACCGGTTACTCGCCCTTTGCTGCCGTCAGGCCCTGGATTCGGCTCAGGAATTTCACCCGTTGGTCCGATGCGGATTTCGGGGGGTCCAGGACCGCCTGGTTGGAGGTGGATTCCAGGGTCAGGGACTGTGTGGGGTCGCCGGTCATCAGGGCCTTGACGTCGGCGTTGGTGACGTTGATCGGGACGCCCTGGGCCGCCGTCTGCTTCTGGTAGTGGCGGGTGGTGAAGAAGACGAGGGCGCCGCCGTCCGCCGTGCGCAGACCGACAGGGGCGTAGTCGCCAGACGTCAGCGGCTCGTCGATGTACTGCTGGGCGAGCCCCGGACGAGCGGCGGTCTTCGCCCGGTCGGACCGCCACTTCGTGGTGTGGGCGCCGTCGGCGAAGGTGCTGCCGCCGTCCTTGAGATAGGTCGCGTACCGCTGGGGGAGTTTCCCGGGGGCGACCGCCAGGTCCGCCGCGTTCGCCGCGACCGGCTCGGCCCAGCCGTCCTTGTCCTTCTCGAACTCGGGTATCTGCTCGGCGGAGGAGATCGTCAGATACGCGACCTGCCACACCTCGTCCGCGTCGCTCCGGGTGAACACCATCAGCCAACGGTCCTCGGCGCGGCCCTTGTTGGCCTTCGAGTCGGTGACGAACCAGCGCGGCCAGCCGGCCTTCCGCGGGATGCTGAACTCGGTGTCGGTCAGCTTGAGCGGCACATAGTCGGCGTTGCCGCCCGGCTGGTTCTTGCCGCCGGCCTTCAGCTTCGCCCCGTCGATGTCCCCGAGGGCGCCGGTGACCCGGTCCGCGTCCAGGGACGGGTCGTTGGCACCGTTCGCCTCGTTGTAGGCAGCGGTGAAGTCCCGCAGAGCACGTGCGGCCTCGCTCTTCGTGGCGCCGGGGAGGATCTCCCGTTCCCCGTGCACCACCACGCACCCGCTCGCCGTCACCGACAGCACGGTCACGGAGGCCGCCGTCAGCGCGCTCCGGCCGAGTCCGCGAGGCCTACGAGGCCCAGGAGACTTACGAGGGCTGCGATCCCTGCTCATCGAGTGCCTTCACCTTCCCCGTCCCGATTGCCGGTGCCCGGTTCCCGATCCCGGTTTCCCGGAGGCGAACCCTACCGGGGCCGGAAAGCGCCCGGGCGGCGGGATGACGTACCGCGCTCTCCGCGCGCCGGTCTCACGCCTCCTC
This sequence comes from Streptomyces sp. NPDC087844, assembly GCF_044742785.1. NCBI lineage: Bacteria > Bacillati > Actinomycetota > Actinomycetes > Kitasatosporales > Streptomycetaceae > Streptomyces > Streptomyces sp. NPDC087844. The sequence continues at coordinate 596,710 of NZ_JBIUVD010000003.1, read as the reverse complement.
GCGCACCGGGGTGGGAGACCCGGCCCCGCTCCTGCCGGACCGCGAGGGCGCCAGGAAGAACGCCAGCGTCGGCACCAGGTAGAGGAGCCACACGAGCACCTGGACGACGGTCGGGTCGGGCTGGAAGTTGAAGACGCCCTTCAGGAGCGTGCCGTACCAACTGTCCGGCGGGACGGTCTCGCTGATGTCGAAGGCCTTGTTCGTCAGGCCCGGCAGGAAGTCGGCCTCCTGGAGGTCGTGCACCCCGTACGCGAGGACGCCCGCGGCCACGACGACCAGCATGCCGCCGGTCCACGTGAAGAACTTGGCGAGGTTGATGCGGACCGTGCCCCGGTAGAAGAGGTACCCGAGCACGATCGCCGTCAGGATGCCCAGCAGCACGCCGGTCAACGGGCCCTGGGTGCCGTCGTTCGACGCGCGCACGGACGCCCACACGAACAGGGCCGTCTCCAGGCCTTCGCGTCCGACGGCCAGGAACGCGGTGGCGACCAGTGCGGCCGTGCCCATCCGCAGGGCGGCGTCGAGTCTGCCGTGCAGCTCGCTCCTGAGGTGGCGTGCGGTGCGGCGCATCCAGAAGACCATCCACGTCACCAGGCCGACCGCGATGATCGACAGTGAGCCGCCGAGTGCCTCCTGCGCCTCGAACGTCAGCTCCTGCGAGCCGAATTCGAGCGCGAAACCGAAGCCGAGGGCGAGGACGACGGCGACCGCGATGCCGATCCAGACGGGCTTCAGGGCGTCCCGGCGCTCCGTCTTCACCAGATAGGCGATGAGGATGCAGACCACGAGGCTCGCCTCAAGACCTTCGCGCAGGCCGATCAGATAGTTGCCGAACACGGCCTACGCCTCCTCGGGATGCTGGGCGAACAGGGCCCGGCCCCACCAGTCGTCCTTGTCGCGGACGCCCGGCGGGATCGCGAACACCGCGGAACCCACGTGCTGGATGTACTCGTTGAGCGCGTCGGCCGCCAGGCTGCGCTGCACCGGGACGAAGCCCTTGCGCACATCGCGCTGGTACGCGAGGAAGAACAGGCCCGCGTCGAGGCGGCCCAGCCCGTCCGTGCCGTCCGTGAAGGAGTAGCCGCGGCGCAGAAGCGTGGCCCCGGCGTTGGTGTCGGGGTGCGCGAGCCGTACGTGCGCGTCGGGCAGCATCGCCTTCAGGAACGGCTTGTCCCGCTCCTTGGCCCTGCCGACGGGAGCGCCCTCGCCCTTGTCGCGGCCGAAGACGTCTTCCTGTTCCTGCAGGGAGGTGCGGTCCCAGGTCTCGATGTTCATCCGGATGCGCCGGGCCACGAGGTACGAGCCGCCGGTCATCCAGGCCGAGTCGCGGTCGGTGTCCTTGTCCTCGACCCACACGAACTTCTTCAGCCGGTCCGTCTCGGTCCCCGCGATGTTGCGGGTGCCGTCCTTGAACCCCATGAGGTTACGAGGGGTCTGGGCGTCCGGGGTCGTCGACGAGGTCTTGCCGAAGCCCAGCTGTGACCAGCGGATGACGACCTTGCCGAAGCCGATCCTGGCCAGGTTGCGGATCGCGTGCACGGCGACCTGCGGATCGTCCGCGCAGGCCTGGACGCACAGGTCGCCGCCGCCGCGGGTGCGGTCGAGGTTGTCGCCGGCGAACTTCGGCAGGTCGACAAGGGCTTCGGGACGCCGGCCGGAGAGGTCGAACTTCTCGAAGAGGGAGGGGCCGAAGCCGACGGTGAGGGTCAGCCGTGACGGTTTGAGGCCGAGCGCCTCCCCGGTGTCGTCCGGCGGCGCCTCGGCGAGACCGCCGTACGCGCCCTCGCCGACCGCCCGCCCGGCGGTCATCCGCCGGGCCGCCTCGGTCCAGTCCCTCAGCAGCTGGACGAACGCGGCCCGGTCGGTGGTCCGCACGTCGAAGGCCGCGAAGTGCAGCCGGTCCTGCACCGGGGTGGCGATGCCCGCCTGGTGCGTGCCATGGAAGGCGACCTCGCCGCCCGCTGCTGCGGCGGTCGGTTCGCCGTCGTCGCCCGAGCGGGCCAGCGCCACCGCACCACCGGCCGCGGCGGCGCCCAGCGCGAGCCCGGCACCGCCCCAGCCGATCAGCGAACGCCGGGAAGGAGCGGCTGCCGTGCTGTGCGCGCAGGACGAGGCCTGCTCGGCGGGGGTGTCCGTCATGGCCGGTCCCTACTTCGTCGCGACGACGGCGGCGGCGAGCTTGGACAGCGGCTCCGCGAGCGCGTTCACCGCGTCCGAGAGTTCCTTCTGGTCCGCCTCGGAGACCTTGTCGTAGGAGGTGAACTCGTAGGAGGTCTTGTCCTTGCGGTAGGTGTCCAGCAGCGTGTCGAGCGCCGCGAACTGCTTGTCCAGTTCGGTGACCAGCGCCGCGTCGTTCTCCTTCGCCACCGGCTTCAGCAGCTCGTACGACTTCTCGGCGCCCTCGACGTTCGCCTTGAAGTCGACCAGGTCGGTGTGCGAGTAGCGCTCCTCCTCGCCGGTGACCTTGCCGGTGGCGACCTCGTCGAGGAGTTCCTTGGCGCCGTTGGCCATCGAGGTCGGGGTGATCTCCGCCTTGCCGACGCGGTTCTGCCAGTCGGTGAGGTCCTCGATCAGCTGGTCGGCCAGCTCGGAGTCCCGGTCGGTGAGCTTCTTGTCCTTCCACAGCGAGCGCTCCAGGCGGTGCCAGCCTGTCCAGTCCTTCTCTGCGTTCTTGCCGTCCTGGCCCTCCTCCAGACCGTCCTCGCGCAGGTCGACCTTCGGGTCGATGTCACCGAACGACTCGGCGACCGGCTCGGTGCGCTCCCAGCCGATGCGCGAGGTGGCGTACGCCTTCTTGGCGGCCTCGATGTCACCGGCCTTGACGGCGTCCGTGAAGACCTTGGTCCTGGGCAGGGTCTCGTCGGCCTGCTCCTGCGCGTACTGCCGGTAGGAGGCGACCGCCGCGTCCAGGCGCGGGTCGCGCTTCGCGACCTTGCCGCCGCCGGTGACCGTGACGTCCTGCCGGATGCCCTTGCCCTTCATGCCGGGCTTGCAGGCGATCCGGTAGTCGCCCGCCTTCACCTCGGCGGTGACCTTCTGGCGGGTGCCGGGGCCTATGTTCTCGCGCTCGGTGACGATCCGGTCGTCGGGGAAGAGGAGGTAGACCTCGGTGACCTTGGAGCCCTTGTTGGTCACGTCGAGCTGGACGTGACCGGCCGGGAACTCCTTCTTCGACACCTCGCACCCGGTGTCCGTGGCCGTCACCTCGACGACGTGGTCGTCGCCCGACGCGTCGCTCTTCTCGGTGCAACCCGTGACAGCGGCCAGCACGGCCGCGGTCGCGGCAGCGGTGACGACGGAGAGTCGGACGGCTCGCATACAGGCTCCAAGAGGGTCACGGTCACGGGTAAGTGGGCCACGGGACACAGGAAAAGCACAGGTACCAAGTGAGGCTGCCCTAACTTATCCGAGGCTTACCTGGCTGAAAGCGGCCCGTCCAGTGATTCAGCTCTCATGAGCGTCGTACGAGCACGGCCCGGTCACGGAGGTGCTATCCGCCTCCCACGAAACGGTCAAAGACGGGTCAAGAACCCCGGACGGGAGCCACCATGACCCCGCCCGTGCGCGGGTGGGGAAACACCTCGACCGGCTGTTTGTAGACGTCCGAAAGCAGTCGGTCGGTGAAGACCTCCGAGGGCGCCCCGTCGGCCACCGCGCGCCCGGCGCACAGGATCACCACCCGGTGCGCGTACGCGGCCGCGAGACCCAGATCGTGCAACACCACGACCACCGCGTCCCCTTCGCGCGCCCTTTCGCGGCAGACCCGCAGCACCAACTCCTGATGCCTGAGGTCCAGAGCGGCCGTCGGCTCGTCGAGCAGCAGCAGCCGGGCCCGCTGGGCGAGCACCCGGGCGAGCGCGACCCTGGCCCGTTCACCGCCGCTGAGCGCCGAGAAGGGCCGGCCCGCGAACCCGGTGACCTCGGTCGCCGCCATCGCCGACGCCACCGCCGCGTCGTCCTCGCCCTCCTCCGGCCGGCCGGCCCAGGGCGCCCGCCCCATCCGTACGACCTCCTCGACCGGGAAGGGGAAGGAGAGCGAGGCGGACTGGGGGAGCACCGCCCGGCGCAGGGCCAGTTCGTGCGCCGACCAGTCGGACACCGGGCGCCCGTGGACCCGTACGACACCGTCGGCCGCCGGGAGGTCGGCGGCGAGCGCGCCCAACAGGGTGGACTTCCCGGCCCCGTTGGGGCCGACGAGCGCCAGCACCTCACCGGCGCGGGCCTCGACGTCCACGCCGGACAGCACCTCGCGGGCGCCGAGCCTCACGTGCAGGGCCGCGGCCTCGGCGAGTACGTCACCGGCGGCCACGGGCCCGGGCGGCACGATCCCCGTACGGAGCCATCCCCTGCGCTTCCTCATGCCCAGCCTCCCTGCCTGCGACGGGTCCTGCGCAGCAGCCAGAAGAAGAACGGACTGCCGAAGAGAGCGGTCAGCACACCGAGCGGCAGCTCGGCGGGCTCGGCGACGGTACGCGCCGCGAGGTCGCCCGCGAGCAGCACGACCGCACCGCCCAGTGCGCTGCCGGGGACGAGGAAACGGTGGCCGGGACCCGCGACCATGCGCAGCAGATGCGGGACGACGAGGCCCACGAAGCCGATGACCCCGGAGACGCTCACAGCCGCGGCCGTCAGCAGTGCCACCACCAGGACCAGCACGACGCGAAGCCGTTCGACGTCCACGCCGAGGTGCCGGGCCGGGCGTTCGCCGAGGGCCAGCAGGTCCAACTTGCGGGCGTACAACGGCGCGACGGCGAGACCGGCCACCGCGCACGGCAGTACCGCCAGCACCTTCGGCCAGGTCGCCTGGGAGAGCGAGCCGAGCTGCCAGAAGGTGATCTGGTTCACCGCGGCGGTGTCGGCCAGGAAGATGAACAGGCCGATCAGCGCGCCCGCGAAGGCGTTCACCGCGATACCGGTGAGGATCAGCGTCACGACCTCGGTACGGCCGCCCGAGCGGGACGTCGAGTACACGAGCAGGGCGGTGCCGAGCCCCGCGACGAAGGCGAAGACCGGGATCGTCCAGGTGCCCAGGAAGCCCAGGCCGAGCGAGATCGCGGCGACCGCGCCGACCGCCGCGCCCGACGAGACGCCGATGACGCTCGGTTCGGCGAGCGGATTGCCGAACACCCCCTGCATCAGCGCGCCCGCGCAACCCAGCGAGGCACCGACGAGCAGCGCGAGCACGATCCGCGGGAAGCGCACGTTCCACAGCACGGACTCGGGGACGCGCGCCAGTTCGCCGCCGCCGAGACCCGCGCGGTGCGCGACGGAGGAGAGAACGTCACCGGGCGAGATCTCGTACGCGCCGAGCCCGGCGGAGGTGAGGGTGAGGAGCAGAAGGAGGGCGACCAGCCCGACCGTGAGCAGCCAGGTGATGCTGCGGCGGGGGCGGGGGCGCGGGGGGAGGCCGCCGATGGGCTGCCCCTCGGCGGAAGGTGCCTCGGAGGCCCGGGGCGCGGCCTTGTCGGTCACGCTCACTTCGTGTCCCCGTTCGCGTTTCCGTTCCCGTTCCCGTTCCCGTCCCCGTCCCCGTACAGCTGGCCGACGATGGACTTCAGTACGGCGTTCGTGCGGGGCCCGTAGTTGAGGAGTACGCCGTCCTCGACGGAGACGACCCGGCGGTCCATCCCGGCGGGGGTCTGCGCGACGCCCGGAATCCTGACCAGGCCGTCGATGCCGCCGACGGACTCAAGTCCCTTCGACATGACGAGGATCGCGTCGGGAGCCGCCTGGGCGAGGGCCTCCGTGGTGATCGCGGTGAAGTCCTTCTCCAGACCCGACTCGGCGCCCGCGTCCACGGCACCCGCCGCTTCGAGCAGCGAGGTGGCTCCCGAGCCCTTGCCCCCGATCAGATAGACGGACGCGGAGCCGCGGAGGTAGAGGAAGGCGACACGCGGTTCGTCGGTCTTCTCCGGAACGTCCTCGCGTACGGCGGCGATCCGCTCCTGCGAACGCTTCGTGAGCGCCTTGCCCGCGGCCGGTACGCCGAGGGCGCGCGCCACGGCCTGGATGCGCGGGCCCACGTCGTCGAGGCCCTGAGCCGGATCGACGACGAGGACGGGTATGCCCGCGTCGCGGATCTGGCCCATCGCCTCCGCGGGCCCCGTGGTGGCCTCGGCGAGCACCAGATCCGGCTTGAGGGACAGCACGCTCTCCGCGGAGACGTCGTGGTTGCGGGTGACCACCGGCAGCTTCTCCGCCTGCGCGAAGGTGGCGGTGATGTCACGGGCGACGACCCGGTCGCCGAGGCCGAGGGTGAAGACGATCTCGCTGAGGCTGCCGGAGAGCGGAACGACGCGTTCGGCGTCCTTGACCGTGACGTCGTGGCCGTCGGCCGACCGCACGGTGACCGGAAGTCGGGGCTCCGGCGTGTCGGCGAGCGGCTCGACACGATCGGCCACGGCGCCGGCCCCGGCGGCCTCGGAGGCCGGCTCGGCCGACCCCTCACCGGAGGCGCACCCCGCCACCGCAAGCACCGCGAGCAGTGCACCCGCCACTCGTCCACGCATGCGTCGCACTGTCGCGTATTCCTTTCACGTCCTGATCGGTTCATGTCCTGATCGGGGTCACGTCCTGATCGGGCGCTGCCCGGCGGGGCCCGCCCCTCCGTCTTGCCTGTCTTTGCCGCGAAGGGCGCGGGGACGTGCGCGACCAGCCGCAACTGCCTTCAGGGGCACGGGGAACCGCGCGACCGGCCGCGACGACCGGGCGGCCGGCAAGCGACCCCCATCCCCCTCTGTCTCATCCAACGCTTCCCGTCCCGGCAGAACATAGCTTAGGTTAGCCTTACCTATCTCGCCAGGGAGTGCGCCACCGCATCCGGCCAGATCCACCCGCCCCGGAGGACACATGCCAGCCCGCCCGCACCCACGCACCTACGTGACCCTGCTCTGCGCGGCAGTACTCGCGGCAGTACTCGTGGCGCTGCTCCCGGCCGCCCGGGCCGACGCGGCGAGCCGGACCGTGCAGGGCGGCCGCCTGGACTGGGGCATCAAATCCTCCTTCCAGAGCTACGTCACCGGCCCGATAGCGCACGGCGGTTTCTCCCTCACCGGCGGCGCGGCCACGGTCGGCGGCAGCCAGTTCCGCTTCCACTCGGCGACCGGCACGTACGACGGTGCCTCGGGTGCCTTCGGCGCCGGCTTCTCCGGCGGTGTCCACTTCCTCGGGCACAAGGAGGACAACGGCACCCACCAGCTCGACCTGACGATCAGCCGCCCCACCGTCCGCCTCGCGGGCAACGGCGGCACGCTCTACGTCGACATCATCAGCAAGGCGAGGGGCACCGGGGCGGTCACGACGTCCTCGCAGGTGCCCTTCGCCTCCCTCTCCCTGGGCGGTATCGACATGAAGGGCGGCGGCAACGCCGTCCAGCTGAACAACCTGCCCGCCACGCTGACCGCCCAGGGCGCCAAGTCCTTCGCCGGCTACTACACGGCGGGCACCGCCCTCGACCCGGTCAGCCTCTCCGCGGATGTGCGGGCGGCGGCGGCCGAGCCGACCCGTACGCCGTCCGCCTCGCCGGCCGAGTCCACGTTCAAGTCGAAGAAGGCGAAGGAAGAGGAGACTTCGGGCCGGATCGAGAACGGCGCCGTCGACTGGGGTGTGCGCAGGACCTTCCGCGAGTACGTCACCGGCGCCATCGCGCAGGGCGGGTGGAAGCTCAGCGAGGGCGCCCAGGACGGCGGCGCGCTCTTCCGCTTCCCCGAGGGCTCGGGCACGTACGACGAGAAGAAGCGGACCCTCGACGCGACCTTCGCCGGAGCCGTCCGCTTCACCGGCGAGCAGGGCCTCGATCTGAAGCTCGGCGGGATCAGGGCCAAGGTCACGGACGACGGCAGGGGCACGCTGTACGCCGACGTAACGAGCACCGGCGAGACGCAGAAAGAGACGCAGAAAGAGACGCGGAACGAGACGCGGAAGAAGGTGCCGCTGGTCACCTTCACCGCCAGGGATCTCAAGCCGGAGGACGGCCTCGCCCAAGTCACCGAGGCCCCCGCGAAGCTCACAGCCGCGGGCGCCGAGGCCTTCGGCGGGATGTACAGGGCGGGCACGGAGATGGACCCGGTGTCCCTCGCCGTCGCCCTGACCGCCAAGGCCGAACTCCCCGCCCTGCCCGACCTGGGCAGCGCGGAGTCGGCCACGCCCGAAGCCGCGGCGGCCGAGCCGAAGAAGGCCGAGGCGAAGACGGCCGAGCCGAAGACGGAGGCCACCGCGAGCGAATCGGACGTCCCCGTCCTGCCCATCGGCCTCGCGGTCGCTTCCCTGATCGCGGTCGCCGCGGCCTTCCTGGTCCTCCGCAGGCGCCGTACGCCACAGACGGCCGCCGCCACCGCCCCGGACGCCCCCGACGAGAGCTGAACCTTTCTCCCCTGTCCGCGAGTTGTGCGGACTCCCACACACTGAACGCACTCTGCATTGAGGAGATCCACGACCATGGCCGCCAACCGCCGCCGCCCCATAGCCCTTGCCGCAGCCTGCGCGACCGCCGTCACGCTCGGCGCCACCGCGCTCGCCGCCACGTCCGCGTCGGCCGCCGAAGTGCCGCTCAAGGGTTACGAGTTGACCTGGGGCATCAAGGAGTCGTACCGCAACTACGTGACGGGCATGGCGGCCGGTGCCTTCACGCCCGAGGCCGGCGCCACGCAGGCCAAGGACAACGGCGTGTTCACCTTCGTCAACGGCACCGGGAGCTACGACTCCGAGGCGCACACCGTCGCGCTCGGCTTCGAGGGCACCCTGAACATCGTCTCCAAGGCGCACGGCTTCGAACTGAAGCTGTCCGACGTGAAGTTCGACAGCAAGGACGCGAGAGTCACCGCCGATGTGACGAAGTCCGGTACGACCCAGCAGGACGTGCCGCTCGCCGAGGTCACCGTCAACCGCACGATGACGGACATGACGACCAAGCTGACCAAGGAGGCGGGGGACGCCTTCGGCAGCTCCTCCTACACGGGCGCGGCCGGCGACCCCCTGACGGTGGTCGAGAAGAAGGTCGAGTCGCCGACCCCGACGCCCACGGGCACCACCACCCCGCCGGCCACTCCGACCGGCACCCCCACGAGCACCCCGACCACCACCGCCACCCCGAAGCCCACGGGATCGGCGACCCCGAAGCCCTCGGCCACGGAGGCCGCCACCAAGGGGGCCATCAGTTACGGCACGCTCGGCTGGGGCGTGAAGCAGTCCTTCCGTACGTACGTCGTCGACGGGGTGGCCAAGGGCAGGATCACGGTGTCGGGCGGGGCGGAGCAGGCGTCCGGCAACGGCGTCTTCACCTTCCCCGACGCCACCGGCACCTACGACACGGACGCCGACACCCTCAAGGCCTCCTTCAAGGGCTCGGTCAACTTCAAGGGCCATGAGGAAAACGGCAGTTACGGTCTCGACCTCACCCTCAGCGACCTCAGGGCGGAGCTCGACGGCGGCTCCGGCAAGCTGACCGCCGACGTCGACAGCCTCGGTGAGAAGTCCGAGGACGTGACACTCGCCGAACTCAAGCCCGACTCGGCCGACCTGACCGCCGAGGACGACGTCATCAGCCTCGACGACGTCACCACCACCCTCACCGAGGCGGGCGCGGAGGCCTTCGGCGGCTTCTACCGGACCGGCGCCGAACTCGACCCGGTCGACATCGCCGTGGCCCTGACCGCGGACGCCGAGCTCCCGGACACCGACCCGACCTCGACCTCCGGAGCGGGCGGCACCACGGGCGGTACGACCGGCGGGACCACCGGTGGCGCGGGCACGACCGGGTCCACCACGGGCGGTGTGACCGGCAACCTCGCCTCCACCGGCTCCGACGTCCCGGTCGGCGCGCTCGGTGCGGCCGCCGCGGTCACCGTCGCGGCGGGCGCGGGCGTGGTGTTCGCGGTACGCCGCCGCCGTCTGACGGACTCCACCCAGGCCTGAACGGCCTGAACGGCCTGAACGGCCTGAACGGCCTGAACGGCCTGAACGGCCTGAACGGCCCGACCAGGAAGCACCCGCACACGCGTCGCCGTCATGATGTTTGAATGCCGGAGTGACTGATTACGACGTGGTGCGGGTCTTCTGCGGGCCCCGCGGCGAGTACGGCAATGAACTCGGGGTGGTACGGGAGGGTTCCGTACTGCCCGAGCGTGACGAACGGCAGGTGTTCGCGGCGAAACTCGGCTTCAGCGAGACGGTGTTCGTCGATGACCCCGAGCGCGGGGTCATCGACATCTACACGCCCAGTGCGCGGCTGCCGTTCGCCGGATACCCCTGTGTGGGCGCGGCCTGGCTGCTGGACGTACCCGAACTCGTCACGCCCGCGGGCGTGGTGGGCACCCGGCTGGACGGCGAGTTCACCTGGATCGAGGCCCGCCCGGAGTGGGCGCGGCAGCGCACGCTGCGCCAGTACGCCACCGCCGCCGAGGTGGAAGCGCTGCCCGTGCCGCCGATGGGGGAGTGGGTATACGCCTGGGCGTGGGAGGACGAGGCGGCGGGCCGCGTCCGCGCCCGCGGCTTCCCCGGCCGGGGCGACGGCATCGACGAGGACGAGGCGACAGGCGCCGCGGCCCTGCAACTGACAGTCCAACTGGGCCGCGCCCTGAACATAATCCAGGGCAAAGGCTCCCAACTCCTCACAGCCCCCCAACCGGAAGGCTGGATCGAACTGGGCGGCAGAGTCCTCCTGGAACGCTAAAACACAAAAGCAAACCCCGCGCCCTGATCATTCAAGGGGCGCGGGGAACGGCGCAATCTTTTGGCTTTCGCCTTCAGGGGCGTGCCTTTAGGGGCGCGGGGAACGGCGCAGTCTTTTTCCTTTGCTTTCAAGGGGCGCGGGGAACGGCGCGACCAGCCACAGCGAACCCGCACCCGAAAACGCACCCCGGGCGAAACATCACGCGCTGAGCCGAAACTCCTCCCCCAGCGCCCGAAAAACCCCGGTGTTCAAAGCGAACGCCCGCCGACACTCGGCAACAACCCGCTGCTTCTCCAGCTCATCGACCGGCAGACCGTCAAGCAACTCCCGATACCCCCGCTTGAACGCCGCGGGATTCCCGATGTCCTCGAAGACATAGAACCGCACCCCGTCCCCCTTGCGGGCGAACCCCCACGTCTTCTCCGCCGTCCCACGAATGATCTGCCCACCGGAGAGATCCCCGAGATAGCGCGTGTAGTGATGCGCCACATACCCCGCGGTCCACGTACGCGCACACTCGGCGACCCGCGCCGCGTACTCCAGCGTCGCGGGCAGCGCGGTGACACCCTCGCGCCATCCCGGCCCGCGCAGATGGGCCAGATCCCGCTCCAGCGAGGCGAGCCGCATCAGCTCGGGCTGGATGAACGGCCCCGCCACCGGGTCGCCGGAAAGATCCCGCGCACCCGACTCCAGCGCCTCGTACACGAACCACAGCTGCTCCGTGTAGCGCGCGTACGCGTCCACGCCGAGCCTGCCGCCGAGCAGATCGCTCATGAAAGTCGAGGTCTCCGCCTCCACGTGCTGCTCGTGGGACGCGGTGCGGATGAGCGTCGAGAACGGCGTACTCGACGATGTCATGGGGACCTCCGGGGCTGAACGGGGAAGGCGGGAGCCGGATCAATCTTCTATGGTTAGGGTGACCTAAGTCAATGAGTTCCCGACGTCCTGTCGGTAAAAACGTACCCCGAATCTCCGTCGCGTCCACATGAAAGAGCCGCCCGCTCTCCATGAGCGGGCGGCTGAAGCGGACCGGTGGACGGCCTGCGCGAGTGCGGGGGCGGCTACGGCAGCGTAAGGACCTCGGCCCCGCTGTCCGTGACGACCAGGGTGTGTTCGAACTGCGCGGTCCGCAGCCGGTCCTTCGTGACGACCGTCCACCCGTCGTCCCACATGTCGTAGTCGTACGAGCCCAGCGTCAGCATCGGCTCGATCGTGAACGTCATCCCGGGCTGCATCACGGTCGTCGCGTGCGGGCTGTCGTAGTGCGGGACGATCAGTCCGGAGTGGAACGACGAGTTGATGCCGTGCCCGGTGAAGTCCCGGACGACCCCGTACCCGAAGCGCTTCGCGTACGACTCGATGACGCGGCCGATGATGTTGATCTGGCGGCCGGGCCTGACCGCCTTGATGGCCCGCTCCAGGGACTCACGGGTCCGCTCGACCAGCAGCCGCGACTCCTCGGCCACGTCGCCGACGAGATACGTGGCGTTGTTGTCGCCGTGCACGCCCCCGATGTACGCCGTCACGTCGAGGTTGATGATGTCCCCGTCCCGCAGGACGGTGGAGTCCGGGATGCCGTGGCAGATCACCTCGTTCACGGAGGTGCACAGGGACTTCGGGAAGCCGCGGTAGCCGAGCGTGGACGGGTAGGCGCCGTGGTCGCACATGTAGGCGTGCGCGACCCGGTCCAGTTCGTCCGTGGTGACGCCGGGCGCGATGAGCTTCGCGGCCTCGGCCATGGCTTGCGCGGCGATCCGGCCGGCGACACGCATCGCCTCGATCGTCTCGGGCGTCTGCACCTCCGGCCCGGTGTACGGGGTCGGGGCGGGCTTGCCGACGTACTCCGGGCGGCGGATGTTTCCGGGCACGGAACGGATGGGGGACAGCTCCCCTGGGACGAGCAGCGACTGGCCAGACATGCCAGCGAGTCTAACCAGCGCAGATGGGGGAACATGTCGGTGGCGAGAGGAGCTGGTCATGGCCCTGTTCAAGAAGCGGACGGTCGGCAAACCGGGCGAGTGGTACTACTGCCTGGAACACAAGAAGGTGGAGGAGGGCCCGGAGTGCCCCGCGAAGGACCGCTTCGGTCCCTACGCGTCCCGCGAGGAGGCCCAGCGGGCGATGGACACGGCCCGTGAGCGCAACCTCGACTGGGAGACGGACCCCCGCTGGCACGACCCCGATACGCGCCCCCCATCCGAAAACTAACCGAACCCCCCACCCAGCGGCGACACTCAGGGGCGCGGGGAACGGCGCAGTCTTTCGCTTCTGTACTTAAGGGGCGCGGGGAACGGCGCAGCTTTTCGCCTTTGCCTTTAAGGGGCGCGGGGAACCGCGCGCTCAACCCCCACCGGCCCGCACGGACTTCATCCGCACCGCATGCGGGTTCGTCCGCACGTCATACGACATGAGCTTGGGCAGGCACACCGCCAACACCCCCACCGCGGCCACACACATCACACCCCCGGCCCACACGGACGCCCGCACGGAGAACACCGCGGCCATCCCACCCGCACGGACCTGCCCCAGTTGCGGCCCGACCGAGTACGACAGCAGCTCGATCCCCGCCAGCCGCCCCCGCAGCTCGTCGGGGATCGTCTGGTTCCACATCGCCGCCCGGAAGATCCCGCTGACCATGTCGAAGCAGCCGGCCAGGGTCAGGAACAGCAGCACCAGCCACACCTCGTGCACCGCCCCCGCCGCCACCATCGCGAGCCCCCAGAACGCCGCCGCCAGCACCACCGTCCGCCCGTGCCGATGGATCCGCGAGGTCCACCCGCTGGTCAGGCTCACCAGCAGCGACCCGGCCGGCAACGCCGCGTACATCAGCCCGAGCGACCACTCGGCGTCCAGCTCGTCCGCGAGGAAGGGCAGCACGGCGAGCGGGAAGGCGAAGAACATGGCGGCCAGGTCGATGGCGTACGTACCGAGCAGTTCCTTGCGGCTCCACGCGTACCGCGCGCCCTCCGCGATCGCCCTCAGTGACGGCTTCGCCGCCTCGTGCGCGGCGGGCGACGCGGCGAGCCCCACGGCCAGGAAGAGCGAGACGGCGAACGTGGCGAGGTCCGCGGCATAGGCCCAGCCGAGCCCCGCGTACGCCACGACGAGCCCCGCGACCGCGGGTCCCGCGACCCCGCCGACCGTCCAGCGCAGCGAGTTGAGCGCGGCGGCGGCCGGCAGGTGCTCGTGCCGGACGATGCGCGGGGTGAGCGCGTCGAGCGCCGGCCGCTGGACCGCGACGAGTGCGGAGGACAGCGCGGCGACGGCGTACAGCGGCCACACCAGGGGGTCCGGCAGCAACGCGTTGACCAGCAGTACGGCCGAGAGCACCCCCTGCCCCGCCTCTGTCCAAATGATCAGCTTCCGCTTGTCCAGGGCGTCGGCGAGCGCCCCGCCGTACAGCCCGAACACGATCAGCGGTATGAGTTCCACGGCACCGATCGCGCCGACGGCGACCGCGGAACCGGTCAGCTCCTTCATCTGCACCGGCAGCGCGACGAACGTCAGGAAGCTGCCGAAGTTCGTGATGAGCCCGGCCACCCACAGCCGCCGGAAGTCGGGGGAGGTCCGCCACGGCGCGAGATCGGGCAACAGGGCCCGCAACCGCCGCTTACCGGCCTTGGCCTCGGGTTCGGCCCCGGCCCCGGGTTCGGGCTTGCTCAGTTCCGTCACGACGGGACATGCTGCGGTCGCGACCCCGCCGCGGACAAACGCTTTTTCGACCGGGGCGGCCCCGCCGAGAAGGCCGCCGGCTCACCACCGGGCGGGCGGCGGCGCCGTCAACCGGTCCGCCAGCCGCGACAACCGGTCGGTGAACCGCCGTCGGCCCCGGGGCGCGGGCAGTGAGTTCTCCCCGGTGGCCGTACTGACCAGGTGCTGAACCGTGTCCAGATCGAGCCCTGTGTCGAGGCCCGTGTCGAGCCCCGTGTCGAGGCCCGGTCCGGGCGGCACCGCGAGCGCCTCGTGCGCCATCGCGTGCAGTTCGCGGTCGTCCGAGCCCAGTGCGAGGACCGTCGCCCCGGCCCGGCGCGCGTCGTACACCCGCTCAAGGAGCGGAGCCCCGGGCGCGCCCGGCGCCACGACGAGCAGCGTCTCGCCGCGCCGGGCCGCCTCGATCCGGCCGAGCCCCACCGCCAGGTGGGCCGGGTCCCCGGGCCGCGCCCCGTGCCGTACCAGCGTCGGCGTCAGCTCCGGTGTGCCCGACCAGGCGGCCTCGTCCACCAGATGCGCGGCGAGGTGCCAGGGCTCGTACTCCGCCGTTCCCACCAGCAGCAGCCCGCCCCCGTGCGGCAGTACGGACGACCTCAGCACCCCCGCGAACCGCCGCGTGGCTCCCGGCCACTCGGTCCCGGCGAGCACTTCGCGCAACAAGGCCACCCGTACGGCATCCATGTGGCCGCATCCTGCCGCAGCCGACCGCTCGTCAGACGGCGTTCCCGATGAATTCGCCCATCCTGGGCAGAGTGGCCCGTTCACCCAGCGAGGGCAGGGTCGGCTCACGCGACGATCTCGGCCACATCGACATCGTCCTGAAGCGTTCCACGGACGGCGGACCGACGTGGGGACCGCTCCAGGTGGCCGCCTCGAACGGCGAGGCACTGGCCGGGAACCCGGCCCCCGTCGTCCTCGACACCAGCAGGATCCTGCTCGTCCACGTCCGCAACGCGGCCCTCGCCACCGAGGACGCCATCCGTAGGGGGAGGGGTGAGCGCCACCGACGGACGCCGTGTCTGGATCCGGCACAGCGACGACGACGGACGCACCTGGTCCAGCCCGCGCGAGATCACCGGCGCGCGCCGGAACCACACGTGAGAAGGGACCACGACGCACGTAAAGTCGGCCCATGACCTCTACTGACAGTGCACAGAAGGCCCCCGCCAAGGACCCCTGGGACCTTCCCGACGTCTCCGGGCTCGTCGTCGGCGTGCTCGGCGGCACCGGTCCCCAGGGCAAGGGTCTCGCCTACCGGCTGGCCCGCGCCGGGCAGAAGGTGATCATCGGTTCGCGGGCCGCGGAGCGCGCGCGGGCCGCCGCCGACGAGCTCGGACACGGCGTCGAGGGCGCCGACAACGCCGAGACCGCCCGCCGCAGCGACATCGTGATCGTCGCCGTGCCGTGGGACGGACACGGCAAGACCCTGGAGTCGCTGCGGGAGGAACTGGCCGGCAAGCTCGTCGTCGACTGCGTCAACCCGCTCGGCTTCGACAAGAAGGGCGCGTACGCGCTGAAGCCCGAGGAGGGCAGCGCCGCCGAACAGGCCGCCGCGCTGCTGCCGGACTCC
The DNA here is from genome assembly GCF_044742785.1 of Streptomyces sp. NPDC087844. Lineage (NCBI taxonomy): Bacteria > Bacillati > Actinomycetota > Actinomycetes > Kitasatosporales > Streptomycetaceae > Streptomyces > Streptomyces sp. NPDC087844. Next base: position 580,760 of record NZ_JBIUVD010000003.1, on the reverse strand, counting down.
CGCGTCACCGCCGCCTTCCACCACCTGTCGGCCGTGCTGCTGCAGGACCCGGAGATCGAGGAGATCGACACCGATGTGATGGTGCTCGGCGAGGAGCGGGCCGATGTCGAGATCGTCCAGGCGCTGGCCGGACGCATCCCGGGCATGCGCGGCATCTTCTCCGGGCGGCTGCGCAACGCCCATCAAGTGGAGTCGCTGGTGGCGAACCTGATCTCGGTGAACCGCCGGTACAAGGCCCACGCGGGCCTGCGCCTCACCGACCTCCAGGACGGCCGCTGACCTCCGGGACGGCCGCTGACCTCCGGGACGGCCGCTGACCTCCGGGACGGCTGCTGACCTCCGGGACGGCCGGGCCGCGGGACCGCGTACGGGCGCGTTCCGGACGTGGGGGACACTGGAGCCGAGCAGTGTCCCCCTCCGGAGACCGGTCCCGCCGGGCTCCCGGAGTTCCCCGACAGGAGCAGACCCCATGTCCCGACTTGCCCTCTACGCCCTCGTCGTCTGCGTCCTCGCGACGGCGGCGGCGGTCGTCTCCTTCGTCCAGGGCAGCTGGCTCGGGATCGTGTGGGTGTTGCTCGCGGGCCTGTCGTCCAACATGACCTGGTACTACCTGCGCCGGGACCGGATGCGGCGCAGGGCGTCGGCGTCCTCCGTCACCGGCTGACGCGGCGGCCCGTCACTGGCCGACCGAGCAGTACTGGTCGGTCTCCGTCCAGAACCGGTAGAGGTTCTGCCCGCAGTACGTGCGGATCTCGTCGATGTCCAGCGTCCGCAGCAGCGCGTCGATCGCGTCGAAGAACTGGTTGTTCACCGCCGGGATCCACAGGATCGCGAAGACGAAGAGCAGGCCGAAGGGCGCGTACGGCTCCACCTGCCGGCGGATCTTGTGCGACAGCCAGGGCTCGATGACGCCGTAGCCGTCCAGGCCGGGGATCGGCAGGAAGTTCAGCAGCGCGGCCGTGACCTGCAGAAGCGCCAGGAACGCTAGGGCGAACTGGAAGTCGGCCGGTACGCCGTCCAGCGCGTCCAGCCAGAACGGGGCGGTGCAGACCACCGCGAACAGCACGTTCGTCAGCGGGCCCGCCGCCGAGATCAGGCTGTGCCTCCAGCGGCCCCGGATGCGGCTCCGCTCGATGAAGACCGCGCCACCCGGCAGACCGATGCCGCCCATGATGACGAAGAGGACCGGCAGCACGATGCTGAGCAGCGCGTGCGTGTACTTCAGCGGGTTCAGGGTCAGATAGCCCTTCGCGCCGATCGAGATGTCGCCGCTGTGCAGGGCGGTGCGCGCGTGCGCGTACTCGTGCAGACAGAGCGAGACGATCCACGCGGCCGTCACGAACAGGAAGACGGCGATGCCGGGCTGCTCGGCGAAGCCCGTCCAGGTGGCCCAGCCGGTCACCGCCGCGACGGCCACGATCCCGAGGAACACGGGGCTGATCCGGCCGTCACTGTGCCGGGTGGTGGCGGTGGTCATGGGGTGGGGCTCCCTGGAATGTTCGAACGGGCTGGGCGTGCCGGGTAGACCGTACCGGTGGTGTGGGGGGAACGTCCTAAGGAGGGTCGTAGGTTCCTGCGGCCCTTCACTCGCGTCCTCGGTCCGTTTTCGACCCTCCCCGGTTCATGCCGGTCCAAAATCCGGGGCGGGCCCGGGGCGCAGACAGGGACAATGGTCCGCGTGCGCTATCGCATCCTCGGCACCACCCAGGCACTCCGTCCCGACGGCACCCTCGTTCCGGTCGGCGGGGCGCGGCTGCGCGCCCTGCTGACGGTGCTCGCCCTGCGTCCCGGCCGGACCGTGTCCGTGTCCGTGCTGGTCGACGAGGTCTGGGGCGCCGACCCCCCGGCGGACGCCCCGGGCGCGCTGCAGGCCCTGGTGGGCCGGTTGCGCAGGGCGCTGGGCGCGGAAGCGATCGGCTCCGACGAGGGCGGCTACCGGCTGCGCGCGGCGGCCGACGACGTCGACCTGCACCGGTTCGAACGGCTCGCGGGCGAAGGTTCCCGCGCTTTGGCCGACGGCGACCCCGGCAAGGCGGCCGTCATCCTGGACGACGCCCTCGTCCTCTGGCAGGGTCCGGCCCTCGCCGACCTCCCGGACGGTACGGCCGAGTCGTCGCGCTGGGAGACCCGCCGGCTCGACGCCCGGCGCGTCCGTCTCGGGGCCGCCCTCGCTCTCGGCCACGCCGAACAGTCCCTGCCCGACCTCACCGCCCTCTGCGACACCCACCCCCTGGACGAACCCCTCCAGGTGCTGCGCCTGCGGGCCCTGCGCGACGCGGGCCGCGCGGCGGAGGCCCTGGCCGCCTACGAGTCCGTACGCCGCCTGCTGGCCGACCGCCTGGGCACGGACCCGGGCCCGGAACTGCGCTCCCTGCACACGGAACTCCTGACCGGCACCCCGGCCGGCCAAGGCCCAGGCACGCCCCGCGACGGCCACCACGCCGAGAACCACCACGCCGAGAACCACCACGCCGAGAACCACCACGCCGAGAACCACCACGGCGGGAACCACCGGGGCGAGAACCACCGGGGCGGTGGCACCGGTTCGGCCTTGTACGGCGACGGCTCCGAGTCAGACCGGTACGGAGGCGGCCCCGGTGTGGCGCCGGACCGTCGGGACGCCCGGCCCGTCCCGCGTGAGCGGCCCGTGCCGCCCGGGAATCTGCGGGCCCGGCTCACCTCCTTCGTCGGGCGGGACACCGATCTCGCCGCCATCCGCGGGGACCTCGCCGGGGCGCGGCTCGTCACGCTGCTCGGGCCGGGCGGCGCCGGGAAGACACGGCTGTCGCAGGAGGCGGCGGAGAGCGTCGCCCAGGACCTGCCCGACGGGGTGTGGCTGGCCGAACTCGCGCCCGTCGACGACCCTGCGGCCGTCCCCGAGGCCGTGCTCACCGCGGTCGGCGCGCGGGAGACCGTGCTGCGCGGCGCCGGGGCCGAGGAGATGCGCGTCGTCACCGACCGGCACGACGACCCGCTCCTGCGGCTCACCGAGCACTGCGCCAAACGCCGCATGCTGATAGTCCTCGACAACTGCGAACACGTCGTGGACGCCGCGGCCCGCCTCGTCGAGCAACTGCTCGAACGCTGCCCCGGACTGACCGTACTGGCCACGAGCCGCGAACCCCTCGGCGTACCGGGGGAGTTGCTGCGGCCCGTCGAGCCGCTGCCCGAGCCGTACGCGCTGAGGCTGCTCGCCGACCGGGGCGCCGCGGCCCGGCCCGGTTTCCGGATCGAGGACGATCCGGAGGCCGCCGCCGAGATCTGCCGGCGCCTGGACGGACTGCCGCTCGCCATCGAACTCGCCGCCGCCCGGCTGCGGATGCTCACCCCGCGCCAGATCGCCGACCGTCTCGACAACCGCTTCCGCCTGCTCACCTCCGGCAGCCGTACGGTCCTGCCGCGCCAGCAGACCCTGCGGGCCGTCGTCGACTGGTCCTGGGACCTGCTGGACGAGGACGAACGCGATGTGCTGCGGCGGCTGTCCGTCTTCGCCGGCGGCTGCGACCTGGCCGCCGCCGAGGCGGTCTGCGGGCCCGCCGCGCTGGAGGCGCTCGGCTCGCTCGTCGACAAGTCCCTCGTGGTGGCCGCCCCGTCGGGCAAGGGTTCCGGGGAGGGGGCAGCGACAAGCACGGGTCCGGGTGAGGGCGGGATGCGCTACCGGCTCCTGGAGACCGTCGCAGAGTACGCCGGACAGCGGCTCGACGCGTGCGGCGAGCGCCCCGCGACCGAGCGCGCCCACCTCACGTACTACCGCGAACTCGCCCGCACCACCGACCCGTTGCTGCGCGGCCCCGGCCAACGCGAGGCCATCGAACTGTTCCAGCTCGAAAGCGAGAACACGCGCGCCGCACTGCAGCGCGCCGTCGCCGCGAACGACGAGCAGGAGGCGCTCTGCCTCGTCCTCTCCCTCGCCTGGTACTGGCAGATCCGCGACCTGCGCCTGATCACCCGCAACTGGACGCGGGAGGTCATGGCGATGGGCCCCGACCCGTTCGCACCGCCCACCGAGCGAGCCGTCCCGCTGTACGAGTCCTGCATCGCCGACCCGCCACCCATGGGTCCTGACATCCTCGTCGAGGCCAGGCGAGGCGTCCATCTCCTCCATCTCGCCTGTATGGACCTGGAGTTGGACACCTGGCAGACACCGCAGGCGGAGGCCAAGCTGCGCGCCGTCACCGAGGCCTACGAGCCCGGCCTCCCGCAGGTCTGCCGCAACCCCGGCTACCTCTGGTTCTTCGCCGTGCTGCTGACCGGCGACATGGACCGGCTGCGCAGGGTCATCGACGCGAGCGTCGAGACCTGCCGGCGACTCGGCACCCGCTGGGAGCTGGCCGTCGCCCTGCAGATGCGCGCCAACATGCTCGCCAACCGCGCCGACTGGGCGGGCGACGCGGCCCGTGACGCCGACGAGTCGCTGGACCTCTTCGTCGGCCTCGAAGACGCCTGGGGCGCCGCCGAGGCGCTCTCCGCGCGGGGCGAGGCCCATGAGCGCAGGGGCGAGTACCAACTCGCCGCGACGGACTACGAGACGGCCATCGCCCACGCCGAACTTCTGGGCGCCCGCGCCCAGATGGCCATCCTCAGTACCCGCCTGGGCAGCGTGCTCATCGACGCGGGCGAGACCGGGCGGGGCGAGCGGCTGCTGCGCGAGGTCCTGGAACAGGGCGACGGAGCGCACAACGAAGCCATGCCCGGGGCCCGGCTCTTCCTCGCGATGTGGCTCGGCCGCACCGGCCGCGTCGCCGAGGCCCGAGCGCAGATGGAACGGCTGTGGGAGGACTTCCGTGCCGTCCGGTTCGTGGTCTTCGACGGGTTCGTCATGGGCGTGGAGGCCTGGCTGGACTCCCAGGACGGCCTGTACGACGAGGCGGTGGTGAAGGTGCGGGAAGCCCTGGAGCGGGCCAAGGACCCGCTGACCCAGATGATCGCGCCGCACATGTTCTCGGTGCATCTGGCCACCGCGTCCATCGCGCTCGCCGGGGCCGAGGGCGGCCGGCGCGCCGAGGACGCCGCCCGGTGTCTCGGCGCCGGCGACGCGCTCCTTCCGCCCGGACACTTCAGGGCCGTCGTGGAGCACGAGATCAGGGCACAGGCCGAGGCGGCGACGCGCGGGGTCCTCGACGACCGGGCGTACGAAACCGCGTACGCGCAGGGCGGCGGCCTCTCCTTCGAGGAGGCCGCCGCCCTGGTCTGAAACGAGACGGTCAGGTCTTGGTGCGGTACTTGTGGATGGCGACCGGGGCCATCACCACGGTGATGACGAGCGACCAGAGCAGCGTGATCATGACGTCGTGGGCGATCGGCCGACCGCCGTTCATCAGACCCCGGGCCGCGTCCGCGAGGGACGACAGCGGGTTGTAGTCGGTGAACGTCTGCAGCCAGCCCGGCATGGTGGACGGCGGCGAGAAGATCGAAGAACCGAACTGCAGGGGCATCAGCACGAGGAAACCCATTCCCTGGATGGCCTGGGCGTTCTTCATCACCACGCCCATGGTCAGAAAGATCCACATGATGGAGGAACCGAAGACCAGGGCCAGACCGATGGCGGCGAACAGACCGGGGACGTTCGACACGGACAGGCCGAGGAGGAAACCGACCCCGAGCAGAATCGCCGTGGCGAGCAGCAGGCGGCCGATCTCCACGGCGATCTTGGCGATCAGGACCGAGGCGCGGGAGATCGGCAGGGACCGGAAGCGGTCCATCACGCCCGTCTGGAAGTCCTGGTTGAAGCCGGTGCCCACACCCATGGCGATGTTCATGCCCATCATCGCCATCAGGCCCGGGACGACGTAGTTGACGTACTCGTCCTGGTTGCCCTTGCCGGCGATCGCGCCGCCGAAGACGAACACGAAGAGCAGCGTGAAGACGATCGGCATCAGGATGACGTCGAACATCGACTCCGGGTCCTGGCGGATCCACAGCACGTTGCGGCGGACCAGGGCGCTGATGTGCCGCAGATGGGCGCGTATGCCGACGTGCGGATCGTCGTCGGTGCCGAGCGCCGCGGGCGCGTCGATGACGGTGGCGGCGCTCATACGGCGGCCTCCTCGTAGGACTCGTGGGAGCGGTCGGCCGGGGTGTCCCGCGGGTCGCTCGGATCGGTCGGTTCGGTGGCCCGGTGGCCGGTGAGGGAGAGGAACACCTCGTCCAGGCTGGGCAGTTCGGTGCTGAGGCCGGCCAGGGTGATGCCCCGGGCGGTGAGCGCGCCGATCACGGCGGTCAGCTGCTCGTCGCTGAGGATCGGGACGAGGACCGTGCCGGTGGTGATGTCCACCGTGGCGCTGCCCGGGCCCGTGAGGCCGAACTCGTCGAGGGCCGCGGCCGTGGGGCGCAGCTCCAGCGGGTCGGCCGGGCGGATGCGCAGGGTGCGGCCGCCGACCTTCGCCTTCAGCTCGTCGATGCCGCCGTTGGCGATGACCCTGCCGCGGTCGATGACCGTGAGCTCGTTGGCGAGCTGCTCGGCCTCCTCCATGTACTGCGTGGTGAGCAGGACGGTGACACCGTCCCCCACCATCCGCCTGACCTCGCCCCACACCTCTTTACGCGTACGGGGGTCCAGGCCGGTCGTCGGCTCGTCCAGGAAGAGGACGGTCGGGCTGCCGATCATGGACGCGGCGAGGTCGAGGCGTCGCCGCATGCCGCCGGAGTACGTGCTCGCCGGGCGCTTGCCCGCTTCGGTGAGCGAGAAGCGCTCAAGGAGTTCGTCCGCGCGGGTGCGGGCGTCCTTGCGGGTCAGGTCGAGGAGCCGGCCGATCAGATAGAGGTTCTCGCGGCCGGAGAGCTTCTCGTCCACGGAGGCGTACTGGCCGGTGAGGCCTATGACCCGGCGCAGCCGGCGGGGCTGGCGCACGACGTCGAAGCCGGCGACCGTGGCCCGGCCGGAGTCGGGTATGAGGAGGGTGGAGAGGATGCGTACGAGGGTCGTCTTGCCGGCGCCGTTCGGGCCGAGCACGCCGCGGACCGTGCCCTCGCGCACGTCCAGGTCCACGCCGTCCAGTGCTTTGGTCTCGCCGTAGTGCTTGACCAGTCCCCGCACGCTGACGGCGTCGGGGCGTCCGTCGCCGTCCTGCCGGGGCTCGTTGTCGATTCGCGTCATGCCACCCAAGCTCCCACCCCCCACCGACAAACCACCGACATCCCACCGACAGGCTCCCCGGGGACACCGTCCAGTCCGCAACCCCGGTGGGGGCGGGCCGCGCGGTTCCCCGCGCCCCTGGAGACGAAAAGACTGCGCCGTTCCCCGCGCCCCTGGGGACGAAAAGACTGCGCCGTTCCCCGCGCCCCTGGGGACGAAAAGACTGCGCCGTTCCCCGCGCCCCTTAAAGCGAACAGATTGCGCCGTTCCCCGCGCCCCCTGGCACCTGGCACCTGGCACCGAGGGGGCTTGGGGGCGCGGGGAACTGCGCAATGGGGGTTCGGGGGCGGAGCCCCCATGTGGTGACGGGACGGGTAGGGGCGGCGGGGGCGAGAAAATCCGGCAGCCCGCCGACGGGGGAAATCGGCGGGCTGCCTCCGTGCCGCAGTGGACCAGTGGATCAGTGGACCAACGGGTCAGTGGACCAGCGGGTCAGTGGACGGAGTGCTCCTCCTGAGGGAACGTTCCGCCGACAACATCGTCGGCGAACGCCTTCGCCGCATCCCCCATGACCTGCCGCAAATCCGCATACTGCTTGACGAACCGCGGCATCTTGCCCCCCGTGAGCCCCAGCATGTCGGTCCACACAAGAACCTGCGCGTCGGTCTCGGCCCCGGCCCCGATCCCGACCGTCGGAATGTGCAGCACCCGCGTCACCTCGGCGGCCAGCTCCGCCGGCACAAGCTCCAGCACGACAGCGAACGCCCCCGCGTCCTGCACGGCCTTGGCGTCGCGCAGCAACTGCTGAGCGGCTTCCTCACCGCGCCCCTGCACCCGGTACCCCATGGAGTTCACGGACTGCGGAGTGAGCCCGATGTGCGCCATCACCGGAATCCCCGACTCCACGAGCAGCTCGATCTGCGCGTGCGAACGCTCGCCGCCCTCCAGCTTCACGGCCCCGACCCCGGCCTCCTTCACCAGCCGGGTGGCCGACCGCAGCGCCTGCACCGGTCCCTCCTGGTACGACCCGAACGGCAGGTCGCCCACGATGAGGGCGCGCGAGGTGCCCCGTACGACGGCGGCCGACAGCATGGTCATCTCGTCGAGGGTGACGGGCACGGTGGTCTCGTAGCCCAGGTGACAGTTGCCCGCCGAGTCGCCGACGAGCATGACCGGGATGCCGGCCTCGTCGAAGACGGACGCGGTCATCGCGTCGTACGCGGTGAGCATCGGCCACTTCTCGCCGCGCTCCTTGGCCACCGTGATGTCGCGGACAGTGATACGGCGTGTGCCCTTGCCTCCGTACAGCGCCCTGTTGCTGCTGTCGGTGGTGTTCTGGGCAGCCGAGAACTGCGTCATTGCAACGGCTCCTTCAGTCATCTCGAAGCGCCCTGACGGCGTCCCCGGATCCCCTCCATGGTGGCACCTCGTGCCACCGAACGGCTAGAGGGGTCACCGTGGCCCTCGTCTCCGCTTCACCAGGTTCCAAGCCCGTCTGAAAAGCTCGTAAGGTCTCGGTAAAGGATTCCGATACGAGACGGTCTCGTATCGAATATCCTCTAGCCTTTTCAGCATGACTACCCCTGCCGACACCGCGCCCCGGATACCGGAGGCCGTGCACCGACGACGTTGGGCGATCCTCGGCGTCCTGATGCTGAGCCTGCTGATCGTCGTTCTCGACAACTCGATCCTGAACGTGGCGATCAAGACCATCTCGACGCCCGCCCCGACCGGCCTGGGAGCCACCCAGAGCGAGCTGGAGTGGGCCATCAACTCCTACACCCTCGTCTTCGCCGGCCTGCTGTTCTCCGCCGGCATCCTCGGTGACCGGCTCGGCCGCAAGAAGGTGCTGCTCGGCGGCCTCCTCGTCTTCGGGATCGGCTCGGCGCTCGCCGCCTCCTCCGGGTCCCCGGTCGAGCTCATCTCGTTCCGCGCGGTGATGGGCCTCGGCGCCGCCTTCGTGATGCCGGCCACCCTCGCGGTCCTGATGAACGTCTTCGAGCGCGACGAGCAGCCGAAGGCGATCGGCATCTGGGCGGGCGGCGTCGGCCTGGCCATCGCCATCGGCCCGATCACCGGAGGCGTCCTGCTCGACCACTTCTGGTGGGGATCCGTCTTCCTGATCAACGTACCGATCGTGATCGTGGCACTCGGCCTGATGGTCTGGCTCGTCCCCGACTCCCGCGACCCGAAGCCCGGCCGCATCGACCCGGTGGGCGTGCTGCTGTCCGTCGTCGGACTCGTCCTGCTGGTGTACGGCATCATCAAGGGCGGTCAGCTCGCCGACTTCACGGACGCCAAGGTCCTCGCGACCATCGGCGCCGGACTCGTCGTACTCGTCGGCTTCGTCGTCCACGAGAAGCGCAGCGACCATCCGTCGATCGACATCGACTACTTCAGGAACAAGGTCTTCTCCGCGGCCATCTCCGCCATAGCGCTGGTGTTCTTCGCGCTGATGGGGGTCACCTTCTTCGCCGTCTTCTACACCCAGAGCGTGCGCGGCTACTCGCCCCTGCAGACCGGTCTGCTGATGCTGCCGCTGGCCGTCGCGCAGCTCGTCTTCGCGCCGCGTGCCCGGCTGGTCGTGGACCGGTTCGGCAACCGGGCCACCACGACCGCCGGCATGCTCACCATCGCCGCCATGCTCGCCGCGTTCGCCGCGCTGGAGGCGGACACGCCGATCTGGATCCTGGAGGTCATCTTCTTCCTGATGGGCGCGGGAATGGCGCACATCATGACGCCGACCAGCGTCGTGATCATGCAGGCCCTGCCCCGCGAGAAGGCGGGTTCGGCCTCCGCGCTCAGCAACACCTTCCGCCAGGTCGGCGGCGCCCTGGGCATCGCCGTACTCGGCTCGGTCCTCTCCGCCGCGTACCGCTCGGGCATCGAGGGCAAGCTGCCCCCGGCCGCCCGGCACGAGGCGGGCGAGTCCATCGAGGCGACCCTGGGCTTCGCGGCGAAGCTCGGCCCCAAGGGCGACGCCCTGATCGGCCCGGCCAACGACGCCTTCCTGCACGCGATGCACGTCACGGCCCTGTGCGGCGCGGGAGTCGCCGTGGTGGGCGCGGTGGTCGTCTACCTGTTCCTGCCCGGCCGCACCCCGGCCCAGGCGGACAAGGAGACGGACCTGGCAAGCGCCGATCACTGAAGCGCCCGTAAGGGGCGCGGGGAACCGCGCGGCCGGCCACGGAGCACCCGCACCCGAGTCACAACCGTTCGTCGGCCAGGGACAATCGACCCGAACGGCGAACGGCGAACGGCGAACGGCGAACGGCGAACGGCGACCCGACGGCGCGGCGCCAGGACAGCAGCATCCGAGAGAGCGGAGCGATCACGTGGGCGGCGCGGAGCGGGCGGCGGGCACGACAGGGCGGGGCGGGCCCGCCAGAGGCCGCCCCCGCAGCGAGGCGGTGGAGCGCTCGATCATCGAGGGCGTCATGCGCCTGCTGGAAGAGGGCGTTCCGCTCGCGGAGATCTCCATAGAGCGGGTCGCGCGCATCGCCGGGGTGGGCAAGGCCACCATCTACCGGCGCTGGAGCGGCCGCGAGGAGCTCTTCTGCGACGTGCTGCGCACCGCCGAACCGCCCGACCCGCGGCTGCCCGGCACGTCCATGCGCGACGACCTGATCGTCATACTCGAATCGCTGCGGCGGCGCGGTCTGGTCACGCGTTCGTCGGCGATCATGCACAACGTCTACGCGCAGATGAAGAGCAGCCCCAAGCTGTGGAAGGTCTACCACGCGGCCGTCATCGAACCGCGCCGGCTGATGACGCTCGACGTCCTGCGGCGCGGCCAGGCGAACGGCGAGTTCCGCGCGGACATCGACGTCGAACTGGCCAACGACCTCTTCGTGGGCCCCATGCTTCTCCGCGCGGTCATCCGCCCGGACGCGAGCCTTGAGGAGGGACTGTCCGAACGAATCGTCGACACGGTCCTTGCGGGACTGGGCCCCGCCGCTCGCTGAGCTCCGCGAGTTCCGCCCCCTCAACACCGGTACAGGCGTTGAACGCCGGTACCGGCAATGTGCGCGTTCCGTCACAGACCACTCCACCTGGCTCCCCGCCGGAACTCGCCGCGCCCCCTCGGTCGTCCTTGTGCCCGTACGGCCGCCGTGCGGCGGCGGGAAGGATCGCGATCATCCCCTAGGGTCTTAGGGCGCGGGGACGATCTGAACGGCAGTTGGTGAGGCGACGGTATGGCGCAGGCGTACATGACGGAGACGGGCAGCGGCGGCCAGGGATCCGACCGCAGAGGACCCCGGCTTCGCCGCCTGCTGACTTCGCTCCGTACCGACCGGGGCATCTGGCGGCGGGGGATCGTCCTGGCCGCGTTCGCCCTCGTACTCGCCCTGGTGATGGCCCTGCACGCGCAGATCCCGAACAGGATCGGCAACCTGGGCAGCCTCCTGGAGACCTTCCTGCCTTGGCTGGGGCTGGCCGTCCCGGTGCTGCTCGCCCTCGCGCTGTTCCGCAGGTCCGCGACCGCGCTGATCGCGGTGCTGCTGCCCGCCGTCATCTGGGTCAACCTCTTCGGCGGGCTGCTCGTCGACAGGACGGGCTCCGGCGGGGACCTCACCGTCGCCACGCACAACGTCAACGCGGACAACCCGGACCCGGAGGGCACGGCCCGTGACGTGGCCGCCTCCGGCGCGGACGTGGTGGCCCTGGAGGAGCTGACCACCTCGGCGGTCCCGGTCTACGAGCAGGCCCTCGCCTCGACGTACAAGTACCACTCCGTGCAGGGCACGGTCGGCCTGTGGAGCAAGTACCCGCTGAGCAAGGCCGCCCCCGTCGACATCAAGCTCGGCTGGACCCGCGCGATGCGGGCGACCGTCACCGCGCCCGAGGGCCGGCTCGCGGTGTACGTGGCGCACCTGCCCTCCGTACGGGTGAAAATGGAGGCCGGTTTCACCGCGCGGCAGCGCGACAAGAGCGCCGACGCGCTCGGCGAGGCCATCGGCGACGAGAAGCTGCCGGACATCGCCCTCCTCGGCGACCTGAACGGCACGATGAACGACCGCGCACTGAACGGCGTCACCTCGCAGATGCGCTCCGCGCAGGGCGCGGCGGGCAGCGGCTTCGGGTTCAGCTGGCCGGCGTCGTTCCCGATGGCGCGCATCGACCAGATCATGGTCAAGGGCGTCGAGCCGGTCACCTCCTGGACCCTCCCGGAGACGGGGAGTGACCATCTTCCGATCGCCGCCCGCGTGAAGCTGTCGGCAACCGCCTCGTAACCTCTGGGAATACTGGGGCTGGGACGCTTTGTTCCGTAGATGAACTTAATCTGTACGGAACACCGCTCTCCCTTTTGAAAGGTCCCTCATGCCCCTGGCCCTGCTCGCCCTCGCCGTGGGCGCCTTCGGCATCGGCACCACCGAGTTCGTGATGATGGGGCTGCTGCCCGACGTCGCGGACGACCTGGGCATCTCGATCCCCACCGCGGGCCACCTCGTCTCGGCGTACGCGATCGGCGTCGTCGTCGGCGCCCCGCTGCTCGCGGCGGTCACCGCGCGCATGGCCCGCCGCAAGGTCCTGATCGGGCTGATGGTGCTGTTCGTCGTGGGCAACACGCTCTCGGCGTTCGCGCCCGACAACACCTCACTGCTCGCGGCCCGCTTCCTGAGCGGCCTGCCCCACGGCGCCTTCTTCGGTGTGGGCGCCGTCGTCGCCACCGGCATGGTGAGCGCCGAGCGCAAGGCCCGCGCGGTCTCCCTCATGTTCCTCGGCCTGACCGTCGCGAACATCGCCGGTGTCCCCGCCGCGACCCTCATCGGCCAGCAACTCGGGTGGCGCGCCACCTTCCTCGCCGTCAGCGTGATCGGCCTGGCGGCCATCGCCTCCCTGGCGCTGCTCCTGCCCCGCACCACCGAACACGACCTGGCCGCCACCGGACTGCGCGGCGAACTGGCGGCGCTCAAGTCGCTGCCGGTCTGGCTGGCCCTCGGCACGACCGTCGCGGGCTTCGGCGCGCTCTTCTCGGCGTACAGCTACATCACGCCGATGCTGACGGACTCCGCCGGGTACGCCGACTCCAGCGTGACCCTGCTGCTCGCGCTGTTCGGCGTGGGCGCGACGGCGGGCAACCTGCTCGGCGGCCGTCTGGCGGACCGCTCGATGCGCGGCACCCTGTTCGGTGGCCTCGTCTCCCTGGTGGCTGTCCTGGCCCTGTTCCCGGTCATGATGGGCACGGCATGGAGTGCGCCTCTCGCGGTGGTCCTGCTCGGCGCCGCGGCGTTCACGACCAGCTCCCCGCTCCTCCTCATGGTCATGGAGAAGGCGTCCTCGGCCCCCTCCCTCGCCTCCTCCGCCAACCAGGCGGCCTTCAACCTCGCGAACGCCGGTGGCGCCTGGATCGGCGGCCTCGCCCTCGCGGCGGGTTACGGCGTCACGTCCCCGGCCCTCGCGGGCGCGGCCCTGGCGGTTCTGGGCCTGGCGGTAGCGGCCGTGGCCTACGCCGTCGACCGGAGCCGCGGCACGACCGACTCGGGCCGCGTGGTGGCGACCCACACACCGCAACACGCGAAGACCCCCGCCCACCACTGAGGGGCGGGCCGGAACACCCCTAAAAGATTGCGCAGTTCCCCGCGCCCCTGATGGGGCGCAGCCCCTCTTGGGGGCGCGGGGAACGGCGCAATCTTTTGTCTTTAAGGGGCGCGGGGAACTGCGCGACAAGCCCCCACCGGGCCCGCACGCGAACGACGAGCCCGCCGCCAGGCAAAAAAAAGGGCGCCCAGTAAAAAGGGCGCCCCTTCCCTCAAACGCTCTCGCGCCAGAGACTCGTGATCGGCAACCGCCGGTCCTTACCGAACCCCTTCGCCGAGATCTTCGTGCCCGGCGGATACTGCCGCCGCTTGTACTCCGCCGTATCGACCATCCGCAGCGTCTTGGTGACCACCTCGGGGTCGAACCCCGCCGCCACGATCGCGTCGGCCCCCGTGTCGCGGTCGACGTACAGCTCCAGAATCGCGTCCAGGACGGGATAGTCCGGCAACGAGTCCGTGTCGACCTGCCCCGGCCGCAGCTCGGCGCTCGGCGGCTTGGAGATGGAGTTCTCCGGGATCGGCGGGGTCTGCCCCCGCTCGATCGCAGCCCGGTTGCGCCACTCGGCGAGCCGGAAGATCGACGTCTTGTAGACGTCCTTGATCGGCCCGTACGCGCCCACCGAGTCGCCGTACAGCGTCGAATACCCCACCGCCAGCTCGGACTTGTTGCCCGGCGCCAGCACGATGTGCCCCTCCTGGTTGGAGAGGGCCATCAGCATGGTGCCGCGCAGCCGCGACTGGAGGTTCTCCTCGGCCAGCCCGGTGAGGCCGAGCGACCCCATGTACGCGTCGAACATCGGCTCGATCGCCACGGTCCGGAAGTTGAGCCCGGTGCGCCGCGCCAGCTCGGCCGCGTCTCCCTTGGAGTGCTCCGAGGAGTACTTGGACGGCATCGACACGCCGTACACGTTCTGCGCGCCGAGCGCGTCGCAGGCGATCGCGGCGACGAGGGCGGAGTCGATCCCGCCCGAGAGCCCGATCAGCACGGAGCGGAAACCGTTCTTCGCGGTGTACGCCCGCAGTCCCACCACGAGTGCGGAGTACACCTCCTCGTCGGCGTCGAGGCGCTCGGCGTACCCGCCGGAGAGTTCCGCCTCGTACGGCGGCAGCGGCTCGTCGGAGATGACGAGGTGATCGATGCGCAGCCCGTCGTCCACGACCCCGGAGGGCGCTTCGGGGGCAGCGGCGGGCAGATCCAGATCGAGGACGACACACCCCTCGGAGAACTGGGGCGCCCGCGCGACGACCTCGCCGTGCCGGTCGACGACGATCGAGTCGCCGTCGAAGACCAGCTCGTCCTGGCCGCCGATCATGGCCAGGTACGCGGTCGTGCAGCCGGCCTCCTGCGCGCGCTTGCGCACGAGGTCGAGCCGGGTGTCGTCCTTGTCGCGCTCGTACGGCGAGGCGTTGATCGACACCAGCAGGCCCGCCCCGGCGGAACGGGTCGCCGGGACCCGGCCGCCGTCCTGCCAGAGGTCCTCGCAGATGGCGAGCGCGACGTCGATGCCGTGCACCCGTACGACCGGCAGGGTGTCACCGGGCACGAAGTAGCGGAACTCGTCGAAGACGCCGTAGTTCGGCAGGTGGTGCTTGGCGAAGGTGAGCACCACCTCGCCGCGGTGCAGCACCGCTGCCGCGTTCCGCGGGGCGCCGGCCGGCTGCCCGTACCTGGGCTGGGCCTTCTCGGAACGGTCGAGGTAGCCGACGACGACCGGCAGTTCCCCGAACCCCTCCTCGGCGAGCCGCGCGGCGAGAGCGTGGAGGGCCGCGCGGGACGCCTCCACGAAGGACGACCGCAGGGCCAGGTCCTCGACGGGATACCCGGTCAGCACCATCTCGGGGAACGCCACGAGGTGCGCTCCCTGCTCGGCGGAGTGCCGGGTCCAGCGGACGACCGCCTCGGCGTTCCCGGCGAGATCGCCGACGGTCGAGTCGATCTGATTCAGAGCGAGACGTAGTTGAGGCACGCGCCCATTGTAATCGTCAGAGAGACGTTATGGGGTGGCCGCCCCGCCCCGCGCCCCTGATGGGGCGCAGCCCCTCTTGGGGGCGCGGGGAACGGCGCAATCTTCTGTCTTTGAGGGGCGCGGGGAACTGCGCGCTCAGCCCCCACCGGGCCCGCACCCGCGAACATGCGGAACCAACCCCCCGCCCCGATCATGGGCGTCAATGATCACACCCCGCCCGGCCGCAGCAGCCACCCTCCTGGCCCTGGCCGCCCTCACCTACTCCGCATGGACGATGGAGGCCCTCCTGCCGACCTCCCTCCCCCCGGCCCACACCTACGTGAGTGAACTCGCCGCGACCGACCAGCCGTACACCACCCTCTTCCGCACAGCGGACCTGCTCGCGGGCACGCTGGTGTGCGCCGCAGCCGCGACCCTGTCGGCCCGCCGCACGCCACCGACCGCCCGAGCCGCCCTCTTCCTCTTCGGCGCGGCCACCGCGGTGGACTCCCGCCTCCCGCTCAGCTGCACGCCCACCACCGACCCGAATTGCGCCGCGAGGGAGACCGCGGCCCTCGTGCCATGGACCCACTCCGCGCACACGGTGAGCAGCACGGTCGCCCTGTGCGGCATCCTCGTCGCCATGGTGACCCTCACCCGCACAACCCGCACAGCACCCAGTTACGCGGGCCCCACCCTCGTGGTGCTCGAACTGGCCGCCACCGCTTGGACGCTGGTCGCGATCGCCGCCCTGGAGTCGGGCCACGACGGCTGGGGTGTCGGCATCGCCCAGCGCCTCCAGGTCGGCGTCATCGCGATCTGGCTGGGCGCACTGGCGGTCTCCCTCCTCCACGCCCCTGAGCCGGCCGCCGCCGGCCCCCTCCGCGATGCGGACGCCCGCCCATGACCTTCGTCCGCATCGACGGGATCCCGCACCACATCCGTGTCGACGGCCCCGGAACGGGAACCGGAGCCGCCCCCGGCACCGGCCCCGTCTGCCTGCTCAGCGCCGGCCTGGGCATGTCCTGGTTCGACTGGGATCCCGTGGTGCCGCTCCTCGCCCCGTACCGCACGGTCGTCCGCTTCGACCGGCCGGGACTCGGACTCAGCGCCCCCGCGCCCGCGCGCGCGTGGCCCACGCTCACCGGCGAGGCGCGGCGCATCACGCGCGTGCTCGACGCGGCCGGCGTCCACACGCCCGTCACCGTGGTCGGGCACTCGCTCGCCGGTTTCCACTGCGAGGTCTTCGCACGGCTGTACCCGGAGCGGACGGCCGGGCTCGTGCTGGTCGACTCCAGCGTCGAGGAGGACCCACGCCCGAGCCGCGCCCCCGCCCTGCGGAACGCCGCCACGCGCGCGTGCGGCACGCTACTGGCGGGAGCGGGCCTCCCACGGGCACTCGGCCCCCTCCTGCGGCGTACCGCGATCCGGGCTGGACGCCGCCCCATCGGCCGCAGCGACCCGGCCCCGTACGACCTCGTCCGGCGCTCCTACTCCACCAGCCGCTTCCTGCGGGCCGCCCTCGCCGAGAACGCGACCTACCGGGACCAGGCAGTCGACCTCGAAAGCCTTCGGGAGCGGCCCCTGCCGGACGTACCCGTCACCGTCCTCGCCGCCCACGCCCACGCCGTCGGTGACGGCTCGCGACGCTGGCTCGACCGCCAGGAACGCCTCGCCCAGCGCCTGGGCGGCACCTTCCGCGTCTCGACCCCCGCCGGTCACCTCGTGATGCTCGACCGCCCCCAGGACGTGGCGGCGGCGATCCTGAACCAACGCAACGAACAGAATGAACTGAACGAGCCGAACGAACCGATGCGCCCGTCCCCCGCACCAGAGCCGAGGAGCCGCCGCGGCTCAGGGATTCCCTGAGCCGGCGGCGGTACGAGGTCACGCGGCCCGGCGCGGGCGACCCTGCCCCTGTCAGTTCAGCTGTCAGTCAGTTCAGCGGCTTCGCGCCACGCTGCTGCAACAGGTCCGAGATCAGCTTCATCTCCGACTCCTGGGCCCGCACCATGCCCTGCGCGAGCCGCCGCTCCACGCCGACCCGGCACCGCTCCACACAGCCCTTGGCCATGTGCACGCCGCCCACATGGTGGGCGTACATGAGCTGCAGATAGCGCACCTCGGCCGCCTTGCCGCTCAGCTCGCGCAGCGCGTCCATCTCGGTGTTGGTCGCCATGCCCGGCATCAGCGCGCCGTCCTCGCCGGCCCCCATGCCGGCCATGCCCATCCACTCCATGGGCTCGTCGGCGGACACCTTGGGCAGCTCCCACAGGTCCAGCCAGCCGAGCATCATGCCGCGCTGGTTGGCCTGGGTCTGCGCGATGTCGTACGCGAGGCGGCGCACCTCCTCGTCGTCGGTGAGGTCGCGCACGATGTACGACATCTCGACGGCCTGCTGGTGGTGCACGGACATGTCACGGGCGAAGCCCGCGTCCGCCGAGTCCGCCGCGGGCGGCCTCATCCCGGAGTCGTCACCGTCGGCGACCGCGTACGTGATCGCCCCGGCCGCCACGAGGACGGCCGCGGCGGCACCCGTGACCCAGCCGGCGGACTTCATCTTCCTCACTTCGAGAGGCCGTTGGTGCAGGCGGCGCCAGGCTCGGGCGTCTGCTTGCCCTGGACGTACGTCTCGAAGAACGTGCCGACGTCCGGGTCGCTCGCACCCTTCACCGTCCGCTGGTGACCCCACGCGGAGAGCATGACCGGGTCCTTCTGGTCCTCGACAGGGCTCATCAGCGAGTACGGAGTCTTCTTGACCTTCTCGGCGAGCGCCTTCACATCGGCGTCGGACGCCTTGCTGTTGTACGTCACCCAGACGGCGCCGTGCTCCAGCGAGTGCACGGCGTTCTCGTTCTTGATCGCCGCTTCGTAGACGTCGCCGTTGCAGTTCATCCAGACCTGGTCGTGGTCACCGCCGACCGGGGGCTCCATCGGATACTTCACGTCCTTGGTGACGTGGTTCTGCGTGAGCTTGGTGCTCCACTTCCTCACACCGTCCTTGCCCGTGACGAACTTCCCCGACGCCGACTTCGAGTCGCTCGCCGCGCTGTCCTTGTCATCGGACTGCGACTTGATCAGGAACGCGCCGCCGGCGACGAGACCGGTGACGACGAGCACGCTGGCGGTGATCGTGAGGACCCGGTTGCGGCGCTCGCGGGACTGCTCGGCGCGCCGCATCTCCTCTATCCGCGCTTTGCGCGACGTGGACTCTGTCTTCTTGGCGGAACCCATGGGGTGGTCCTTCTGAGGGAAAGGGGCAGTGAAGTGGTCTGCTGATGGTAGTGGGGGAGGAGGGGTTCCAGGCGGGGAGCCCAGGGGATTGGCCGAATGGGCCGGGCCGCGCGGGACGCGAGTCAGGGGGAGTGTCGGTGAGTGTGGGGAGGGTGACGGAGAGACGCCGGTGGTCGGGCATTTCATGTGCGCCGCTCAGCGGGCAAGATGGGCGTCGGTGCAGTACACCTGCCGTGTGGCGAGGCGTTCGGGCGTAGGCCGGCCGGACGATCGGGGCCCGCAACGCGCGTGAAATGCTGATGTGGTGTGATGCGCAGGTGCCCGACCGCCTCCCTGGGACGGGAGCAGGCGGCCTGACCAGCAAGATTGGGTGGAAGCGGAAGATGGACAAGCAGCAGGAGTTCGTGCTCCGTACGTTGGAAGAGCGCGACATCCGTTTCGTACGCCTGTGGTTCACGGACGTGCTGGGCTTCCTCAAGTCCGTGGCCGTGGCCCCGGCGGAGCTGGAACAGGCCTTCGACGAGGGCATCGGCTTCGACGGATCGGCCATCGAGGGCTTCGCCCGCGTCTACGAGTCCGACATGATCGCAAAGCCCGACCCGTCGACCTTCCAGGTCCTGCCGTGGCGGGCCGAGGCCCCCGGCACCGCCCGGATGTTCTGCGACATCCTGATGCCGGACGGCTCGCCGTCCTTCGCGGACCCGCGGTACGTGCTGAAGCGGGCCCTGGCCAAGGCCTCCGACCTGGGCTTCACGTTCTACACGCACCCGGAGATCGAGTTCTTCCTGCTGAAGGACAAGCCGACGGACGGCTCACGCCCGACCCCGGCCGACAACTCCGGCTACTTCGACCACACCCCGCACAACGTCGGCATGGACTTCCGCCGCCAGGCGATCACCATGCTGGAGTCGATGGGCATCTCGGTCGAGTTCTCGCACCACGAAGGCGCGCCGGGCCAGCAGGAGATCGACCTGCGGTACGCGGACGCGCTCTCCACGGCCGACAACATCATGACGTTCCGCCTGGTCATGAAGCAGGTGGCGCTGGAGCAGAACATCCAGGCGACGTTCATGCCGAAGCCGTTCAGTGAGCACCCGGGTTCGGGCATGCACACGCACCTCTCGCTCTTCGAGGGCGACCGCAACGCGTTCTACGAGTCGGGCTCCGAGTACCAGCTCTCGAAGGTCGGCCGCTCCTTCATCGCGGGCCTGCTGAAGCACTCGGCGGAGATCGCCGCGATCACCAACCAGTGGGTCAACTCGTACAAGCGCATCTGGGGCGGCTCCGAGCGCACCGCGGGCGCCGGCGGCGAGGCCCCCTCGTACATCTGCTGGGGTCACAACAACCGCTCGGCCCTGGTCCGCGTGCCGATGTACAAGCCCGGCAAGACGGGTTCGGCGCGGGTGGAGGTGCGCTCCCTCGACTCGGGCGCGAACCCCTACCTGGCGTACGCGGTCCTGCTGGCCGCCGGCCTCAAGGGCATCGAGGAGGGCTACGAGCTGCCGCCGGGCGCCGACGACGACGTCTGGGCCCTCTCCGACGCGGAGCGCCGCGCGATGGGCATCGAGCCCCTGCCCCAGAACCTGGGCGAGTCCCTGACGCTGATGGAGCGCAGCGAGCTGGTGGCCGAGACGCTCGGCGAGCACGTCTTCGACTTCTTCCTGCGCAACAAGCGCCAGGAGTGGGAGGAGTACCGCTCCGAGGTGACGGCGTTCGAGCTGCGGAAGAACTTGCCGGTGCTGTAAGGGCGGGCGGGCGGTTGGGTCGCGGGGGCGGCCGGCTGCTTGAACCCTGTGGGGCCGACGGTCGTGGACCGTCGGCCCCAGCGGTTCTTCCGGGAGGCGTGGGTCACATGGGTGCGTGTCACAGGGCGTCGGGCTGTCTCGTCTCAGGGGTGTAGGCACCGACGACCCCTGAGGAGTACGCGATGGACGCGCGACTGAACTACTTCACCAGCCCGATGGCCGGCACGGCTCTCAAGCACTTCATGTCGGTGGGCAAGGTGCTCAAGGAGTCGTCGCTGCCGGCCGTGACGCAGGAGCTGGTGGCCTTGCGGGTCAGTCAGATCAACGGGTGTGCCGCCTGCCTCGACATGCACACCAAGGAGGCCGCCGCCGCGGGGGAGAGCCAGGTGCGGCTCAACCTGGTGGGGGCCTGGCGGGAGGCCACCGTCTTCACCGAGGCCGAGCGCGTCGCGCTGGAGCTGGCCGAGCAGGGGACCCGGGTCGCGGACGCGGCCGACGGGGTCAGCGACGAGGTCTGGGCGCGTGCCGGCCGGCACTACGACGAGGAGCAGCTCACCGCCCTGGTGATCCTGGTGTCCTTCATGAACACGGCGAACCGGCTGAACATCATCGCCCGGCAGCCCGCCGGTGACTACAAGGTCGGCCAGTTCCACTGACCGTGAACGGGGAACCGAGAAGGGGAGTCGGCGTGAGCAAGGTCGAGGAGTTCGAGGCGCTGCGGCCACTGCTGTTCTCGATCGCCTATCGCATGCTCGGCAGCGTGAGTGAGGCCGAGGACGCGGTCCAGGAGACCTGGCTGCGCTTCGACGGCTCGGCGACCCGGCCCACGTCCACCAAGGCCTTCCTGTCCACCACGGTGACGCGGATCTCGATCGACGTACTGCGCTCCGCACGGGCGAGGCGCGAGGAGTACGTCGGTCCGTGGTTCCCCGAACCGCTGCTCACCGACCCCTACCAGGATCCGGCTCGCTCGGCGGAACTTGCCGACTCGGTGTCGATGGCCGCGCTGCTGCTCCTGGAACGGCTCAGCCCGCTGGAGCGGTCCGTGTTCGTGCTGCGCGAGGTGTTCGGCTTCGGCTTCGACGAGGTCGCCGCGGCGGTGGGGCGGTCGGAGGCGGCCTGCCGGCAGCTGCAGGTACGGGCGCGGCGGCACATGCGGGCCGGACAGCCACGGTTCGAAGCGGACCGCCAGGAGCGGGAGGAGTTGGCGGCGCGGTTCTTCGACGCCCTGCGGGAAGGCGATGTCGGCGGTCTGCGGGACCTGCTCGCCGCCGACGTGTCGATGGTCGGGGACGGTGGCGGCAAGGCCCCGCAGCTGGCCCGGGCCGTCGTCGGCGCGGAGAACGTGGCCCGGCTGCTCGCCTCCGTCTTTCCCCGGATGGCCCGTATCGATGTGACCTTCGAGCCGCACGAGGTCAACGGCCGGCCCGGAGCGGTCTTCCGCGACCGGGACGGCAAGGTGCTCCACATCCTGGCCCTGGAAATGCTCGACGGGAGTGTTCACACCATCCGCTCGGTGATCAACCCCGACAAGCTCGGCCACCTCGGACCGGTCGCCGACGCGTGGGCCGTCGACCGCGAGGTGAGGTCGGCAATCCCTGCTGATCCGTCAGCGAACGCGAAGAGGAGACGTCGCGCTTTGTAGGCGAGAACGGTCTTACTGCGGTCGGGTCTCAGGGTTCTTCTCGATGCGGCAGCGTCAGTTCGGCGCGTACCGTTTTGCCGGTCGGTGCCCGGTCCAGGACCTCCCAGCGGTCGGCCAGTGCCTCGACGAGCAGCAGCCCGCGGCCTCCGACGGCCGAGGCGGCCGGGGCGGTGAGAGCCCCGGGGCGGGGCGGACAGCGATCGCCCCGCATGTCGGTGACGTCGATACGGAGGAGACGCGTCGGCCCCCTGTCCTTTCTCGGGGCGGGGCCCGGGAACGCCGGCTCGCCGCACAGCGTGAGCGCGAGTTCGAAGTCGCGTCCCGTCACGCGGCCGTGCGTGACGGCGTTCGCCGCCAACTCCGCGACGAGCAGCGCGGCGTTGTCGGAGGCGACGGAGCCGTACGGGATGTCCCAGCGGTGCAGCCGGTACAGCGCGAGCTGCCGTGCGAGGCGGGCGCCCAGCGGAGTGGAGCTGAACCGCTGGGTGAACATACGTACGGTAACCGGGGTTCGGTGGGGGACGGTCGGTGTCATGGCCCCAATCTGTGCGGACCCAGGCTCAGTTCACCAGGTCAGCCACCCGTACGCGGGCCCGGCGTACGGGTTCACGGGATGGACAGTATGGGTAACCCTGCGTGACCATGGAGGGGTTGGCGGGGTTGGTGGGTGCGGGTGAACGGAGGAACTGGCATGGCGGACGGTACGGGTGGAGGGGGCGCCCCTCTTGGCTGTGGTGGTGGCGGTGAGCCGGAGGTGTCCGACAGCCTCAAGACGTTCGGCGAGGTGGTCAAGGCCTTTCGGAAGCGGGCCCGCCTCACGCAGGAGGAGTTCGCGCCCAGAGTGCGGTACTCGGTGCCGACGGTTGCCTCCATCGAGCAGGGCCGCCGCTTCCCGCCCGCGGGCTTCGTGGAGCGCGCGGAGGAGGTGCTCGATGCGTTCGGGGCGTTGCGGGGGGCTGCTCGGCATCTGTCGCGGCAACCCGGGCTGGCCAGTTGGTTCCGGCAGTGGGCCCGGCTGGAGGAGGAGGCTGTCAGTCTCTACACGTACGAGTGCCGTCTGATTCCGGGGCTGTTGCAGACCGAGGCGTATGCGCGCACGCTGTTCGTGAACCAACTGCCTCCCTTGGGCGATGACCAGATCGAGGCCCAGTGGGCGGCACGGGCGGAACGCCAACGGCTGCTGCGGGAGAGGCCGAACACGGCGTTCAGCTTCATCCTGGAGGAGCACCTGTTCCTTCGGCGGACGGGTGGGGCGGAGGTGACGCGCGGGTTGATCGACCATGTGCTGGAGCTGGCTGAGCTGCGGAATATTGAGGTGCAGGTGATGCCTCAGGTGCAGGAGAACCATGCTGGCCTGCACGGCTCCATGCAGTTGCTGGAGACCCCGGAGCATAGGTGGCTCGGTTACTGCGAGGGGCAAGAGACCGGGCAGTTCATTCCAGATCCCAAGGTGGTCAGCACGCTTCAAATGCGCTATGCCAGGATGCGCTCACAGGCCTTCTCATTGAGCGACTCTCGGGCCTTATTGCAGCGGATGCGAGGAGCGGTATGAGCGCCACAGAGTTGAACTGGTTCAAGAGCAGTTACAGCAGCAGCGGATCCGGCGACTGTGTCGAGGTCGCCCTGTCCTGGCACAAGTCCAGCTACAGCAGCGGCTCGGGAGACGACTGCGTAGAGATAGCCGCCTGCCCCGACACCGTCCACGTACGCGACTCCAAGGTGCAGGCGGGCCCTCAGCTCGCTGTCTCGCCGCACACCTGGGCCAGCTTCCTGACGTACGCCACCCGCAGCTGACGCCGACCCGGGCGCACTGACGGACGCAGGCGCCCGGGCCGTCGGACTACTGCTGCTCCGCCGGGTTCGCCAAGTCCGACAGCAGTTTGTGCAAGGGCTTCGCCGCCCGCTCGCGGTACTCCTGGATCGCCCAGCCGTTGCCGTCCGGGTCGGTGAAGTGCATGAACGTGCCGCCGTCCTGGGGGGCGTACGCGACGGGCTCGGTCAGCTCCAGGCCTCGCGCGGTCAGCTCCTCGTACGCGGCCTTGGCGTCCGCGACGACCAGCTGCATGCCGTGGTACGTGCCCGGCTGCGGGGTCCCCGAGGGGATCGGCACCCCCTTGGTGAGCGCGATCGAACAGCCGGAACCGGGGGGTGTCAGCTGGACCACGCGCGAGCCCGGCATCACCTCCGCGTCGAGGTCGACGTGAAAGCCCACCTTGTCCTCGTAGAAGGCCTTCGCCCGGTCGATGTCGGTGACCGGCAGGATGATCACTTCAAGGGCCATGTCCATAAAACGACTCCTTCGTCGCATGTCGTATGTCGCGCGTAACAGGTCGGTCCGTCTGTGTGCTCAGGCTTCCTAGATTAGTGAGGCTCTTCGAGCATGGAGGGGTGAACGAACAATGGCGCGCACCCTCCTCACCGTCGGCCTCGACCTGGCACTCCCGCCGGCCGTGCGGTCCCAGCACCGGCGCTCGATCGAGGACGGGTACGGCGGCGACAACTGACCCGCATCATCGACGGTATCCGCGCACCGCGCTGACCGGACGAAAGGCTCACGCGGGGCCGACGCACACATGCCCGGCCGTCCAGGCGCTTCCCCCGGGCCTCTGCGGTTACTCTCGGAGTCGTACGACCTTGATCGCGTGCGTGACATCGAGTGGGTGCGTGTGAGGGGACATCGCGGGGATGACGGAGGCCGGGATGACGGTGCCGGGGCGCAGGAGCAGTACCTTCTCTCGGCTGCTGCGGCACGGTTTCACCGATCCGTCGGCCGCCGAGCGGCTGCTCGTCGGCCCGCAGCTCGCGGCCGTGACGAACGATCCGGTGCTGCTGGACGCCCTCGGCGCCACCGCCGACCCGGATCTGGCACTGCTCGGGCTCGTCCGGATCGTCGAGGCGCAGGCGAACGACGCGGGGCGGCGCGAACTCCTCGACACGCTGATCGCGGCCAAACCGCTGCGCGACCGGCTGCTCGGGGTGCTCGGCGCCTCCGACGCGCTCGGCGACCATCTCGCGCGCCACCCGCTCGACTGGCGGGCCCTCGTCACGTACGAGGCACAGGACCTGCATCCCGGCGTCGCGGATTTCGAGCGCGGGCTCGCCGAGGCGGACGACCCCGTGTCGCTGCGGGTGGCCTACCGGCGGTGCCTGCTGTCCATCGCCGCCCGTGACGTGTGCGGGACCACCGATGTCACCCAGGCGGCAGCCGAGCTCGCCGACCTCGCGACCGCCACATTGCGGGCCGCGCTGTCCATCGCCCAGGCCGCCGCGCCCGAGGACGCCGGGATGTGCCGGCTGGCCGTGATCGCGATGGGCAAGTGCGGCGGCCATGAGCTGAACTACGTGTCCGACGTCGACGTCATCTTCGTCGGGGAGCCCGCCGAGGGAACCGACGGAGCCGACGAGGACAAGGCGATGCGGGCCGCCACCCGGCTCGCGGCCCATCTGATGCGAATCTGCTCGGAGACCACCGTCGAGGGATCCATCTGGCCCGTCGACGCCAATCTGCGGCCCGAGGGACGCAACGGACCGCTCGTGCGTACGCTCAGCAGCCACCTCGCCTACTACCAGCGCTGGGCCAAGACCTGGGAGTTCCAGGCCCTGCTGAAGGCCCGCGCCGTCGCGGGGGACGTCGAACTGGGCCAGGAGTACGTCTCCACGCTGGCCCCTCTCGTCTGGCAGGTCGCCGAGCGGGAGAACTTCGTCACCGATGTGCAGAAGATGCGGCGGCGGGTCGTCGAGAACATCCCGCCCGCCGAGATCGAGCGGGAGCTGAAGCTCGGCCCCGGTGGCCTGCGGGACGTCGAATTCGCCGTACAGATGCTGCAGTTGGTGCACGGGCGGGTCGACACGTCACTGCGCAGCGGAACCACCCTCGACGCCCTGAAGGCCCTGGCCGCGGGCGGGTACGTGGGACGCGTCGACGCCGTGCAGTTCGACGAGGCCTACCGGTTCCTGCGGTCCATGGAGCACCGCATACAGCTCTTCCGGCTGCGGCGCACCCACCTCGTGCCCGAGAGTGAGGCCGATCTGCGGCGTCTCGGGCGCTCGCTCGGGCTCCGGACAGATCCCGTCACCACACTGAACCGTGAGTGGAAGCGGCACGCCGGTGTGGTGCGGCGGCTGCACGAGAAGCTCTTCTACCGGCCGCTGCTCGACGCCGTCGCCCAACTCGCGCCCGGCGAGACCCGGTTGAGCCCGGTAGCGGCGAGGGAGCGGCTGGTCGCCCTCGGGTACGCGGACCCGGCCGCGGCGCTGCGCCACCTGGAGGCGCTGGCCTCCGGCGTCTCCCGCAAGGCGGCCATCCAACGCACCCTGCTGCCCGTTCTGTTGGGCTGGTTCGCCGACTCCGCCGACCCCGACGCGGGGCTGCTCAACTTCCGCAAGGTCTCGGACGCACTCGGCAAGACCCCCTGGTATCTACGGCTGTTGCGGGACGAGGGCGCCGCCGCCGAGAACCTGGCGCGGGTGCTGTCCGCCGGACGGCTCGCCCCCGACCTGCTGATGCGGGCGCCCGAAGCCGTGGCCCTGCTCGGCAACGGGTCCAGCGGCGGGCTCGTGCCCCGTACCCGCGCCCACCTGGAGCAGGAGATCCTCTCCGCGGTGGGCCGGGCCGGCAAGGGAGAGGCCGCGGTCACCGCGGCACGTGGCGTACGGCGGCGGGAGCTCTTCCGTACGGCCGCCATCGACATCGTCAGCTCCTACGGCACCGAGGAGACGCCGGCCAACGCCGACCAGGGCGCGCTCGTCGACCTGGTCGGAGGCGCCATCTCGGACCTCACGGCGGCCACCCTCGCCGGCACCCTGCGGGCCGTCGTCCGCGACGGCTGGGGCGAGACGCTGCCCACCCGCTTCGCCGTCATCGGCATGGGCCGCTTCGGCGGCCACGAACTGGGCTACGGGTCCGACGCGGACGTGCTCTTCGTGCACGAGCCCCGGGAGGGCGTGCGCGAGGAGGAGGCCGCCCGGGCCGCCGGCGCCGTCGTCTCCGAGATGCGCAGACTGCTGCAGATCTCCAGCGCCGACCCGCCGCTGCTCATCGACGCCGACCTGCGTCCCGAGGGCAAGTCCGGGCCGCTCGTACGGACGTTGAAGTCGTACGAGGCCTACTACCGCCGCTGGTCGCTGGTGTGGGAGTCGCAGGCGTTGCTGCGGGCCGAAGTCGTGGCGGGGGACGAGGAGTTGGGGCGCCGGTTCCTCGACCTCGCCGATCCGCTGCGGTATCCGGCGGAAGGGCTCGGGGAGGACGCCGTACGGGAGATCCGGCGGCTCAAGGCCCGGATGGAGACCGAGCGGATGCCCCGCGGGGCGGACCCCACTCTGCACACCAAGCTGGGACGGGGCGGGCTGTCCGACGTGGAGTGGACCGTGCAGTTGCTGCAGCTGCGGCACGGGTGTGCGGAGCCGGGATTGCGGACGACCCGTACGCGGAAGGCGCTGGCCGCTGCCTGTGCGGCCGACCTGATCTCCGGTGAGGACGCGGCGACACTGGATGAGGCGTGGGTGTTGGCCACCCGGGTGCGGAATGCCGTGATGTTGGTGCGGGGGCGGGCGGGGGACACGTTCCCGTCGGACGGGCGGGAGCTGGCGGCGGTGGGGCGTTACCTGGGCTATGGCCCCGGGCATGTGGGTGACATGCTCGATGACTATCGGCGTACTACGCGGCGGGCGCGGGCGGTGGTGGACGAGCTGTTCTACGGGGCGCAGTGACACCCACGGACTCCCCTCGCCCCCGCCACCTGATCAAGGTTCGGTCTTGGCGGCCCCGGCCCCCGGCGGGACCTCCCGTGGAAGCGCGTGCGGCAGCGACCCGTACCAGAGCATCGCCACCAGGTACCCGAACGCCAGGCACGCCATACCGCCCACCGCGTCCAGCCAGAAGTGGTTGGCCGTGGCGACGATGACCACCAGGGTCGCCACGGGGTAGAGCAGGCCCAGGACGCGGACCCAGGGCACCGAGGCCAGGGCGAAGATCGTGAGGCCGCACCACAGGGACCAGCCGATGTGCATGGACGGCATCGCGGCGTACTGGTTCGACATGCTCTTCAGGTCGCCGGAGGCCATCGAGCCCCAGGTCTGGTGGACCACGACCGTGTCGATGAAGTCGCTGCCGTGCATCAGGCGCGGCGGGGCCAGCGGATACAGGTAGTAGCCGACCAGGGCCACACCCGTGGTGGCGAAGACGACCGTGCGGGTGGCCGCGTACCGCCCCGGGTGGCTGCGGTAGAGCCACACCAGGACGCCGATGGTCACCACGAAGTGCAGGGTCGCGTAGTAGTAGTTCATGCCGACGATCAGCCAAGTCACCGAGTTCACGGCGTGGTTGACCGATTCCTCCACGGCGATGCCGAGGTGGTGCTCCATTCTCCAGAGCCAGTCGGCGTTCTCCAGCGCCTGGGTCCGCTGCTCCGGAACGGCGTTGCGGATCAGGGAGTACGTCCAGTAACTCACTCCGATGAGCAGGATCTCGAACCAGAGCCTGGGGCGGCGGGGCGTACGCGGCCTTCGCAGGAGACGGTGTCCCGCGCTGCCGTGCGCCTCGTCCGCGACGGGCTGTGGAGGGGCCTGCTCCTGGCCTTCCAGTGTCGTCACGGTGCTCTCACCCATAGGGACAGAGTCTGCCAGATGAGCCTTTCCCGACCGATCATCCCTTGGGTGGGTCCTGGTCGCACGTTCTACACCCGAAGTAGGCGGAGCACTACTTCCCGCGTACGACGACGCCCAGGCCTGACACCCCTACGTGGTACCCCTAGGCGCGGTTGCGGTCCCCGGGGGACGATGCCGTCGAACCCCGGACCACCAGCTCGGGCATGAACACGAACTCGCTGTGGGGCGCCGGGGTCCCGCCGATCTCCTCCAGCAGCGTACGCACCGCGGCCTGGCCCATCGCCGGGACCGGTTTGCGGACCGTGGTCAGGGGCGGGTCCGTGAACGCGATCAGCGGGGAGTCGTCGAAGCCGACGACGGAGATGTCGTCCGGGACCTCAAGGCCGCGCTGCCGGGCCGTGCGTATGGCACCCAGTGCCATCATGTCGCTCGCGCAGACGATCGCCGTGCAGTCGCGGTCGATGAGCGCCGCCGTGGCGGCCTGTCCGCCCTCCAGCGTGTACAGCGAGTGCTGGACCAGGCGCTCCTCGATGTCGGCCGTGGCCAGGCCCAGCAGGTCCTGCATCGTGCGGACGAAGCCCTCGATCTTGCGCTGCACCGGCACGAACCGCTTGGGCCCGAGTGCGAGGCCGATCCGGGTGTGCCCGAGCGAGACGAGGTGGGTGACCGCCAGGGCCATCGCCGCCCGGTCGTCCGGCGAGATGAAAGGTGCCTGCACCTTCGGTGAGAAACCGTCGATGAGGACGAACGGCACCCCCCGCCCGCGCAGTTGCTCGTAGCGCTGCATGTCCGCGGAGGTGTCCGCGTGCAGTCCGGAGACGAAGATGATGCCGGCGACCCCCCGGTCGACCAGCATCTCGGTCAGTTCGTCCTCGGTGGAGCCGCCCGGGGTCTGTGTCGCGAGAACCGGCGTGTAGCCCTGCCGGGTCAGCGCCTGGCCGATGACCTGGGCCAGGGCCGGGAATATCGGGTTCTCCAGCTCCGGGGTTATCAGCCCGACGAGCCCCGCGCTGCGCTGGCGCAGCCGTACGGGCCGCTCGTAGCCGAGCACGTCGAGCGCGGCCAGTACGGACTGGCGGGTGGTGGCGGCGACGCCCGGCTTCCCGTTCAGGACCCGGCTGACGGTCGCTTCGCTCACCCCCGCCTGCGCTGCGATGTCGGCAAGCCGTGTGGTCACGGGATTGGACTGTACCGGCCGGGGATCGCGTTGCCCACTGAACGAACGCCGTGCACGGGCACTCGGACGGCCCGCTCCGGGCTGCTGCGTCATCGCGTTCCCTCGTGATTCTGGTCGGCAGTGTCGTGGCGGGGTGGTCGTCGTCCGCCGCGTGCGCCCGTGCGGATGGGGTGTTTCCTGCAAGGCGCCGAGCGCCGATGATCCTCGTGACGGACGAGTATGGCAAGAGCTTGCAGAGTCTTGCACGGTGACGCCGCACCCCACGAATGCCTCTGTGGCAAGGCATCACGGCAGCTCGGGACGGTTCCGAAGAGGTCACGGCGGGGTAACTGTCGGCGGTCCTTGCACTTTTTTGCTGCAAGGTCTTTCGCGCCGCTTACATCGCTGTTACGTTCACGTCGCCCGACGGCGGCAACGGTGCGGTCGGCGAGTCGGCGGGGACGGCGGACGGGGCCGCTCCCTCGAAGCACACGGGCTTTCACCCTCAAGGAGAACTCATGCGGCGTGGCATAGCGGCCACCGCACTGGTGGCGTCCCTCGCCCTCACGGCGACGGCCTGCGGATCGGACAGCGACGACAGTGGCAAGGCGGACGGCCCGGTCACCCTCACGTGGTGGGACACGTCCAACGCCACCAACGAGGCACCGACGTACAAGGCCCTCGTGCAGGAATTCGAGAAGGCCAACCCGGACATCAAGGTCAAGTACGTCAACGTGCCCTTCGACCAGGCGCAGAACAAGTTCGACACCGCCGCCGGTTCCAAGGGCGCCCCGGACATCCTGCGCTCCGAGGTCGGCTGGACCCCCGCGTTCGCCAAGAAGGGCTTCTTCCTGCCGCTCGACGGCACCGAGGCCCTCGCGGACAAGGACAAGTTCCAGGCCAGCCTGATCGAGCAGGCCACGTACGAGGGCAAGACGTACGGTGTGCCGCTGGTCACCGACACCCTCGCGCTGGTCTACAACAAGGAACTTTTCGCGAAGGCCGGCATCGACGCGGCGCCCACCACCTGGGCCGACCTCAAGACGGACGCCGGAACGGTCAAGAAGAAGACGGGCGTCGACGGCTACTGGGGCTCCACCCAGGCCTACTACGCGCAGTCGTTCCTCCACGGCGAGGGCACCGACACGGTCGACGCCGACGCCAAGAAGATCACCGTCAACTCGCCCGAGGCGGTCAAGGGCTACAAGACCTGGCAGGGCCTGTTCGCCGGCAAGGGCCTGCACAAGGCCGACACCACCGCCGACGCGTACGCCCACATCCAGGACGCCTTCGTCAACGGCAAGGTCGCCTCGATCATCCAGGGCCCGTGGGAGATCACGAACTTCTACAAGGGCTCGGCCTTCAAGGACAAGGGCAACCTCGGTATCGCCGCCGTCCCGGCCGGCTCCAGCGGCAAGGCGGGCGCCCCGACAGGCGGCCACAACCTCTCCGTGTACGCGGGCTCGGACAAGGCCCACCAGAAGGCCTCGCTCACGTTCCTGAAGTTCATGACCTCGGCGAAGTCCCAGGAGACCATCGCCCTCAAGAACTCCACGCTGCCGACCCGCGAGGACGCCTACACCACCGAGGTCAAGTCCGACCCGGGGATCGCCGGCTACCAGAGCGTGCTCGCCTCCGCCCAGCCGCGCCCGGCGCTGCCCGAGTACAGCTCTCTGTGGGGTCCGCTCGACACCGAGCTGCCGAAGATCGCCGGTGGCAAGGAGTCCCTCGACAAGGGCCTGAGCAACGCGGAGACCGCCATCGCCAAGCTGGTCCCGGACTTCAGCAAGTGACACCGGGTGGCCGTCGGATCCGTCCCCCGTCCTCGTGCGGGACGCGGGACGGATCCGACGGCCACCGGCCACGCCCACGACCGGCCCACAGGCACAGGCCCGCAGACCCGGCGGCCTGCTGATCAGCCCTGATTTTCCAGAAGGTGTCGAACCATGACAGTCGTCATCGACCGCGCGACCGGCAAGCGCCGCGGTGACCGGGCGCCACGCCCCGGCCCGCTCCAGCGCATGAAGCGCTCGTACCAGAAGTACTGGTACGCGTACGCGATGACCGCCCCGGTGGTCGTCGTACTCGGTGTGCTGGTGCTCTATCCGCTGGTGCGCGGCATCTACCTGACGTTCACCGACGCCACCAGTCTCAACTCGGCCCGCACGATCGGCGTCAACCACATCGACGCCACGTACGAGTTCATCGGCCTGGACAACTACGCCGACATCCTGTGGGGCCCCACCGCGTACGACCGGTTCTGGTCGCACTTCATCTGGACGATCGTGTGGACGGCGCTGTGCGTGCTGCTCCACTACGTCATCGGACTCGGGCTCGCGCTGCTGCTCAACCAGAAGCTGAAGGGCCGGACCTTCTACCGGCTCGTCCTCGTCCTGCCGTGGGCCGTGCCCACCTTCGTCACCGTCTTCGGCTGGCGGTTCATGCTCGCCGACGGCGGCATCATCAACTCCGTGCTCGACGCGGTGCATCTGCCCTCGCCGCTCTGGCTTGAGGACACCTTCTGGCAGCGGACCGCCGCGATCATGGTCAACACCTGGTGCGGTGTGCCGTTCATGATGGTCTCGCTGCTCGGCGGACTGCAGTCCATCGACCCGGTCCTGTACGAGGCCGCCGAGATGGACGGTGCCAATGCCTGGCAGCGCTTCCGGAACGTGACCCTGCCGGGCCTGCAGTCGGTCAGCTCCACCGTCGTACTGCTGGGCATCATCTGGACGTTCAACCAGTTCGCCATCATCTTCCTGCTCTTCGGCGACACCGCGCCGGACGCGCAGATCCTCGTCACCTGGGCCTACCAACTGGGCTTCGGGCAACAGCCCCGCGACTACGCGCAGTCCGCCGCGTACGGCGTCCTGCTGCTGTCCATCCTGATCGTCTTCACCTCCGTCTACCGCCGCTGGCTGGCCCGCAATGAGCAGCAGCTCGCGATCTGAGGCAGGAGCCCCCATGAGCACCACGACCGTCAAGACCCCCGCCCCGGCCGGCAAGGGGCCGCGGCGCGGCGAGCGCAGTCGCGCCGGGGCCCTGACCTCGCACGGCATTCTCAGCGTCGCCTGCCTGATAGCCCTGTTCCCGATCGCCTGGCTGGTCTATCTGTCGCTCGGCCCGGACAAGGACGACTATCTGCACCCCGGGGGCATCCTCGGCAAGATGACGTTCGACAACTACACGTTCGTGTTGCGGCACACGCCGTTCTTCGACTGGCTGTGGAGCACGCTCGTCGTGTCGCTCGGCACGACCGTCATCGGCGTCCTGGTCGCCGCCACCACCGGCTACGCGGTCTCGCGCATGCGCTTCCCCGGCTACCGGAAGTTCATGTGGGTGCTCCTGGTGACCCAGATGTTCCCGGTCGCGGTACTGATGGTCCCGATGTACGAGATCCTCAGCGAACTCCAGCTGATCGACAACTACTTCGGCCTGATCCTCGTCTACTGCTCGACCGCCGTGCCGTACTGCGCGTGGCTGCTCAAGGGGTACTTCGACACCATCCCCTTCGAGATCGACGAAGCGGGACGCGTCGACGGGCTCTCGCCCTTCGGTACGTTCTTCCGGCTGATCCTGCCGCTCGCCAAGCCGGGGCTCGCCGTCGCCGCGTTCTACAGCTTCATCACCGCGTTCGGTGAGGTCGCGTTCGCCTCGACGTTCATGCTGTCCGACACGAAGTACACGTTCGCGGTCGGGCTGCAGAGCTTTGTCAGTGAGCATGACGCTCAGCGCAATCTGATGGCCGCGACGGCTGTGCTGGTGGCCATCCCCGTGTCCGCGTTCTTCTACCTTGTGCAGAAGAACCTGGTCACCGGGTTGACCGCGGGCGGCACGAAGGGGTGACCCCTGACGGGGCGCCCCCGTGACTGAATCCGACCGTGTGACTCCGTTACGTACCAAGGAAGTTATGAGCCAGCAGCACTCCGCCGACCCGGCGCCGAACTCCGCTCTCGTGACCGTCGCCGACCGCCGCGACTGGTGGCGCGACGCGGTGATCTACCAGGTCTATCCGCGCAGCTTCGCCGACAGCAACGGCGACGGCATGGGCGACCTGGAGGGCGTACGTTCCCGACTCCCGTATCTGCGCGACCTCGGCGTCGACGCCGTGTGGCTCAGCCCCTTCTACGCCTCGCCGCAGGCCGACGCGGGCTACGACGTGGCGGACTACCGGGCCGTCGACCCCATGTTCGGCAATCTGCTCGACGCCGACGCGCTGATCCGCGACGCCCATGAACTGGGCCTGAGGATCATCGTCGACCTCGTCCCCAACCACTCATCCGACCAGCACGAGTGGTTCAAGCGGGCCCTCGCGGAAGGGCCGGGCTCGCCTTCCCGGGAGCGCTACCACTTCCGCGCCGGGCAGGGCGAGAACGGTGAACTGCCGCCCAACGACTGGGAGTCCATCTTCGGCGGCCCCGCCTGGACCCGGGTCACCGAGCCGGACGGCACCCCGGGCGAGTGGTACCTCCACCTCTTCGCGCCCGAGCAGCCCGACTTCGACTGGGACCACCCGGCGGTCGGCGACGAGTTCCGCTCGGTCCTGCGGTTCTGGCTCGACATGGGCGTCGACGGCTTCCGGATCGACGTGGCCCACGGCCTTATGAAGGCGGAAGGGCTCCCGGACCTTGGATCCCATGAACAGGTAAAGCTTCTGGGTAACGATGTCATGCCGTTCTTCGATCAGGACGGTGTGCACGAGATCTACCGCCAGTGGCGGCTCGTATTGGACGAGTACTCGGACGACCGCATCTTCGTCGCCGAGGCGTGGACGCCGACCATCGAGCGCACCGCCAACTACGTGCGCCCCGACGAACTGCACCAGGCCTTCAACTTCCAGTATCTGAGCACTCATTGGAACGCCGGGGAGCTGCGCGTCTGCATCGACCGCACCCTCGACGCCATGCGTCCGGTGGGCGCCCCGGCCACCTGGGTGCTGTCCAACCACGACGTGACCCGGCACGCCACCCGGTTCGCCAACGCGGCCGGGCTCGGCACCCAGATCCGTCTCGCGGGGGACCGCGAACTCGGCCTGCGCCGGGCCCGCGCGGCCACCTTGCTGATGCTCGCGCTGCCCGGGTCCGCGTACCTGTACCAGGGCGAGGAGCTGGGCCTGCCGGACGTCGTCGACCTGCCGGACGAGGTCAGGCAGGACCCCGCGTACTTCCGGGGCGCCGGCCAGGACGGGTTCCGTGACGGCTGCCGGGTGCCGATCCCGTGGGACCGCGAGGGTTCCTCCTACGGCTTCGGCGGCGGGGGCAGCTGGCTCCCGCAGCCCGCCGGGTGGGGCGAACTGAGCGTCGAGGCGCAGACCGGGGTGGCCGGCTCGACCCTTGAGCTGTACCGGTCCGCGCTCGCCGCGCGCAGTGAGCAGGCCGACCTCGGCGCGGGCGACCGTGTCGAGTGGCTGAAGGCGCCCGAGGGCGTCCTGGCCTTCCGCCGCGGGGCGTTCGTGTGCACCGCCAACACCGGCGGAGAGGCGGCGACCGTCCGCGCGTACGGGCGGGTGCTGCTCGCGAGCGGTGAGGTGACCGTCACGGACGACGGCGAGGCGAAGGTGCCCGCCGACGTCACCGTGTGGTGGATCGCCGACTGACCGTCCACCCACCGTCACCGACTGACCCTTCCTGCAAGAATTTTCAGGAATTTTCAGAAGCCCGTCTTCCGCTTTGGGAGGCGGGCTTCTACGATCTGCGGCACCGCACGGCTGTTGAATTTTGCAGCAAGAACCTTCAACGGAGAAGGGACCCCCACATGGCCAAGAGAGCTCTGTCCTGCGCGCTCGCCCTGGCGGCCGCCGCGTTCGCCGTCCCCGCGAGCACCGCCGGTACCGCCCACGCCTCCCCACCGGGCACCAAGGACGTCACCGCCGTCCTCTTCGAGTGGAACTTCGCCTCCGTGGCCAAGGAGTGCACCAACCGGCTGGGCCCGGCCGGTTACGGATACGTCCAGGTCTCCCCGCCCGCCGAGCACATACAGGGCTCGCAGTGGTGGACCTCGTACCAGCCCGTCAGCTACAAGATCGCCGGGCGCCTCGGTGACCGTACGGCCTTCCAGAACATGGTCAGCACCTGTCACTCGGCCGGTGTGAAGGTCGTCGCGGACACGGTGATCAACCACATGTCGGCGGGCAGCGGCACCGGTACCGGCGGCTCGTCGTACACCAAGTACAACTACCCGGGCCTGTACTCCTCGCCCGACTTCGACAACTGCACCTCGCAGATCAGCAACTACCAGGACCGCGGGAACGTCCAGAACTGCGAACTCGTCGGACTCGCCGACCTGGACACCGGCGAGGAGTACGTCCGCTCCGCCATCGCCAAGTACCTGAACGACCTGCTCTCGCTCGGCGTCGACGGCTTCCGCGTCGACGCGGCCAAGCACATACCGGCCGCCGACCTCGCGAACATCAAGGGCCGGCTGAGCAACACGTCCGCGTACTGGAAGCAGGAGGCCATCTACGGGGCCGGTGAGGCGGTCCAGCCGACCGAGTACACCGGCACCGGGGACGTCCAGGAGTTCCGTTACGCGTTCGACCTCAAGCGCGTCTTCAACAACGAGAACCTCGCCTACCTGAAGAACTACGGGGAGGGCTGGGGCTACATGAGCAGCGGTGTCTCGGGGGTCTTCGTGGACAACCACGACACCGAGCGCAACGGGTCGACGCTCAGCTACAAGGACAACGCGAACTACACCCTCGCCAACGTGTTCATGCTGGCGTATCCGTACGGGGCGCCCGACATCAACTCCGGGTACGAGTTCTCGTCCACGGACGCCGGACCGCCCAACGGCGGCTCTGTCAACTCCTGTTGGCAGGACGGGTGGAAGTGCCAGCACGCCTGGACGGAGATCCAGTCGATGGTCGCCTTCCGCAACGCCGTCCGGGGTGAGTCGGTCACCAACTGGTGGGACAACGGGGGTGACGCGATCGCCTTCGGCCGCGGCGGGAAGGGCTTCGTGGCGATCAACCACGAGTCGTCCTCGCTGACCCGCACGTATGCGACGTCGCTGGCGGCGGGCACGTACTGCGATGTGCAGGCGGGCACGACGGTGACGGTGAACGGCTCGGGCCAGCTGACGGCAACGCTCGCCGCGAACACCGCGCTGGCGGTCCACACCGCCAAGCCCACCTGCTGACCCACCTGCGGGCCGGTGGAAGCCGCTCGCGCCGTTCCCCGCCCCCCACCCAGGGGCGCGGGGAACGGCGCAGTCCTTTGTCTCTGTCCTTGGGGGCGCGGGGAACTGCGCAGTCTTGCGGGCCGTCACTGAAACCTCTTTCCAGTGCTTGCAAGGCTCTTGCAGAAAGCGTTTCGGCGGGGATAGCGTCACGCCGATCCCACCGCAAGGAGTCAGGCCTGTGATACCGAGACGAACCGCGGCCATCGCCGCAGCCGCCCTCGCCGCCGCGCTCGTCCAGCCCCTCGCCGCCCGCGCGGCAGCCCCGCCCGCACCCCCGTCGGACGCGGCCCTGGCGAAGACGCCCGCCCGGAACGACCTCACCCGCGAGCAGTTCTACTTCGTCCTGCCGGACCGGTTCGCCAACGGCGACACCGCGAACGACAAGGGCGGCCTCACGGGCTCCCGGCTCGACACCGGCTACGACCCCACCGACAAGGGTTTCTACCAGGGCGGCGACCTCAAGGGCCTGACGAAGAAGCTCGACTACATCAAGGACCTCGGCACCACCGCCATCTGGCTGGCGCCGATCTTCAAGAACCAGCCCGTACAGGGCACGGGCAAGGACGCCTCGGCCGGCTACCACGGCTACTGGATCACCGACTTCACGCAGGTCGACCCGCACTTCGGTACGAACGCCGACCTGGAGCGGCTGATCGACAAGGCCCACGGCAAGGGCATGAAGGTCTTCTTCGACGTCATCACCAACCACACGGCCGACGTCGTCGACTACGAGGAGAAGTCCTACTCCTATCTCTCCCAGGGCGCCTTCCCGTATCTGACGAAGGACGGCGAGCCCTTCGACGACGCCGACCACGCGGACGGGGAGCCGGAGTTCCCCGCTGTCGACGGCGACTCCTTCCCGCGCACGCCCGTCGTGGCCCCCGCGAAGAAGAACACCAAAGTGCCCTCCTGGCTCAACGACCCGTCGATGTACCACAACCGCGGCGACTCGACCTTCGCCGGTGAGAGCTCCGAGCAGGGTGACTTCTCCGGGCTCGACGACCTGTGGACCGAGCGTCCCGAGGTCGTGACCGGTATGGAGAAGATCTACCAGCGGTGGGTGCGGGACTTCGACATCGACGGTTTCCGGATCGACACCGTGAAGCACGTCGACATGGAGTTCTGGACCCAGTGGGCCACCGCCCTGGACGCGTACGCCTCGAAGCACGGCCGTGACGACTTCTTCATGTTCGGCGAGGTCTACTCGGCGGACACGTCGATCACCTCCCCGTACGTCACCGAGGGCCGCCTCGACTCCACGCTGGACTTCCCCTTCCAGGACGCGGCACGGGCGTACGCCTCCCAGGGCGGCAGCGCGCAGCGGCTGGCCTCGGTCTTCGGGGACGACTACAAGTACACGACGGACAAGGCCAACGCGTACGAGCAGGTCACCTTCCTCGGCAACCACGACATGGGCCGCATCGGCACGTTCCTCAAGCAGGACAACCCCGGCGCGTCCGACGCCGAGCTGGTGAAGAAGGACAAGCTGGCGAACGAGCTGATGTTCCTCGGCCGCGGCAACCCCGTCGTCTACTACGGCGACGAGCAGGGCTTCACGGGCGCGGGCGGCGACAAGGACGCCCGCCAGACCATGTTCGCGTCGAGGACCGCCGACTACCTGGACGACGACAGGCTCGGCACCGACCGCACGCACGCCGAGGACGCGTACGACACGAGCGCGCCCCTGTACCGGCAGATCGCCGCCCTCGCGAAGCTCCGCAAGGACAACCCGGCCCTCGCGGACGGCGTACAGACCGAGCGGTACGCGGCCGACGGCGCCGGCGTCTACGCCTTCTCCCGCACCGACGTGAAGACCGGGGTCGAGTACGTCGTCGCCGTGAACAACGCGGGTGAGGCGAAGAGCGCCACCTTCGCGACCGGGTCGGCGGGCACGACCCTCCGTGGGATCCACGGCACCGACGCCGAGCTGAGGAGCGACTCCGACCGGAAGGTCACCGTCACCGTGCCGGCCGGCTCCTCGGTCGTGTTCAAGGCGGCGGCCCGGCCCGCCGCGCCCGCCACCAAGCCGACCGTCACCCTGAAGGCCCCCGCCACCGGCGCCACCGGCACCGTCGAGATCGCCGCCGACGTCGACGGGGGACAGCTCAACCGGGTCGTCTTCGCCGCACAGGTGGGTGCGGGGAAGTGGCGGACGCTCGGTTCCGCCGACCATGCCCCGTACACGGTCACCCAGGTCGTCGGCGAGGACGTGCCGGCCAGAACCGCCCTGCGGTACAAGGCCGTTGTCGTCGACTCGGCCGGGCGCACCGCGAATGCGACGGCCGCCTCCACCACCGGCACCCCGCCCGCCGAGGAGGTGCCGACCGCGTCCTCGCGCGAGGACGCGATCGTCCACTACAAGCGGGCCGACGGGGACTACACCGACTGGCGGCTGTACGCCTGGGGCGACATCGCCGAGGGGGAGGAGACCACGTGGCCGGCGGGTCATGACTTCGTCGGCCGGGACGCCTACGGGGCCTTCGCCCACGTCAAGCTCAAGCCGGGTGCCTCGGCCGTGAACTTCCTCGTCATCGACAAGGACGGCAACAAGGACGTCTCCGCCGACCGCACGATCGACGTCGCGAAGACGGGCGAGGTCTGGGTCGAGCAGGGCAAGGAGGCCGTACGGACCGAGAAGCCGGCCGCCGACTATCCGGCACCGGACAAGACCAAGGCGGTCCTGCACTACCACCGGGCCGACGGGAACTACGACGGCTGGGGCCTGCACACCTGGACCGGCGCCGCGAACCCCACGGACTGGTCGAAGCCCCTGGAGCCGGTGCGGACCGACCCGTACGGCGCCGTCTACGAGGTGCCGCTCGCCGAGGGAGCCACCAGCCTCAGCTACATCCTCCACAAGGGCGACGAGAAGGACCTCCCCACCGACCAGTCGCTCGACCTCACGGCGAGCGGCCACGAGGTGTGGCTGCTGGGCGGCCGGGAGAAGTACCTCCTGCCGCAGCCCGCGGGCAGCGCCGCCGCACTCGACCTGACCACCTCCAAGGCGGTCTGGATCGACCGGAACACGGTCGTCTGGAACGGCGACGAGACCGCCGCGTCGACCCAGTTGCCGTACTCCCGCAACGGGAGCATCAAGGCCGAGGACTCCACGCTGACCAGCACCGACGAGCGGTGGCTGCGGCTGGGTAAGACCTCGCTCACCGACGCCCAGAAGGCCGCCTTCCCGCACCTGAAGGACTACACGGCCTGGTCCGTCGACCCGCGCGACCGCGACCGGGTGCGCGAGGCCCTGCGCGGGCAACTGGTCGCCTCGCAGCGCGCCGCCAACGGAGCCGTGCTCGCGGCGACGGGCGTGCAGATCGCGGGCGTGCTCGACGACGCGTACGGGACGGCCGCGACGAAGGCGGATCTCGGTCCGACGTTCCGTAACGGGCGGCCCACGCTGGCGCTCTGGGCGCCGACCGCCCAGCGGGTCTCGCTGGAGATCGGCGGCGGCACCGTTCCCATGAAGCGGGACTCCGCCTCCGGGGTCTGGTCCGTCACGGGGCCGGGTTCCTGGAAGAACAAGCCCTACCGGTACGTCGTGCAGGTGTGGGCGCCCAGCGTCCGCCGGATCGTCACCAACAAGGTCACCGACCCCTACTCTGTCGCCCTCACCGCGGACTCCGGGCGCAGCCTCGTCGTGGACCTGGACGACAAGTCCCTGGCTCCGAGCGGCTGGTCGGCCCTCAAGAAGCCCAGAGCCGTGCCGCTGAAGGACGCGCAGATCCAGGAACTGCACATACGGGACTTCTCCGTCGGTGACGGATCCGTCCCGGCGAAGGACAAGGGCACCTACCGCGCCTTCGCCGACAAGGACAGCGCGGGCTCCGAGCACCTCAGGAAGCTCGCGGAGTCCGGGACCTCGTACGTCCATCTCCTGCCCGCCTTCGACATCGCCACGATTCCGGAGAAGAAGGCGGACCAAACG
This sequence comes from Streptomyces sp. NPDC087844, assembly GCF_044742785.1. Lineage (NCBI taxonomy): Bacteria > Bacillati > Actinomycetota > Actinomycetes > Kitasatosporales > Streptomycetaceae > Streptomyces > Streptomyces sp. NPDC087844. The sequence goes on along the minus strand of NZ_JBIUVD010000003.1, from coordinate 539,701 downwards.
GTCCCCGACTGTGATCTCGCCTCCTACGCGGCCGACTCCGACAAGCAGCAGGAGTGCGTGGCGAAGAGCGCCGCGAAGGACGCGTACAACTGGGGCTACGACCCGTACCACTACACGGTGCCGGAGGGCTCGTACGCCAGTGATCCCGACGGGACGCGCCGCACGGTCGAGTACCGGCAGATGGTGAAGTCGCTCAACGAGGACGGTCTGCGGGTCGTCATGGACGTGGTCTACAACCACACGCCCGCCAGCGGTCAGGCCGACACGAGTGTGCTCGACAAGGTGGTCCCCGGCTACTACCAGCGTCTTCTCGCCGACGGCGGGGTCGCCACCTCCACCTGCTGCGCCAACACGGCACCCGAGAACGCCATGATGGGCAAACTGGTCGTCGACTCGATCGTCACCTGGGCCAGGGAGTACAAGGTCGACGGGTTCCGCTTCGACCTGATGGGCCACCACCCGAAGGCCAACATCCTCGCGGTCAGGAAGGCCCTCGACGCGCTCACCCCCGCCAGGGACGGCGTCGACGGCAAGAAGATCGTCCTCTACGGCGAGGGCTGGAACTTCGGTGAGGTCGCGGACGACGCCCGGTTCGTCCAGGCCACCCAGAAGAACATGGCCGGGACCGGTATCGCCACCTTCTCCGACCGGGCCCGCGACGCCGTGCGCGGCGGTGGCCCCTTCGATGAGGACCCCGGCGTCCAGGGCTTCGCGTCCGGCCTCTACACCGATCCCAACTCCAGCGGTGGAAACGGCACTTCCGCCGAGCAGAAGGCACGCCTCCTGCACTACCAGGACCTGATCAAGGTGGGGCTGTCCGGCAACCTCGCCGACTACACCTTCACCGACACCGCGGGCAAGCCGGTCAAGGGCTCCGAGGTCGACTACAACGGGGCACCCGCCGGATACGCGGACGCGCCCGGCGACGCCCTCGCGTACGTGGACGCCCACGACAACGAGTCCCTGTTCGACGCGCTCGCCTTCAAGCTGCCCAAGGGCACCTCGGCGGCCGAGCGCGCACGGATGCAGGTCCTCGCGATGGCCACGGCCACCCTGTCGCAGGGGCCCGCGCTCTCCCAGGCGGGCACCGACCTGCTGCGGTCCAAGTCCCTGGACCGCAACTCGTACGACAGTGGGGACTGGTTCAACGCCATCCACTGGGAGTGCCGCGACGGCGGTGGTGCCGGCAGCGGCAACGGATTCGGGCGGGGGCTGCCGCCGGCCGCCGACAACGAGGCCAAGTGGTCCTACGCCAAGCCCCTGCTGACGTCCGTCGAGGTGGGCTGCCCGCAGATCGAGGGCGCGTCCGCCGCGTACCGGGATCTGCTGCGCATCCGTACGAGTGAAGCCGACTTCGGGCTCGGCACCGCCGGACAGGTGCAGTCGAAGCTGTCCTTCCCGCTGTCCGGCGAGGACGAGACACCCGGAGTGATCACGATGGAACTCGGCGACCTCGTCGTCGTCCTCAACGCGACCCCTGGGAAACAGGAGCAGAAGGTGGCGGATGTGAAGGGCACGGGGTACGCGCTGCACCCCGTGCAGGCCGGGGGCGGGGACACCGTCGTCAAGTCCGCGTCCTACGCGGCGGACTCGGGCACGTTCACCGTCCCCGCACGGACCGTGGCGGTGTTCTCCCGGACCTCCTGACAGGGCACTACATTGGTGGGGCGGCCCTGGGACCCCGGGCCGCCCCACCGGCGTGTCCAAGGGCTGGCAGATGGACGTCCACGGCAAGCGAACAGACGCGACCGTACTGCTCGTGGACGACACGGCGGCAGGCCGGTACGCCATGGGTGCCCTGCTGCGCCGGGCCGGACACCAGGTCGTCCCGGCCGCCACCGGCAACGAGGCACTCGTGGAACTCGACGCACGGCTGCGCAGGGGAACACTCCCCGACGTGGCCCTCGTCGACGTGGACCTCTCCGACATGAACGGCTTCGAACTCTGCCGCAGGATCAAGGCCCGCCCGCACATGGCAGGCCTGCCCGTCGTGCACTTCTCGGCCTCCGCCGTGAGCCCGAGCGACCGGTGCCGGGGTCTTGAGGCGGGCGGGGAGGCGTATCTGGCGGTGCCGGCCGAGCCCGAGGAGATCGACGCGGTGGTCCGGGCCGCGGTGCGCTCCGCGCGGCTGCGGGCCGACGACCAGGCACTGGCCCGGCGGCTGACGCTGCTGTCGGAGGCGATCGTCACCATCCAGGCGGCGCGCAACCTCCAGGAGCTCGCCGAGGCCGCCGCCAACGGCACCGCGCGGCTCACCGGTGGCCCCGCCGCCGTCTTCTTCCTCGGCCCGGACGACGAGCTGTACCGCGCCCTCTCCCGGGACCGCACCTCGCTCGCGCTGCCCGACGAGAGTGCCCACCGGGCCGTGGCCGGACTGCTCCGGCGGCTCACCCGCGGACAGTCCGGGGTGCAGATCACCACGGTGCCCGCGCCGCTGTGGCCCGCCGGGTTCTTCCGGCCCGGCGTGCAGCACGACGCCCGGCTGGCGCTGATCCTCACACAGGAGGGCAAGGCCTCGGTGTGCCTGGCCACGCCCACCCGCGGGGTGCGCAGGCTGAACCCGGAGGAGGAGACCCTGGTGGCCCGGCTCGCCCAGGCCACGGCGTACGCCGCGGAGCCGCTGCTCATGTACCAGGTCGAACGGCACGTCGCCCTCACGCTCCAGCACAGCTTCCTGCCCCAGCCGCACCGGCTCCCCGAACTGCCGGGCATCGACGTCGCGGTCCGCTACGTGCCCGCCTCGCAGCAGACCGAGATCGGCGGCGACTTCTACGCGGCACTGCGCACCGACGGCGGGGTGCTCGCCGCGGTGGGCGACGTCGTCGGACACTCGCTGGACGCGGCCACCGTCATGGTCGAGATCCGGCACGCGCTGCGCGCCTACTGCGTCGAGGAGAGCGACCCGGCCGTACTGGCCGAGCGCCTCGACCGGATGCTGCGGTACTACCACCCCGGGATCACCACCACGGTCTGCCTGGCCCTGATCGACCCCGCCACCGGGCGCACCCGCATCGCGAACGCGGGCCACATCCCGCCGCTGATCATCCGGGACACCGGTACGGCCGACTACGTGAAGGCAGCCGGGCCGCTGCTCGGAGTGGGGCTGCCCCATCCGGCGCCGACCGAGCTGTTCCTCGAAGCGGGCGACCGGCTCCTGATGGTGACGGACGGGCTGATCGAGACCCGGGGTACGGATCTGGCGGCCTCCATGGAACACCTCCGCGCGGCCGCTGTCGGTGCGCTGCCCGGTCTGGACGCCCTGTGCGACACGCTCCTGGACTGCTTCGGCCATGACCGGGAGGACGACATCGCGCTGCTCGCCCTGAGGCTAGGGTGAGGGTTGCCAACCCCGAACAGGAGTGCCCATGCCGCAGATCACCGTCGACTACTCCGCGTCGCTCGGCGACGCCCTCGACCGGCAGGGGTTCGCTGTCGCCCTGCACGCCATGGTGGTGGAGACGGCCGCCGCGAAGATCGAGGCGTGCAAGTCCCGGTTCCGGGTCGTGGACGACATCGTCGTGGGCGCCGACGCGGCGGGGCACGCGCTGGTGCATGTCGGGCTGGCGCTGCTGCCGGGGCGCTCCGCCGAGGTGAAGTCGGCGTTGACGTCGCGGACGTTGGAGCTTGTACGGGCGCATGTGAAGCCGGTCGACGGGGTGGTGCTGCACGCCTCCGCGGAGGTCCGTGACCTGGAGCCGTCGTACCAGAAGTCCGTGGCCTGACGTCCGGGAGCCCGGGGCACAGCCCAGAAGATCGCGCCGTTCCCCGCGCCCCAAGAGATTGCGCAGTTCCCCGCGCCCCTAGCCGGGGCGCGGGGAACTGCGCGAACGGCCTGGGACAGGGATCAGCCGGCCAGGGCCACCAAACGCGTCACCAGGTCCGCGAACGGGCTGACGGTCGGCTCCTGGGCGAGGGCGCCCCGAAGGATCGCCGCCATCTCCGGATCCGACGCGGCGCTCACCGCCGCCAGCGCCGCGAAGTCGTGCACCAGCTGAACCTCCAGCTCCCCACGCGGAATCCGGCGACCGTCCAGCCAGATCAGAGCGGTCGCCTCCGCCAGCGAGATCCAGGACCGTACGACGAGTTCCAGCCGGGCCGGCGGCCGCTCCACCCGCAGATGCGACAGGATCTGCACATACGCCGCCTGCCGCACCCCGTCGACCAGCGCGTTCGTCGTGGTGGACCCGACCGGGGGACCACCCCGCATCAATGCCGAGAAACCGGGCCCGTGCTCGTCGACGAAGTCGAAGAACCGCCGCATCACGCGCAGCAGCCGAGCCCCCAGCGGACCTTCCCGCGGTTCGACGAAACGTTCCGCCAGATCGACCGAGGCACGCTGCAACGCGGCCTCGTACAGGCTGAGTTTGCCCGGGAAGTAGTGGTAGACCAGCGGCCGTGAGATGCCCGCGGCGGAGGCTATCTCGTCGATGGACACGTCGTCCGGTGAGCGCCGGCTGAACAGGTCGAGGGCGACGCCGATCAACTGCTGCCGTCGTTCCTCGACGCCCATTCTGCGACGCACCCCGGTAGTCATCTGAACACCTTACCGATCGAACCGATCGGCACCGGCCTCGAACGGGCCGGTGCCGGGGGCCGGTGCCAGTCGGTACCCGGGGCCTTTCAACGGAGCCCGCTGATCTCCCTCCCGCTGCTCAGCGTGCCCTCCAACTCGGCCCGCGCGCCCTGTTCGGCCCGCACGGCGAGGAGATTGCTCCGCGCCACCCCGCTGACACCGCCCGTCGCACGGATCGACGCCGTGTCCTTGCCGCCGGCCGCGAGGAGGTACCAGTCGCCCTTGACGGACTTCCACAGCACACCCGCCAGGACATGGGGGTCCTTCGAGCCGCACGCGGACGCGTTCTCCGCCTTCGCCGCGACCGCCCCGTACCGCTGCCCCGGCGCGTGGAACTGGGCGAGCACCCGGGGGCCCCCGCCGCGCCAGGTGTCCGCGCGGGTGCACAGCCACCGCGCGGTGCCGCTCCCGTCGGGGAGGGGCTGACGGGCGTAACTCCAGGAGTTCACCGAGCGCACGCCCTGGCCGCGGGCGTCCGCGAGGGAGCAGGCCAGCGGAGACCAGTCCGCCGCGGAGGCGTCACCGGGCCGCCCGGGACGGCCCGAGGTGAGCCGGGCGGGCGTCAGCTCCCCGAGGTCGGTCGACATGCGGGTCCCGGTCCGGTCCGTCAGCTCAAGGACGTTCCAGGAACGGCACGCGCCGGTCTGCAGGGCCGGACTCGCGAACGGCTCGGTCACCCCGTCCGCCGAGCGCGCCAGCGGCGTCGTACCGGCGGGGGCGGCCGGGGACTTCAGGAGGTCCCGCACGGTGGCGGTACGCACCCAGGGCGCCGTCAGATAGCGGACGTTGCCGTCGGCGCGGCCCAGGACCACCGCGTCGGCGTCGGCTCCCGAGGCGCCGTCGACCCGGGCGAAGTCGAGGGCGGCGCCCCGGGTGCCGCCGTCCTTCGCCTCGGCGTACCGCGCGATCCGCAGTCCGTCGTACAGCACCACCACCCGGCTCTGGTCGACCTCGCCCGCGTACAGCAGTTGCGGCGGTCCCGGCGGGGCGCCCGAGGGGGTGCCCGGGGTCGCCGAGACCTGTACGGTCTCGCCGGGCCGTGCCCATACGGCGAGCGCGCGGCGCAGCAGGCCCTTGTCGCCGGTGAGCGCGCCGCGCGCGGGCCACACGGAGAAGTCGGTGCGCGCGGACGACTCCCACGCTCCCGCCGGGACCAGCGTGAGCTTCCCGGGGTCCAGGGCGGCCCTGGCCGCCGGGTTCTGCGCGTACGGGGGAGCGGCGGCGCCCTCGGGACCCCAGCCGTCACCGGGCATGCCGAGGAGCGCCCCGCACACGGCCACCGCGGCGGCCGCGGCGATCGCCGCCTTGACGTGCTGGCGGCGGCGCATCAGATCGGTGGGCCGGGCCTGTAGCGAGCACGGGTCGAACTCGGGGGAGGTCAGCAGCGTGTCGGCGCCCTCGGCCGCGCCCACCGCGTCCGCCTCGGCGAGGGCGGCGGCCGGGTCCCCCTCGCCGGCCGAGGCCAGCATCCCGCGTACGTCCGCGTCGGCCATCCGCTCCAGACCGCGCAGGACGAAGGCGGCGCGGGCCGGGGCGGACAGGGCCGACAGCCGCTGGTCCAGGGCGAGTTCGTCGGCTCCGCCCGAGCGCGGGAAGAGCCGCAGGCCCCACACCTGCGGGAGCAGCGGCGGCAGTTGGGCCCGGGTGGGCCAGGCCCGGAAGGTCAGTGGCCGGCCCGCCTCCAGCGCCGTCCGCAGGACGCGCAGCCGCAGGTACGCGTACCCGGGGTCGCCGTCATGGCCCTCGGCGGCGGTCTTCTGGGCCGGGAGCACGGAGGCGTCGCCGGAGGCCCGGCCGCGCGGCAGGGTGCGCTGGGTGAGCGCGTGCGCGGTGAGCACCCGGCGGTTGCGGCCGAGGCTCGGCGGCAGCACCAGATAGGCGAGCCGGACGAGCCGCGGGTAGTGCTCGACGAGCGCGGCCTCGGCCTGCTCGATGTCGACCACCGGCCCGGGGGCGGCGGCTGATGCGGGGCGGGGGCGCGGGGCGACATCCTGTGACTGCACGTTCAGCAGAACGAGCGAATCGGTGGATGGTCACCTGGACCGCTCCGACACCACCGGAACTTCGCGGCCGCGACCTACGCGTCCGGCTCCACGAGCAGGCGCGCGTAGTTCGCCATGGACCGCTGGTAGCGCGGCAGATGAGGGGCCAGGGCACCCAGGACGAGGGAGAGGCCTTCGCGCTCACGGCCCAGGCTCGCCAGGCACAGGGCGAGAGTCGCCCGTACGGCGTCGTCCAACTCGTCCGACACGCCGACGAGTTCGGGCGAGAGGAGCTTGACACCCTCTTCCGGCCGGCCGAGGTTCCGCAGCGAGCTGGACAGCTGGATCTTCGCGCGCCGGCCCCGGTAGCCGTCGAGGCCGAGCGCCAGGGCCTCCCGGTACAGCGGGACGGCGTTGTCCGAGTGGCCCGTCGAGTCCCAGGCGCACGCGCGCTCGAAGGGCGCGGCAGGGCTGTCGGCGGGCAACTCGGCGACGAGCGCGTCGATCAGCGCCCGGAAGTCCGCCGCGTCCGTCTCCGGATCGGCCTCGAAGCCGGCCCAGGCGGCGGCCACCCGCTCGTCCCAGTCCGCCGCGCCGCCGGCCTCGTCGCCGGCCGTGCGGTCCGCTGCCCTGTTCGTCGCGCTGTCCTCTGTCGTCACGAGCACACCCTCGCACACGTGCGCCAATCAAAAGCAACGCTTCTGTGGCGCAGGTCACTGTCACGTGCGCCGTGGTGCCTGTATGACGGAAGCGGTCACTCGTGCCGTCGTCGGTTGAGCGCGGAGCGTGCGGGAGCCGTATCGAAGACCGGGGCCCCTGTGAGGGCTTTCGGAGGCGTGGGCGCACGGCCCCGGCGAGTCTGTCGCCGGAATGGACCCGGAGGTACGGACGTAATGAGTTGTACGGGCAAGAGGCTCGCGGTCGGCACGGCCGGGGCGGTCGTGGCACTCCTGGCGGTGACCGGCTGCGGCTCCGACGGCGGCGACGAGAAGAAGGTTCCCGAGACCGCGACCGGGAGTCTGGAGCACATCGCGAGCGAGGCGGGCTGCAAGCCGAACATGCAGACGGACGCGGACACGATCCGGCAGGCCATCTGCAAGAGCTCCGGCAAGAAGTACGTCCTCGCGACGTTCGCCACCGACCGCGGTCAGGCCGAGTGGCTGACCGGGGCGAAGGACTACGGCGGCTACTACCTCGTGGGCCGCAAGTGGGTCGCCGTCGGGGAGAAGAAGACGGTCACGGCACTGCGCGGCCGGCTCGGCGGGACCATGGAGGAAGGCTCCGAGCACATGAACCCGGGCGGCAGCCACAACAGCGGCACGCACAGCGGCGGCAGCCACGACGGCTGACACGACGGTCGACACCGCCGCATGTCCGCGGATCGGCCACGAGGGGTCAGGGCAAGAGGAAGCCGGCGGTGGGAATTCCCACCGCCGGCTTCCTCTTGCTCAACGTTCAGGTGCCACGTAAGGACTACGTGCAGTTCTGGCCGCTGTTGATGCAGTCCACAAGCTCGTTCATCTCGTTCTCGTCGAAGAAGTTGATGAAGTCGTTGTGGTCGGTGATCGGCTTGTGCAGCTGGTCCGGGAAGGAGTCCACCGCGAAAGCGTTGGTGATCTGGTCACCCTCGATCTGCGGGGCAGCCACGTCGTAGACGAGACGGACCTGCAGCTGGGGGATGGCCTGGAAACCGTTGCCGCAGGTGCCGTCCGCCTGGACGAAGGACACGTGAGTGCGGTGGTTGGCGCTGTCGATGTTCTGGCCGTCCCAGCAGCTCTGGAAGTTGGACGTGCGCACCACGGAGCTGCCCTCGGGGCAGATCGGGAACTTGTCCGTCAGCTGGCGGTCCTCGAAGCCGGTGCAGCTCCAGTTCGTGTTGGCGTTGTTGAGGCCGTTGACGAAGGCCTTGGCATCACCGGTGATGATGCGCAGGGCCGTCGGCATCGCGACGACATCGCTCTTCTTGTTGCCCACGAACTTCAGCTGAGCTTCGCTGGCCTGCTGGATCGTGCCGACGTTGCCGTCCTGACCGCCACCGGCGGCGTCCGCGTCGATGTCGTCCTTGCCGTCCTGCACACGCAGTACCGGCCAGAAGTACGAGGACTTGTCGGCCTCGTTCTGGCAGGTGGTCTCCGCCGCGGCCAGGTCCTCGTCGCTCGCGAAAGCGTCGTTGGACTGGTTGCCGACGTAGTCGTGCTGGTGCTGGGCGCCGTTGCTGACACCCGGAGCGACGATCACGTTGTCCGAGTTGCGGAGCTCGTTCTCATTGGTGCCGCAGCTCGTGGTGAAGGTGCCGGTGGAACCGGTGTCCCCGTTCGCGGGAAGCCCGTTCGCGCCCACACCCTTCGGGCCGCCGTTCGGCTGGACCTGGGTGATGTCCTGGAAGTCGGCTGCCACGGGCCCGTTTTCGGCCTGACCGCCGTTACCGCCGTCTCCACCCTGGCCGCCGCCGTTGCCGGCCTGGCCGCCATTGCCTGCCTGGCCACCGTTACCTGCCTGGCCACCGTTGTTACCTGCCTGGCCGCCGTTGTTGCCCTGGCCCCCGCCGGCGGGCGTCTCGGCAGGCACACCCTGACAGTTCGCGAGCTTGCCGCCTCCTCTCGGACCCTTGCCGCCCGCGCGCTTGATGTTGTTGCTGATCCTGTCGATCGTGGCAACACGCTTGGACTTCAGGGGGCTGAGGATGGCGTTGTTGACGTAGCCGGGGTCCCCCGCCTGGGCCTGTCGAGTGTCGGCGAGGCGCTTATAGGCCTCCGTGACCTGCTGGTCGAGTTTTGCCAGCTCCTTGTCGACGCCGGCACGGGCGCGCTTGGGCACGGAGGTCAGCTTCTGGCCGACGTCCGGGCATTTGATCGTGGCCACCGAGGCGGCGGTCGTCTGCGCGTTCTTCGTCGAGTTCTTGCTCTCGCCCGCCGAAGCGTAGATGTTGGCCGCGAGCAGACCGCCGCCACCCAGCGCGAGAGCCGCCGATGCGGCTATCGCCCGGTTGGCGAGCGTGGAGCGGCGTTTTCTGTTCGTGCGTCCCATGGAACTCCCTCTGGCTTCCTTGCGGGGGCATTGAGGCGCCCGGCAGGAGGTGAAGCGGCTCCGTCCAATACGGAGGAGGTTCCTGGGGCGTTCAGAGGCCTCAGAAATTGATGGGAGTTCCGTGGCGCAATCCTGCCGCAAGGGGCCCAGAAGCCCCTGAAACAACGGCAGTTGAGCGGAGAATGTTGAATATCATTCAGCGGAGATGAACGGGGATGAAACTTGGGAACGCTTCCGGCCGGTCCTCGCCCTCCTTGCTTATGAACCCTTTCACCGGCCCTGGTCCAAATAGGCGAGAACGGCCAGGACGCGACGGTTGTCGTCGTCCGAGACGTCCAGGCCGAGCTTCTGGAAGATGTTGGACGTGTGCTTGGCGATCGCCCGCTCCGTGACCACGAGTTGGCCCGCGATCGCCGCATTCGACCTGCCCTGCGCCATCAGTTCCAAAACCTCCAGCTCGCGAGGTGTCAGCCGCCCCAGCGGCCGGCCGTCGCCCTGGCGCCGCGACAGCAACTGCTGGATGACCTGCGGGTCCATCGCCGTGCCGCCCGCGGCCACCCGGCGCACCGCGTCGATGAACTGCTCGGCGTCGAACACCCGGTCCTTCAGCAGGTATCCGACCCCGCCGATCCCGTCGGCGAGCAGCTCACGCGCGTACAACTGCTCGACGTGCTGGGACAGGACGAGGACCGGCAGCCCGGGTCTGGCCCGGCGGGCCGCCAGCGCGCACTGCAGGCCCTCGTCCGTGTGCGAGGGCGGCAGCCGTACGTCGACCACGGCGACATCCGGCTCCAACTCCGCGAGCGCCCGGGTCAGTTCGGGCCCGCTCCCGACGGCGGCGGCGATCTCGAAGTCGAACGCCTCCAGCATCCGGACCAGACCGTCGCGCAGCAGGAACAGGTCTTCGGCTAGGACAACTCGCAAGGGATCTCCATGGTCACCATGGTGGGACCGCCCGCGGGACTGCTGACGGCCAGGACGCCGTCGAATGTACCGAGTCGCCGTTCGACTCCGGAGAGTCCCGAACCCCCGCCGATCGCGGCGCCGCCCCCGCCGTCGTCGATGACGGAGATCCGCAGCATGCCGCCGTGCTCCGGGGTGTGGTGCAGGTCGACCCAGACGCGCTCGGCGCCCGAGTGCTTGACCGCGTTGGTGAGGACCTCGCTGACGGCGAAGTACGCCGCCGACTCCACCGGTGCCCCGAGGCGGCCGGGCAGGTCCACGTCGACCTCCGTGGCGAGGGGCATCCGCAGCGCCAACGCCCGTACGGCGTCCCCGAGTCCGCGTTCGGCGAGTACGGGGGGATGGATGCCGCGTACGAGGTCCCGGAGTTCGGTGAGGGCCTCGGCGGAGGACCGGCGGGCCTGCGCCACCAACTGTCTGGCCTTCGCCGGGTCCTTCTCGATCAGGGCCTCGATCGTGCCGAGGTCCATGCCCATCGCGACCAGCCGGGCCTGGGCCCCGTCGTGCAGATCCCGCTCGATACGGCGCAGTTCGGCCGCTGAGGTGTCGACGGCGTCGCGACGCGTCTGCGTGAGGACGCGGACCCGCTGGGCGAGTTCGCCCTGCCCGGACGCCAGGACGGAGCGGGTCAGCAGGAAGTGGACGCGCAGCAGGAAGGGGATCGTATACACACCGAGGACGAGCAGGGCGGCGCCCAGGGCTCCCGCGGCGAGGGCGCTGAGCTGCCCGCCGACCGGCACGAATCCGTACCACCAGCCGACGTGGCTGCCGTCGGTGAAGACCCGCCACAGCCCGGCGGCCAGCACGAACCCCTCGAAGGGGTAGAGGAGCAGCGCCGCGGGCAGCACCGCGGTGACGACGCCCGCGGTCATGTCCACCGGCAGCCACAGGAGGTCCCGCCGGACGGCCGGATCGCCGAGCAGATGGAAACACCGCCCCCAGGGATTTGCGTCCTTGGGGACCGGCCGGTACGCGGGCGGGATCCGCACCCCGCCCCACCGGGCCGCCAGCAGCCGCCGCCGGTCGGCGAAGCCGCGTACGGCGGCCAGTACCCAGGGCGTCGTGACGATGCCGATGCCCACCGGCACGAGCACGATCGACACGGCGGAGAGCACGAAGAGGACGATCGACCCGGCCGCCGCCACGACGGCCAGCAGCAGGGCCCGCACTCCGTCGAGGGCGGCGGTACGCACCCGCCCGCCCGCCGTGTCCTTCCCGCGATCCCCTTGATCCCCGCGATCCCCGTTGGTGTCCATGCCCTCAGTCTCGCCCAACCCGCCGCCGTGGGCAGGGGGCCGAGCCACCGGGACGGGGGTGGTGCCAGCACCACCCCCGTCCCGGTCTCAGCCACGCAGGAGCTTCTCCTCCACGGCGGGATCGAGTCCGACCACGGGACGGTCGGGGCGTCGGGGCGGGACACCGCCGATGTCCTGGAGCCAGTCCCAGGTGTCGGCCACCGTCTCGGAGACGGGGCGGCAGCGGAGCCCGGCCCGTACCGCCTTCGACACGTCGACGCGGTGCAGCATGTCGTGCAGCTCGGAGTCCGGCGGCACCCACACGGGCAACTGCGTCCAGGGCTCGACACCGGCCGCCAGGATCATCTCCGGCTCGGTCCACCGCAGTTCGGCCCGCCCGCCCGTCACCCGCGCGCAGGCGTCGAGCAACGTCCGCGTGGTCGCGTGCCCCGAAGGACTGATGAGGTTGTACGCCCCACTCGCCCCACTCGCCCCACTCGCCCCGCCCTCCACGCCGCTGCCGCCCTCCACGGCCGCCAGGGTCCACTCGGCGAGGTCGCGGACGTCGATGTACTGGAGCGGCAGTTCACGGGGGCCGGGCGCGAGCACGGGCCCGCCGCGGGCCGCACGGGTGAGCCACCACGGCAGCCGGCCGATGTTCTCGTACGGGCCGAGGATCAGACCGGCCCGTACCAGCAGCGCCCGCTCCTCGCCGAAGGCGTCGAGCACGGCCAGCTCGCCACCGCGCTTGTCGCGCGCGTAGTCGGTCTGTCCGGCGTCGGGGGAGGCGCCCTCGACCAGCGGGCCGCTCTCGTCGTAACCGGCCGGCTGCGGCCACGCGTACACGGAGCAGCTCGACACGTACACGTACCGCCGGACGCGGTCCTTCAAGAGCCGCGCGGAGTCCCGGACCACGCGGGGAGCGCCCGACCAGGTGTCGACCACGAGGTCCCATGTGCCGCCGGGCCCCTGTGCGTCCTCGGCGAGGGCCGCGAGCCCGTCGGGCGCGGTGCGGTCGCCGTGCAGGGAACGTACGCCCGCGGGCGGGTCGTGCAGGCCGCGGTGGAAGACGGTCACGTCCCAGCCGCGCCCCAGCGCCGCCTCCACGACGGCCCGCCCCACGAACTCCGTACCACCCAGCATCAGAAGTCTCATGAAGGGGACTCTGCCCCGGTCAGCCGTGCGGCGGAACGGAGTTCTGCCCACAGGCAAACCGTCCCGCCGCCGGGTGCATCAGCTTCCCGTGGCGGGTGCGTACTTGTAGCCGACGCGCCGCACGGTCCTGATGGTGTCCCGGTGCTCCACGCCGAGCTTGCGGCGCAGGCGGGCGATGTGGACGTCGACGGTCCGGCCGTCGCCCACGTGTCCGTAGCCCCACACCGTGGTGACCAACTGGTCGCGGGTGTGCACCCGGTGCGGATGCGCCACCAGGTGCGCGAGCAGCTCGAACTCCAGGTACGTGAGGTCGAGCGGGCGCCCGTCGACCGCGGCGGTGCGCTGGACGGTGTCGACCCGCACGGGGAAGTCGTGACCGGTTTCGCCGGTCACGCCGGACCTCTCGGATGCCGCCGCCACTGCCTCCGTCCCCGGCGCCGTCTCCGGCACCGCGACCGGCAGGAGGGAGGGCTGGTCGGCGGGTACGAGGACCAGGTACCCGATCATCGGCGGGTGGCCCGGCAGCGCGGGCAGGGTGTGCGGGGGAGCGGGCAGCCAGGTGGCGCCCGGCGGCAGGAAGTCGGTGACGTCGACCACCTCGTCCCGGTCGACGGCACGCAGTCGATGGCGTGCGGAGCCGGTGGAAGGGGCCGGGGCCGGGGAGGTGGCGGTGGCCACGGAGGAGAAGGAGCGGGTGTTCGCCATGAGAGGTCAGCTCTTTTCGCGCGAGAGGTCGTCGAGGACGTACGTCGTGCGCGCTGGCCGAAGGCCGGTGTACGGCTTTAGAGGGCCCGCGCGTTCGTCACGCGACAACACACCCGGTCGAAGTCGTGGTGCTGACGGGAAGGCCAGAAGGGCTCAAGGTCGTGACGACCCGTAGCGATGCACTCCTGGAAGTTGGCCATGCCTCCATTGAAGCAGACACAGCCCCGCAACATCAGCCTCCTCTCACTGTCCGGACACCCACGATCGCCGGAGCGCCCGCACACGGGCCGCCCCCGAGGGGCGCGGGGAACGGCGCGAACGGCCCCCACCGGCCAGCACGCCCCCCCACAACCCCCATGCCCCCGTGAGCGGACGCGAAAGGGCGCCCACCACGCAGGTGAGCGCCCCCTCAAGCAGAACGGCCGGTTCAGACCTGCCCAGCCTTCTCCAGCGCGGAACAGCACGTGTCGACGATCAGCCGAGTCACCACATACGGGTCGACGTTCGCGTTCGGACGGCGGTCCTCGATGTACCCCTTGCCGTCCTTCTCGACCTGCCAGGGGATACGGACCGACGCACCACGGTTGGACACACCGTACGAGTACTCGTTCCACGGCGCCGTCTCGTGCAGACCTGTCAGCCGGTCGTCGATGCCCGCGCCGTAGTTCTTGACGTGGTCGAGCGGCTTCGAGCCCTCGCCCAGCGACTCGCACGCGGTGATGATCGCCTCGTACCCCTCGCGCATCGCCTTCGTGGAGAAGTTGGTGTGCGCACCGGCGCCGTTCCAGTCGCCCTTCACCGGCTTCGGGTCCAGCGTCGCGGAGACGTCGAAGTCCTCGGCGGTGCGGTAGAGCAGCCAGCGGGCCACCCACAGCTGGTCGGAGACCTCCAGCGGGGAGACCGGACCGACCTGGAACTCCCACTGGCCGGGCATGACCTCGGCGTTGATGCCGGAGATGGCGAGACCGGCCTTGAGGCAGTTGTCCAGGTGGGCCTCGACGATGTCACGGCCGAAGATCTCGTCGGAGCCGACGCCGCAGTAGTAGCCGCCCTGCGCGGCGGGGAAGCCGCCCACGGGGAAGCCGAGCGGACGCTCGCCCTTGAAGAAGGTGTACTCCTGCTCGATGCCGAAGATCGACTCCTGAGCGGCGAACTTCTCCGCGACCTCGCTGAGCGCGGCACGGGTGTTGGACTCGTGCGGCGTCATGTCGATGTTGAGGACCTCGCACATGACGAGGACGTCGTCACCGCCGCGGATCGGGTCCGGGTAGGTCGCGACCGGCTTGAGCACGCGGTCCGAGGCGTGGCCCTCGGCCTGGTTCGTGGAGGACCCGTCGAAGCCCCAGATCGGCAGCTCCGCACCCTTCGCGTCGTCGGCCAGTATCTTCGTCTTCGAACGGAGCTTGGCCGTCGGCTCGGTGCCGTCGATCCAGATGTACTCAGCCTTGAAGGTCACGGGCCACATCCTTCGGGGTGGGTCTCTAAGCGCAGTGCGGGAGCTGCGGCGCTGCGGCACTGGGGCGCCGCGGAGGATGCCCGAAGCCTGTCAACAGGCGGTTTCCCGATCATTGCCCGGATGTGAACCCCGTGTTACCTGACGCCTCTGTGGTGCGGGTCACCCACGGAGAGCACCCCCGACTCGTATGCGATGGGTTTCGGACAGGTGGCGGCACGGGCCGCCACCCGGCGCGAAACAGAGCGGGCGGGACAGAGCGGGCGAACAGAGCGGCCGAAGAGCCTGCGGCGGCGCGGGGCCAGTGCGGGCGAACAGAGCGGTCCGGTGGGGCCCGTCAGCCCACCTTCTCGATGAGGGCCTTGCGGATCAGGAACTTGCCGGGCTCGCGGACCTGCTCGAACGCCTCGTTGTTCAGGAGCGCGCAGCTGCCGGAGACCGAGGTGACCTCCACGGTCGTGGACTTGTTGTTGTCCAGGTTCGTGACCTTGAGCTTCGTACCGGCGGGGAACTGGTTGCTGGACGCGGCGGGCGCGCCCGCCTCACCGGAGAGGGTGACCGTGGACCCGTTGCAGACCTGCTCGCCGACCGCGGCGTCGTCACCTCCGGCGGCGGGGGCGGACGCGTCCTGCGACGGCTGCCCGGCGGGGGCGGACGCGGCGGGCGGCGCCTCGGTCCCTGCCCCCGTACCGGCTCCGGCCCCTTCA
Organism: Streptomyces sp. NPDC087844; assembly: GCF_044742785.1. NCBI lineage: Bacteria > Bacillati > Actinomycetota > Actinomycetes > Kitasatosporales > Streptomycetaceae > Streptomyces > Streptomyces sp. NPDC087844. Next base: position 523,901 of record NZ_JBIUVD010000003.1, on the reverse strand, counting down.
CCCACGTTGGCGTCGGACTCGCCGACCGTGCACCCGGAGGCCTCCTGCTGCACCTTGATCTGGGCGATGACGGCTTCGCGGTTGGCGATCCGCGCATCGGACTGGGCGTCCGGGGCGGTGCGCTGTCCCTCGATGAACTTCTCGTTGTTGCCGAGGGCGGTGGCCAGTCCGTCGCACACCACGGAGGACTTCGTGGAGGGCTGCGCGGAGTTCGTGGCCGGTGTCGCGTTCGACGTGGCGGCCAGGGCGAAGGCCCCGCCTCCGGCCACCGCGGCGGCGCTCACCAGCAGGGCGATCTTCTTCTTCGTCCCGAGAGTTCTTCTGCGCGACATCAACGGCTCCTGTCCCCGGCCGCCCCTGGCGGCGGCCGTTCGCCGTTATGTACGAGATACCGAACAGGCTTGCTCAGTCGTTGACACGAGTCACTTGAGTAACGTGGATCACATGGCAGTTGAGCCCTGGGCTGTCGGGGCCGTCAGGGCTGTCGGTGGCTGCGAGGATCGGGATCGTCAGGACCGCCGGTCCAGGGCGTCCCGCACCGCCTCGTCCGTCCGCGCGACGACGGCGGTCCCGTCCTCCGCGGTGATGATGGGCCGCTGGATGAGCCGGGGATGCCCGGCCAGCGCCGTGACCCACCGCTCCCGCGAACCGGCGTCACGGGCCCACTCCTTCAGCCCCAGCTCCTTCGCCTCGGCCTCCTGGGTCCGGGTGATGTCCCAGGGCTCAAGACCGAGCCGCTCCAGGACCTCCCGGATCTCGGCCTCGCTCGGCACGTCCTCCAGATACCGCCTGACCGTGTACTCGGCCCCCTCCGCGTCCAGCAGGCCGATGGCGCCGCGGCACTTCGAACAGGCCGGATTGATCCAGATCTCCATGCCGCACAAGGTACGTGAGAACCCCGTGCCACTCACGTGTCACGCCACCCCCAAAGTGCCTGTGGCCAGGGGCGATTGTCAGTGGGCGGCAGTAGAATAGAAGCAGTGTTCGAGGGTGCCGCCGGAGACGCCGACCGGCGCCCTGACCGCGACAGGAGGATGCCTGTGCCCGCTGCCGCACTGAGTCCGCTGCCCACCCAGTCCACAGCCAGGAGGGCGGTCCAACTCGACCTGCCCTACCAGCCCGTCGAGAAACGCCCGCTGCCACCGGGGCGCCCGCGTGAGTGGTACGTCACGCACAACCGCCGCCTCAAGGCGATGCGGCTGGCCATCGCCCTCCTCGACTCCGGCGTCTACGTACCCAGGCAAGCCCACAACGACACGATCCGCACCACGGCCGCACTCATAGGCGTACACCCCCCGTCGGACACGACCTGCCACATGGTGCGGGCGCTGATGAGGTACGCCCGCTGAGCCCACGCCCGTAGCGCCGCCCGCGTCCCGGGCGGCGCGTCGGCGCGCGGACCTGGTTCCTCGGCGTCAGGCGGACGCCAACTCCCGCTCCAGCGGTGTCCGGAAGCGAGGGGTGACCCGGGTCGGCCCCATCCACGACCGCAGCCGGTCGGCCTCCGTCTCGATCGCGTCCGAGGCCTCGGCCCCCGAACCCCCGCCGTCCGCGTTCCCGCCGTCCGCGTTCCTGGTGTCCAGCAGTCGCCAGGCGATCTCGCCGTCGGGGCGCTGGGCCCAGCGGGAGCCGGGGCGGGGGCGAGGAGCGCGGTGGCCCCGGACGCAGATTTACTCACTCCGGAGCACCCTCATTGCTCCCCTCTGTGACGTTTTCGCTTGACCCCGGGCTGTTTTGTGACTGCTCGTAAGCGGACCCGGCCGTTATTCGTTTCCGTCGGACAGGGATCGCCCGGCATCCTGAGGACTACTCTCGACGTCACCGACGGCCCGGCGCCCGGTGGGGCACCGCGTCGGACAGCTCAAGGTCCCACCATCACCCACGCACAAGGAGACCCGCCATGGGTACCTTGATCATTCTGGCGATCCTGGTCCTGCTAGTCCTGGGCATCAACAGCCCCGTCTGGTGGCTCGCCGCAGCCGCCCTGATCTATCTCTACGTCCGCCACGTCCGAGTGGACCAGAGTGCCCCCGGCTCGTCGCCGGGCGGCGGTTCGAGTTCGGGTTCGAGCTCCGCGACCCGGATGGACAGCGACTACCACTCGTACCGCCGGCGCCGCGACCGCATGGCCAGGTGGGAACGCCGCTACCGCCGCGAACGCCCGTGGAACGTCAAGAAGTGACGAAGCCCCGCCTTCGCCCGAGGGGCGATGGCGGGGCTCCGATCAAGCCGCGAGGCTCTGTGTGTCGACGGCGCCGAGCGATACCGGTCGGCGACGGCCGGACACCGGGCGGACACCGGATCGATCACACGTCGTAGTACAGCTCGAACTCGTGCGGGTGCGGACGCAGCTGCAGCGGGGCGATCTCGTTCGTGCGCTTGAAGTCGATCCACGTCTCGATCAGGTCGGACGTGAAGACGTCGCCGGCGAGCAGGAACTCGTGGTCGGCCTCAAGGCGGTCGAGGACGGCCGGGAGCGAGGTCGGGACCTGCGCCACGCCCGCGTGCTCCTCGGGCGCCAGCTCGTAGAGGTCCTTGTCGATCGGCTCGGCCGGCTCGATCTTGTTCTTGATGCCGTCGAGGCCCGCGAGCAGCAGCGCCGAGAAGGCGAGGTACGGGTTGCCGGAGGAGTCGGGCGCGCGGAACTCGACGCGCTTGGCCTTCGGGTTCGAGCCGGTGATCGGGATACGCATGGCCGCGGAGCGGTTGCGCTGCGAGTACACCAGGTTGACCGGGGCCTCGAAGCCGGGGACCAGGCGGTGGTACGAGTTCACCGTCGGGTTGGTGAAGGCCAGCAGCGACGGGGCGTGCTTGAGGATGCCGCCGATGTAGAAGCGGGCGGTGTCCGACAGGCCCGCGTAGCCGGCCTCGTCGTAGAACAGCGGGTCGCCGTTCGCCCACAGCGACGAGTGGATGTGCATGCCCGAGCCGTTGTCACCGAAGATCGGCTTCGGCATGAAGGTCGCGGTCTTGCCGTTGCGCCAGGCCACGTTCTTCACGATGTACTTGAAGAGCTGGAGGTCGTCGGCCGCGGCGAGCAGCGTGTTGAACTTGTAGTTGATCTCGGCCTGGCCGGCGGTGCCCACCTCGTGGTGCTGACGCTCGACCTGGAGGCCGGACTTGGCCAGCTCCAGGGAGATCTCGGCACGCAGGTCGGCGAAGTGGTCGACCGGCGGGGTCGGGAAGTAGCCGCCCTTGTAACGGACCTTGTAACCGCGGTTGTTCTCGACCGCACCGGTGTTCCAGGCACCGGCCTCGGAGTCGATGTGGTAGAACGCCTCGTTCGCCTTGGTGTCGAAGCGCACGCTGTCGAACACGTAGAACTCGGCCTCGGGGCCGAAGAACGCGGTGTCGGCGATACCGGTCGACGCGAGGTACGCCTCGGCCTTCTTCGCCACGTTGCGCGGGTCACGGGAGTACTGCTCACCCGTGATCGGGTCGTGGATGAAGAAGTTGATGTTGACCGTCTTGTCGCGGCGGAAGGAGTCGACGCGCGCGGTGGACAGGTCGGCGCGGAGCGCCATGTCGGACTCGTGGATGGCCTGGAAGCCGCGGATGGAGGAGCCGTCGAAGGCCAGTTCCTCGGTCGGGTCGAAGGCCTCTGCCGGAATCGTGAAGTGCTGCATCACACCCGGCAGGTCGCAGAAGCGGACGTCGACGAACTTGACGTCCTCGTCCTTGATGAACTTCTTGGCCTCGTCGGCGTTCTGGAACATCCAGCTCCTCCTACTCCCGCTCACTTCGGACCGGGGTGGTAGTTCGTTCGTGCGGCCAGTGCGGTGGCACACGCTGAGCCCGACCTTAAGGACGGGTGATTTCTCCAGCGTGACCCATTTGTTTCACCCAAGTTAACCGGACGAGCTCCGGTGTACCCCACCTGTCCGCATGGCAAAACGGTCGCAGTACCGTGGACGGGTGGACAACAGGCAAGCAATCGGATCGTGGCTGTCCGGGCCCCGCGCGGCCGCGGAGGACGCCGGTGCCGACTTCGGATACCGCGGAGAGCAGCTGGGCCTGCCCGAGTCGGGCCCCGGCTCCATCGCGCGCCCCGGCAGGCGCCTGGGCGCCCTCGCCGTCGACTGGGGCCTGTGCACCTTGATCGCATACGGCCTGATCACCGACGGCTACGGCCAGGCGACCGGTAACTGGGCGCTGCTCATCTTCTTCGTGGCGAGCGTGCTGACCGTGGGCACCCTCGGCTTCACACCCGGCAAGCGGCTGTTCGGCCTGCGGGTCCTCGCCCTGCGGACCGGCACGGTCAACCCGCTGAGCGCTCTCCTGCGCACGGTCCTGCTGTGCCTCGCGCTCCCGGCCCTGATCTGGGACCGCGACGGACGCGGGCTGCACGACCGCCTGGCCCGCACGGTCGAGGTCAGGATCTGACCCACCGCTGGTGCGGACATGAAGAAGGCGCGGGCATGAGGAGGCGCGGGCATGAGAAAGAGGCGCCCCGGAACCGTCGGTGATTCCGGAACGCCCCGTTCCAGTGGAGCTCAGGTGCGGCGCTAGCGCATCTTCCCGCCGCGTGGCATCCGCATTCCCTTGGGCATCGGGCCCTTGGGGAGCGGCATGTTGCTCATCAGGTCGCCGAGGGCGCGCAGCCGGTCGTTGGTCGCGGTGACCTGCGGGCCGGTCAGTACGCGCGGCAGCTTCACCATCGTCGTACGGAGCTTCTTCAGCTCGACCTGGCCCTCGCCCGTGCCGACGAGGATGTCGTGCACCGGCACGTCCGCGACGATGCGGGCCATCTTCTTCTTCTCGGCGGCCAGCAGGCTCTTCACCCGGTTCGGGTTGCCCTCGGCCACCAGCACGATGCCGGCCTTGCCCACGGCCCGGTGGACCACGTCCTGGCTGCGGTTCATCGCCACGGCCGGGGTCGTCGTCCAGCCGCGCCCGACATTGTCGAGCACCGCCGCCGCCGCGCCCGGCTGGCCCTCCATCTGGCCGAAGGCCGCCCGCTCGGCCCGGCGCCCGAAGACGATCGCCGACGCGAGGAAGGCGAGCAGGAGGCCGAGAATGCCGAGATAGATCGGGTAACCGATCCAGAAGCCGATCGCGAGGAAGACACCAAGGGTGACGATTCCGACAGCCGCGAGTACAAGACCGATCTTTTTGTCGGCCTTGCGGGTCATCTTGTAAGTCAGAGCGATCTGCTTGAGTCGCCCGGGGTTCGCAGCGTCCGCTGCGGGTTCCTTCCTCGCCATGCCGTGAAGTCTACGTGTCGGGGGAAGCGCCGACGACGGCGGTGCCGGGTCGGCCGTCGTCACGGGGCCCGAAGTGACCCGCGTACGTGCACGCGTCCTCGTTTCAGAGGCGGGTGACGAAGGACTGCTCCACGACACGCTGTGTCTCGACGCGGTCCTTGGCGCGGCGACGGTCCTCCAGGACGGACGTCCAGGCGTTGCGACGGGCGGTGCGCTGGCCACTGCTCAGGAGCAGGGTCTCGACGGCACGGAGTGCATCGGTGAACGACGGAATCGCTGTGGCGCGTACGGGCGCGGCCTGCATGATGGGGGTCCCCCCTCGGGACGGCGGCTCTGGCTAAGGCTCTACGGGGTGTAGGACCAGCGTCACTGAATGGTGTTACCAGGGCGTGACCGACCGGTCAAACGCCGATGAAGCCTTGATGCGCGGGCCTGAAACCTGGACGCGGCCCTGATGTGGCCCCCATCTGCGGGGACGCTCAGGACCGCGTCGTACAGGCCATTACTGGTGAGTAGCCACTTGTGCGCAGATTCACACGATCAGCTGGCACCGCGTGCCACCCGGCGGTGTGACCGATGGAGGCCGATACGGCTCAGACGGCCTGCGAGGCGACGTACGAACCGCGCTTCTCGATGGCCATCTGGTAGAGGCGGCCGGCCCGGTACGAGGAGCGGACCAGCGGGCCCGACATGACTCCGGAGAAGCCGATCTGGTCGGCCTCCTCCTTCAGCTCCACGAACTCGTGCGGCTTCACCCAGCGCTCGACGGGGTGGTGGCGCACGGAGGGCCGCAGGTACTGCGTGATGGTGACCAGCTCGCAGCCCGCCTCATGGAGCTGGCGCAGGGCCTCGCTGACCTCTTCGCGGGTCTCGCCCATGCCGAGGATCAGGTTCGACTTCGTGACCAGGCCGTAGTCGCGTGCCTCGGTGATGACCTTCAGTGAACGCTCGTACCGGAAGCCCGGCCGGATGCGCTTGAAGATGCGGGGGACCGTCTCCACGTTGTGGGCGAAGACCTCCGGGCGGGAGGAGAAGACCTCGGCGAGCTGGGCCGGCTCGGCGTTGAAGTCCGGGGCGAGCAGCTCGACCTTGGTCCGGCCCTCGGCGCGGTCCGCGGTCTGCTGGTGGATCTGGCGGACCGTCTCCGCGTACAGCCAGGCGCCGCCGTCGTCGAGGTCGTCGCGGGCGACGCCGGTGATGGTCGCGTAGTTGAGGTCCATGGTGACCACGGACTCGCCCACGCGGCGGGGCTCGTCGCGGTCCAGCGCCTCGGGCTTGCCCGTGTCGATCTGGCAGAAGTCGCAGCGCCTCGTGCACTGGTCGCCGCCGATGAGGAACGTGGCCTCGCGGTCTTCCCAGCACTCGTAGATGTTCGGACAGCCCGCCTCCTGGCAGACCGTGTGCAGGCCCTCGCTCTTCACGAGGTTCTGCATCTTGGTGTATTCGGGACCCATTTTCGCCCGGGTCTTGATCCACTCGGGCTTGCGCTCGATGGGGGTCTGGGCGTTCCGGACCTCCAGGCGCAGCATCTTGCGTCCGTCGGGTGCGACTGCGGACACATCGGCTCCCTGTAGCTTCGATTCTTCGGCGTACACCAGGGTACGCCCGTTCGGTGCTCGGCCCCCGAGGTGGGCAACCTTCGGGACGGGGGGTGCATTCCCGGGGGCGTTTGTTTTCGCCCCCGCCGCCCCTACCCGCCCCTACCCGTCCCGTCCACTGCATGGGGGCTGCGCCCCCTCACCCCCGCCTATCGCGCTGCGCGCTCGTCCTCAAACGCCGGACGGGCTGAAAGACATCCGCCGGTCCGGCGACATCTCAGCCCGTCCGGCGTTTGAGGACCGGGGGTTCGGGGGCGGAGCCCCCGAGTACGTGACGTGACGTGACGTGACGTGACGTGACGGGAAGGGTGGGGGCGGCGGGGGCGAGAAAAGCCCCTACACCCCCGCCCCCTCAACCGCCCGAGGCAAGAGCTCCGCGTTCCCCAGGACGTCCGACAGGTGCCGCTCGGCCACCGGCAGCACCTCCGGGATGCCGAGGTCCCGCCCCAACTCGTGCGCCAGCGACGTAACCCCCGCATCCCGGATCCCACAAGGAATGATCTTGTCGAAGCTGGACACGTCGGGGTTCACGTTCAGGGCGAAGCCGTGCATGGTGACCCCCTTGGCCACCCGGATCCCCATGGCGCAGATCTTGCGGTCCTCACGCCGCTGCCCGGCGTTGGAGGGCGCGTACTCGGGCCCGTTCAGCCGCGGGTCGAACTCGTCGTCCGTCAGCCGGGGATCGAAGTCGAGGGAGAGCCCGCCGAGCGCCGGCCGCCGGTCCACCGGATCGCCGAGGACCCAGACGCCGGCCCGGCCCTCCACCCGGCTGGTCTCGACGCCGAACTCCGCGCAGACGCGGATCATCGCGTCCTCAAGGCGCCGGAGATGGGCGACGACGTCCACCGGCCGCGGCAGCTTCTGGATCGGGTAGCCGACCAGTTGCCCCGGACCGTGCCAGGTGATCTTCCCGCCCCGGTCCACGTCGATGACGGGCGTGCCGTCCAGGGGCCGCTCGTTGTCCGCCGTGCGCCGGCCGGCCGTGTAGACCGCCGGGTGCTCAAGGAGCAGACAGGTGTCGGGGATCTCGTCCTGGAAGCGGGCCGTGTGGACACGGCGCTGCTCGTCCCAGGCTTCCTGGTACTCGACGGCGTCCGCACCGAAACCCATGCGGACGAACCGCAGCTCACTCACGGCAAGCGCCTCCCTTGCAAGAGTTCGTGGGGCCCGTGAACGGTCCCGTAAGGCTCGTAACGCCCCAAGCCACTGTACGTCCGGTCGGTGCGCGTCAGCTCTGCGGGCAATCCTCACACGATCGGATGAATGAGTGTCGAAGTGTGCGATCGGTCGCTTACAGACCGCTACATTCGCGCCGTTCACGAGGCTAATAAGGGCTGCTCAAGGCATGGCGGCCGACCTCGCCCGCGCCTGCCCGCGCAGGCCCCCAGCCCCAGCCCGGAAGGCAGGAGTTCGCACCGCAGATGACGGAACGACCCGCGCAGCGCACCCCCAACCGTCAGCTCGCCGCACTTATCGCAGAAGCGGGGTTCTCCAACGCGGGGCTCGCCCGTCGAGTGGACCAGCTCGGCCTCGAACACGGTCTCGATCTGAGATACGACAAGACATCGGTGACCCGCTGGCTGCGAGGACAGCAGCCACGGGGCACCACACCGGCCCTGATCGCCGAGGTGTTCACCCGCCGCCTCGGCCGCCGGCTCAGCGCACAGGACCTCGGACTCGACGCCTGCGCACCCGTCTACGCGGGTCTTGAGTTCGCCGCCACACCGGAGGAGGCCGTCGACATCGTCGGCGGGCTCTGGCGCAAGGACTCGGGAAGTCATGCCGAGCTGCGCAAGATCGCGTTCACCCCGGCGGGGCTCGTCGTGCCCAGCAGGGACTGGCTGATCGGCCGGGCCGACGACCGGGTGAGCCGCGGCGACCCCGGTGCCGCGCGCATCCCCGTACAGGGTGGTCGACCGGTTTCCGTCAAGCCGCTGGCCGTGCCGGAACAGGTCAGGCCGCCGTTCCGGCAGCGTGCGGGGACGGAGCGCGGGCCCGGGCAGCGGGTGACCGCGGGGGACATCGCGGCCCTGCGCTCGGTCGGTGAGCTCTTCCGCACACTTGACAACGCGTACGGCGGAGGGCACGCCCGGCAGGCCCTCGTGCGGTACCTGGAGCATGAACTGGAGCCGATGCTCCGCGGCACGTACGGCGAGCAGACGGGGCGCCGGCTGTTCGCCGCGGCGGCCGATCTGACCCGGCTGGCGGGCTGGACCTCGTACGACATCGCCGCGCACGGGCTCGCGCAGCGGTACTTCGTGCAGGCGCTGCGGCTTTCGCAGGCGGCCGCGGACCGGGCGTACGGCTCGTACGTGCTCGTGACGATGAGCAGGCAGGCCGTCTATCTCGGGCACGGGCGGGAGGCGGTGCAACTGGCCCGGGTCGCGCAGCAGGGCGTGGGTTCGTCCGCGCCGCCCGTCGTCCAGGCGCTGCTGTACGCGGTGGAGGCGCGGGGGCACGGGGTGCTCGGCGAGGTGCGGGCGGCCACGGCCTCGCTCGTGCGCGCCGAGCGGGCCCTGGAGATCGCCCGGCCGGGGGACGAAGTCCCTTACTGGGCGCGGTTCTTCGACGAGGCGCAACTCGCGGACGAGTTCGGGCACTGCCACCGGGATCTGCAGCAGTACCGGGCGGCGGCCCAGCATGCCGAGCGGTCGCTGCAGTTGCGCTCGCCCGGATACGCGCGCAGCCGGCTCTTCTGCCGGGTGGTCCTCGCCTCGGCGCGGCTCGGGCTCGGAGAGCTGGACCAGGCGTGCCAGTTGGGGGCGGAGGCGGCTGCGCAGGCGTCCGAGATGCGGTCGGTCCGGGCGCTGGAGTATGTGCGGGACTTCGAGCGGCGGTTGGAGCCGTATCGGGATGCCGCGCCGGTACGGGGGTATCGCGACAAGGTCGCGGCTCTCGGCTGAGCCCGGGGAGGGCGCGCTTCGGCTGCGGGCTTGCTGCGACCGGTCGCGCCGTTCCCCGCGCCCCGTCGACGACAACCGATGCGCCGTTCCCCGCGCCCCTTTCGGGGCCGGGTGCGGCGGGTCGTTCCGGCTGCGGGCCGGCCGTGGCTGCTCGCGCCGTTCCCCGCGCCCCCAAAAAAGGACACCTGCTCGCGCTGTTCCCCGCGCCCCTGCAAGACAAAAGATGGCGCTGTTCCCCGCGCCCCTGACAGGGCAAAAGGTTGCGCTGTTCCCCGCGCCCCTGCAAGACATAAAGACTGCGCTGTTCCCCGCGCCCCTGCAAGACAACAGATTGCGCCGTTCCCCGCGTCCCTGACAGGGCGCGGGGAACCGGCCGGGGGAGTGGAGGTCCTGCCCCGCGTCGGGACCTCCACTCCGGCTTGGCGGGGGGCCTGCGTTCAGGGGCGCGGGGAACTGCGCGACCAGCCACCACGGGCCCGCAGCCGACCTTCGACCGCCCCCCGGGAGGGGCTAAGCCGCCGTGGAGGCCGGTAACGGGGCAACCACCGGCGCCGTCGCGGGGACGCCCAGGTCCTTCAGGAGCGCCCTCGCCGCCCGCCGCCCCGAGCGCAGCGCGCCCTGGACCGTGCTGGTGTCGCGGTGGTCGCCGCAGACGTACAGGCCCGCCAGCAGGCGCACCGGACGGCGCAGGTCGTGCGGCGGCGGCATCGCCGGGACGGCGTCGGGCGTGTGGCGGACCGCCAGCAGCTCCCAGCGGTGCGTGGCGGTGCCGTAGAGGGCGGACAGGTGCGCGCGTACCGTGCGGTCGGTGTCCGCGGGCGGTGCGCCCAGGACCGTCGACGAGACCAGGGCGCGGCCCGCGGGCGCGCGGGACGGGTCGACCTGACTGATGACCGCCGTATGGGCCACCGGCCCCCGGCGGTCCGCGTCCAGGAGCAGTGCCGCGTCCGTCATGGGCGGCTCGTCCGCCGTGTGGTGCACCACCGTCACCGGGTGGCACGGCGGCACCCGCAGACCGGGCAGCAGCTCCGCCGCGGCACGGGCGCCGGTCGCCACCAGGACGGCCCGGCAACGGAGTTCACCGTGTTCGGCCGTCGTCACGGATGTGGTCGAGACGGCGGTGGCCCGCACTCCGGTACGGACCGTCCCCGGCGGCAGGGCCCCGGCGAGCAGCTCCGGCAGGGTGTCGGCACCGCCCTCGGGCAGGCACAGCCGCCCGGAGGCGAAGGCCCGGAGCGCGAGGTCGGCGCACCGGCTGGACGTCGTCAGATCCGGATCGCAGAGCAGCGCCGCCAGGAGGGGGCGCAGAAAACCCTCGACCGTACGGGCCGGCATGCCGCGTGCCGCGAGCGCCCGTCCGGCGGGCCGCTCGGGCCGGGCCAGCAGCCGCTCCACGGGGACCGTCGCGATCCGGCCGAGGGCCGCGGCCAGCCGGGCCTGGTCGAGGGCGCCGCCGAGCGGGGGGTACGCCCGCGACACGGGCGCGGCGGCGGCCGGGGGCAGCTGCCTGAGCCTGCGAGGGGGGCTCACAAAGGCGCGCGCCGCGTCGAGTGCGCCCCTTGCGCCCCCGGCGCTCGCGGGCTCACCCGCCCGGTGCACACGCCCCTCGGCGTGGACGAGGACACCGGCGGCGAACGGGCGCAGGACGAGGGAGCCCAGGCCCGGCGTCAGCCGCAGTTCGGGGTACGACGTGGAGAGGAGCCGTCCGACGCGGTCGAGACGGAAACCGTCGATCTTCTCCGTCGCCATACGGCCGCCCACCTGAGGGGCGGCTTCCAGGACGACGGTCGACACACCTGCGCTGTTCAGCCGTTGGGCGGCCGAGAGTCCCGCGACCCCGGCCCCCACGATGACGACGTCCGCCTGGCAAGCGGGCTCAAGCACGTGCCCCTCCTAGAGGTCGCGCGGCTGCTTGGAGGCGTCCCGCCCCCAACGGGCATCCGGAATACCCGACTTCGGGACGAGAGTAGGGCCGCGACCGGCCGGAGGAACTCGCGCATGAACAGGGCACGGTCGCACGCCGGTCGCATGTGGTCAGGAGCACGGCGCGCGAACCATGCCCGCGGCGACCCGGCCTGCGCCGACCACCCGTCACGGCCGCCGCCGTACCCCTATGCCTGGGCCGCCCGAACGGCCTCCTCGATGCCGGGGAACGCGAAAGTGAAGCCCGACTCCAGCAACCGGGTGGGAAGGACGCGTTGGCTGCCCAGCACCTCCTGGGCCATCTCGCCGAGCACCGCCTTCAGGACGGGCGCGGGCACCGGGAACAGTGTGGGCCGGTGCAGGACGCGCCCCATGGCGGCCGTGATCTCGGCGTTGGTGAGCGGCTCGGGAGCCGTCAGGTTGAAGGGCCCGGACAGCGACTCGGAATCGATCAGGAACCGCAGCGCGGCCACGTGGTCGTGCAGCGCGATATAGCTCCAGTACTGCCGCCCGTCCCCCATCCGCCCGCCGAGCCCCGCCTTGAACAGCGGGAACAGCCGCCCCCAGGCACCACCCTTCGAGGCCACCACCAGTCCGGTGCGGGCGAAGACGGTCCGTACGCCCGCCTCCCGCGCGGGCGCCGCCGCCGCCTCCCACTCCACGCACAGTGAGGGCAGGAACCCGTCCCCGGGGGGCGCGCTCTCGTCCACGGCCCGCGTGCCGGTGTCCCCGTAGAAGCCCATGGCGCTGCCGTTCAGGAAGACCTTCGGCGGCCGGTCGAGGGAGGCGGCGGCCTCCGCGAGCGTGGCGGTGCCGAGGAGCCGGCTGTCGCGGATCGTCCGCTTGTAGGCGTCCGACCAGCGGCGGTCGGCGATCCCGGCGCCCGCGAGGTTCACCACGGCGTCGCAGCCGGACAGGCCCACCGCGTCCACGTAACTCCGCTCGGGGTCCCATTCGACCTCGTCGTCCGCCCGGGGCGTACGGCGTACCAGCCGCACCACCTCGTGCCCGTCGGCGGTCAGTGAGCGCACCAGGGCCGTACCGATGAGACCGGACGCGCCGGCCACGGCGATTCGCGAAGCTTCCATGACCCCATCCTGCGTCAATCACCCCGGGAGCACCGCGCCGAGGGTGCCCGCGGCCGGGGGGCGGCGCCCGGCGCGCCGGCTCTACAGTGACGGGCATGTCCGAGCCGTACATACGCACCGCGCTGCCCGGGGACGAAGAGGCGCTGGGCCGTCTCGACCGCGCGGTCTGGTCCTACCAGCACGCGGTCAGGCCCCGGGAAGAGCCGCCGTACGAGCCGTTCTTCAACGACCGCTTCGGGCCCCGCGACCACCTGGTCGCCGAACTGGGCGGGCGGCTCGTCGGCTACGTACGGCTCGGATTCCCGACCCCGCTCGCGTCCAACTCCCACGTACGGCAGATCCAGGGCCTCGCCGTCGCCGACGAGGCCCGCGGCAAGGGAGTGGGCCGGGCGCTGATCCGTGCCGTCGTCGAGGAGGCCCGCCGCCAGGGCGCACGCCGGATCACTCTGCGCGTCCTGGGCCACAACACGCCCGCGCGCAGGCTGTACGAGTCGGAGGGCTTCGTGGTCGAGGGGATCCAGCCGGACGAGTTCCGGCTGGGCGGCGTGTACGTGGACGACGTCCTCATGGGCCGCAGGATCTGACCCCTGGGCAGCGGCCCTCGGCCGGGGACGCGGCTCAGGACGTCACCAGGTCTCCCGTGTCCACCGGCGACGACGCCTTCGCCGCGCGCGCCGCGTCCTCCGCGACCTCGTCGGCCGTCAGCACGTAACCCGTCTCGGCGTCGCTCGTGGAGCGTGCGAAGACGACGCCGAAGACCTTGCCGTCGGTGGTCAGCAGGGGGCCGCCCGAGTTGCCGGGGCGGACCGTGGAGCGGATCGAGTAGATCTCGCGGGTGACCAGGTCGGAGCCGTAGATGTTCCGGCCCTGGGCATCGATCTTGTTCGCGACCGTGGCCGCCTGGAGGTCGAGGCCGCCGTCCTGCGGGTAGCCCGCCACCACCGCCGCGTCACCGCGCGCCGCACTCGTGTCGAACGACAGCACGGGGGCCTTGAGCCCCGGCACGTCGAGCACGGCCACGTCCTTCTGCGGGTCGAAGAGGACGACCTTCGCCTCGTACGCCCGGCCCGTGCCGCCCACCCGCACGGTCGGGTCGTCGATGCCCGCCACCACGTGGGCGTTGGTCATCACGTGCTCCGAGGCGAACACGAAGCCGCTGCCCTCGCGGCCCTGGGTGCCGACGGCGCCCTCGACCTTCACCGTGGAGCGCTGCGCGGCCCGCGTGGCGGCCGGGGTGACGCTGTCCCCGGAGGGCTCGGCGACCTCGGCCGTCGGCTCGTTCTCGAAGGGGTTGAAGACCTGCGGGAAACCGGCCTCCGTGAGCGCCGAGGTGGCGCGGGAGAACCAGGCCGGAGTCGTCTCCGGCATCGTGTCCTGCACCGCGCCGAGCAGCGCGGAGCCCCGGATCGAGGAGGTGACGACGGGCGAGGCGGACGCGCCGAGGACGCTCGCGGCCACCCATGCCACGAGCAGCACGGAGACCGTGTTCGCCGCGGCGCCGCCCACTCCGTCGACCACGCGCAGGGAACCCCGGTCCAGCTCACGGCGCAGCTTCAGCGCCAGCCGCCCCGCCAGTTCGTGGCCGACCGCGGCGGGCAGCAGCACGGTGAGCACCGCCGTGACCGTCGCGGCCGTGGTCCCCGCCTCCACCAGGTCCATCACCCAGGGCAGCACCCAGACGCCGATGGCGGCACCGCCCACGAAGCCGGCCAGCGAGACACAGCCCGCGACCAGTCCGCGCCGGTAGCCGGACGCCGCGTAGCCGAGAATGACCAGCAACAGCAGGATGTCGAGCAGGTCCACGGAGCTCCCTTTCTCTTGGGCCCCTTAGTACGCGCCGGGCGGGCCCGGTGATCAGGTACGCGCGTGGGGAACCGGCCGGCACACGTGCGTGGACCTGTAGAAACGTCCCGGACCGGGGCGTTGGTTCCACCGGGTGGCACACCACACATCGCGGACCCTCCCGGTGTCCCGGAGAGTGGGTCGCATGTGCGCCCACCGGAGCCCGCCCCCGCGACCCTCCCGGGGCGTGCCGCGCGGAGTGCGCGCCCGGCGGGAGCGCGGAGCGCGAGCGCCCCTCATGCGCCGCGTACCCCGCCGGATGCGCATCGCGCTCACCTGCTTCCCCGGTTTCGCGGTCGTCGCCGGGTTGGTGCTGTGCGCGGCGGGGATCGACCGGACGGCGGGCGGCGCCGAACGTTCCGTCACGGCCAGGGCCGCAGTCGGCCACCAGGCCCCGAAGCCGCGCATCGTGCCCAGGGAACGCTGGCTGGGCGACGCGTCCGTCACCCAGGCACCCACCCGGTACGCCGGCCGGGTGTCCGCCGTCTTCGTGCACCACACCGACTCGCCCAACGGCTACGACTGCGCCGACGCGCCCCGCATCATCCAGTACCTGTACACGGGGCAGGCCGGAGTCCGGCACTGGGACGACATCGGCTACAACTTCCTCGTCGACCGCTGCGGCACCGTCTACGAGGGCAGGGCGGGCGGCACCGGGCGGGCCGTCGTCGGCGCCCACACCCAGGGCTTCAACGTGGGCACCACGGGCATCGCCGCACTCGGTACGTTCACCGCGGGCGTGCCCGTTCCCAAGGCGATGACCGACGCCATCGCGGCCGTCGCCGCCTGGAAACTGGGGCTCTCGGGCATCGACCCGCGGGCCCCCGTACGGCTCGTGTCCACCAACAGCCTGAGCAAGTACCGGGCGGGCACCCGGGGCACCTTCACCGCGGTCTCCGGCCACACCGACGGCTACTGGACCGCGTGCCCGGGCGCCGCGCTCATGGCCCGCCTGCCCGCGATCAGACAGCACGCGGCGCGGTTGCAGGGGCGTCACTGAGCGTTCCGCCGAGAGGTGGGCGTCGTGGTGCACCTGCGGGTCCGTCGTGGCCGGTCGCGCGGTTCCTCGCGCCCCTGCAGGACGCCACCCCGCCTCACAGGTACGCCACAGCGGGCTCACGGAACACCCCGAGCCACGCCTTCTAGCGTCGGGGCACGCACTGACCGGAGGCGGGGATCATGAGCAGTCGCACGAGCACGAGCAGTAGCAGTGGCAGTAGCACGAGCACGAGCAGTCGCAGGAGCACGGACAGCGGCAGTGGGCGGCAGGCCCAGCTCGTTTCTCTGTGGGCGCGGGTCGCCCGCAGCCCCTGGACCGTCGCCTGTGTGGTGGCCGCGGTCGTGGTGGGCCCCTCCGCCGCCACCGCGTCCGCCCTGGACCGCGCCAACGCGGCGCCCCCGCACAGTGCCCCGAAGGACGGCTCGGCGCCGGCCGGTGCCTCGCGGGCGTCAGTCCGCGAAGCGGTCCCACAGACGCGGCAGGCGTTCCTCAAGGAGTGAGGGGTTCTCCAGGTCGAACGGGGTGCCCAGGGGCTCGGGAGGGGCCGGCGGGATGCCCAGGTCGGGGGCGACCGCGCCGGTGAGCTGCTCGTACGCCTCGTCCGCCGCGTAGCCCAGTTCCTCGGCGTCCCCGTCGACCTCGTCGTCGAAGTCCCCGAGGAGGTCGGCCAGTTTGTCCGGGTCGTGCACGGCACCCTCGTACGTCTCCCGGCCCTGGCCGATCAGCCAGCAGCGGAAGAAGTCGAAGGCGTCGTCACCGGCCCCGTCGAGCAGGATCCAGGCGGCGCCCCACAGGTCCCAGGTGTACGCGCGGTTGTAGCGGGCCTCGAAGTGACGGGCGAAGTCGAGGACCATGTCGGGGTCCAGTTGGAGCAGCCGCTCGACGAGCAGGTCGGCCTGCTCCTCGGGGTCGCCCTCGGCGGCCTCGCGGGTCGCGTCCACCAGCTCCCAGAACTCCGTCTCGTCCATCACGGGACAAGCATCGGGCCTGGACCCGGCCCGCGCACCCGGGGACAGGCGGATCGTTATGCGCGCACATGCCCGCGGAAAGCTCGCGGAAAGCCCGACAGCAGGTGTCGGCATTCGGCGGGATGCTCGGCGTATGGAGAGAGCAGAGCGAGCAGTACAGGGGAACACGGGACCGCTCCACGGAAGGATCGCGCTGGTCGCGGGCGCCACCCGCGGCGCCGGACGGGCCATGGCGGTCGAGCTGGGGCGCGCGGGGGCCACGGTGTACGTGACGGGACGCACGACCCGCGATCAGGTCAGCGAGGTCGGCAGGACCACCGAGACGATCGAGGGGACGGCCGAACTGGTCGACGCGGCCGCCCGCGCCGCAGGTGTCGCGGGCCGGGGCATCGCCGTACCCACGGACCACCTGGAACCGGAACAGGTACGCGCCCTGGTCGAGCGCATCGACCACGAGCAGGGCCGCCTCGACATCCTCGTCAACGACATCTGGGGCGGCGACGTCCACCTCGACTTCACGGCGGACAAACAGCCCGACATGTGGGACATGGATCTCGGCAAGGGGCTGCGGATCATGCGCCTGGGCATCGAGTCGCACCTCGTCACCAGCCACATCGCGGCGCCCCTGCTCATCCGCAACCCCGGCGGACTGCTCGTCGAGGTCACGGACGGCACCGAGGAGTACAACCGGCGCTACCGCAAGCCGTTGTTCTACGACCTGGCCAAGACGGCCCCGATCCGGATGGCGTACGGGCTCGGGGAGGAGCTGAAGGAGTACGGCTGTACGGCGGTCTGCGTCACCCCGGGCTGGCTGCGCTCGGAGGCCATGCTCGACACCGCGTTCAAGGTCACCGAGGAGAACTGGCGGGACGCCTGCGAGCACGTACCGCACTTCGCGATCTCCGAGTCGCCCACGTACATCGGGCGGGCCCTGGTCGCCCTGGCCGCCGACCCGGACGTGGCCCGCTGGAACGGGCAGTCGCTGTCCAGCGGCGGTCTGGCCCAGGAGTACGGCTTCACGGACGTCGACGGCTCGGCGCCCGACGCGTGGCGCTACCTGCTGGAGGTGGAGTCGCAGGGCAGGCCGGCGGACGTGACGGGCTACCGCTAGGTCCTGTCGGTCCCTCGTCAGTCCCTGTCAGTCCCTGTCAGCCCGGGTCGCCGTGTCGGTGTAGTACGCGGCGATCCGGGCCGCGGCGTCGGAGAAACGTTTCCTTAGTTCGGCCGGTTCCAGCACCTCCGCCTCCGGACCGAGGGAGAGGATCTGGGTGTACGCGACGTCGTACGACTCGACGGGCAGCGTGAGCGTCACCCGGCCCTCGCCGTCGGGCGGGCCCGCCGCGTCCAGTGCCTCCTGCGCCGAGAGTGGGTCCACGGTGTGCCTCAGCCGGCGCGCGCCCGCCTCGGTGAGGCGCACCACGATGGCCGCCCGCAGGATCGAGCGGGCGAACTGCTCGGCCTGGTCCGCCCAGAAGCGGGGCAGGTCGAAGGTCTCGTCGCGCTCGAAGCGGTCGCCCGCCGGTTCGGCGGAGGTGAACCGGTCGATGCGGTAGACCCGGAAGGAGGCGGGCTCCGGACGCGGTTCCGGACGACTCGGCTCCGGACGACTCAGGTCCGGTCCTGGCTGCGGTTCTGGCTCCGGTTCCGGCTCGATCACCCTGGCGCACACGTACCAGACACCCGCCTTGAGGACGAGCCCGTAGGGCTCCAGTTCGCGCTCCAGCTCCGTCTCCTCGCGCCGGTAGCGTGCGGTGATCCGGCGGTCGTCCCAGACCGCCTCCGCGATCGCCGGCAGCAGTTCGGGGGTCTTCGGCTCGGCGAACCACCCGGGGGCGTCCAGATGGAAGCGCTGGGCCGCGGTGCGGGAGGCGTCCTTGAGGGAGGGCAGCAGGGCGGCGGACACCTTCAGGAGGGCGGCGGAGGAGGCGTCCTGAAGGCCCATCTCGCGCAGGGCGCCCGGTACGCCGGAGAGGAACAGGGCCTCGGCCTCGCTGCGGGCGAGGCCTGTCAGCCGGGTCCGGTAGCCGCCGACGAGCCGGTATCCGCCGGTGCGGCCGCGGTCGGCGTACACCGGGACGCCGGCCTCCGACAGCGCTTGCGCGTCCCGCGTGATCGTCCGCTCGGACACTTCCAGCTCGCGCGCCAGCTCGGCGGCGGTCATGGAGGGCCGGGACTGCAGGAGCAGCACCATCTTGATGAGCCGGGCAGCGCGCATGGGTCCCATGATGCCGGTGGCTCCGCCGGTCGAGCGGGCGGGGTCGCCTGCGGCGGGCCTGGCGGTGGGTTGTGCGGTGGGTTGTGCGGTGGGGGTGCGAGGTCGAGTGCGGCCCCGTCGTGGCCGTTCGCGCGGTTCCCCACGCCCCTGCGGAGTCGGGTCAGTGGTCTGGTGCGGCCCCGTCGTGGCTGGCCGCGCGGTTCCCCGCGCCCCTAAAGGCGAAAGACGAAAGAACAGGGGCGCAGCCCCGTCTTTCAGGGGCGCGGGGAACCGCGCGGCCAGCCGCACACGACCCGCAGCAGACGACCCGGCTCGCCTTCTGGGGGCGGGCGAGGAACTGCGCGGCCCCCCGCAGGCTGCGAACCGGCCGCGGGGGGTGGGGGCGCAGCCCCCAGGAGCCCAGGAGCCCAGGAGCTCAGGAGCTCAGGAGCTCAGGAGCTCAGGAGCTCAGGAGCTCAGGAGCCCAGGAGCCCTTGAGCCCCAGGAGCCCAGAGGGCTCAAGGGGCTCAAGGGTCCAGGAGACCTACAGGCCATACCTCGCGCGCGCTTCCTTCACCGCGGACGCGGGCACCTCGCCCCGCCGCGCGAGCTGCGCGAGCGCCGCGACGACGATCGACTGCGCGTCGACGCCGAAGTGGCGACGCGCCGCCGCCCGGGTGTCGGAGAGCCCGAACCCGTCCGCGCCCAGCGACGAGTAGTCCTGCTCGACCCACTGCGCGATCTGGTCCGGCACCTGCCGCATGTAGTCGGAGACCGCGAGCACGGGCCCCTCGGCACCCTGCAGCGCCTGCCGGAGGAACGGCACCCGCTCCTCACCGCGCAGCAGCGCGGCGTCGGCCTCCAGCGCGTCCCGCCGCAGCTCCGTCCAGGACGTGGCGGACCAGACGTCCGCGGCCACACCCCACTCCTCGGCGAGCAGCTTCTGCGCCTCCAGGACCCAGTGGATCGCCGTGCCGGAGCCCAGCAGCTGGATACGCGCGGCGTTGGCGGCGTTCACCTGGACGCCCGCCGACTCCGCCGTGTTGAAGCGGTAGAGCCCCTTGACGATGCCCTCGTCGATGCCGAGACCGGACGGCTTCGCGGGCTGCGGGATCGGCTCGTTGTAGACGGTGAGGTAGTAGAAGACGTTCTGGTCCTCGCCGGGCGCCGCCTCGCCGTACATCCGGCGTAGACCGTCCTTGACGATCGTGGCGACCTCGTACGCGAACGCCGGGTCGTACGACATCGCGGCCGGGTTCGTCGCCGCGATGACCGGGGAGTGGCCGTCCGCGTGCTGCAGGCCCTCGCCCGTCAGCGTCGTACGGCCGGCCGTGGCACCGACCAGGAAGCCGCGGCCCAGCTGGTCGCCGAGCTGCCACATCTGGTCGGCCGTGCGCTGCCAGCCGAACATCGAGTAGAAGATGTAGAACGGGATCATCGTCTCGCCGTGCGTGCTGTACGCGGTGGACGCGGCGATGAAGTCCGCCATGGAGCCGGCCTCGGTGATCCCCTCGTTGAGGATCTGGCCGTCCTTGGCCTCCTTGTAGTACATCAGCTGGTCACGGTCGACCGGCTCGTACGTCTGGCCCTTGGGGGAGTAGATCCCGAGCGACGGGAAGAGGCTCTCCATGCCGAAGGTGCGCGCCTCGTCGGGGACGATCGGCACCCAGCGCTTCCCGGACGTCTTGTCGCGGACCAGGTCCTTGACCAGGCGTACGAAGGCCATGGTCGTCGCGACGTTCTGCGAGCCGGAGCCCTTGTCGAAGGCCGCGAAGGCCTTGTCGGCGGGGGCGGGAAGGGGCACGAGCGGCTGCGTACGGCGGGCCGGGGCCGGGCCGCCGAGGGCCGCGCGGCGCTCCTGGAGGTAGCGGACCTCGGGGGAGTCGGCGCCGGGGTGGCCGTAGGGGACCACGCCGTCGACGAAGTCGCTGTCCTTGATGGGCAGCTCCAGCAGGTCGCGCATCTGCTTGAACTCGTCCGTGGACAGCTTCTTCATCTGGTGGTTGGCGTTCTTCGACGCGAAGCCCGTACCCAGGGTGTGACCCTTGACCGTCTGGGCCAGGATGACCGTCGGAGCGCCCTTGTGCTCGACGGCGGCCTTGTACGCGGCGTACACCTTGCGCGCCTCGTGACCACCGCGGGAGAGGTGGAAACACTCCAGGATCTTGTCGTCGCTCAGCAGCTTCGCCAGCTCGACGAGTGCCGGGTCCGAGCCGAAGAAGTCCTGGCGGATGTAGGCGGCGTCGCGCGTCTGGTACGTCTGCACCTGCGCGTCCGGGACCTGACGCAGACGGCGGACGAGGGCGCCGGTGGTGTCGAGCCGGAACAGCTCGTCCCAGGCGTTGCCCCACAGCGACTTGATGACGTTCCAGCCTGCGCCGCGGAACTGGGCCTCCAGCTCCTGCACGATCTTGAAGTTCGCGCGGACCGGACCGTCGAGGCGCTGCAGGTTGCAGTTGATGACGAAGGTCAGGTTGTCGAGACCCTCGCGGGAGGCCAGTGCGAGTGCCGCCGTCGACTCGGGCTCGTCCATCTCGCCGTCACCGAGGAACGCCCACACGTGGGACGCCGAGACGTCCTTGATGCCGCGGTTGGTGAGATAGCGGTTGAAGCGGGCCTGGTAGATCGCGGAGAGCGGGCCGAGGCCCATCGACACCGTCGGGAACTCCCACAGCCAGGGCAGGCGCCGCGGGTGCGGGTATGACGGGAGGCCGTTGCCGCCCGCCTCCTGGCGGAAGTTGTCGAGGTGCGCCTCGGTCAGACGGCCGTCGAGGAAGGCGCGGGCGTAGATGCCGGGGGAGGCGTGGCCCTGGAGGTAGAGCTGGTCGCCGGACCCGGGAGCCTCCTGGGATTCCTTGCCCTTGAAGAAGTGGTTGAAGCCGGTCTCGTAGAGCCAGGCCGCGGAGGCGAAGGTGGCGATGTGGCCGCCGACGCCGTGTTTCGCGCCGCGGGACACCATCGCGGCCGCGTTCCAGCGGTTCCACGCGGTGATCCGCTGCTCCATCGCCTCGTCGCCGTCCACGGTGGGCTCGGCGGCGGTCGGGATGGTGTTGACGTAGTCGGTCTCAAGCAGCTTGGGCAGCGCGAGACCGTTGCCCTCGGCGCGCTCCAGCGTGCGCCGCATGAGGTACGCGGCACGGTGCGGCCCGGCCGCCTTGGTGACGGCGTCGAGGGAGGCCTGCCATTCGGCGGTCTCCTCGGGGTCGCGGTCCGGGAGCTGGTCGAGCTCGCTCGGCTGGATTGCGGTGGGGTCGGTCATAGCGCCGCCTTCCGGATGCGGAGGGGGTTCCCTCGTCGGCAAGGGGTGTGTCGGGGGGATGCCCTTGGTCTTTGGCAGGACAGGGCGGCGGGCTCTGGTGGGAGCCCGCCGACGACTCTAACTCGCTGATCGATGATCGATCAAAGGGTTGAAGGGCAAAACCTCTTGATCACGAGAAAGTAGGCACGCGGTGCCTTCGCCATGGGCACGGGGTGCCTTGTTTTCGCAGGTGAGACGTGCTGTCGGCGGTCCGCCGGGGTACGTATGAGCGGGGTGGCGCTCCGCTGGTCGCGATCACGGTCACGGCTACGGTCACGGTCGTGCTAGCGGTCGTGCTCGTGCTCGTGCGCGCGGTCGGTCGAGGTCGAGGTCGAGGTCGCGGTCGCGGTCGCGGCGAGATTACGCCGCGGGTTCGTCGCCCGTCCTCGGGGCGCACCCCAGCACATGCGCCTTCACCAGTTCCGCGATCAGCGGGTCCCGGCGCCGGAACGCCTCCACCAGGGCCTCGTGCTCCTCCGCGTACGACTGCTGGACCGTGCCCAGCCAGCGGATCGACAGGGCTGTGAAGACCTCGATGCCCAGGCCCTCCCAGGTGTGCAGCAGCACGGAGTTGCCCGCGGCGCGCACGAGCTCGCGGTGGAAGGCCACCGTGTGGCGGACCTGGCCCGTGCCGTCGGCCCTGCGGTCCGCCTCGTACAGGGCGGTGACGTGCGGCTCCAGGGTCGAGCAGTCGGCCGCGAGGCGTTCGGCGGCCAGTTCGGCCGCGATGGCCTCCAAGCCGGCCCGGACGGGGTAGCTCTCCTCCAGGTCGGCCGCGGTCAGATTGCGTACGCGTACGCCCTTGTTCGGGGCCGACTCGATCAGCCGCAGGGACTCCAGCTCGCGCAGGGCCTCCCGTACGGGGGTCTGGCTGACCTCCAGCTCCGTGGCGATCCGGCGCTCCACGATCCGCTCGCCCGGCTTCCAGCGCCCGCTGACGATCCCCTCCACGATGTGCTCGCGGATCTGCTCGCGGAGCGAGTGGACGACGGGGGCGGTCATGGGGGCTCCTTCGTTTTGACCTTTAGACAATAAGGCCGCGCGTCAGTGGGGGAGGGGTGTGCGGGGTGCTTTGACGCAGGTGAGATGAGCCACGGCGCTCCGCTGGGGGCGGCCGGCGGGGGGTGTTGGCGCAGTTTCCTCGCGCCCCCGAAGGGCGGGCCGCGCCCCAGCTCGCTCAGTTGGCAGGTGCGGCTGTGCGGGGTGGGCCGCGCAGTTCCCCGCGCCCCTCGGAAGCGGGGCTGCGCCCCGGCTTCCGTCTTGAGGGGCGCGGGGAACCGCGCGAACGGCTCCACCGACCCGCGCCCACCCCACACACCCGCTGAGGCACAGTCCCGCCTCCAGGGGCGCGGGGAACCGCGCAACGGCCTCCACCGGCCCGCTGCACGTGCTCTACCGGTGCGTCGGCAACGCGAAGGTGCCCCCGTCCGGCGAACCGGTCGGGGGCACCTCGTCGTGCGTTGCGGCGGCGGTGGCGCGAAACCTACAGGCCGAGTTCGACCTCGAACTCGCCCGCCTCAAGGATCGCCTTGACCGCCGTCAGGTAGCGCGCGGCGTCGGCACCGTCCACCAGCCGGTGGTCGTACGAGAGCGTCAGGTACGTCATGTCGCGCACACCGATCACCGTGCCCTCGTCCGTCTCGATGACGGCCGGACGCTTGACCGTCGCACCGATGCCCAGGATCGCGACCTGGTTCGGCGGCACGATGATCGTGTCGAAGAGCGCACCGCGCGATCCGGTGTTGCTGATCGTGAAGGTCGCGCCGGACAGCTCGTCCGGAGTGATCTTGTTCGCCCGGACCTTGCCCGCCAGTTCGGCGGTGGCCTTGGCGATACCGGCGATGTTCAGGTCGCCCGCGTGCTTGATGACCGGGGTCATCAGGCCCTTCTCGGAGTCCACCGCGATACCGATGCTCTCGGTGTCGAAGTAGGTGATCGTGCCCTCGTCGACGTTGATCCGGGCGTTGACGGCCGGGTGGGCCTTCAGCGCCTGGGCCGCCGCCTTCACGAAGAACGGCATCGGGGAGAGCTTGACGCCCTCACGGGCCGCGAAGGAGTCCTTCGCCTGCGCGCGGAGCTTCATCAGCCGGGTGATGTCGACCTCGACGACCGAGGACAGCTGGGCCTGCTCGTGCAGGGCCTTCACCATGTTGTCGCCGATGACCTTGCGGATGCGGGGCATCTTCACGGTCTGGCCGCGCAGCGGAGAGGCCTCCAGCGTCGGCGCCTTCTTGCCGGCGCTCGGCGCCGTCGCGGCAGCGGCCGGAGCCGGCTTCGCGGCGGCGGCCTTCGCGGCGGCGGCGGCGGCGATGACGTCCTGCTTGCGGATACGGCCGCCGACGCCGGTGCCCTTGACGGTGGACAGGTCGACGCTGTTCTCGGCGGCGAGCTTGCGCACCAGCGGGGTCACGTACGCGCCGTCGTCACCGGAGGTCGCGGCGGGCGCCGCGGCCGGGGTGACGGGAGCGGGAGCCGGTACCGGCGCGGCCGGAGCCGGGTCGGGGGCCGGGGTCGTCTGCTGCTGCGGAGCGGGAGCCGAGGGCGCCTGCGGAGCCGGAGCGGCGGGAGCGGCCGGGGCAGGAGCCGGAGCCGCAGGGGCCGCCGGAGCCGGAGCCGGTGCCGGAGCAGCGGCGGCGGGCTCCGG
The DNA here is from genome assembly GCF_044742785.1 of Streptomyces sp. NPDC087844. Classification (NCBI taxonomy): domain Bacteria; kingdom Bacillati; phylum Actinomycetota; class Actinomycetes; order Kitasatosporales; family Streptomycetaceae; genus Streptomyces; species Streptomyces sp. NPDC087844. The sequence goes on along the minus strand of NZ_JBIUVD010000003.1, from coordinate 499,239 downwards.
AGCCGGGGCGGCCGGAGCGGGAGCCGCGGCCGGAGCCGCGCCGGGAGCGCCGATGACGGCCAGCTTCGCGCCGACCTCGGCGGTCTCGTCCTCGCCGACCACGATTTCGAGCAGCACACCGGAGGTGGGCGCCGGAATCTCGGTGTCGACCTTGTCCGTGGAGACCTCAAGCAGCGGCTCGTCGGCCTCGACCGACTCGCCGACCTCCTTGAGCCAGCGGGTGACGGTGCCCTCGGTGACCGACTCGCCCAGTGCCGGAAGCACCACGTCGGTGCCCTCGGCACTGCCGCCGCCGGAAGCGGCCTCGGCGGTCGGGGCCGGCGCCGGAGCGGCGGCCTCGGTGGACGGAGTGGCCTGCGGGGCCGGCTCCGGAGCGGGCTCGGGAGCCGGAGCGGCCTCGGGCTCGGCGGCCGGGGCTGACTCGGCGGCGGGTGCGCCCGAGCCGTCGTCGATGACGGCCAGCTCGGCGCCGACCTCGACGGTCTCGTCCTCGGCGACCTTGATGGAGGCGAGCACACCGGCGGCAGGGGAGGGGATCTCGGTGTCGACCTTGTCGGTGGACACCTCAAGCAGCGGCTCGTCGGCCTCGACGCGCTCGCCCTCGGCCTTCAGCCAGCGGGTGACAGTGCCCTCGGTGACGCTCTCGCCGAGCGCCGGAAGGGTTACGGAAACCGCCATGGTTTCGGTTGCTCCTTACGAATTGCGGAAGTCTGTGTCGTCGCGTCGTGAGTTGACCCGGGGTCGGTCAGTCGTGCGAGTGCAGCGGCTTGCCCGCCAGCGCGAGGTGGGCCTCGCCCATGGCCTCGTTCTGCGTCGGGTGAGCGTGGATGAGCTGCGCCACCTCGGCGGGCAGCGCCTCCCAGTTGTAGATCAGCTGGGCTTCGCCCACCTGCTCGCCCATGCGGTCGCCGACCATGTGGACGCCGACCACGGCACCGTCCTTGACCTGGACGAGCTTGATCTCGCCCGCGGTCTTGAGGATCTTGCTCTTGCCGTTGCCCGCGAGGTTGTACTTCAGAGCGACGACCTTGTCCGCACCGTAGATCTCCTTGGCCTTGGCCTCGGTGATGCCCACGGAGGCGACCTCGGGGTGGCAGTACGTCACCCGGGGCACGCCGTCGTAGTCGATCGGGACGGTCTTGAGACCGGCCAGACGCTCCGCGACCAGGATGCCCTCGGCGAAGCCGACGTGCGCGAGCTGGAGCGTCGGGACCAGGTCGCCCACGGCCGAGATGGTCGGCACGTTGGTGCGCATGTACTCGTCGACCAGGACGTAACCGCGGTCCGTCGCGACGCCCTGCTCCTCGTAGCCGAGACCGGCGGAGACCGGGCCGCGGCCGATGGCGACCAGGAGGATCTCCGCCTCGAAGGTCTTGCCGTCGGCGAGGGTCACGCGGACGCCGTCCTGCGTGTACTCGGCCTTGTCGAAGAACGTGCCGAGGTTGAACTTGATGCCGCGCTTGCGGAACGCGCGCTCAAGAAGCTTGGAGCTGTTCTCGTCCTCGACCGGGACGAGGTGCTTGAGACCCTCGATCACGGTGACGTCGGTGCCGAAGGACTTCCACGCCGAGGCGAACTCGACGCCGATGACACCGCCGCCCAGCACGATCGCGGACTGCGGTACGCGGTCCAGCGTCAGCGCGTGGTCCGAGGAGATGATGCGGTTGCCGTCGATGTCCAGGCCCGGCAGCGACTTCGGTACGGAGCCGGTCGCCAGGAGCACGTGACGGCCCTCCACGCGCCGCCCGCCGACGTCCACGGAGGTGGCGGACGACAGACGTCCCTCACCCTCGATGTACGTCACCTTGCGGGAGGCCACGAGGCCCTGCAGGCCCTTGTACAGGCCGCTGATCACGTCGTCCTTGTACTTGTGGACGGCCGCGATGTCGATGCCCTCGAAGGTGGCCTTGACACCGAACTGCTCGCTCTCGCGTGCCTGGTCGGCGATCTCGCCGGCGTGCAGCAGGGCCTTCGTGGGAATGCAGCCGTTGTGCAGGCAGGTGCCGCCGAGCTTGTTCTTCTCGATCAGGGCGACGTCCAGGCCCAACTGCGCTCCGCGCAGGGCCGCGGCGTAGCCGCCGCTACCACCGCCGAGGATCACTAGGTCGAAAACGGTGCTGGCGTCGTTCGCCACGTCACGTCCTCCATGCATGTGCGCCGGCGCCGGTCTTCAGTGACCGGGCGGCGGCTGGTGTGGCCGCTCTTTCTTCGGCCCTGAGGTGGGCCCTGTCCTGCCGAGAGCCCATCTTCGCACTTGTCGCCGCCGACCGGGACGCCGGGCTGTGCTGTGAGACGTCTGATCGATCACACGAGCCCCCTTGAAGGGCGCGGGCCTGTATCGATCTGCGGCTCCGCCAGGTGGGCGCGCCCGGCCCCCACGGGCCCGCACCCGTACGACGTACGACGTGCGGGCCCGAGCCATCGGGCGGGCGTCAGCCCAGATCCCCCGCAGCGGTCAGCTCGGCAAGCCGCACCAACGTACGCACGGCGGACCCCGTACCACCCTTGGGCGTATAACCGAACGGCCCCTGCTCGTTGAAGGCGGGCCCGGCGATGTCGAGGTGCGCCCACGTGATGCCCTCGCCCACGAACTCCTGCAGGAAGAGCCCGGCCACCAGACCGCCGCCGTACCGCTCGCCCATGTTGGCGATGTCGGCGGTCGGGGAGTCCATCCCCTTCTTCAGGTGGTCCGGCAGCGGCATCGGCCACGCGGCCTCGCCGACCTCCTCGGCGGCCTCGTGCACCGCGGAGCGGAACGCGTCGTCGTTCGCCATGATCCCGAACGTACGGTTGCCCAGCGCCAGCATCATCGCGCCGGTCAGCGTCGCCACGTCGACGATCGCGTCGGGCTTCTCCTCGGACGCCTTGGCGAGCGCGTCGGCGAGCACGAGCCGGCCCTCGGCGTCGGTGTTGAGGACCTCGACGGTCTTGCCGCTGTACATGCGCAGCACGTCGCCCGGACGGGTGGCGGAGCCGGACGGCATGTTCTCGGCCAGCGCGAGCCAGCCGGTCACGTTGACCTCAAGGCCCAGACGCGCGGCGGCGACCACGGCCGCGAAGACCGCGGCCGCACCGCTCATGTCGCACTTCATCGTCTCGTTGTGCCCGGCGGGCTTGAGCGAGATGCCGCCCGAGTCGTACGTGATGCCCTTGCCGATGAAGGCGAGGTGCTTCTTCGCCTTGGAGGAGGTGTACGAGAGCTTCACCAGCCGGGGCGCGGACGCGGAACCGGCGCCGACGCCGAGGATGCCGCCGTACCCGCCCTTGGCGAGAGCCTTCTCGTCGAGCACCTGCACCTTGATGCCGTGCTCCTTGGCCGCGGCCTGCGCGACGGCCGCGAAGGCCTCCGGGTTCAGGTCGTTCGGCGGCATGTTGATGAGGTCGCGGGCGCGGTTCAGCTCCTCGGACACGGCCGTGGCGCGCTCGATCGCCGCCTTGAACGCCTTGTCGCGGGTCTTGCCGCCGAGCAAGGTGGCCTCGGCGAGCGGGGCCTTGCCGTTCTTGGAGCCGTTCCCGTCCTTGGCGGCCTCCTTGTACGTGTCGAAGGCGTACGAGCCCAGCAGCACGCCCTCGCCGACGGCGCCCGCGTCGGCGGCGTCCGAGACCGGCAGGGCGAACGCGGCCTTCTTGGTGCTGGCCAGCGCGCGGGCGGCGACGCCGGCGGCGCGGCGCAGCGTCTCCGCGGAGAAGGAGCCGTCCTTCTCCGGGAGGGCGCCGAGGCCGACCGCCACGACGAGCGGTGCCTTGAAGCCGGAAGGTGCCGGCAGCTTCGTCACCTCGCCCTCGCCGCCCGAGGCGCCGAGGGTCTCCAGAACGCCGGCGAGCCTGCCGTCGTACGCCTTGTCCACGGCTTCGGCGCCCGGTGCGACCACCAGGTCCCCGGACTTGGACCCGGTGACCTTGGCGACACCGACGACGATCGCGTCGGTGCGCAGACCGGGCGCCGCGGCGGTGCTGAGAGTGAGAGCAGTCACGGTGGTGAAATCTCGCTTCCGTTGAGTTCTGTGGCCGGCGGGGGTGAGGTCGGCCGGGGCGTTCGGATTCCCGACCACGAGCCTACGCGCGCCGCCGCGTTTAGCTCCTACCCGTCTAGAGGGCCAGCCCTCGAACCCCGGTCCGCGAATCTTCAGCCCGTCCGGCGTTTGAGGACGAGCGCGCAGCGCGACAGGGGGGTCTGGGGGCGCAGCCCTCAGGGTCGGGACGGGAAGGGGCGGCGGGGGCGAAGAACTCCCGCCGCCGGAACGGGTCCTAGGCGAAGAGACAGAACGCGACCAGCGCGACGGTCACCGCCGTCTCCTCAAGCGCGCCGAAGACATCACCGGTCACACCCCCGAACCGCCGCGCGCAGTGCCGCAGCAGACCCTCGGCGGCGGCGCAGCCGAGCACGACGGCCAGGACGGATCCGAGCACGCCGTACGTCCCGAGAAGCGCGCCCGCGCCGGCCGCCGCGACCGTCACGACGAGGGCCGTGAGGATGGCGGCCCGCATGGGCACCGCGCCCGCCACCGCCGCCCCCAGCCCTTCGGGCCGAGCGGCCGGCACGCCCGCACGCGCGGCCAGGGTGAGGGCGAGACGACCGACGGTCGCGGACACGACGGCGGCGAGAACGCCCCGGCTCCACGAGTCCCCGTACGCCTGGGCGAGCGCCGCCACCTGCGCGAGCAGGACGAACAGCAGGGTGATGACCCCGAACGGGCCGATGTCCGACTGCTTCATGACGCGCAGCGCGTCCTCGGCGGGCTTGCCGCTGCCGAGGCCGTCGGCGGTGTCGGCGAGGCCGTCGAGGTGGAGGCCGCGGGTCAGGACGGCGGGCACGGCGGCGCTCGCGACGGCCGCGAGGAGCGGGCCCGCCCCGAGTACCAGCAGGAGGAGGCCGGTCCCGGCGGCGAGAACACCCACCGCGAGACCGGCGACGGGCGCGATCGACATCCCGGTGCGCGCGGCCCCGCGGTCCCAGCGCCGCACGGTCACGGGGAACACGGTCAGCGTGCCGAAGGCGAAGCGGAGCCCGTCGGTCCAGGACGCCGCGGGCGTCTCGGGCGTCTCGGGTGCGGGGCCGGGCGACGGGATCGGCGGGGGCGTGGACACCGGCGCAGATTACCGGTCGTCGCCCGCGGAACGACCGCTGGACGACCACGGGACGCGCACGGCAGTCGCGGCTAATGTGCATATATGGGGCATTGGTGGACACGGAACATCATCGAACCGGGAAAGCTGCCGCTGCTGCTGGCGCTGGCCTCCTTCGTCCTGACCTTCGTGATCACCCGGACCGTGGTCCGGCTCATCCGGGCGGGCAAGGGCCCGTTCGGCAACGTGAAGGCGGGCGGTCTGCACATCCACCACGTCGTCCCCGGGGTCGTGCTGACCGTCATCGGCGGCTTCGGCGCGGTGGGCAGCGACCGGCACGGCTTCGGCTCGGCCGTGTTCGCCGTGGTGTTCGGCATGGGCGCGGGTCTGGTGCTCGACGAGTTCGCGCTGATCCTGCACCTCGACGACGTCTACTGGAGCGAGGAGGGCCGCAAGAGCGTCGAGGTCGTGGTGGTCACGGCGGCGCTGGTCGGCCTGATGCTCAGCGGCTTCCTGCCGTTCGGCGTCAACGACCTCACCGAGGACGAGTTGCAGGACCGCGCCGGTGCCGTCGTGAGCATCGGGCTGAACTTCCTCGTCGCACTGCTGGCGCTGAGCAAGGGCAAGACCCGGATGGCCATCTTCGGGGTGATCGTCCCGCTCGTCGCCCTGGTCGGCGCGATCCGTCTCGCCCGCCCCACGTCACTCTGGGCCAGACGCTTCTACCGGCGACGGCCGCGTGCCCGCGCCAGAGCCCGTCTGCGGGCCTACCACCACGATCGCCGCTGGGCGGGGCCGCGCCGCAGATTCCAGGACCTGATCGGCGGCAGACCCGACCCGGACCCCGTACGCTCCCTGCCCGGACGCCCCTGATGCGTGCTTCGACCCGCTCGCTCGCGCAGGCGAATCCAGTCGCTTGCGGTGCAGCCACTTCGGCAGGCCCGGCGCCTCCAGGAAACCCTCCGCGCGGGCGGCGGCGAGGCCGATGCGCGGCAGGTCGGCGCTCTTCTCGAAGAGCAGGAACCGAGGCTCCCAGACGGGCCGGTACTTGGCGTTGGCGCGGTACAGCGACTCGATCTGCCACCAGCGCGAGAAGAAGCTGAGCAGTGAGCGCCACAGCCGCAGCACCGGCCCCGCGCCGAGGCGCGCACCGCGTTCGAAGACGGAACGGAACATGGCGAAGTTGAGCGATACCTGCGTGATCCCGATCTCGGGAGCCCGCTGGAGGAGCTGGATCACCATGAACTCCATGAGCCCGTTCTCGGAGTCCCGGTCCCGCCGCATCAGATCCAGGGAGAGCCCACGGGGCCCCCAGGGCACGAAGGACAGCACCGCCCGCAACTCGCCTTCCGCGTTCCCCTCCGCACTGCCGCCGTCCCGGCATTCGAGCATCACGCACCGGCCGTCGCCCGGGTCCCCGAGCCGCCCCAGCGCCATGCTGAAGCCGCGCTCGGTCGCCCCGTCCCGCCAGTCGTCCGCGCGGGCGAGGAGGTACGCCATCTCGTCGGCCGGGATGTCCTCGTGCCGCCGGACCCGTACCCGGTAGCCGGCGCGCCGCACGCGGTTGTAGGCCTGGCGGACGGTCCGCATGGCCCGCCCGTCGAGGGTGAACTCGGCGGTTTCGACGATGGCCTCGTCACCGAGCTCCAGCGCGTCGAGACCGTGCCGGGCGTAGACGGTCCCGGCCTCCTCGCCCGCGCCCATCACGGCGGGGATCCAGCCGTGGGCGCGGGCCTCGGAGAGCCAGGGTTCGATGGCGCCGGGCCACGCCTCGGAATCGCCGATGGGGTCGCCGGAGGCCAGCGAGACACCGCCGACGACGCGGTAGGCGACGGCGGCCTTGCCGGTCGGCGACCACACGACGCTCTTCTCGCGGCGCAGCGCGAAGTAGCCGAGGGAGTCCCGGTCGCCGTGCCGGTCGAGCAGGGTCCGCAGCCGTTCCTCGTCGTCCGCGGTGAGCGGGTCGACGACGCGGCGGGAGCGGAAGGCCGCGTGGAGGACGGCGAGGACGAGCAGGGTGCTGAGTACGTTGACGGCGACGTTCACCCAGTTGGGAGTGGTGATCCCGGGGAAGCGGGAGTCGTCGGCGGCGACGGAGATGAGTCGCAGGGTGCCGTAGCGCCAGCGGTCGGTGAAGGTCGACAGGTGCGCGTCGTGGGCGTGGTTCGTGACGGTCACCAGGAGTGCGGCCAGCAGGGAGCAGACCAGGAGGCCGCCGACGCCCACGATCGCGGCGAGCCTGGGGTTCGAGCGGTCGCCCTTCGCGTAGAACGCGGGGCGGCCGATGAGCAGAGAGGCCACGAAGGCCGCCGTCAGGGCGAGGGAGATCCAGTTCTGCGGGTACCGGCGGACCTCCGGGAAGGCCATGGCGAAGGCGAACAGCAGCAGGAACGCTCCGCTCAGGGCCAGGTTGAGGATCCAGGCGGCTCGCTTGCGCCTTCGCATCGTGATCGCCAGGAACATGGTGAACACGCCTGACGCGAAGCCGGCGGTCAGCAGGTACGGGGTGAAGTAGTCCTCCGTGTTGTGGCGCCGCACGTCCTGGCCGAGGGAGACCCATACGGCGCTGAGGAAGTTGAGGAACGCGACGATGCGGAGGTACCACACGGCGAATGTCGCGGCGGTGGATCGGGCGCTTCCCATGAAAGTGGATCATATGGGGCACCCTTGCCGCTGACCCGCCACCCGGGCGGGACGGCTCGCACGCGGAATGCGTCTGCGGCCCGGCGCGGTCCGTTCGGCTTTCATGGGGCGCGGGGAACGGCGCAGTCTTTCAGGTCTTGAAGGGGCGCGGGGAACGGCGCGAACGGCCCCACCGGGCCCGCACCCGAAGCACCGGGCCGCCCTCACCCCCTACTGCTCGACCCCCACGCCCTCGGACTCCCCGGAGTCCCCGGAGTCCCCGGAGTCCCCGGAGTCCGCAGAGGTCAAAGGCAACTCCGCCGCAAGCGCCGCAGCAGCCTGCACCAAAGGCAACGCGAGCAACGCCCCCGCCCCCTCCCCGACCGTCACCCCGTGCGAAAGCAGCGGTTCGAGCGCCATCCGGTCGAACGCCTTCGCCTGCGCCGGCTCCCCACTGCTCTGCCCGGCCAGCCACCAGTCCGGCGCCCGGAAGGCGACCCGCTGTCCGACCAGCGCACAGGCCGCGGACACGACCCCGTCGAGAATCACGGGCGTCTTGCGCACGGCACTCTGCAGCAGGAACCCGGTGATCGCCGCGAGATCCGCCCCGCCCACCGTCGCGAGCAACTGCAACTGGTCCCCGAGAACGGGACGAGCGCGACGCAACGCGTCGCGAACCGCCGCGCACTTGCGCATCCAGGCGAGGTCGTCGATCGCCCGCCCCCCGCGCCCGGTCACCACCGACGCGTCGGTCCCGCACAGCGCCGCCACCAGCACGGCCGCCGCGGTCGTCCCCCCGACACTCACATCCCCCAGCACGACGAGGTCGGTCCCTGAGTCGGCCTCCTCGTCCGCGACGGCGACCCCCGCACGGAACGCGGCCTCCGCCTCCTCCAGGGACAGCGCGTCCTCCACGTCGATCCGCCCGGACCCACGCCGCACCCGATGCCGTACGACCTCGTCGGGCAGGCTCTCGGGCTCGCAGTCGAGTGCCATGTCCACCACCCGCACGGGCACCCCGAGCCGCCGGGCGAGTACCGACACGGGGCTGGCGCCGTCCAGCACGGAGCGCACCAAGTCGTCCGCGCTCCCGGCGGACCGCGCCGAGACCCCGAGGCCGGCGACCCCGTGGTCGCCCGCGAACAGCACCACACGCGGACGCTCGATCGCCCGCACCGGCACCGCCGACTGCGCGGCGGCCAGCCACTCACCGAGTTCGTCCAGGCGTCCGAGGGACCCGGGCGGCACGACCTGCCGCTCCCGGCGCGCCTCGGCGTCACGGCGTACGCCGCCGTCGGGGCGCTCGATCAGATCGGTGAAGTCGTCGAGATTAAGCGAGCTCATTCGCCGAACAGTACCGGCAGTGATCCGGCCGGGATCCTGACGGGCGGTCAGTGGCCGGCAGGTGGCCCGCACGGAGCGGGCACGCCGAAGACCGCAATCCGATGTGTGCCGGTTTGCAGTGGATTGTCATACCGGTTTGTATCAGCTGTTAGCGGCTCATATCAGCCTCTACAGGGTCACACCCCGTCGGACCGGCAGGAGCAGACAGACGATGCCCCCCACACCCCGCACACCCGTCACACCCCCGACCCCGGCCACACCTCCCACACCTCGCACACCCGTCACGTCCTCCGCTCAGCAGTCCGTCGCCCAGCGCCGCGCCGTGTACCTGGGAGAACTGGCCCAGGGCACCGATCACTTCCACGAACCGCGCAGACCCGACTGCCCCTGGTGCGGTTCGGAGCGGCTGCGTACCCGGCTGCGTACCCCCGACCTGCTCCAGCACAAGCCCGGCACCTTCGTCGTCGACGAGTGCGAGGACTGCGCCCACGCCTTCCAGAACCCCCGCCTGACCACCGAGGGCCTCGCCTTCTACTACCGCGACTTCTACGAGAACCAGGACCGCGGCGAAGAACACCAGGACCACGAGGGCTTCGCCGAGCGGACCCTGCGTTCCCGGGCCGGCCGTCGGCGCCACGAGGCCGCTGCCCGCGCGATGCTCCCCTTCCCGGAGCCCGAGAGCTGGCTGGACGTCGGCACGGGACACGGCCACTTCCCTGCGGCGGCCAAGGAGTTGTTCACGTACACGTCCTTCGACGGACTCGACCCCACCTCGCGCGTCGACAAGGCCCGGGCCGCGGGCCGGGTCGAGGAGGCGCACCGCGGCCGGCTGCCCGACCTGGTCGGCCGGCTGCGCGCCCGCTACGACGTGGTCAGCATGTTCCACCACCTGGAACACAGCCCCGACCCCCGCGAGGAACTGCGCGCCGCGCTCGCCGTGCTGCGCCCCGGCGGGCACCTGCTCGTCGAAGTCCCGGACCCGGACTGCGCGTTCGGCGCGCTGCTCGGCAAGTGGTGGGTGTCGTACTGCCAGCCGCAGCACCTCCACCTCATGCCGCTGCGCAACCTGCTCGACGAGCTGGACGCACTGGGCTGCTCGGTCGTCTCCACCGACCGACGCGAACCGCACGTCCCTTACGACCTGACCGGCGCCCTGGCGCTGGCGATCGGCAACCGGCTGCCGGGCGGCGACGAGCCCTGGCGCCCCGCCCCGCCGACCGACCTCCAGCGCACCCTCCGTACGGCCCTGACCCGGGCCACCGCCCCGCTGCTCGCCTCCGCCTTCGTACTGGACCACGCCCTGGCCCCGCTCCTGCGCCGCACCCGCTTCTCGAACGCGTACCGGATCATCGCCCGCAAGAACCCGCGCGCGACCTCCCTCTGACGGGTTCTGATGTGCTCCGACGGGCTCCGACGGGCTCCGACGGGCCTCAGCCCTTCAAGGCGACCGCCTGGCCCGCCACCACCAGCAGCACGTGTTCGCACTCGGTCGCGAACGCCGCGTTGAGGCGGCCCAGTTCGTCGCGGTAGCGGCGGCCCGAGGGGGTGGCGGGGACGATCCCGGAGCCGACCTCGTTGGAGACGGCGACCACCGTGCGGCGCGACTCGCGGACGGCGGCCGTCAGCTCCTCGACGCGCGCCCGCAGCACGCGCTCGCCGCCACCGGCCCACTCGGCGTCGTCCCACGCGTTCGCGGAGTCCATCGCGTCGGTCAGCCACAGGGACAGACAGTCGATGAGCAGCGCGGACCCGTCCTGCTTGAGGAGGGGTACGAGGTCACAGGTCTCGGCGGTACGCCAGGAGCCGGGGCGCCGCTCGCGATGCGCGTGCACCCGGGCCGCCCACTCCCCGTCCCCGTTGCGCGCGCCGCCCGTCGCCACGTACAGCACGTCCGGGAAGGCCTCAAGGCGTCGCTCCGCCTCCACCGACTTGCCCGACCGGGCCCCGCCGAGGACCAGCGTCCGGCGCGGTACGTCGGGCACGTCCTCGTACACCCCGACGGTCAGCGTCCTGCCGTCCGGGACCGTCCTGGCCCCCGCCGCCGCGAGACGCCGCCGCAGCTCCGGGCCCGGCGGCACGTCGTGGTCCAGATGCACCGCGATCACGTCTGTGGCGGGCCCCACCGCACCCACCAGCCGCAGCCGGGCCAGCGCGTCCGGCCGCCCGACGACATCACCGACCACCATGTCGTACGTCTCGGTCGTCTCGTCCAGGCCCGCGGGCGCCGCGCCCGGCGGCAGATAGAGCAGCCGCTGCCCGTCCGGGCCCGTGACCGCGTACCCGGTGCCCGGCGCGTCCATCGACAGCGCCCGTACCCGATGGCCCGTCAGCAGCGTCAGTTGCCGGCCGTCCGGCACGCGCCCCGGTTGCGGCAGTCCCGCCGGAACCTCCACGGCGGGTCCGTCGTGCGGGTGGGACAGCAGGACCTGCCGCACCCCGCTCAGCGAATGCCCGGCCCGGGCCGCCGCGAAGGCCGCCCCGGGTGTCAGGTCCAGCAACAGCGTCCCGTCCACCAGCAGGGCGGTGGCCGCGCGGGCGTCCGCACCGAGCGCCACCGCGCAGACGGCGCACGAACAATCGGGCCTGGGCAGCCCCAGGGGCCCGCCGGTACCAAGCAGAGTCACTTCCACGGGGCGATTTTCCCGTGTCGGCGCGACTCGTGCCCGTCAGGGGGTGCACAAGGGCGCATGTCGTCCGGGGCGCGGGCGAGCGCGGGCGCGGAGCGCGCACACCCACCACCGGCACCCCATAGTTCTCGACTGGTTCTCGACCTGCACTTTTGAACACCGGACGAGCGACGGAGCGCCTAGGCTGACGACGAGAGCCCGATCTTGCTCGGTACTTTCCCGGTACTCATGGGAACTTTTGGGAGGCTGACATGGCGGCATGGACGTGGCGGTTCGAGAAGGCCGACGGGACGGAAGTCCAGCCCGCGGTCCAGCCCGAGGAGTTCACCACCCAGGGCGACGCGGAGTCCTGGCTGGGCGAGAACTGGAAGGAGCTGGCCGAGGGGGGAGCGGACCAGGTCCGGATCTTCGAGGACGCCGCGGAGGTCTACGGCCCGATGAGCCTGCACGCCGAGGCGTCCTGACCTCGTAGACCGGTACGAGTCGTCGTAGATCGGTACGAGTTCTCGTGGTCCGTACGTGGTCCGTACGAGTAGGGCCGCGGCCGTACGAACCGGCCGCGGCCCTACTCGCTGTCCGGCCATGAACCCGGCCGCCGACCGCGCAGCAGATGACAGGGGGCTTCAGCCCCGTACGCCGCACAGGTGCAGCAGCGCCGCCACCCGGCGGTAGGGGTCGGTCCGGCCGGCCCGCTCCTCGGCGGCCAGCAGGGCGTCCACGTCGTCCGGCACCGCCGCGTCGTCGGCGGCCGTGTCCGTGAAGACCCGCACCCCGTACCAGGCGTGCAGCGGCGCGCCGATCCCGGCGAGGGTGCCGGTGAGGGTGTCGAGCCCGTCGGCGCGGACGGCCAGCCCGAGCCGGTTGGTGTACGTGCTGGTGTCGAAGGCGGTCAGCGTCCCCGCCCAGTCGCCGGCCAGCCCGGGCCGCATGGCCAGCGCGTCGGCGTTGCGCACCAGCAGCGACAGCAGGCCGCCGGGGGCCAGCATCCGGGCGAGCCCCGCGAGCAGCGCGTCGGGCTCCTCGACGTACATCAGTACGCCGTGGCACAGCACCACGTCGAAGCTGCCGGGCAGGAAGTGGACGCCGGTGTCGCGCCCGTCGCTCTCGACGATCCTGACCCGGCCGCGGATGCCCTCCGGCTCGGCGGCGAGGGCCTGACGCGCCACGGAGATCATGGTGGAGTCCTGCTCGACGCCGGTCACCTGGTGTCCGGCCCGGGCCAGCCGCAGGGCCTGCGTGCCCTGGCCCATGCCCACGTCGAGCACGCGCAGCCGCTGCCCGACAGGGAAGCGCCCGGCTATCTGCTCGTCGAGCTGCCGGGCCATCAGCTCCTGCCGTACGACATCACGCAGAGCGCCCAGCTTGCTCAGCCAGGCATCCGCCGCGCCTCCCGAGAAGGGTGCCGCGCTCAGGGCCGCTCTCCGCGCTTGACCTGCGGCTTCGGCAGCCGGAGGCGACGCATCTGGAGGCTGCGCATCAGCGCGTACGCGACGGCGCCGCGCCTGGGCTCGTCCGGGAAGCGCGCGGCCAGCTGCTTCTTCAGGCGGATCGCGATGCCGACGGAGTCGAGCACGATCAGCACGATCACGAAGAGCCACATCAGCAGCGCGACGTTCTGCAGCTGAGCGATCCGGACCATGCTCAGCACGAGGATGACCACGGCGAGCGGCAGGAAGAACTCGGCGATGCAGAACCGCGAGTCGATGAAGTCACGCGCGAGCTTGCGCACCGGGCCCTTGTCACGCGCGGGCAGATAACGCTCGTCACCACTGGCCAGCGCCTGGCGCTGCTTCTCCATGTGGGCGCGGCGCTCGTCGCGCTGCCGCTTGGAGGCCTCCTTGCGCGACGTCGGCGTACTGGCCACGCTGCGGCGCTGGGACTGGGCCTCACTGCGCTTGGGAGTGGGCCTGCCCTTGGGGGCCTGCGGGTCACGGATCTGAGGGGAGTCGGTCACCGACGCCTTGTCGGCGTGGGCCTTCTCGTCTTTGGCGCGGCTACGGAACACAAAACCCAAGGGTAAGGGGTGCGGAGGCATGGACGTCAGCCGAGTGGGGAACGATCCGGCAACACCGGTCGTCTGTAGGGGGACAGGAGGCCTGAAATGGGGTGGTGGCGTGCGGTTGCGCGTGCCGACCCCGGGACGAGTCCGGAGCCGACCCGGAACGAACCCTGGGGAACATCTACTCCCTACGCCGGAGCAAGATCGTCGTCAGTCGTCCTTGGGGATGAGCGCATCCGTCCCCGAACAGTGCGGTAATGGATGCAGGGCCCGTACTGTGGGTTCTGTTGCAGTCGCTGGAGCCGGAGTCCGTCAGAAGGGGGCGCGCGAAGCCCATGAGCGGTGTCATGAAGCGTATGGGGATGATCTTCCGCGCGAAGGCGAACAAGGCCCTTGACCGGGCCGAGGACCCGCGCGAAACCCTCGACTACTCGTATCAGAAACAGCTGGAACTGCTGCAGAAGGTGCGCCGTGGCGTCGCCGACGTGGCGACCTCCCGCAAGCGCCTGGAGCTGCAGCTGAACCAGCTGCAGGGCCAGTCCTCCAAGCTGGAGGACCAGGGCCGCAAGGCGCTCGCGCTCGGCCGTGAGGACCTCGCCCGGGAGGCGCTGTCCCGCCGGGCCGCTCTCCAGCAGCAGGTGACCGACCTGGAGACGCAGCACCAGACCCTGCAGGGCGAGGAGGAGAAGCTCACCCTCGCCGCGCAGCGGCTCCAGGCCAAGGTCGACGCCTTCCGCACCAAGAAGGAGACGATCAAGGCGACGTACACGGCCGCTCAGGCGCAGACCCGGATCGGCGAGGCCTTCTCCGGCATCTCCGAGGAGATGGGCGACGTCGGGATGGCCATCCAGCGGGCCGAGGACAAGACCGCGCAGCTCCAGGCGCGGGCCGGCGCCATCGACGAGCTGCTCGCCTCGGGCGCCCTCGACGACCACTCAGGGCTCGCCAAGGACGACATCCAGAGCGAGCTTGACCGGCTGTCGGGTGGCACGGACGTCGAGCTCGAACTGCAGCGCATGAAGGCCGAGCTGGCCGGGGGTTCCTCGTCCCAGCAGGCGATCGAGGGCGGTCAGGGGCAGACTCAGTCCCAGCAGAAGCCGCAGCAGCCGCAGTCGCAGGACACCCCGCGCTTCGACAAGCAGTAGTCGCCGGGGGACGTCCCACGCCGAGGAGGGCGTCATGATCGTACGGATCATGGGGGAGGGACAGGTGAGGCTGGACGATGGCCACCTCGCCGACCTGAACGAGCTGGACGACGAGCTCTTCGCGGAGACGCGGTCCGGGGACGAGGAGGGCTTCCGGCGGACGCTGGGAGCGCTGCTCGACGCGGTGCGCCGGCTTGGAGCTCCGCTCCCCGACGACTCCCTCGAACCCTCCGAGCTCATCCTCCCGTCCCCGGACGCGACGCTGTCGGAGGTCAGGGCGATGCTGCGCGACGACGGCCTGCTCCCCAACTGAGCCCCCGTCCCGCCACCACCTGGGCGCTCCCGCGCATCGGCCCCCCTCCAGGGGCGCGGGGAACGGCGCACCCGGCCCCGTCCGACCCGCACACGTGACTCCCCGTCTGCCTCACCCCCTAGGGGCGCGGGGAACGGCGCACTCAGCCCCGTCCGACCCGCACACGCGACTCCCCGTCCGCCCCACCAACCCCCCAGGGGCGCGGGGAACGGCGCACCCAGCCCCCTCCAACCCGCAGCCGCGACTCCCCACCCCCGCCGGCGGCCCGTACGCTCGATGACCGTGAGCACTCTGACGCGCGCAAGGGACTGGCTGCGGTCCCACCCCCTGGTGGCCGACGGCACCCTCGCGGCCGCGGTCCTCGCGTGCATGCTGGCCGGCTCGTTCGCGGAGCCGAACGGCCGGCACGGCGGCACGATGTGGGGCACCCCCGCCCCCGACCCCCTCGGCCTCACCCTCATGCTCCTGGCCGCGACCACCCTGATCCTCCGCCGCAGGTACCCGATCTGGGTCCTCGCCGCGACCGGCGCCCTGTCCGTCGTGGAGTTCGTGACCGGCGACCCCCGCGCCCCCGTCGCGATGTCCGCCGTCGTCGCCCTCTACACCGTCGCCGCCGCGACCGACCGCCCCACCACCTGGCGCGTGGGCCTGCTCACCATGACGGTCCTGACGGGCTTCGCCATGCTCGCGGGACCTCTGCCCTGGTACACCCAGGAGAATCTGGGAATCTTCGCCTGGACCGGCATGGCCGCCGCCGCGGGCGACGCGGTCCGCAGCCGCCGCGCCTTCGTGCACGCCATCAGAGAGCGCGCCGAGCGAGCCGAACGCACCCGCGAGGAGGAGGCCCGCCGCCGGGTCGCGGAGGAACGCCTGCGCATCGCCCGCGATCTGCACGACGTCGTCGCCCACCACATCGCCCTGGTCAACGTGCAGGCCGGAGTCGCCGCGCACGTCATGGACAAACGCCCCGACCAGGCGAAGGAGGCCCTCGCCCACGTCCGCGAGGCCAGCCGCTCCGCGCTCAACGAACTCCGCGCCACGGTCGGCCTGCTGCGACAGTCGGGCGACCCCGAGGCCCCCACCGAGCCGGCCCCGGGCCTGCACCGCCTGGAAGAGCTCGTCGGCACCTTCCGAAGCGCGGGCCTGCCCGTCGAAGTGGCCCGCACCGACCAGGGCACGGCCCTGCCCGCCGCCGTCGACCTGGCCGCGTACCGCGTCATCCAGGAAGCCCTCACCAATGTGCGCAAGCACGCGGGCCAGGAGGCGAACGCCGAGGTCAGCGTCGTACGGGTGGGACCGAACGTGGAGATCACCGTCCTGGACAACGGCCCCGGTGACGACGCGGCCGCCCGCCTGGAGGAGAACGGCGGCCACGGACTGCTCGGCATGCGCGAGCGGGTCACCGCGCTCGGCGGGACCTGCAGCGCGGGACCCCGATACGGCGGCGGCTTCCGGGTGCATGCGATCCTGCCGGTCAAGAGCCGGGCCGGAGCCACCGCGTCCACGACCACCGCCTCCACGACCACCGCGTCCACGACCACCGCGTCCACGACCACCGCGTCCACGACCGAGGCAGCCAAGGGGAACCCCGTATGACGATCCGTGTCCTGCTCGCCGACGACCAGGCACTGCTGCGCAGCGCCTTTCGCGTCCTGGTCGACTCGGAGCCCGACATGGAGGTCGTCGGAGAGGCCTCGGACGGCGCGGAGGCGGTACGCCTCGCCCGCGAGGAACGGGCCGACGTCGTGCTGATGGACATCCGCATGCCCGGCACGGACGGGCTGGCCGCGACCCGGCTCATCAGCGCCGACCCCGGCCTCGCCCACGTGCGCGTCGTCATGCTGACGACCTTCGAGGTCGACGAGTACGTGGTGCAGTCGCTGCGGGCCGGCGCCTCCGGCTTCCTCGGCAAGGGCTCGGAGCCGGAGGAACTGCTCAACGCCATCCGCGTCGCGGCGGCCGGCGACGCCCTGCTGTCGCCCGTCGCCACCAAGGGACTGATCGCGAAGTTCCTCGCGCAGGGCGGCGACGACGACCGCGATCCCGCCCGCGCCGAACGCCTCGAAGCACTTACCGTCCGCGAGCGCGAAGTCCTCGTCCAGGTCGGTGGCGGACACTCCAACGACGAGATCGCCGAACGTCTGGAAGTCAGTCCGCTCACCGTGAAGACGCACGTCAACCGGGCCATGGCCAAGCTGGGAGCCCGCGACCGGGCCCAACTCGTGGTGATCGCCTACGAGTCCGGACTGGTACGCCCAAGGGTGGAGTGAGCTCCACCCGTACATACTGCGGGCGCGGTATGCGCCGTATAAGTAAACGGGACCTGGGGGCGAGGGGAGTGCCCCGCCGATGGCTCAGAGTGATAGACGGACGCTCACATGAGCCCATCGCGCCGCTCCCCACACAGGCAACAGCCTCAAGACACACAGGCAACAGCCTCAAGACACACAGGCAACAGCCTCAAGCAACAGAAGAGAGACCCGTCACCCATGTCCTGGCTGTCCCGCTTCAGCCTCGCCCAGCGTGCCCTCATCGGGCTGATGTCGATCATCGCGCTCGTCTTCGGCGCGATAGCGATCCCGCAACTCAAGCAGCAGCTGCTGCCCACCATCGAACTGCCCATGGTGTCGGTGCTGGCGCCGTACCAGGGCGCGTCCCCCGACGTGGTCGAGAAGCAGGTCGTCGAGCCCATCGAGGACAACCTCGAAGCGGTCGACGGGATCTCCGGCGTCACCTCCACGGCCAGCGAGGGCAACGCCCTGATCATGGCCTCCTTCGACTACGGCAACGACTCCGCCCGGATCGTCGCCGACGTCCAGCAGGCCGTGAACCGCGCCCGCGTCCAGCTCCCGGACGACGTGGACCCGCAGGTGGTCGCCGGTTCGACCGACGACATCCCGACCGTGGTCCTCGCCGTCACCTCCAGCAAGGACCAGCAGGCCCTCTCGGACCAGCTGGACCGTACGGTCGTCCCCGCGCTGAAGGACATCGACGGCGTCGCCCAGGTCACGGTCGACGGCGTACGGGACCTTGAGGTCGCGGTCACGCCCGACGACGCGAAGCTCGCGAAGGCGGGGCTGACCACGGCCGCGCTCGGCCAGGCCCTGCAGGCGGGCGGCGCGACCGTACCGGCCGGTTCCTTCGACGAGGACGGCAGCAACCGCACCGTCCAGGTCGGCGGCGGCTTCACCTCGCTGCAGCAGATCGAGGACCTGATGGTCACCGGCGAGGGCGGCAAGAAGCCCGTACGCCTGGCGACCGTCGCCACCGTCGCGGAGAAGCCCGCCAGGACGGAGTCGATCACCCGCACCGACGGCAGGCCCAGCCTCGCCGTCTCCGTCACCATGGACCACGACGGCAGCGCGGTCGCGGTCTCCGACGCGGTCCAGGACAAGCTGGCGGGCCTGCGCAAGGACCTCGGCTCAGGCGCCACCCTGACGGTCGTCAGCGACCAGGGCCCCGCCGTCTCCAAGTCCATCAAGGGCCTGACCACCGAAGGAGCGCTCGGACTGCTCTTCGCGGTCCTGGTCATCCTCGTCTTCCTGGCGTCGGTCCGCTCGACGCTGGTCACCGCGGTCTCGATCCCGATGTCCGTCGTCCTCGCACTGATCGTGCTCTGGGTCCGCGACGAATCGCTCAACATCCTCACCCTGGGCGCCCTGACCATCGCCATCGGCCGGGTCGTGGACGACTCGATCGTGGTCCTGGAGAACATCAAGCGGCACCTCGGCTACGGCGAGGAGCGCCAGGAGGCGATCCTCAAGGCGGTACGCGAGGTCGCGGGAGCGGTCACCTCCTCGACCCTCACCACGGTCGCGGTCTTCCTGCCCATCGGCCTGACCGGCGGCATGGTCGGCGAGCTGTTCGGCTCGTTCTCCCTCACGGTCACGGCGGCCCTGCTGGCCTCGCTGCTCGTATCGCTGACGGTCGTCCCCGTCCTCTCGTACTGGTTCCTGCGCGCCCCCAAGGACGTGCGCGGAGCCGAGCCGGAGGAGGCGCGCCGCAAGGCCGAGGAGAAGGAGGCCCGCAGCCGCCTCCAGCGCTTCTACGTGCCCGTGCTGCGCTTCGCCACCCGCCGCCGCCTCACCAGTGTGGCGATCGCGGTGGTCGTACTCATCGGCACGTTCGGTATGACACCCCTGCTGAAGACGAACTTCTTCGACGCGGGCGACCAGGAGGTCCTCACCGTCAAGCAGGAGCTGAAGCCCGGCACCAGCCTGGCGGCGACCGACGCCCAGGCGAAGAAGGTCGAGGGGATGCTCGCCGACGTCAAGGGCGTCGAGGACTACCAGGTCACGATCGGCTCCTCCGGCTTCATGGCCGCGTTCGGCGGGGGCACGGACACCAACCAGGCCTCGTACACCGTCAAGGTCGCCGACTCGGCCTCCTTCGACGACGTCCAGGACAGCATCGAGGAGGGGCTCGGCAAGCTCTCCGGGATCGGTACGACGACGGTCGCGGCCGGTGACGGGTTCGGCAGCCAGGACCTGAGCGTCGTGGTGAAGTCCGCCGACGGCGAGGTGCTGCGCGAGGCCGCGGAGAAGGTCCGCGACGAGGTCGCGAAGCTGGACGACGTCACCGACGTCACCAGCGACCTCGCCCAGTCGGTGCCGCGCATCTCGGTCAAGGCCAACGACAAGGCGGCGGCTGCCGGGTTCAACGACACCACGCTCGGCGCGGCCGTCGGCCAGGCCGTACGTGGTACCACCAGCGGCAAGGCGATCCTGGACGACACCGAGCGGGACGTCGTCATCAAGTCGGCGAAGCCGGCCGAGACGTTGGCCGAGCTGAAGAGCCTCAAGCTCGGCGCGGTGAAGCTCGGCGACATCGCGACGGTGAAGCTGGTCGACGGGCCGGTCTCGATGACCCGTATCGACGGTCAGCGCGCGGCCACCATCACGGCCAAGCCGACGGGCGACAACACGGGCGCGGTAAGCAACGAGCTCACCACGAAGCTCGACAAGCTCAAGCTGCCGGCCGGTGCCACGGCCTCCATCGGCGGGGTGTCCGAGGACCAGGACGACGCGTTCGCGTCCCTCGCCCTCGCAATGCTCGCGGCGATAGCGATCGTGTTCATGCTGCTGGTGGCGACCTTCCGGTCGCTGATCCAGCCGCTGATCCTGCTCGTCTCGATCCCGTTCGCGGCGACGGGCGCGATCGGTCTGCTGATCATCACCGGCACTCCGATGGGTGTCCCGTCGATGATCGGCATGCTGATGCTCATCGGCATCGTCGTCACCAACGCGATCGTGCTGATCGACCTGATCAACCAGTACCGCAAGCAGGGGTACGGGGTCGTGGAGGCCGTGGTGGAAGGCGGCAGGCACCGCCTCCGCCCGATCCTCATGACGGCCCTGGCGACCATCTTCGCCCTGCTGCCGATGGCCCTGGGCATCACCGGCGAGGGTGGCTTCATAGCCCAGCCGCTCGCGGTGGTCGTGATCGGCGGCCTGATCACGTCGACACTGCTCACCCTGCTGCTCGTACCGACGCTCTACGCGATGGTGGAACTCCGCAAGGAGCGCCGCGCGACGAAGAAGTCCGCGAAGCGGGAGGCTGCCGCCGAGCGGGAGCCGGCGGGCGTCTGAGCAACTGGCAGGTGACCGTGCCCCCGTACGACGTGCTTCGTACGGGGGCACGGTCGTGTCCGCGTTCCCTCGCCTTCAGAGAGACGTCTTCAGGGAGTTGACGAACTCGGCCCAGGCGGCGGCTGGGACGACGAGTATGGGGCCGTGGGGGTTCTTGCTGTCGCGTACGGGGACGAGGTGGGGGCAGTCCTCGGCGATCTCGACACATTCACCCCCATTGGTGTTGCTGTAACTGCTCCTGCGCCAGCGGGCAGTGCTCAGCTCGGCGGGGTGTCGCATGGCTGGTGGTCCTCCATTGCCTTCCGGATCAGCTTCACCGACTCAGGCAGCGTGAGAGCGTTGGCGCGCAGCACCTCGTACTGGCGCCGCCACTTCTTCGCCGCATCCGGGTCCTCGTAGAGGTGACCGGCCTGGATGCCTTCTTCGTAGGCCATCGTGGAGCCGTTGGGGAGAGTCAGCAGAGTCAGCGCGCTGCCCATCAACGAGTGCGGACCCGCGCTGAACGGCATGACCTGAACCTTACTGTCCGGAGTATCCGCTTGGTCGAGCAGCGAAGCCAGCTGCTCGTACATGCAGGCCGGGCCGCCGACTTGGCGGCCAAGCACCGACTCGTCGATGATCGCCCAGCGCAGCGGCGGTGAGTCCGAGCGCTGCCTTTCCTGCCGGGCCATCCTGGCCGTGACGCGCTCCTCGACCTGTTCCGCGCTCAGGTCTTCCTGGCAGCGCAGCAACGCCCGTGCGTAGGCCTTGGTCTGCAGCAGGCCAGGCAGTGCCTGTGCCCCGTACTGTTCGATGGATTCCGCTGTCCCCTCAAAGTCCATGTAGCGGCGGTACTGGTCGGGATGGGCCTCCCGCCTGGCCAGTTGGTACAGCCCATGGAAGTGCTTGTCCGTCCCGAACGCCGCGTCGAGACGCGGCGGCAGGTCGGGCGGAGGCATCAACTCCGCCGTCTCGACGCGCGCGAGCGTGCTCTTGCTGGAGTTCACGATGCCCGCGAGCTGTACGAGTGACAGACCCGCGTCCTCGCGGTGGCGGCGTTGCTCGGAGCCGAAGTAGTGGCGGGCGGACAGGTACGGAGTCAGGGCCTGCGGCTTGAACGTCATTGGGCTCACCTCTCTGTTGTCTCTGTTGTCCCGTTCGCGACGATGGGACAGGGCACCCCTGTCGAGGTCGCATGCCACACGGTGACGATGGAGGCGCACAAAGTAACTATCGGTGTTCAGGCCCGCCACAGGGGCTGTTTCGGAGGGAGTGACGCAAGATGATGCGCGATGGAATGGGTGCCCGACTGCGGTTGCTCCCGTGGACCACTCCGGAGGGCGCCCCGTGCTACCTCAGCACGGACGACTCCGGCAGCCGCCTGTCCCGTATGGCCGACGAGTTGGAGGCGGATCTGCTCGACTCGGCCGAGTTCGTCCTGACGCAGGCGAAGCCGCTGCTCGCCGAAAGGGGAGTGGGGGGACCGGGAGTTGCGCTTCACGGGGTGCGTCTGGCGGAGGCGCTGGGGGACGCGCTGCGGATCGCCGCGAGCCGGGGCGCGCGGTTGCCGCAGGAAACGCGGGAATGAGTCCGTCAGGGCGAGGGCGGGCGGAACCGTGGCTTGCGTAAGCGGGCGACGGTCTCGTACCGCCGGGGCTTGACCGGCTGTCCCGGCGGCAGCGCCCGTACCTCCGGGCCGATCAGGAAGTGTGCCTCGGGGAGCCGGTCGACAGCGGAGTGGAGGAGGGGCGGGTCCACACAGTCGGAGGGACCCAGCATCATGCAGGCGGTCGGTGGCCAACCACCCCCGCACATACGGATCGACCACGCTCCAGTCCCCAACGGTCGCCTGCTGCCTGAGCAGATCCACGACCGCCCGCAGCACCACGACCCCGGCAGCCGAGCCCTCAAGCCCTTCACGCCTCCTCAGATGTGACACGAACTCCCGGTGGTACAACCGATACACGGCCTGGGAACCCCCGCCGTCCTCGCCGATGTAACGGCCGTGCGCGGACAGCACCCAGTCCACGTCGCTCTCGTCATAGAGGGCATCGGCGGTGCGGCCCCCCAGCGCCGAAGCCACCGCCTCCCGAACCCCTCCGGCGGGCATGCCCCGGCCGGCCGGCCACGCAAGTGCCGTGAGCAGGTCCCGGGCCGCTGAGGGGAGTTCGCTCCCGTCGTCGCGTACCCGCGTCAAACCGGACCGCAGGTCCTCCTCGAAGGCGGCCTAGACGGAGTCGGGCAGTGCGGCGAGGAACCGTTGACTGAACCGACTAGATCATTTTCGCAGGTCAGACGCCCTTTCTGCTAGCTTCCCTGGATGCTTGAACGTGATCCCGAGAGGGAGTTGGCGAGCTTCGTGCTGCCCGAGACCGGACAGCTGGCGGAGGCGGGAGATGAATGGAGGCCCGTTGTCCTCCTGGACGCGGACGAGGTCGAGATCCAAAGACCTTGCAGCGGCTGGAGACTCTCCCGGGGGCCACCTGGCAGCAGCGCTGGAACGCCAGTCCCGCGAGCACGCGTCCTGGCAACGACTGGGCCTGGTTGGCACCCGAGTGGATCGGAACGGCTGCTGGCCCCTCGCAACGGCAGGCATTGTTGGGAGGGCTGCTGAGTCTGATCTGCGCAGACGTTGTCGGGCCCGCCCTCCCCTGGCTGCTGTTACGGACCTCGGCCAACATGACGAGCCTGCGGATCGGGCTCATCCCTGCCCGTGATCCGGAATTATTCGCCCAGCTTGAAGCGATGGTCGAATCTGCCACGTGGTCCTCCAAGGTCGGGCGTGATGCCCTGCACTCGCTGGTCAAGACCGTGTCCGCCCGGGGCGGCACCGTGGCGGACATCACCGTCGGCGACGCCGTGGAGTATCTCGCCGCACTCAAAGCAGCGAACGCCAAAACTCCGGGCAACACCCTCTTCTGCGCCTGGCTGCGAGAGTTGGGGACGCTGCCTGCAGAAGCACCCAGCTCGTTGCACTACCTGGCGAACACCAGTGGGCAGGTGTCGGTGGAGCAGCGCGTCGACCGGTTCGGCGTCCGCTGCCGCCCAGTCAGAGATCTCTTGGTGGACTACCTCAAAGAGCGGCAGCTAGGTCTCGACTACACGTCCCTGAACAACTTGTCCCGGCACCTGGCCAGCAACCTCTGGGGCGACCTGGAACAACAGGGCGGGAAGCCCTTCCACTTCCGGCGTGCCGAATGGACGCCGATTCCAACGGGGTAGCTGCACAGACGCGAAAGTGCCCACTCTCAGGGTGCGGCGACCGAGGTAGACGCCCTCGCAACTGCACTGTACGTGCGGATCGATGACCTCTTGAAGCCTCACAGGATCGCGCTGCTGAGCTTCGTCTCCGAGGGCCCGATGGCTGCGCACCATCACGACATTCGACACCAGCGACTCACCCACCGAACTCGACTACTCCGACACCGCACCCGCCGCCTACACCTACAACGGCGACGGCACACGCCACACCATCAGCGACGCCATCGGCACCCTCGACTACTACGAGACCGGCTGCCTGGGGGAGCATCATCAAACAAGGCCAGACCTCGGGTTTCGCCTACACCCACGACGACGCCCGCCACCTCTCCAGCCGGCACCTACCCGAGCGGCCTCGGAGCTGTTCGCCACCCTGATCCTGACGCGGGCCACCTCGGCTCCGTACGTACGGACGCGCCCGCGCTGCCGGCGTTTGGACACCGACATGGGAACGGGCCGCCCCGAGGTAGGCATCGGGTGGTCAGGGCAGGAGGTTGCGGCCGGCGTCGTAGAGATATTGCGCGAGACTGTCGGTGGCGTGCCGTTCGAGGGTCCCCACCAGCCTTTCCAGGGCCCGTCGCACACCGCCCGGTTCAGGGGCCTGGCTGGTGCTCTCCGCTTCGAGCGAGGAGGCGTCGAGGGCGATCTGGTCACGGAGTTCATCGGTGGTGCCGACCCGGGGTGCGGCCGCGAGGACCTGGCGGGCGAAGTCCGCGAACTGGGAGGGATCGAAGCCGAAGGTGTTGTTCTGCGTGTTGCCAGAGCCGACCTGGGCCGTGCCTCCGTGCATATTGGTGGTGTACGTCGGGTGGTGGCCGTTCTGCATAAGGTAGTCCTTTACGGAAAGTGAACTGCCGGCGCACTGGATTCCCACCTGAGTAAGCGTCAGGAGGGCTTGCAGCGGATGTTGTGCGTCCCCTTCATGGAGTGTGGCGAGACCCTGTTCCGCCAAGTAGGCCGCCGCTGTGCGCACTTCGGCGAGGGTGAGAGGGGAGCCGTACATGAACGACTGGGGCATGGTGAGAAACGCTTCCAGGACGACCGTGGGGCTGTAGGACGCCCGGAAGGCCGTGGACACCAGGCCGTCGCGGGCGTGCTGCTGGCGCCCGTCGGTGTCGCGTCGCAGGTGTAGGAGCCGCTGCGCCTCCAGTTCACCGGCGTACGTGAGGCGGTACAAGTGGCCCTTGCCGAACGCGAAGACCCGTTTCAGCTGGTCCCGGCGGACCAACTCGTGCAGGTCGGTGCGGAGTTTGAAGCGGGCGCTGCGTCTCCATTCCTCGGGGAAGTCGTCCGGACTGACCGGATCGCCCTGCCCCTGCCTGCTGCGCTCGTACATCCAGACGAGTAAGTAGGCGTCCGCCCCGGATTCCCTCATGGGCCGATGCTACGGCTCCTCATGCCCGTGCCGACCGCAGTTCGCGGGACCCGCGACGACGGTGAGGAGGCCGAGATGAGGCCGCGGCGCGGGGTCGGGTGCTGACGGGGTCGCAGGTCCCACCGTCGTCACCGTAGGAGTCCCAGTCCCTCTCCAGCACCAGCATCAGCCCCGTCACCGCCGCCTCGGCCGCGTTCCGCGCACTCACCCGTACACGATGCGCCCCAGGGCCCAGCCCGGCAGGCGAGGCCGCGTACTTGCCGTCGCCCAGGTTGCGCATTGTCCGCTCCGAGCCGCCCTCCGCGCGCACGGCGACAGCCAGTTCGTCATGGCCGGCCGCCGCCCGCGGTACCGAGACCTCGACCTTGCACACCTCGCCCTCGACCATCACATCCGGCACCCGGACACCGAGCGGTGTCGCACCGTCCTCCGGCCCCCGGTGCACCGGTGTCTCCGGCGTGACCGGGGGCGCCCGCCAGGCACGCGTAGTCCGGCGTCAGCTGGTGCAGGGACGGCAGGCTCCGGGCGAAGGCCGTGAGGTCGAGGGAGGCAGGACCGAACCCGGGGCGGTGGCCGTCGACCAGGGAGAGCAGCGCGTCCAGCGAGCCCCGGTACGGCGTGCCCAGAGTGACGACTCGGCGGTTGACCTCGGCACCGCCGCCCCGCTCGACGTACTGCCGGGTCACCAGCACGCCCATGGAGTGACACACGAAGACGACCCGGGCCGCGCCCCGCTCCGGCGCCGACGCGCGCCACCGCCCCAGTTCCTCGTAGACCCGTTCCGCGAGGCGCTCGGCGTTGTAGCGGCAGGAGAGCCGCCAGTCGTACGCGAAGCCGACCAGGTTCACCGGCGTACGCGGATCATCACCCGGCAGCCGCCGACGCAGGGTGAAGTGCCGCTCCAGCCAGTCCAGCAGCCCGCTGTAGCCGTCGATCAGCGGGGAGACTCCGGGCAGGGCGTGGAGGTCTGGCATCAGCCCGGCCGGTCGTACCCCGTCGCCCGGGTGGCCGTCCCTCAGGTTCGCCGGCAGAGCGAGCCCTTCGATGGACTTCCCGAAGGTCCTGATCCCACGTAACAGAGCCTTGCCCGAGATCGTCGACCCGACTGCGCTGTGTTGCCATGCCGTAGACAAAGTACGACGCGTAAGGGGCGCCCCTCTGGCCGAAGGGCGCCCCTTACATACGTGCGGAACCGGTTACGGCAGCGCAAGCATCCGTTCCAGCGCCAGCTTCGCGAACTGCTCCGTCTCGCTGTCGACCTCGATGCGGTTGACGAGGTTGCCCTCCGCCAGGGACTCCAGCGTCCAGACCAGGTGGGGGAGGTCGATGCGGTTCATGGTCGAGCAGAAGCAGACCGTCTTGTCGAGGAAGACGACCTCCTTGCCCTCGGGCGCGAACCGGTTCGCCAGGCGGCGGACCAGGTTCAGCTCCGTGCCGATGGCCCACTTGGAGCCGGCCGGGGCCGCCTCCAGCGCCTTGATGATGTACTCCGTGGAGCCCACGTAGTCCGCGGCGCTCACGACCTCGTGCTTGCACTCCGGGTGCACGAGCACGTTCACGCCGGGTATCCGGGCGCGGACGTCCTCCACCGACTCCACCGAGAAGCGGCCGTGCACCGAGCAGTGCCCGCGCCACAGGATCATCTTCGCGTTGCGCAGCTGCTCGGCGGTCAGGCCGCCGTTCGGCTTGTGCGGGTTGTAGAGGACGCAGTCGTCCAGCGACATCCCGAGGTCGCGTACGGCCGTGTTGCGGCCCAGGTGCTGGTCGGGCAGGAACAGCACCTTCTCGCCCTGCTCGAACGCCCAGTCCAGCGCCTTCTTGGCATTGGACGACGTGCAGATCGTGCCGCCGTGCTTGCCCGTGAACGCCTTGATGTCCGCGGAGGAGTTCATGTACGAGACGGGTACGACCTGCTCGGCCACCCCGGCCTCGGTCAGCACGTCCCAGCACTCGGCGACCTGCTCGGCGGTGGCCATGTCGGCCATGGAGCATCCGGCGGCCAGGTCGGGCAGGACGACCTTCTGGTCGTCGGAGGTCAGGATGTCCGCCGACTCGGCCATGAAGTGCACACCGCAGAACACGATGTACTCGGCCTCGGGGCGCGCCGCGGCGTCCCTGGCGAGCTTGAAGGAGTCGCCCGTGACATCCGCGAACTGGATGACCTCGTCGCGCTGGTAGTGGTGACCGAGTACGAACACCTTGCTGCCGAGCTTCTCCTTCGCGGCGCGGGCGCGCTCCACCAGATTCGGGTCGGACGGCGAGGGCAGGTCACCGGGACACTCGACGCCGCGCTCGCTCCGCGGGTCGGCCTCCCGGCCGAGCAGCAGCAGGGCGAGGGGCGTCGGCTGTACGTCGAGTTCCTGGGTCTGGGCGGTGGTCACGACACACACCCTTTCTGTTCTGCGGCTCACTTGGACCGTCCGACTGGAGCGATCAAGCAGGACACGCCTTTTCGTCTAAATGACGCTATCTATCATATCCGCTTCATGTCACGTTGACGATGCCCATAGCGTCCATGTGACGTGAATCCCGTGGAGGTGGCCGTGAGGCCACCGACAGCTGTTCCGCGAGGTTGTCCACAGGTCGTTTTCCGCTTCGGGGCGGGTGTGCGAGCATGAAGAGAGAAGACAAAGACTCGACGCCCGGCCCGGAATGAATCCGCGGCCCCGCCGGTTGGAACCGTCGGCAAGCAGTCTCCGTACAACCCGGGAGAGAAGCAGATGTCCGTATCGGACGAGACCACCACCGTGAGCGACGGCATCCTCCTGTCGGACGCCGCCGCGGCCAAGGTCAAGGGCCTGCTGGAGCAGGAGGGCCGCGACGATCTGGCGCTGCGCGTCGCCGTCCAGCCCGGCGGCTGCTCCGGCCTGCGATACCAGCTCTTCTTCGACGAGCGCTCCCTCGACGGCGACGTCGTCAAGGACTTCGGTGGTGTGAAGGTCGTCACCGACCGAATGAGCTCTCCGTACCTGGGCGGCGCCTCCATCGACTTCGTGGACACCATCGAGAAGCAGGGCTTCACGATCGACAACCCCAACGCGTCGGGGTCCTGCGCCTGCGGCGACTCGTTCAGCTAGTAGGCCGTGGTCATGGCCCCGTAAGCCGTGGCGACAGCGAAAGGCGGCGCCCCCTCCAACGGGGCGCCGCCTTTCGCGTTCTCGTACCGACCGGCCATGGTCTGCCCGGTGCTGCCCGGTGCTGCCCGGTGCTGCCCGGCTGACCGGCCGTCATCCGGTCGGGTCGGGCAAGTCCTTCTCCTGGGGCACGGCCTTGCCGTCCGAGCCGACCACCTTCCGGTCCCCGAGCGGCTTGTCGAGGTCGATCTTCTCGTGGAAGACCTTGGCGATCAGGATGCAGACCTTGCCCTTTTCCGGTTTGTCGGTCACCCGGACCGTCACCGTGCCGCCGCTCTCGTCCGCCGAGGCCGAGTAGTCGCTGCACACACCGCCGGTGAAGCGCACGGTCAGCTCCTTGCCGTCCGCGCTGTACCCCTCGACCCGGACGCCCCGGGCCGAGGGCGCCGCGCTCGTCCCGCCGCCGGATTCGCTCGTGCGCGGACTCGGCCGGCCGGTCGGGCCGACGCTCGGATCGGCTTCCGGAGGCCGCGGAGCCGTCAGATACTTCGGGTCGACCGCAGGATGGGTGACCGTGAAACTGTCGTCGGCACCCGAGGGCCGTACCTCGAAGAGCCAGGACGGCACCAGCGCCTGCCGGCCGTCCACGAAGTGCGCGGCGAGACCGAACACGGCGTCCTCCACGACGACCGGATCGGACTTCGGCGCCGTGCTCGACGCCTCACACGGCGTCTCGTCCCTGTCCTTCAGCGGTACGGGGCTCGCGCAGCCGCCGATGCCCACGCGCCCGTCACCCGCCCCGGACCCGTTCAGCAGGCCGAGCGTCCTCTCGGCGCTGATGACGGGGTACGTGTCCGTCTTCACCGGTACCTTCAAGTGGCCGCTGCCGCCCACCACCTGGCCGTCCGGGCCGATCTGCACGCCGGTCGTCCAGCCGTAGGTCGGCAGCCCGCCCAC
The DNA here is from genome assembly GCF_044742785.1 of Streptomyces sp. NPDC087844. NCBI lineage: Bacteria > Bacillati > Actinomycetota > Actinomycetes > Kitasatosporales > Streptomycetaceae > Streptomyces > Streptomyces sp. NPDC087844. Next base: position 469,891 of record NZ_JBIUVD010000003.1, on the reverse strand, counting down.
CTTCGGCTCCGCGTTCACCACGCGCACGGCGTCCATCAGCTGACCGGCGTCGAGCTTCGCGTCGTCCTGGCCGACCGCCTTGAGGACCGGCGCCGCGGCCTTCTTCGCGGCGGCAGCGCCGACCGGGTCCACGTCGGCGCCCTTTGCGCTCTCGCTCCCGCCCGCGCTCCCGCTCTCGCTCCCGTCCGCGCTCCGGTTGGCGCACGTGGTGGTGCTCTTGCAGTTGTCGGTGCCGGGTGCGAAGCGGCTGAACGTCCAGCTGCCGGGTGCCTGCCTGCCCACCCGCAGACCGGACCCGAAACCGTCCTTCGTGGCTCCGACCTTCCAGGCGTCACCCTCCGCCTTCGGCGTGCCCTCCACTCCCAGCGCCTTGGCGAGTTTCGCCACCTCGGCCGCCGTGACCGTGCCCTTCGTCCGGTGGACGGCCGCGGAGGAGGGGCCGTCCGGCAGCTCGCCCCCGGCGCGGTAGGTCACGCCGTTCGGGTCGGGCTCACCGGGCGCGATGCCACCCGTACCGGCGGTGCCGCTCGCACCGCTCTCCGTGTAGCCGTCGAGGGCGAGCAGCGGCGGAGTCCCGTCGCCGCGCGGCGTACCGGAACTGTCCTTGCCTCCGGAGCCGCCGGTCGCGGTGGCGGCGAAGTACGCCCCGCCGCCTCCGACGAGGAGCACGGCGGCCGACGCCATGGCGACGGCCACCGGCGAACGCCGTCGGCGCGGCTGGTCCTCGTCGGCGGCTTCGGCCGCTTCGTTGTCGGGTCGCTCGGTGTCCACCGCATTGCTCCTTCTGCCACGCCGTCGTCGAGCGGGGTCGTATCCTGCCTCCCCTTTACGGGGGACAGCGATGGGACGCGGCGGGGGAGCGTGCGGTTCCCTTCAGGGGGAGCGGGTTCGAGATCGGCGCGCTCGGTGGGGCCGGGTCGGCTCGGCGGGCCTTGAGGGGCTCCGGAGGCGATCAGTCGCCGTAGTCGGACATGCCGTCCAGCAGGCGGGCGGAGGCCGGCGGCACGGTCACGCCGTGGATGAGTGCCGGGGACACCGGGCGGGCAGTGATCCGAGCGGGGGCCTCCCAGTGCGGGACCATCCGCGCGCAGTCGCCCCGCAGCTCCGCGAGACCGCCTTCGAGGCCTTTGGCGGCGTCGAGGGCGTCAAGGGCTTCGAGACCGAGCGGAGCGTCGCCATGGATCCTGATGTTCGTCATAACGGAACCGTATGCACCGGAAGCCGGACGGAAAAGCCCTACTATCGGGTAGTTCTGCCTGCTCCGAAGTCGGGACCTCCCGCGGACTCCAGCGGGACCCCACCGCCGTCCGAACGCCGACCCGATAGCGTGAACTGTCAATCCCCCTCCTCGCAGGAGTGTGTCCTAGCCGTGCGTATCGCTGTCTCGGGCTCCATCGCCACCGACCACCTCATGACCTTCCCCGGCCGCTTCGCCGACCAACTGGTCGCGGATCAGCTGCACACGGTCTCCCTCTCCTTCCTGGTCGACAATCTGGACGTACGCCGGGGCGGCGTGGGCGCGAACATCGCCTTCGGTATGGGCCAGCTCGGCTCGTCGCCCATCCTGGTCGGGGCCGCGGGCTCCGACTTCGACGAGTACCGGGCCTGGCTGGACCGGCACGGCGTCGACACCGAGTCCGTCCGGATCTCCGAGGTGCTGCACACCGCGCGCTTCGTCTGCACCACGGACGCCGACCACAACCAGATCGGCTCCTTCTACACGGGGGCCATGAGCGAGGCCCGCCTCATCGAGCTCAAGAAGGTCGCCGACCGGGTGGGCGGGCTCGACCTCGTCCTCATCGGCGCGGACGACCCCGAAGGGATGCTCCGGCACACGGAGGAGTGCCGGACGCGCTCGATCCCGTTCGCCGCGGACTTCTCCCAGCAGATCGCGCGGATGGACGGCGACGAGATCCGGCTGCTCCTGGACGGGGCGACGTTCCTCTTCTCGAACGAGTACGAGAAGGGGCTCATCGAGTCCAAGACCGGCTGGACCGACGCCGAGATCCTCTCCCGGGTCGGTCACCGGGTGACGACCCTCGGGGCGCGCGGGGTGCGCATCGAGGCCGTCGGCGCGGACCCGATCGAGGTCGGTGTTCCGGAGGAGACGGCGAAGGTCGACCCGACGGGGGTCGGGGACGCCTTCCGGGCGGGGTTCCTGTCGGGGCTGGCGTGGGGTGTCGGCCACGAGCGGGCGGCGCAGGTCGGGTGCATGCTGGCGACGCTGGTCATCGAGACCAAGGGGACGCAGGAGTATCAGCTGCGGCGGTCGCACTTCATCGACCGGTTCACGAAGGCGTACGGGCACGGTGCCGCGGCGGAGGTTCAGGGGCATCTGGCCTAGGGCCGCCGCGGTGGGTTCGGGGTGCTCGGCCCGTCTTGTTCGCCTGCGGGCGCGTGGGGGCCGGCCGCGCAGTTTTCCGCGCCCCGGTGAAGGCTCGGGGACGGGGCGCAGCCCCTTCCCGAGGGGCGCGGGGAACGGCGCGGGTGACCACGACGTGGCCGCGGTCGCCGACGGGCCGCGCCACCCCCGCTCGGCAGCGCCTGCACGACGGCGGACGTGGCGCCCGAGCGCGGGGGTGCCTAAACGGCCACGCGGCGGACCACGTACGCCGTACCCCGGTCCGCCGGTTCCTCGCCCACGTACTCCTGCCCCCGCATCTCGCACCACGCCGGAATGTCCAGCCGGGCGGCCTCGTCGTCCGACAGGACGCGGACGGTGCCGCCGAGGGGGACCCCGGTGATCACCTTAGCAAGTTCGATCACGGGGATCGGGCAGCGTCTGCCGAGGGCGTCCACGACGAGCGCGTCCGGAGCGCCGGAGGGCGACACCGTGGCGGCGGACGCCGTCGGAGCGCCCAGCTTCTCGCGGACCGCGGCGACCGTGCGGGGCAGGACGGACAGGAAACGGTCCACCTCCTCCGCCGGAGTGCCCAGCGGCAACGACACCCGCACGTTGCCCTCGCTCAGCACACCCATCGCCTTCAGCACGTGGCTGGGCGTCAGCGTGCTGCTCGTGCAGGACGATCCGGACGAGACCGAGAACCCTGCACGGTCCAGCTCGTGCAGCAGTGTCTCCCCGTCGACATAGAGACAGGAGAAGGTCAGGAGATGGGGGAGCCGTGTGACCGGGTCACCCACCACCTCCACGTCCGGGACCAGTTCGGGCACCCGCGCGCGGATCCGGTCCGTCAGCTCCCGCAGCCGGACCGACTCGGCGGCGGCCTCGGCCCGTACGGCCCGCAGGGAGGCCGCCGCGGCGACGACGGCCGGGATGTTCTCGAAGCCAGGAGAGCGCCCCGACTCCCTCTCGTCGGCGGGGCCTTGAGGCGCGTACCGCACTCCCTTGCGCACGGCGAGCACTCCGACACCCGCGGGCCCGCCCCACTTGTGGGCGCTGCCCGTCAGCAGTGACCAGCCGCCCTCGACCGGCCCCCAGGCCAGCGACTGCGCCGCGTCCACCAGCAGCGGTACGCCCGCCGCGCGGCACGCCTCGGCGACCGCGGCCACCGGCTGGCGCGTACCCACCTCGTGGTTGGCGGACTGGAGGCAGGCGAGCGCGGTGTCGGGGCGCAGGGCGTCCGCGTACGCGTCGGGGGAGACCGCACCCGTGCGCAGAACGGGCACTTCGGACACCGTTCCGCCGTCGTGGCGGTGTGCTTCCGCCGAATGGAGTACCGACGAATGTTCGACCGCGGACACGATCAGGTGGCGTCCGACGCGGTGCCGCCCGGCGAGCGCGCCGGCGATGCCCGTGTGCACGGCGCGGGTGCCGGACGTCGTGAACACCAGCTCGTCCGGCCGGCAGCCGATCGCCTCGGCGGCGGTTTCGCGGGCGGCGTCCAGGAGCATCCTGGCGCGCCTGCCCTCGCGGTAGAGGCGGGCGGGGTCCGCCCAGCCTTCGTCGAGCGAGGCGTGCAGGGCCTGGCGGGCCACGGGGTGGAGGGGGGCGGACGATGCGGCGTCGAAGTAGGACACGGCGTTCACGCTATGCCGTTGCCCTCGGCGGGCGTACCCGGGGTGGGTTCGTCGGCTGCGGGCCGGTGGGGGCCGAGCGCGCAGTTCCCCGCGCCCCTGAGGGGTGCAGGGCTGCGGCGCCGGCCCTCTGTCCCATCCCCCGCGCCCTCGAAGGGAGTAAGGCGAGAGACCGCGTCGTTCCCCGCGCCCCCAGAAGAACCGGGGTCGGGGCGCACCCCCTCCCCAGGGGGCGGGGGACGGCGCGACCAAGCCCTCGCCGGCCCCCACCGGCCCGCAGTCGTCGGCGGACCGCCCCGCCCCGGAAGGCGCACACACCCGAACGCCCCGTCACATGACTCGCAGAGCCCCGTATTCCACCCCTTCGGGGTGAGTGGCGGCGCGTTGGGGACCCTCCCCGCGCGACCCCAAAAAGCGTCCAGTAGGGTTTGGTCCGCATAAACATCCAAACCCCTGCCCGACGCAGGGCGGCGACCGACCAGCGAGAAGGCCGCAGCCAACCGCGCGGGCGAGACTCTCGGAAGGCGCTACGTGAGTCCCTACGGCTCCGACCGCTCGCCGCGGCGCCCGATGCGGCGGAAGCTGCTGCAGGCACTGACTGCGGGTCTGGTCCTGGCGACCGCGACCGGTTGCACATACAAGGACTTCCCCCGCCTTGGTATGCCCACCCCGACCACGGAAGAGGCTCCCCGGATCCTCTCCCTGTGGCAGGGCTCGTGGGCCGCAGCACTCGCCACGGGCGTGCTGGTCTGGGGCCTGATCCTGTGGAGCGCGTTCTTCCACCGGCGCAGCCGCACCAAGGTCGAAGTTCCCCCGCAGACCCGGTACAACATGCCCATCGAGGCGCTGTACACGGTGGTCCCCCTCATCATCGTCTCCGTGCTGTTCTACTTCACAGCCCGGGACGAGTCGAAGATCCTCAGCCTCGACAAGAAGCCCGACGTCACGGTCAACGTCGTCGGCTTCCAGTGGAGCTGGGGCTTCAACTACATCGAGAGCGTCGACGGCGCGACCGGTGACGCGAAGACCGACAAGAACCTGGACGCGATCCCGCAGCGGTTCAAGGACGACTTCCCGGCGAACGCCGGCGGTGTCTACGACGTCGGTACGCCCAAGTCGGAGAACCCGCAGACCGGAAACCCCGGTCCGACCCTCTGGCTCCCCAAGGGCAAGACGGTCCGCTTCGTCCTCACCTCGCGTGACGTCATCCACTCCTTCTGGGTGGTGCCGTTCCTCATGAAGCAGGACGTCATCCCGGGCCACACCAACTCCTTCCAGGTGACCCCCAACAAGGAGGGCACCTTCATGGGCAAGTGCGCCGAGCTCTGCGGCGTCGACCACTCCCGGATGCTCTTCAACGTGAAGGTCGTCTCTCCCGAGCGCTACGAGGCCCACCTCAAGGAGCTCGCCGAGAAGGGCCAGACCGGCTACGTCCCGGCCGGTATCGAGCAGACGGACCACGAGAAGGATCGGGAGACGAACGTACTGTGAGCATCCTCAACGAACCTCAGGGTGCCGCTGAGACCGAGCACTACCAGAACGAGGTGCCGGTCCGGCGCAAGCAGCCGGGCAACGTCGTGGTCAAGTGGCTCACCACCACGGACCACAAGACGATCGGTACGATGTACCTGATCACGTCGTTCGCGTTCTTCTGCATCGGTGGCGTCATGGCGCTGCTGATGCGCGCCGAACTGGCCCGTCCCGGCACGCAGCTCGTGTCGAACGAGCAGTTCAACCAGGCGTTCACGATGCACGGCACGATCATGCTGCTGATGTTCGCGACGCCGCTGTTCGCCGGCTTCACGAACTGGATCATGCCGCTGCAGATCGGTGCGCCGGACGTGGCGTTCCCGCGGCTGAACATGTTCGCCTACTGGCTGTACCTGTTCGGCTCGCTCATCGCGGTCGGTGGCTTCCTCACCCCGCAGGGCGCGGCCGACTTCGGCTGGTTCGCCTACAGCCCGCTGTCGGACGCGGTCCGCTCGCCGGGCATCGGCGCCGACATGTGGATCATGGGTCTGGCCTTCTCCGGCTTCGGCACCATCCTCGGCGCGGTCAACTTCATCACCACCATCATCTGCATGCGCGCACCCGGCATGACGATGTTCCGTATGCCGATCTTCGTGTGGAACGTGCTGCTCACCGCGGTTCTGGTGCTGCTGGCCTTCCCCGTGCTCGCCGCCGCGCTGTTCGCGCTGGAGGCGGATCGGAAGTTCGGCGCACACATCTTCGACTCGGCCAACGGCGGAGCGCTGCTGTGGCAGCACCTCTTCTGGTTCTTCGGCCATCCAGAGGTGTACATCATCGCGTTGCCGTTCTTCGGCATCATCAGTGAGGTCATCCCGGTCTTCTCCCGCAAGCCGATGTTCGGCTACATGGGCCTGATCGGCGCGACCATCGCCATCGCGGGTCTGTCCGTGACGGTGTGGGCGCACCACATGTACGTCACCGGCGGTGTGCTCCTGCCGTTCTTCTCCTTCATGACGTTCCTCATCGCCGTACCGACGGGCGTGAAGTTCTTCAACTGGATCGGCACCATGTGGAAGGGGTCACTGAGTTTCGAGACCCCGATGCTGTGGGCCACCGGCTTCCTGATCACCTTCACCTTCGGTGGTCTGACCGGTGTCATCCTGGCCTCGCCGCCGATGGACTTCCATGTCTCGGACTCGTACTTCGTGGTGGCGCACTTCCACTACGTGGTGTTCGGCACGGTCGTGTTCGCGATGTTCTCCGGCTTCCACTTCTGGTGGCCGAAGTTCACCGGCAAGATGCTCGACGAACGCCTCGGCAAGATCACCTTCTGGACGCTGTTCATCGGCTTCCACGGAACCTTCCTCGTCCAGCACTGGCTGGGCGCCGAGGGCATGCCGCGTCGTTACGCGGACTACCTCGCGGCCGACGGCTTCACCGCGCTGAACACCATCTCGACGATCAGCTCGTTCGTACTGGGCCTGTCGATGCTGCCCTTCCTCTACAACGTGTGGAAGACGGCCAAGTACGGCAAGAAGGTCGAGGTCGACGACCCGTGGGGTTACGGCCGTTCGCTGGAGTGGGCGACGTCCTGCCCGCCGCCGCGGCACAACTTCCTCACGCTGCCGCGGATCCGTTCCGAATCCCCGGCGTTCGACCTGCACCACCCCGAGATCGCCGCTCTCGACCAGTTGGAGAACGCCGGTCACGGTGAGAAGGCCCTCGCCGGCGGCAAGGAGGCGGGCAAGTGAAGGTCCAGGGCAAGATGTTCATCTGGCTCGCCGTCTTCATCCTCGTCATGGCGATCGTCTATGGCGTGTGGTCGAAGGAGCCGGCCGGTACCACGGCGCTCTTCCTGGGCTTCGGCCTGAGCGTCATGATCGGCTACTACCTGTGGTTCACGGCCCGGCGGGTCGACACGGGCGCACAGGACGACAAGGAGGCCGACGTCGCGGACGACGCCGGTGAGGTCGGTTTCTTCAGCCCGCACAGCTGGCAGCCGCTCTCGCTCGGTATCGGCGGCGCGCTCGCCTTCCTGGGCGTCGTCTTCGGCTGGTGGCTGCTCTTCTTCTCGGCCCCGATCATCATGATCGGCCTGTGGGGCTGGGTCTTCGAGTACTACCGCGGAGAGAACCAGAATCAGTAACACGCGCTGAGCGCACGGAAGCCCGGACACTCCGTCAGGAGGTCCGGGCTTCCCCCTTTCGCCACGCGTCCCGTCCCCCGCACGGCCCAATAGGCGCGCCGCGACCGACCGCGCTTCCTACGCTCGGGACATGAGCCACTCAGCTTCCTCCAGGAGCGCCGACGCCGGCCCGGCGCGCCCGCGGAACCGTACCGCCGTCGGTTGCACGGCACTGATGGTCGCCATAGGCGCGGGCGTCACGGCCTGCGGCTCCGGCGGCCATCCGCTCTCGGCCGAGCCGTACGACGCGGCGAAGGACCTCTCCTTCAGCGCCGCCGTGAGCGACGGGAAGAAGGCCGACCCGGACAAGCCCCTGGAGATCACCGCCAAGGACTCCGGCGGCCGGATCACCGACGTGACGGCCACGGACGCCGCAGGACGGTACGTGGCGGGCGAACTGACGGCCGACGGAGGCCGGTGGCACAGCACCTCGCCGCTGGCCGCAGGCGCCCACTACACGGTGCGGGTGAGCACCGAGGACGACGACGGCGCGCCCGGGCGCAGGGTCGTCGACTTCGAGACCAGCGTCCCGAGGACCAAGAAGCGGCTCGACGTGACGTTCGGGCCCGACAGGGGCACGTACGGCGTGGGCCAGCCCGTCACCGCCGAACTCAGCGCCCCGGTCAAGGACAAGGCGGCGCGCGCCGTCGTCGAGCGGGCCCTCAAGGTGCAGTCGCAGCCCGCGGTCGAGGGCGCCTGGCACTGGGTGGACGACAAGGAACTGCACTACCGCCCCAAGGAGTACTGGCCCGCCCAGGCAACCGTGCGGGCCCACAGCAACCTCGCGGGCATCAAGGTGGCCGAGCGCCTCTGGGGCGGCGTGGCCAAGCCTCTGACGCTCACCACGGGCGATCGTCTGGAGGCCGTGACGGACGCCGCGGCGCACTCGATGACGGTCTACCGCAACGGCGAGGCGATCAAGACGATCCCGGTCACCACCGGCAAGCCGGGCTTCGACACCCGCAACGGCGTCAAAGTGGTGCTGGGCAAGGAGTACTTCGTACGGATGCGCGGCACCAGCATCGGTATCGCCGAGGGCACCGCGGACTCCTACGACCTGCCCGTCTACTACGCCACCAGGGTCACCTGGAGCGGCGAGTACGTGCACGCCGCGCCCTGGTCGGCCGGCTCCCAGGGGGCCGCCAACGTCAGCCACGGCTGCACCGGCATGAGCACCGCCAACGCCGAGTGGTTCTTCGAGACCGTCCGCGCCGGCGACCTCGTCAAGGTCGTCAACTCGTACGGCGACATGATGGACCCGTTCGGCAACGGCTTCGGTGACTGGAACCTCACCTGGAAGAACTGGCGCAAGGGCAGCGCCCTGGTGGCGGACACCACAGAGGGCTCCGCCCCTCATGACCGCCCGAGACTGCGCCCGGAGCCCGCATAGGGCGGCCCCGAAGGGGCCCGCCTTTCAGGGGTGCGGGGAACGGCGCGGTCTCTTGTCTTGAGGGGCGCGGGGAACGGCGCGGTCTTTCAGGGGCGCGGGGCTGTGACATGTGCGACTCCGCCGCGTGGGCGGGACCAGCCACACACGGCCCGCACGCCCTCAACCCACGCCACCCCAACGGCGCCTAGGCGCTCAGCGCACGCCTACTGCGGAGCAGCCCCGCGAGGGCAGCGGCGAACTCCACAGGCTCGACCGGCAGGGTCACGGCCGCCTCGGCCCGACTCCACGTGGCGAGCCAGGCGTCCTGCGGCCGCCCGATCAGCAACAGCACCGGAGGACAGTTGAAGATCTCGTCCTTGATCTGCCGGCAGATCCCCATCCCGCCCGCGGGAACGGCCTCGCCGTCCAGCACGCACACGTCGATCCCGCCGCGGTCGAGCTCCTTGATCACCGCCGCGGGGGTGGCGCACTCGATGAACTCCACCTGGGGGACGTCGGTCGCGGGCCTGCGCCCCGTCGCGAGCCGCACCTGTTCGCGGGTGTTGGAGTCGTCGCTGTAGACCAGCACCGTTGCGGTCGGCTGCATTCTTCCTCCGGGACGTCAGCGTCGTAGAGACAGAGAGAGACAGGTACAGAGAGAGGTACGGACAGGGTCCGATGCGCGGATGCTACTCCCTCGATCACGTCGTCAACACCGGTTCGGACAGGGCTTCGATGGGCCATATGGGCTGGACACACCCCACAGACACCCCGAACGGCACCCCCCGAGGTGAGGGCGGGATAAGCGACCGACATAATGTCGGTCGTGGCGACAGCAACGACAGTAGATACCGGGCACGCGCACCCGTCGGTCAATCGGCCGAACCTCACCAGCGTCGGAACCATCATCTGGCTGAGTTCCGAGCTGATGTTCTTCGCGGCCCTCTTCGCGATGTACTTCACCCTCCGATCGGTGACCGGTCCCGACCACTGGAAGGAAATGGCGTCCGCCCTGAACTTCCCGTTCTCGGCGACCAACACCACGATCCTGGTGCTCTCCTCTCTCACCTGCCAGCTCGGCGTGTTCGCGGCCGAGCGCGGGGATGTGAAGAAGCTCCGGATGTGGTTCATCGTCACCTTCGTGATGGGTGCGATCTTCATCGGCGGCCAGGTGTACGAGTACACCGAGCTGGTCAAGCACGAGGGCCTGTCGCTCTCGTCCGACCCGTACGGCTCGGTGTTCTACCTGACCACCGGCTTCCACGGCCTGCACGTGACGGGTGGTCTCATCGCCTTCCTGCTGGTCCTCGGGCGCACTTACGCGGCCCGCAGGTTCACGCACGAGCAGGCGACCGCCGCCATCGTCGTGTCCTACTACTGGCACTTCGTCGATGTCGTCTGGATCGGCCTTTTCGCCACGATCTACATGATCAAGTAGCCGGGCCAGTTCCCGCGTACATTCCAGAAGCATCGACGCTGAAGATCCTGACACCGGGGTAATCCGTGAAAAAGCTCTCCGCACGACGACGCCACCCGCTGGCGGCGGTCGTCGTCCTACTCCTCGCGCTGGCGGCCACCGGGGGGCTGTACACCGCGTTCGCGCCCGCGGACAAGGCACAGGCCGATACAGCCGCCCAGTCCCTCGCCATCGACGAGGGCAAGAAGCTCTACGCCGTCGGCTGCGCCAGCTGCCACGGCACCGGCGGTGAGGGCTCGACCGACGGTCCCAGCCTGGTCGGCGTGGGCGCCGCGGCCGTCGACTTCCAGGTCGGCACCGGCCGCATGCCCGCCCAGCAGCCGGGCGCGCAGGTTCCGAAGAAGAAGGTCATCTACTCGCAGGCGGAGATCGACCAGCTCGCGGCGTTCGTCGCCTCGCTGGGCGCCGGTCCGAACGTGCCGACCGAGGAGCAGTACAACCCCGAGGGCGCGGACATCGCCGAGGGCGGGGAGCTGTTCCGTACCAACTGCGCGCAGTGCCACAACTTCACCGGCAAGGGCGGCGCGCTGACGAACGGCAAGTACGCCCCGACGCTGGAGGATGTCGACCCGAAGCACCTCTACGAGGCCATGCAGACCGGCCCGCAGAACATGCCGTCCTTCCCCGACACCACGCTGACGGAGAAGAACAAGAAGGACATCATCGCGTACCTCGACGCGGTCAACAGCGACGACTCGGAGAGCCCCGGTGGACTGGAGCTGGGCGGCCTCGGGCCGGTCAGTGAAGGCCTCTTCGGCTGGATCTTCGGTCTCGGCGGTCTGATCGCCGTAGCCGTGTGGGTCGCCGCCCGGACCGCAAAGGCCAAGAAGTCATGAGTAGCCAAGACATCCCAGAAGAGAACCTGCCCGCCGAGCGGGCCGCCGACGAGCACGCGCACGGCGACGTGAGCGTGCCGGACGAGAAGCATCCGTTCGCGGATCCCGGTCTGCCGCCGCACGAGCACCGCATCCAGGACATCGACGAGCGGGCCGCCAAGCGGTCCGAGCGCACGGTCGCCCTGCTGTTCACGCTCTCGATGCTGGCCACGGTCGGTTTCATCGCGTCCTTCGTGACGATCCCGGCCGACCGGATCGTCTACATCTTCCCGCTCGGTCACATCAGCGGTCTGAACTTCGCCCTGGGCATGACGCTCGGCCTGGCGCTGTTCTGCATCGGCGCGGGCGCGGTCCACTGGGCCCGCACCCTGATGTCCGACGAGGAGATGGCCGACGAGCGGCACCCCGTCGCGGCGGAGCCCGAGGTCAAGGCCAAGGTGCTGGCCGACTTCAAGCAGGGCGCGAAGGAATCCGCGCTCGGCCGCCGCAAGCTCATCCGCAACACGATGTTCGGCGCGCTGACCCTGTTCCCGCTGTCCGGCATCGTCCTGCTGCGCGACCTCGGTCCGCTGCCGGAGGACAAGCTGCGGCACACGCTGTGGTCCAAGGGCAAGCTGCTCGTCAACGTGAACACCGACGAGCCGCTGCGTCCCTCCGACGTCGCCGTGGGCTCGCTCACCTTCGCCAAGCCCGAGGGCCTGGAGGAGCACGACCACGACTTCCAGACCGAGATCGCCAAGGCCGCCCTGATGATCGTCCGGCTCCAGCCGGAGAACATCAAGGACAAGCAGGAACTTGAGTGGTCCCACGAGGGCATCGTGGCGTACTCGAAGATCTGCACCCACGTCGGTTGCCCGATCTCCCTGTACGAGCAGCAGACGCACCACGTCCTCTGCCCGTGCCACCAGTCCACCTTCGACCTCTCCGACGGTGCCCGAGTGATCTTCGGCCCGGCCGGTCACGCCCTTCCGCAGCTGCGTATCGGTGTGAACGACGAGGGCTATCTTGAGGCGCACGGCGACTTCGAAGAGCCCGTCGGTCCTGCCTTCTGGGAGCGCGGATGAGCACTACGACCACCCCGAACCCCTCGGGCGCCGGCGCGCCGGGACGTTCGCGAGAGAAGGCACCGGCCGGCGAGAGGGTCGCCGACTGGGCCGACGGCCGGCTGGGGATCTACTCCCTGGCCAAGGCCAACATGCGCAAGATCTTCCCGGACCACTGGTCCTTCATGCTGGGCGAGATCTGCCTCTACAGCTTCCTGATCATCATCCTCACGGGTGTGTATCTGACGCTGTTCTTCCACCCCTCGATGAACGAGATCGAGTACCACGGAAGCTATGTCCCGCTCCAGGGACAGCTGATGTCGGAGGCGTTCGCCTCCACGGTGGAGATCAGCTTCGACGTCCGCGGCGGTCTGCTCATCCGGCAGATCCACCACTGGGCGGCGATCGTCTTCCTGGCCGGCATGTTCGTGCACATGATGCGCGTCTTCTTCACCGGCGCGTTCCGCAAGCCGCGTGAGATCAACTGGCTGTTCGGCTTCCTGCTGTTCGTCCTGGGCATGTTCACCGGGTTCACCGGTTACTCGCTCCCGGACGACCTGCTCTCCGGCACCGGTGTCCGCTTCACCCAGGGCGCCATCCTGTCGATGCCGATCGTCGGCACGTACATCTCGATGTTCCTGTTCGGCGGGGAGTTCCCGGGCGGCGACTTCGTCGCGCGGTTCTACTCGATCCACATCCTGCTGCTGCCCGGCATCATGCTGGGGCTCGTGGTCGGCCACCTGATCCTGGTCTTCTACCACAAGCACACCCAGTTCGCGGGCCCAGGAAAGACCAACAAGAACGTCGTCGGCATGCCGCTGCTGCCGGTCTACATGGCCAAGGCCGGAGGCTTCTTCTTCCTGGTCTTCGGGTTCATCGCCATGCTGGCCGCGGTCGCGTCCATCAACCCGATCTGGGTGCTCGGGCCCTACCGGCCGGACCAGGTGTCCACGGGCGCCCAGCCCGACTGGTACATGGGCTTCGCCGAGGGTCTGATCCGCGCCATGCCGGGCTGGGAGATCAACTTCTGGGGTCACACACTGGTCCTCGGTGTGCTCATCCCGCTGGTTGTCTTCGGACTCTTCCTGGCAATCATCGCGCTCTACCCGTTCATCGAGTCCTGGGTCACCGGGGACAAGCGCGAGCACCACATCCTGGACCGCCCGCGCAACGCCCCGACCCGTACGGCCTTCGGTGTCGCCTGGGTCACCGCGTACATGATCATGCTGATCGGTGGTGGCAACGACATCGTCGCGACCCACTTCCATCTGTCGATCAACGCGGTCACCTGGTTCGTCCGGATCGGGTTCTTCCTCGGACCGGTGCTCGCGTTCATCGCCACCAAGCGGATCTGCCTCGGCCTCCAGCGCCGGGACAGGGACAAGGTGCTGCACGGCCGCGAGTCGGGCATCATCAAGCGCCTGCCGCACGGTGAGTTCGTCGAGGTGCACGAGCCGCTCAGCCAGGAGGCCATGCACACCCTCACGGCGCACGAGCAGTACCAGCCGGCCGAGATCGGCGCGACGGTCGACGAGAACGGTGTCGAGCGCAAGGTGAAGGGCCCGCAGAAGCTCCGCGCCAAGCTCAGCACCGCCTACTTCGGTGAGGACGGCCAGATCCCGAAGCCGACCGCCGAGGAGTACAAGGAGATCACCAGCGGCCACGGCCACCACTGATCACCAGCTGTTCGCCACGGCAGGAGCCCCGTCCATTGCATGGACGGGGCTCTTTGCCGTCCCGGGGGCTGGATAGGGTGGACCCGTCCTTGACCCCGCACGTCCACGAACACGAACCCAGGAGCGGCAGATGAGTGCTGTGACCCCCGCTGGAGGCGACTTCGCGGCGGGCCGTTCCTGGCCCGTCCTCCTGAACGGTCTGCTGGACGGCCGCGACCTGAGCGCCGACGACACGGCCTGGGCGATGGACCTGATCATGCGGGGCGAGGCGACCGACGCGCAGATCGCCGGGTTCGCGGTGGCCCTGCGGGCCAAGGGCGAGACCGTCGAGGAGATCTCCGGCATGGTGCGCACGATGTACGCGCACGCCAACGTGATCGAGGTGCCCGGCGACACCGTCGACATCGTCGGCACCGGCGGGGACGGGGCGAAGACCGTCAACATCTCGACGATGTCGGCCGTCGTCATCGCCGGTACGGGTGCCAAGGTCGTCAAGCACGGAAACCGCGCCGCGTCCTCCGCGTCCGGCGCCTCGGACGTCCTCGAAAAGCTCGGCGTCAACCTGGAGCTGACCCCGCGACGGGTGGCCGAGGTGGCCGAGGAGGCCGGGATCACCTTCTGTTTCGCGGTGAAGTTCCATCCGGCGCTGCGGCACGTGGCGGCGGCGCGCGGGCAACTGGGCATCCGCACCACCTTCAACTTCCTCGGCCCGCTCACCAACCCGGCCCGGGTGAAGGCCCAGGCGGTCGGGGTCGCGCACGCGCCGATGGCGCCCATCGTGGCCGGGGTCCTCGCCGAGCGCGGCAACTCCTCGCTGGTCTTCCGCGGCGACGACGGCCTCGACGAGCTGACCACCACGGCCACGTCCCGGGTGTGGGTCGTCCGGGACGGCAAGGTGCGCGAGGAGGCCTTCGACCCGCGGGACGTGGGGATCGAACTGGTGCCTGTGGAGGCGCTGCGGGGGGCTGACGCGTCGTACAACGCGGATGTCGCGCGACGGCTGCTGGGGGGTGAGCGGGGGCCCGTGCGGGACGCCGTGCTGCTGAACTCGGCGGCGGCGCTGGTGGCGCTCGCGCCGGGCTCCGGTTCGCTCGCTGAGCAGATCCGGGCGGGGATGGCTCGGGCCGCGGAGGCGATTGATTCCGGGGCGGCGCTTCGGACGCTGGAGCGGTGGGTTGCTGCGACCCACCGGTAGCCGGTCGGGTGCGGGCCGGTGGGGGCGGGCCCACAAGATTGCGCCGTTCCCCGCGCCCCTAAAAGCCAAAAGATTGCGCAGTTCCCCGCGCCCCCGGATATCCGGGGGCGCGGGGAACTGCGCGACGGGGGTCGGGGGCGGAGCCCCCAGGTGGTGGCCGGCGCCTGCCGCGTCCCGGTATCCGGACGGCGGTGTTGCGGTCACATCATCGTGTGGCAAGATGCTGGCAGGTCATGAGTGACAGTCAACAGGCCCCGGCCGACTGTCCGGCAACCCTCCGTCCGTGGCGGGGTGCCCCGGGTGAAGACCAGGTCGTAGGCAGTGAGGTCTACGGCAAGCGCGGACCCCTCACCGCTCGCTGGAGCGGACACACCAGGGGTCCTGGTCGTTCGAGGGAGCCTTTCATGAGCAAGCGAATGCGATAGGGCGCCGAGCCCCACTTCCGCGTACCCCTTTCCTCTTCACTTTCCTGTGCCGAGCCCTGTCCGCCCGCACAGTGACTTCGCCTGCCTCATGGGAGCTCGCCATGTCCGTCTCCACCGCTGCCGCCGACCTGTCCGCCCGCTGTGACACCGCCGGATCCCTGCCCGTGCTGGGACGGGACGTCACCGTTCCGCTCGTGACCGGCGGCGAGGTCACCTACGCCGCTCTCGACTACGCCGCCAGCGCCCCCGCCCTTCAGCGGGTCTGGGACGACGTGGCCGCGTACGCCCCGTACTACGGCAGCGTGCACCGCGGGGCCGGGTACCTGTCCCAGCTCTCCACGGACCTGTTCGAGAACGCCCGCAGGACCGTGGGCGAGTTCCTCGACTGCCGCGACGACGACGAGGTCGTCTTCACCCGGTCCACCACCGACTCGCTCAACCTCCTCGCCGCCGCCCTGCCCGCCGGCTGCCAGGTCTTCGTCTTCGAGACCGAGCACCACGCCTCGCTGCTGCCGTGGCAGGACGCCCGCGTCACCTACCTCAACGCCCCGCACACCCCGGGCGAGGCCGTCGCGACGCTGGAGCGGGCCCTCGCCGGACGCGACCCGCACGGTCCGGCCCTCGTGTGCGTCACGGGCGCCTCGAACGTCACCGGCGAACTGTGGCCCGTACGGGAACTGGCCGCCGCCGCTCACGCGCACGGCGCCCGGATCGTGCTCGACGCTGCCCAGCTCGCGCCCCACCACCCCGTGTCCGTGCAGGAGTTGGACGTGGACTGGGTCGCCTTCTCCGGCCACAAGCTGTACGCGCCGTTCGGCTCGGGCGTGCTCGCGGGACGCTTCGACTGGCTGCGCGAGGCCGACCCGTACCTGGCCGGGGGAGGTGCCTCGCGGAAGGTGTCACGGCGTACGGACGGCGGCGTCGACGTGGAGTGGCACGAGAGCGCCGCACGGCACGAGGCCGGGTCGCCCAACGTCATCGGCGCCTACTCCATCGCCTCCGCCTGCAAGGCCCTCACCGAGGCCGGCTTCGACACGCTCGTCGCCCGTGAGCAGCAGCTCGTGACCACCGTCCGGCAGGGTCTCGCCGAGGTGCCCGAGGTCCGGGTGCTCTCGCTCTTCGGTGACGACGCTCCGCGCGTCGGCGTCATCTCGTTCGTCGTCGAGGGCTGGAACAGCTCGCACTTCGCCGCCGCGCTCTCCGCCGAGTACGGCATCGGCGTCCGCGACGGGCTCTTCTGCGCCCACCCGCTGGTCCGTACGCTCCTCGGCAGCGACCCGCAGTCCCAGGGCGAGTGCGGCGCCCCCGAGGCCACCCCCGGCGAGAAGTCCCTGAACGCCATCCGCGTCAGCTTCGGCGTCGGCACCCCCGACGAGCACGTGACCCGCTTCGTGGGAGCGGTCAGGGAACTCGTGGCGAACGGCGCCAGCTGGAACTACCGCACGGAGAACGGCCGCTGCGTCCCGGCGGCGTAGGGGATGGGCCCGTCAGAAGCCCCCTAGTTGTCGCCGCCGATGGCGAACGCCGCCTCCAGGTCGTGCTGCGAGTACGTCCGGAACGCCACATGCGTATCCGTCCCCTCGACCCCCGGAATCTTGCTGATCATGCCGGGAATGACATCCGCCAGATCGTCATGGGCCTTCACCCGGACCATGGCGATCAAGTCGTACGTCCCGGTCACGGAGAACACCTCGCTGACGCTGTCCAGCGCCGCGATCGACTCGGCGATCTCGGGAATCCGGTCCACGCTGGTCTTGATGAGCACGATCGCGGTGATCACGGCTGGTTTTCTCCCTCGGTGGCCGGCGCTGGGGATTTCACTCTAGCCGGACGCCCGTACCGCACCCACGCGTAGAGGAACCCGGCGGAGAAGCCCAGCAGGTGCGCCAGGTAGGCGACCCCGGGGCCCTGCGACGCGCGCCCCGCGGCCAGCCACTGCAGGGACACCCAGAACGGCAGCACCACCCACGCGGGGAACCGCAGCGGAAGGAAGAAGAGGAACGGGAAGAGACTGGTCACCCGGGCTTTGGGGAACAGGTACAGAAACGCGCCGAGGACCGCGGAGATCGCCCCCGACGCGCCGACGAGGGTCTGCGCCGAGTCGGCGTGGGCGCCCGCGTAGCCCAGCAGGGCGAGGTAGCCGCAGCCGAGGTAGAAGAGGGCGAACCCGACGTGGCCCATCCTCTCCTCGGCCATCGCCCCGAAGACGTAGAGGAAGAGCATGTTCCCCAGCAGATGCAGCCAGCTGCCGTGCACGAAGAGCGCGGTGGCCGGGGTGCCGAGAGCCCGCAGCGTCCCCTGGAACAGTTCGACGGGCACCACGCCCCACCGTTCGAAATAGGCCCGCTGCGCGGAGAGAAGCTCGTCACCGGTGCCGTACGAGGGACTGAGCCCCGAGGCCGGACCGATCACGAAGAGCGCGCAGCACAGGGCCATCAGTCCGTAGGTCACCGGAGCGGGGTGGCTCCGGATCGCCCTGACCGTTCTGACCGTCCTGTTGCCGGGTGCACCCCAGTTGCCGAGCATGAACAGAGCATGACGTAACGGGACCGAACCGCACAGAGCGCCTCGCCGCTCCCGGTGGACGGGCGTCGAGTACCCGCCAGGCCGTAGGGTTACGAGCCACACGCTCCGGGGAATCCGGTGCGTCACGAGGACTTACGGAAAGAGAGCGACTGCCACGATGACGGTTCCCCTCCCGACGGCCGAGACCCGGTGGCGCTGCACGCTCTGCGGCAACCTCACGCGATTCGATGTGACCCGTTCGTCGAAGGTCGTCGAGTACGTACATCTGGACCTGGCCGGGGAACCCGAGGTCGAGGAGCGCAACGTGGTCAGTGAGACCATCGAGTCCGTGCGCTGCCGCTGGTGCAACGCGGTGGATCAGGTGGAACTGGTGGACAGGCCGGGCGCCCGCTCCTGACAGGAGCCGGCCCCGCACGGACGATGGGGTGAAGGATGGTGGAGACCACAGGCGGTGAGCCGGACGACGGCGACGCCGAAGTGCTCGACCGTCCGCTGCCCGACGGGGTGCGCCGCAGGGTCGTACAGATCGTGTCGGACGGGTTCGGCGGGCTGACCGTGGCCGAACTGCCCACACAGCTGAGGCAGTACGCCCGGTTCGCCCCCAATCGTCGTGCCAAGTTCGCGGGGACCGCGATGGCGGCGGCCATGGAGACCGATCCGATTTTCAGACAGCGCATC
Source organism: Streptomyces sp. NPDC087844 (assembly GCF_044742785.1). Classification (NCBI taxonomy): domain Bacteria; kingdom Bacillati; phylum Actinomycetota; class Actinomycetes; order Kitasatosporales; family Streptomycetaceae; genus Streptomyces; species Streptomyces sp. NPDC087844. The sequence goes on along the minus strand of NZ_JBIUVD010000003.1, from coordinate 451,036 downwards.
GCCGAGAAGCTCAGAGACGCGCAGCCCGAGCTGGCAGGCGCTCTCGACTCCGGCTCGCCGCCCCCGGCCGCGGACCCGCTGGACGTGGCGGCCGCGGCCTATGTGCTGCGCCCCACGGGCTGGGTCAAGCTGGTGACCGCTGCCGGTGAGGAGGCCCTGCGGGCGGACGCCGAGCGTGCCGACGACGAGAGCCGCATCGAGCTGGAGCGGCTGCGCGAGGAGCTCGCCGAGGCCCGCGGGCAGACCCGGACCGAGACGGAGCGGCTGCGCACCGAACTCGACGCGGCGAAGAAGGAGGCGGAATCGCTTCACCGCAAGCTGCGCGGGGCTTTCAGCGACGTCAAACGGGGTGAGGCGGCCCTGCGCAAGCTGCGCGGTGAGATGGAGGCCGTGCGGGGCGAGGGGCAGGCCCAGGTGTCCGCCGCCGAGAGCGAGAGCCGGCGGCTGAAGCAGCGGCTCGGTGAGGTCGAGGGCTCCCTGGAGGCCACCCGCCGCGCGGCGCGCGAGGGGCGCAGCGTCGAGGACATGCGCGTGAGGCTGCTCCTCGACACCGTGCTCGAAGCCACTCAGGGGCTGCGGCGCGAACTCGCCCTGCCGCCGGTGTCGGTGCGGCCGGCGGAGACCGTGGACGCGGTCGAACCGGGGCGGATGACACCGAAGGACATCGCGGCCCGGGCGCTGTCCGACAGCGATCCCGCCGTCCTCGACCAGCTGCTCGCGCTGCCGCAGGCGCATCTGGTCGTCGACGGGTACAACGTCACCAAGACCGGCTATCCGCAGATGCCGCTGGAGAAGCAGCGGCTGCGACTGCTCGGTCAGCTCTCGCAGCTCGCCGCGCAGACCGGCGCCGAGGTCACCTGTGTCTTCGACGGGGCCGAGCTGGCCGCCCCGGTGCTGCTCGCTCCGCCGCGCGGGGTGCGGGTGCTGTTCTCCAAGCCGGGTGTCACCGCGGACGAGTTGATCCGTCAGCTGGTGCGGGCCGAACCGCCGGGACGGCCCGTCATCGTCGTCTCCACGGACCGCGAGGTGGCCGACGGCGTGGCGAGCGCGGGCGCCCGGCCGGTGGCCTCCGCGGTGCTGCTCAAGCGGCTTTCGAGGGGTTGAGACGCGCCCGTCGTGGGCATCCTCGCGGCTTCGGTGATCCGCGATCGTCGTTCTGTCCCGTACGCCCCATAGGTCTCGGAAGCGACAAGAGCAACACATGGCCGTCTTGCCCGACTTGGCGAAACCTTCACGCGACGTAGCGTCAAGATGGCATTACTGCGCGTGAGTTGATGGCAAAGAATGCGCTCGGTGACCGAGATTTTTCCGGGGAGGATTTGAACTGATCACAGGTGGTCACTAGGGTCAGGCGTCGAACCTCCGCTCGGGTGATCACTCATTGGGAGTGACGGTGGAGGGGCACCGCCAACCGGCGTCTTCGGTGGGCGGCTGAGGTAATGAAGGAGCTCGCCTCCGTGGCGTCCCACCGTCGACCGAAGCAGCCGAGCCGCACCCGGGTGACCGTGCTCACCACCGCCGCCGCTGCCGCCGTTGCTCTCAGCTCGCAGGCTGCCAACGCCGCGCCCAGCGAGAAGCCAAGCAAGGGCGAGGTCAAGGCCAAGGTCGACGCGCTCTACGAAGAGTCGGCGCTGGCCACGGACAGGGCCAACGGCGCTGAGGAGAAGCAGGAGAAGCTGGAGAAGGAGATCGACACTCTCCAGGACCAGGTCGCCCGCGGCCAGGACGATCTCAACTCCATGCGTGACGGCCTCGGTCTGATGGCCAGCTCCCAGTACCGCACGGGCGCCGTCGACCCCTCCGTCCAGCTGTTCCTCTCCTCGGACCCGGACGACTACCTCGACAAGGCGTCCGCCATCGACCAGTTGAGCACTCAGCAGGTCGAGGCGCTGAAGAAGGTCCAGGACAAGCAGCGGGTCCTCGCCCAGCAGCGCCAGGAAGCGGCCGGCAAGCTCAAGGAGCTCTCCGACACCCGCAAGACCCTGGGGCAGAAGAAGAAGGAAGTCCAGGAGAAGCTCGCCAAGGCGCGCCAGCTCCTCAACACCCTGACGGCCGCGGAGCAGGCGGCCATCAAGACCGCCGACACGCGCGCCAGCCGCGACGCCGGTGACCGCGTCGAACTCGGCGACGAGGCGCCCGCCTCCGACCGCGGTGCCGCGGCGCTCGCCGCCGCGAAGACCCAGATGGGCAAGCCGTACGTGTCCGGTGGCAGCGGCCCCAACTCCTACGACTGCTCCGGTCTGACGCAGTGGGCGTACAACCAGGCCGGTCAGTCCATAACCCGGACCACCTACACGCAGCAGAACGACGGCGTGAAGATCGGCCGCAGCGCCCTCAAGCCCGGCGACCTGGTCTTTTTCAACAACCTCGCGCACGTCGGCCTGTACGCCGGCAACGGCGTTGTCCTGCACGCGCCGAAGCCCGGCACCGTCGTCCGGCTTGAGTCGATGAGCACGATCGGCTCCTTCCAGTTCGGTGTCCGCGTCTGATCCGAGCGCCTCAGGGTTTTCCTGAAGGCCGGTCGCCACGCCGCCCGAACGGGCGAATTCCGGTGACCCCCGCTGACCCCACGCCCCGCCCATGACCTGCGTCTGAGGCGGGGCGTCGCGTTGTGTACACGTATGGCTCTTTGGTCACCGTGTAGTCGCGCGACTACTGTCTGGCGCGTTTCCCCCAACTCCGGGGGTCCGTCAGCGGAAGGGAGTGCGGCTTCCTGTGGGGTCCCATCGCCGCCTTGCACCGTCCGGCTTCGACCGGGGCGCCCGAGGCGCCACCCTGTGTGTACTGACCGTCGCGGCCTCGGCCCTCGGCGTCCTGCCGGCCGGCGCCGCGCCGCGCGACGACAACCGCGCGGAGGTGGAGCGCCTGTACGAGGAGGCGGAGCACGCCACCGAGTCGTACAACAAGGCCGACGAGCGCGCCGACCTCCTGCACGACGAGGTGGACAAGGCGCGGGACCGGATCGCCAGACAGCAGGACCGCATCAACACCATGCGGGACGCGCTCGGTTCGCTCGCCGGGGCCCAGTACCGCTCCGGCGGCCTCGATCCCTCGCTGGCGCTGATGTTCTCCGACGACCCCGACGAGTACCTGGACAAGGCCGCGGCGCTCGACCGGATCAGCGCCCGCCAGGCAGGGGAGCTCAGGAAACTCCAGACGGCCATGCGCGACCTCGCCCAGGAACGTGCGAGGACGACCGGCAAGCTCGCCGAACTGGACAGGAGCCGCGAGGCCGTCGCCCGGCACAAACGCACCGTCGAGCGGAAGCTGTCCAAGGCGCGGCAGCTGCTCAACTCGATGCCGGACGCCGACCGCGCCGCCTACGACCGGACGTCCCGCTCCGGCCGGACCCCCGACCTCAGCGGCGCCGTTCCGTCCTCGGGGCGCGCTGCCGCCGCCGTCGCCGCGGCCCGCTCCGCGGTCGGCCGCCCGTACATCTGGGGGGCCAACGGGCCCTCCGGCTTCGACTGTTCGGGCCTCACCCAGTGGTCGTACGCGCAGGCCGGTGTCGGTCTGCCGCGCACCTCGCAGGCCCAGGCGCACGCCGGGCGGCAGGTGCCGCTCTCGCAGGCGCAGCCCGGTGACATCGTCACCTACCGGGACGACGCCAGCCATGTCGGGATGTACGTGGGCGACGGCCAGGTGGTCCACGCGCCCTACCCGGGCGCCCCGGTGCGCTACGACCCGGTGGGCATGATGCCCGTCTCGGCCGTGACGCGCCCCTGACGCGCCCCTCACTGCACGGCACGCGCGCCGTACGATCAGGATCGTGGCTGGTCGTGGACGTGCGCCGAAGAGGATCGTGGGGCTGTTGCTGGCGGGCCTGACGGGTCTGGCGGGTCTGACGGGTCTTGTCGGCTGCGGCGGGTCCGCCGGGACCGACGCCGCGTCCGCCGATGTCCGGCAGGTACTGGACCGGCGGGCGGCGGCGGTGCGTGACGGCAGCGAGAAGGCCTACGTGGCGACGGCGCCGCCCGGCTCCGTCGCCGCCGCCGAACGGGCCGAGGCGCGCACCGGGTTCAGGAACCTGCGGGCGGTCCCGCTGAGCGACTACGCGTACCGCGTGACCGGCTTCCACCGCTCCGGCGACCGCGCCACGGCAGACGCGGAGCTGCGCTACCGCTTGGACGGCTACGACAGGGCGCCCGTCGTCACCGCCCGCACGCTGAGCCTCACCCGCACCGAGGGGCGCTGGTACGTGAGTGATGACCGGCCCGCAGGTGACGCGAGCCCACAACTGTGGGAGCAGGGGCCCGTGGTGGCCGTACGCGGCGAGCACAGCCTCGTCCTGGGGGTCGGGCAGTCCCGCGGCACGCTGAGCCGTTACGCGGGCCTTGCCGACCGCGCGGTGCCCGCGGTACGGGAGGCGTGGGGGGAGGAGTGGCCGGGGCAGGTCGTCGTCCTCGTACCGAAGTCGCTGGCGGGCATGGCGGAGCTGCTGGGGGCGCCCGCGTCCGGGTACCGGGGGATCGCGGCGGTCACCACGGGCGAGGTGAGCGAAGCGACATGGGGGTCCCCCCAACCGGAGGCCGTGGGAGGTTCCGGGCAGGCGCCCGCCGACCGGATCATCGTGAACCCGGACGCGTACGGAGTGCTGGGATCCTTCGGCCGGCAGGTCGTGCTCACGCACGAGACGACCCATGTCGCGACCCGCGCCTCGACTTCGGCGGCGACCCCGCTGTGGCTGTCGGAGGGGTACGCGGACTGGGTCGGCTATCGGGGCACCGGCCGTACGGCGGCACAGGTCGCGCCCGAGCTGACGCGCGCGGTGCTGGACGGACGCGTGCCGGACGCGCTGCCCGAGGACGGGGACTTCGGGTTCGGCGGGGACGCGGGGAAGCTGGCGCGGGCGTACGAGAGCGGGTGGTCGACCTGCCGGATGATCGCCGAGCGGTGGGGCGAGGTACGGCTGGGGGAGTTCTACCGGGCCGTGGGGGCGCACGAGAAGCGTGCGGGCGCGGTGGAGGCGGGGCTGCGGCAGGTCCTGGACACCTCGCCGGAGGAATTCACGCGGCTGTGGCAGGGGTATCTGCGGGACCGGCTCGCGTGACGGGCGGGGGCCTGTCTGCCGCTCGTTTCGGGCTCTCTTCCTGGGCGCTCGTCCTGGGCACTCGCCCGGTCGCGATGGCCGGGCGGAGCGCCCGGTGCGACCCTGGCCGAGTGACGGACAGCGAACGGCGGGCCGACCGGCAGCTGGAGCGAGCCATCCTGGAGCTGCTGGAGCGCCGTGCCCCGACCGCGACGATCTGCCCCTCCGACGCCGCGCGGGCGGTCTGCACGGGCGACGACGACGGCTGGCGCGCACTCATGGAACCCGCCCGCCGCGCGGCCCGGCGGCTGGTCGAGGCCGGCGAGGTGGAGATCACCCAGGCCGGCCGGGTCGTCGAGCCGGCGAAGGCCCGCGGCCCGATCCGGATCCGCCGCGTCCGCTGAGGTGCCTTGGTGCTGTGGCGCTGTGGCGCTGTGGTGCTGTGGTGCCGTGGTGCTGAGATGCCGTGGTGCCGTGGTGCGGCCGGTTCGGCGGGTGAGGGTGGTCGTCACCGGTCGGGACGCACGTCGTCGGTGGCGGCGCACGCGTGGTGCAGGGCGGTACGGGCATGCCGGCGCAGCCAGGTGTGGGCGGGGTCGTTGTCGTAGCGCTGGTGCCAGGCCAGGTGGACGGGGACGTCGGGCATGGGCAGTGGCAGCGGCCGGACGCACAGGCCCAGGCCGTCCAGGAGAGGGCGGCTGATCAGACGGGGCACCGCGGCGACCAGGTCGTGATGGCGGACGAACTGAAGGGCCGTCGCGGCGGTGGGAGCGGCTGCCACGACCTGACGGCTCAGGCCCCGGGCCTCCAGCACGTCGTCGATGGGGTCGCGCAGCCGTCCCCGGCGGGAGACGGTGATGTGCTCGGCGCTCACGTAGTCCTCCAGGCCGAGCGGGCCGCCATCGCTGCCATCGCCGCCGTCGCGGCCGTCGCACAGGGGGTGGGCGGGGCGCAGGGCGAGGACCAGGCGGTCGTGGCCCACGACCTCGTGACGGATCTCGGGCGAGGACGGCTCGCCGGCGCCGGCTTCGAGGTCGATGTCCCCCCGGCGCGGGTCATGGGTGTCGGTACTGGCTTCCGCCAGGAAACGCAGCCGCACTCCGGGTGCCTCGGCGCGCAGGGAGCGGAGCAGGTGCGGGCCGGCCGCGGCGGCCAGGGCGTCGTGCCATTTCAGGATGAAGGTCCGCTCCAGGGCCGTCAGGTCGACCTCCGTGTCGGGGGACAGGACCGTCCGGGCCTGCTGGACCAGCTCGTGCACGGTGGCGCGCAGGGCGAGGGCGCGGGGCGTGGGCGTCATGGTGCGGCCGGTGCGCACGAGGATCTCGTCGCCGGTGGCCCGGCGGATCCGGCCGAGGGTGCGGCTCATCGCGGGAGCTGAGACGTGCAGGCGGGCGGCGGCGTCCGTCACGCTGCCCTCTTCCAGCAGGGCGTCGAGCGCGGTCAGCAGATTCAGATCCAGTTGCATGTGAGTAAATCCAGTCGTAATCAGATTGCATTTGAAGTTAATGATGCCTGGTTCTAACGTCGAAGGCGAGCGGTCGAGGCCGCTTCCAGCCTTTTTCCCCCCGCTGTCCGCTGTCGGGCTGTCGTCGTGCTGTTGTCGTGCTGTTGTCGTGACTGGAGATTCTCGTGAAGATCGCTGTTCTTGGTTCCACCGGACAGACCGGCCGACTGGTGGTGGCCCGCGCCCTGGAGCGCGGGCACGAGGTCCTGGCCCTGGCCCGTCGGCCGGAACAGGTCCGGGTACCGGCCTCGGCGAACCTGCGGGTGGTCCGGGCGGACGTGACCGAACCCGGCAGTGTCGCCGCCGCTGTCAAGGGCGCCGACGTCGTGGTGAGCGGCCTCGGCGTCACCAGGAAGCAGGACCCCGCGGTCCTCTCCGACGGCGCCCGCCAGATCGCCTCGTCGGCACCCCGCGTCATCTGGCTCACCTCGCTGGGCATGGGGGCCACCCAGGGAGCGCTCGGCGCCTTCAACGGCGCTCTCCTCAAGCGCGTCCTGCGCCATGAGTGGGACGCGAAGGACGCCGCCGACCGTGCCGTCCGGAACGCGGGCGGGACCACCGTCCATGCCGGGCCGCTGACCGACGGGCCCTACCGGGGCAACGGACACCTCGTACGCGCCGAGGGGTTCGCACCGCGCATGATCCCGCCCCGGGCGCCGCGCGCGGGGATCGCCGCCCTCATGGTCGCGGAGGCGGAGACACCGCGGTTCGCCGACGCGGCAGGTATCGCGCTCTTCGAGAACCGCTGAGCGGCGCACCGCTGCCCGTGCTTCGCTCTTTCCGTGACGGTGACCGTGACCGTGACCGTGACGGTGGCGTCAGGAGGTCAGTGATTCCTCGTCGGCGGGCGTCGCCCGACTGGGCACCGGGGCCGGGTCCGCGTACGACACGGTGTCGCGCCACAGGAGCACACCCGCCGTGACGGTCGCGGCGACCAGCAGGCCGTTGCGGACCACGAGCAGTTCGATGCCGAGGTCGGTGCTGGCGACGACGTCCGCGAAGAAGATCGGGAACTCCAGGACGGTGAAGAGGCACGCCACCAGCACCATCACCGCCGGCCACCCCATCCGGCTGCCGCGGAAGACCAGGCACACGGCGGCCAGACCGACGAGCCACACCAGGTACTGCGGGCTGATGACCCTGCTCGTCGTGGTGAACAGCAGTACCGCCATGAACGCGGCGTCGGCGGCCGTGTGCACCAGGAACCGGGTCGCGCACAGCCGCCACAGGAGGAGCCAGCCGAAGGCGAGCCCGGTCAGCATCAGCGCCACCGTGCTCACCACGTCGACGTACGGGCCCAGGAACTCCACCGAGCCGTAGTTGAGCAGGACCTGGCCCTCCCAGCCGTGGTGCCGGGCGATGTGGAAGACCAGCGAGCCCAGGGACTCGACCTCGGTCCCGCGGTCGCGCTGGAAGGTCAGGAACGCGAACGCGCCCGGCATCGACACGACGAACACCGACGCGATGGCCGCCGCAGCCGCCGCGGCCGCGCCCCAGGCCTTGCGACCGGTCGTCCCCACGAGCAGCAGCAGCGGCCACACCTTCAGCATCGCGCCGAGCGCGGCCAGGACGCCCAGCACCTTCGGGTGCCGGACGCCCGCGAGGAGCGCGGCCACGGCGACGGCGGTCACCATGACGTCGTAGCGCGAGTACACGGTCGGCCCGAGCAGGGGTACGCCGATCACCCACACCCAGACGCCGCGCACCGACACCGACCTGCCGGGGCGCAGGCCCGCGTACAGGAGCAGGCCGAAGGCGATCAGGTCGGCGGCGAAGGCGAGGACGAAGAACGCCTGCGTGTAGGCGAGGAAGGGCAGGAGCGCGGGGGAGAGGATCGCGAGCGCGGCGGCCGGCGGGTACTGCCAGGTGACGTCGTCCAGGGGGAAGGTGCCGGTGCGCAGGACCTCGTACCAGTTCTGGTAGGTCACCGAGACGTCGCTCGTGACGTCCGGGCCGGGGAAGACGAACACCTTGAAGACGAAGAGCAGGAGCAGCAGTCTGCTCAGGCCCCAGGCCGCCGGCAGTACGTACGGGAACCTCGGCCCCCTGGCTCCCGCCATGCCCACCTGCCCCTTGTTCTGTACGGATCCGCCGTGCCGCTCCGCCGCCGCGCTGTGCGGTCATGATCCCCCGCGCGGCTGTGCGAGAGCCGTACGCGCGGCCGGGCCGAGCTGTGAGGTACGGGGTTCGGTACTGTCGACGGCGATGCGCGAGACCATGCACAAGACCCTGATCGTGACCAACGACTTTCCGCCGAGACCGGGCGGTATCCAGGCCTTCCTGCACAACATGGCGTTGCGCCTGGACCCCGAACGGCTCGTCGTCTACGCCTCCACGTGGAAGCGGGGCCGGGAAGGTGCCGAGGCCACAGCCGCCTTCGACGCCGAACAGCCCTTCGTCATCGTACGCGACCGAACAACCATGCTGTTGCCCACTCCGAGGGTCTCCCGGCGGGCCGTCGGGCTGCTGCGGGAGCACGGCTGCACCTCGGTGTGGTTCGGTGCGGCGGCGCCGCTCGGGCTGCTCGCGCCCGCGTTGCGGAAGGCGGGCGCGGAGCGTCTGGTGGCCACCACGCACGGGCATGAGGCTGGGTGGGCGCAACTGCCCGCGGCGCGCCAACTCCTGCGTGGGATCGGCGAGTCGACGGACGCGATCACGTATCTCGGTGAGTACACCCGGTCCCGGATCGCCGCCGCGCTGACGCCCGAGGCGGCCGGTCGGATGGTGCGGCTTCCTCCCGGGGTCGACGAGAAGACGTTCCACCCCGGGTCGGGAGGGGACGCCGTCCGGGCGCGCCTCGGCCTCACCGACCGGCCGGTCGTGGTCTGCGTCTCGCGTCTCGTCCCGCGCAAGGGGCAGGACACGTTGATCCTCGCGATGCCGCGGATCCTGGCGAGCGAGCCGGAGGCCGTGCTGCTGATCGTGGGCGGGGGGCCGTACGAGAAGGACCTGCGCCGACTCGCGTACGAGACCGGTGTCGTCGACTCCGTCCGCTTCACCGGGGCGGTGCCCTGGTCCGAACTCCCGGCCCACTACGGGGCGGGTGACGTCTTCGCCATGCCGTGCCGGACGCGGCGCGGGGGGCTGGACGTGGAGGGGCTCGGCATCGTCTACCTGGAGGCTTCCGCGACGGGCCTTCCCGTGGTCGCGGGCGACTCCGGGGGTGCGCCGGACGCCGTGCTCGACGGGGAGACGGGGTGGGTCGTCCGAGGTGGCTCCGCCGAGGACGCCGCCGACCGGATCGTCACGCTCCTCGCCGATCCGGAACTGCGGAGGCGGATGGGGGAGCGGGGGCGGGAGTGGGTCGAGGAGCGGTGGCGCTGGGACTTGCTGGCGGAGGGGTTGCGGGGGTTGCTCTGAGGCCGACGGGGGTGCGGGTCGCTGCTGTGGGGCGGCTGCGGGCCGGCGGGGCCCAAAAGACTGCGCAGTTCCCCGCGCCCCTGAAAGCGCGGCTCGCGGGATGGCGTGTGCGGGTTGTGGTGGGCTGGCGGCGCAGTTCGCCGCGCCCCTGAAAGCGCGGCTCGCGCTTGCTCTTCGTCTGCGGGTCGGCGGGGGCCCGTATAGATTGCGCAGTTCCCCGCGCCCCTTGCCTTTAGGGGCGCGGGGAACTGCGCGGGCAACCCGCATCGGCCCGCACACGTCATCCCGCGACCAGCGGCACCCTGAATGGCGCGCTTCCGCCGCACGGCGAACAGGCGCCCTCAGCCCTGATAGATCGCTTCGATCTCGGTCGCGTAATCCTTCGCCACCACGTTGCGCTTCAGTTTCAGGGACGGGGTCAAGTGCCCCGAGTCCTCCGTGAACTGGTGCGACAGCACACGGAACTTCCGTACCGACTCCGCCTTCGACACCGCCGCGTTGCCGTCGTCCACCGCGCTCTGGACCGCCGCGAGCAGATCCGGGTCGAGCGCCAGCGAAGCCGCGGTCGAGCCGGCGGGCTTCCCGTGGTCCTCGGCCCACCGCTCCAGGAACTCCTCGTCGATGGTGACCAGCGCGCCCACGAACGGCCGCCCGTCACCCACCACCATGCACTCGGCGACCAGCGCGTGCGCCCGGATCCGGTCCTCGATCACGGCCGGAGCGACGTTCTTGCCGCCCGCCGTGACGATGATCTCCTTCTTGCGGCCGGTGATGCGCAGGTACCCGTCCTCGTCGAGCGTGCCGATGTCACCGGTGTGGAACCAGCCGTCGGCCAGCGCCTCCTCGGTCGCGCCCTCGTTGTTCCAGTACCCCTTGAACAGGTGCTCGCCGTGCAGCAGCACCTCACCGTCGTCGGCGATACGGACCACCGAGCCCGGCAGCGGCTGCCCGACCGTGCCGATCTTCTGCCGGTCCCACGGGTTGAAGGCGGTGGCCGCACAGGACTCGGTCAGCCCGTACCCCTCCAGGACCGTGAAGCCGATACCGCGGAAGAAGTGGCCCAGGCGCTCACCCAGCGGTGCGCCGCCCGAGATCGCGTACTCGCCCTTGCCGCCGAGCACCGCCCGCAGCTTGCTGTAGACGAGTTTGTCGAACGTCCTGTGTTTGATCCGCAGACCGATCGAGGGGCCGGCCGGGGTGTCCAGCGCGCGGCTGTACGCGATCGCCGTGTCCGCCGCCTTGTCGAAGATCTTGCCCTTGCCGTCCGCCTGCGCCTTGGCCCGCGCCGAGTTGTAGACCTTCTCGAAGACGCGCGGCACCCCGAGGATCAGCGTCGGCCGGAACGAGGCCAGTTCGTCCGTGAGGTTCTTGATGTCCGGGACCAGGCCCAGTTTGATCGGCGCCATCATCGGAGCCACCTGCACGAGCCGCCCGAAGACGTGCGCGAGCGGCAGGAAGAGGAGCACCGAGCACTCGCCGGTACGGAACAGCGGCCGCAGCCGCTCCACGATGTTGCCGCACTCCGCGAAGAAACTGCGGTGGGTCAGCACGCAGCCCTTGGGACGTCCGGTCGTACCGCTGGTGTAGACGATCGTCGCCGGGTCGTCGGCCTTGGCGAGCGAGCCGCGCTCCTCGACCGCGGTGTCCGAGACGTCCTTGCCGGCGCGGACGAGCTCGTCGACCCCGCCGCCCTCGATCTGCCAGAGGTGCTTGAGGTGCGGCAGCCGGTCGCGCACCGACTCGACGGCGGCGGCGTGCGCGTCGAGCTCCACGACGATCGCGATCGCTCCCGAGTCGCCGAGGATCCACTGCACCTGCTCCGGGGAGCTGGTCTCGTACACCGGCACGGTGACGGCGCCCGCGCTCCAGATGGCGAAGTCGAGCAGCGTCCACTCGTAGCGCGTGCGGGACATCAGGGCGACGCGGTCGCCGGGCTGGACACCCGAGGCGATCAGGCCCTTCGCGGCGGCCCGCACCTCGGCGAGGAAGACGGTGGCCGTGACATCCGTCCAGGTACCGCCGATCTTGCGGGCGATGACCGCGACGTCGGGATGCTGCGCGGCGTTTCTGCGGACGATGTCGGTCAGATTGCCGTCCGCAGGGACCTCGTACAAAGCCGGAAGGCTGAACTCGCGCAAGACTGCTGCTCCTCATAGGGCGCCGACGCCACGACCTCGTGTGATGCGACGGAGCGGTCCAAGGCTCGGGCAAGGTGCTCCGGGAGTCGGTTGTTGAAACCCTGAGCACGACTGGACTGGCCGGACGTTACCCGCCGGTAGTGCCTCTACGACAGGGGGGTCAGGCGAGATGTTCCCCGCGTCACACGTGTTGGGGTTCCTTGGCGCAGACTAGTCCAACCCGTTACTGACCGGGTAGTAACCGCAGGTCCGCCCGCGTCTGAACACGTTTGCTCCACAGGCTTACCCTTGATCGCCATGGCAGGTACACAAGGCGGCGACGGCGGCGGCGGACGCAAGACCCCGAGAACACCACCGAAGACACCCCCGAGGACACCCTCAAGGACACGGATCCACGTCGTGAGCGACGTGCACGGCAACGTCCGTGACCTGGTCAGGGCCGGTGAGGGCGCGGACGCCCTGATCTGTCTGGGCGACCTCGTCCTCTTCATCGACTACGCCGACCACTCCCGCGGCATCTTCCCGGACCTCTTCGGCGCCGAGAACACGGACCGCATCGTCGAGCTCCGCACCGCCCGCCGGTACGAGGAGGCGCGGGCCCTCGGTGCCCGGCTGTGGGCGGGCGTCGACCGCGGCCCCGCCATCGAGAAGGCCGTACGGAAGCAGTACGCCGAACTCTTCGCGGCGTTCCCCACCCCGACGTACGCCACCTACGGCAACGTCGACATCCCGTCCCTGTGGCCGGAGTACGCCGCACCCGGCACCACCGTGCTCGACGGACAGCGCGTCGAGATCGGCGGCCGGGTCTTCGGCTTCGTCGGCGGCGGACTGCGTACCCCCATGCGGACGCCGTACGAGATCAGCGACGAGGAGTACGCGGCGAAGATCGAGGCCGTCGGGGAGGTCGACGTGCTCTGCACCCACATCCCGCCCGAGGTGCCCGAGCTCGTCTACGACACGGTGGCGCGGCGCTTCGAGCGGGGCAGCCGGGCGCTGCTGGCCGCGATCCGGCGCACCAGGCCGCGCTACTCGCTCTTCGGGCACGTCCACCAGCCGCTCGCCCGGCGGATGCGGGTCGGCGCCACGGAGTGCGTGAACGTGGGTCACTTCGCCGGGACGGGGAAGCCGTGGGCCCTGGAGTGGTGAGGGCCGCCGGGGCCACCGGCGGTCGCGGGGCCGGGGACGGCGGGCCCTCCACAGCGCGGTAGCGTTCACGCTGCGCACACAGGTAGAAAGCGTTCGTACTCCGCAGAACCTGCGTGCCTGCAGAACCCCCCTGTCCGGACCGCATCTGGAGGAGCCACAGCGATGGCGGAACACACCAGTTCGAGTATCACGATCGAGGCGGCACCGGCCGATGTCATGGCGGTCATCGCCGACTTCGCCCGCTACCCCGACTGGACGGGCGAGGTGAAGGAGGCGCAGGTGCTCGCGACGGACGAGAAGGGCCGTGCGGAGCAGGTGCGCCTCGTCATGGACGCCGGCGCCATCAAGGACGACCAGACCCTGGGCTACACCTGGACCGGCGACCACGAGGTCTCCTGGACCCTGGTCAAGTCCCAGATGCTCCGCTCGCTGGACGGCTCGTACATCCTCAGGCCGGCCGGCCTGAGCGCCACCGAGGTCACCTACCGGCTCACCGTCGACGTCAAGATCCCGATGCTCGGCATGATCAAGCGCAAGGCGGAGAAGGTCATCATCGATCGCGCGCTGGCGGGCCTGAAGAAGCGCGTCGAGTCGGGCGACGCCGGTAGGGAAGCCGCCAAGGAAGCGGAGTCGAAGAAAGCGGAGTCGGGGGACGCCGACAAGAAGGCGGGGCCGGGCGACAAGTAGCGGCCCGTCGCAGGCGCCGCCGCACCACGTACCGTTCACCTCCATGCGCACCATCCTGATCACCGGCCCCGGCGGCTCCGGCCGCACCACCGTCGCCGCGGCCACCGCTTGGGAGGCCGCCCGCCGGGGCACCCGCACCCTGGTGCTCTCCGCGGACCGCGCCGACACCCTCGGTGCCGCCCTCGGCGCCCCCACCGGCTCCGCGCCCGCCGAGACCGCCCCCGGGCTCACCGCCTGGCGGCCGGACGCGGGCGAACGGTTCCGGGCGGACCTCCTGGCCCTCCAGGAACAGGCCTCCACCGCCCTCGACCTGCTGGGCTCGGCCCGCCTGGACGCCGAGGAACTCACCCCCCTGCCCGGTGCCGAGGAACTCGCCCTGCTCCGCGCCCTGCGCGACGCGGCCGCCGCGGACACCTTCGACCTACTGGTCGTCGACCTGCCGCCGGCCCCCCAGGCACTCGCCCTGCTGGCCCTCCCGGAACAACTGCGCCGCTACCTGCGCCGCCTGCTGCCCGCGGAACGCCAGGCGGCCCGCGCCCTGCGCCCCGTCCTCGGCCGCCTGGCCGGCATCCCCATGCCGACGGAGCGGCTGTACGAGGCGGCGGCCCGCTGGGACGCCGAACTGGCCGCGGTCCAGCTGGCCGTCGAGGACCCGGCCACGACGGTACGGCTGGTCGCCGAACCGGGGCCCGCGGGCGCCGACGCCGTACGGTCGGCCGTCACCGGATTCGCCCTGCGCGGGCTGCGCACCGACGCCCTGATCGCCAACCGCGTCCTGCCCGACGCGTCCCCCGACACCTGGCTGGCCGCCCTCGCCGCCCAGCAGCGCAAGTCCCTCGACGGATGGCGTGACGAGTGGGGCTCCGCCGGGACGTCCTCCGCCGGGACGTCCTCCGCCGGGACGTCCTCCGGCGGGACGCGCTCAGCCGGGACGTGCGAGGTGCACGAGGTCCCCCACCTCGGCCGCGACCCGCGTGGCGCCGAGGACCTGGCCCTGCTCCCGGTGCCCCTCTCCGTGACCGCTCGGGGTGGCGCTTCCGGGCCGCTCGCCTGGCCCGTCGTCGACCGGCTCGCCGATGACGGCGTGCTCGTCTGGCACATCCCGCTGCCCGGCGCGATACGCGAGGAGCTCGACCTCGTACGCCGCGGGGACGAACTCGTCGTCACCGTCGGGCAGTTCCGCCGGATCGTCGCGCTCCCGTCCGCCCTGCGCCGCTGCGCGGTCGACGGAGCCTCCCTGCGCGAGGGCGAACTGCGTGTCCGGTTCGCGCCCGACCCGGATCTGTGGCCACGGACACGGTGAACGGCCTACCCCGGTCGGGTAACGTCGAGAGACACAGAGCCGATGCTTGGAGTCCGCCATGAGCGATGAGCGCCCCACGTCCGACGCGGGGGAGGACGCGCTCGACCCGGTGCACGACGGCACGGTGCACGGCGAGGAGCGCGACGAGGTCCGGACGACCGACGACGACGCCTGGGCGAACGCGTGCGCCGAGGACCTCGCCGCAGAGAAGGCCCGCCGCCGCACCCAGTACGGCCAGCCGCCCGGCTCGGCCGCCGAGGAACTGCGCAAACTCCTCGACGCCGTCGCCGACAAGCTGTCCGGACTGCAGTCGCCCCTGCTCGGCGCGGTCGCGGGCGGCGCCGCCCAGCAGATGGTGAACCAGGTCGTGCAGCAGGCCAAGGCCGCCGTCGAGCCCGTCATCGAGCGCAACCCCGACGTGTTCGACCACCTGGCGAGCGCCGGCTCCGAGCTGCTCGCCGCGTACCGCTCCGCCGTCGAGGCGCAGGAACGGCGCTGGACAGCCCGTGACACCGCCGCGCGCCCCCGGGACGAGGGCACAGGCAAGGGCACCGGCAGCGGTGAACACATCGACCTCGACTGAAGTCGCTCGGGTACGGTTGGCCATAGCGGGGCTCGACCGAAACTGAGGGATTCATGGGACTCACCATCGGCGTCGACATCGGCGGCACGAAGATCGCGGCCGGGGTGGTCGACGAGGAAGGCAACATCCTCTCGACCTTCAAGGTGCCGACTCCCACGACGCCGCAGGCGATCGTGGACGCGATCGCCGCGGCCGTCGAAGGTGCCAGGGCCGGGCACGAGATCGTCGGCGTGGGCATCGGTGCCGCCGGATACGTCAACCGGCAGCGCGACACGGTCTATTTCGCGCCGAACATCGACTGGCGGCAGGAGCCCCTGAAGGAAGCGGTGGAGGCCCGGGTGGGCCTGCCGGTCGTGGTCGAGAACGACGCGAACGCGGCGGCCTGGGGCGAGTACAAGTTCGGCGCGGGCAAGGGGCACCGCAACGTCATCTGCATCACGCTGGGCACCGGCCTGGGCGGCGGCATCATCATCGGCAACAAGCTGCGCCGCGGGCACTTCGGGGTCGCCGCGGAGTTCGGCCACATCCGGATGGTCCCGGACGGGCTGCTGTGCGGCTGCGGCTCCCAGGGCTGCTGGGAGCAGTACGCGTCCGGTCGCGCGCTCGTCCGGTACGCGAAGCAGCGGGCCAACGCGACGCCCGAGAACGCGGACATCCTGCTGTCGCTGGGGGACGGCTCGCCCGACGGCATCGAGGGCAAGCACATCTCGATGGCCGCGCGGCAGGGTGATCCGGTGGCGGTGGACTCCTACCGGGAGCTGGCCCGCTGGGCCGGTGCCGGGCTCGCCGACCTGGCCTCTCTCTTCGACCCCTCCGCGTTCATCGTCGGCGGGGGCCTTTCGGACGAGGGTGAGCTTGTCCTCGACCCGATCCGCAAGTCGTACAAGCGGTGGCTGGTGGGCGGGAACTGGCGTCCCGTCGCCGACGTGATCGCCGCGCAGCTGGGGAACAAGGCGGGGCTGGTGGGAGCGGCGGACCTGGCCCGCGAGCCCGACCCGATCATGTAGTGACCGCGCGTCCCTGCCGGGGGCGCGGGGACGTACGTCGTCTGCGCCCCGGTGGGGGTGGCCCGCGGGGTTCCCCGCGCCCCTGCCTTTCACTTTTGGCGCGCGGGGAACTGTGTGCTCAGCCCCCAACGGGGCGCAGACTCTTCTGGGGGCGCGGGGAACTGCGCGACAAGCCCCGCCGGGGTGCGGGTGAACGACAAACTGGCACTCTCCACCCGATATCTTGATCCGTATGTCGACCACCCCGACAGCCACCCCGCTGCCCGGTTCCCGGACGGAGTCCGACGGCTCGGCCGTCATCCGGGTCCTCAGCTACAACATCCGGTCCATGCGGGACGACACCACCGCACTCGCACGAGTGATCGCCGCCTGCGAACCGGACCTGGTCCTCCTCCAGGAAGCCCCCCGCTTCTTCCGCTGGCGCAAGAAGCTGGCCCGCCTGGCAGCGGCCTCGGGCCAGGTCGTCCTCTCCGGCGGAGCCACCGCCTCCGGCCCCGCCCTCCTCTGCTCCCTGCGCGCCACGGTCGAACGCACCGAGGACGTGCTCCTCCCGCTCACCCCCGGCCTGCACCGACGCGGCTTCGCGACCGCAGTCGTACGGTTCGGCGGGGCAGACGGCCCCCGCGTCGGCGTGCTGAGCTGCCACCTCTCCCTCCAGAAGGACGAGCGCCGCAAGCAGGGCGCCATGCTCCTGGACAGCCTCGCCGCCCTGGACACCCCGCACGCCGTCGTGGGCGGAGACCTCAACGAGCGCCCGAACGGCCGGACGTTCAAGCGCCTCGCGGCAGCGCTCCAGGACGGCTGGGCGGTGGCGCCCTGGGGCGGGGAGCACACCTCCACGCCCGGTGACCCCCATCAGCGCATCGACGCGCTCTTCGCCACGGCGGGCGTGCGGATCCTGGGCTGCGGTGTACCCCTGGACCAGCCCGGAGTGACCGAGGCGGACCTGAGGGCCGCCACGGACCACCTGCCGGTCCTGGCGGCCCTCAGAATTCCGGCCGCCCGATGACGCCGGGTGTCAGGCCGACGTCCGGCGTCAGGCTTCAGACCACCGCTCCGCGCCCCGGGTCGTCCTCGTCCTCCTCGTCGCCGCGCATCCGCCCCACCAGCGTGGCGAACCCGCCGAGGAAGCCGCCGATGCCCAGCGTGGCGAGGTACCACGTCATCTCCCACCCGAGCAGCACCGCGAGAAGCAGCAGCACCGGGCCGCCGATCACGGCCAGCCAGGCGAACTTGGCCGTGGCGTCCGCGGCGGGCAGCGGAGGCGGCTCGGGCGGCACGAAGTGGCCCTCGTCGTCCTGGTCGAAGTCCTCCTCGGCCGGTTCGGGCGCCGTGTAGTCACGCGGGCCGGCTACACCGGGCGCGAACGCGACCGAACTGCCGAGCGGCTTCCCCGCGCCGGGCTCGTCCTTCGGGCCTGCCTTCGCATCAGCGTCCGAGTCGGCCTCCGGATCCGTGCTGTCCGTACCGCCCTGCTCGCTTTTGGCGCCCTTGGGCGTCGCGGAGCTCTTGCCGCCGGAGTCGCCCACGCCACCGGCGTCGTTCGTCTCGGGCTCCAGGAGCGCCAGGTCCTCCACGGACTTGAAGGGCTTGGCGCCGGGCGGGTCCGGCGGTTCGTCGCCGTATCCGGCCACGATCGCCTCCCACGCCGCCGTCTCGTCGAACGACGGGCCCTGTTCCCCGCCGGGCGGTGCGTCCTTCTCGTCGGGCTCGCGGTCCGCGTCGTGCTCAGCCACCAGTGGCCGTCCCTTCCTGCTGACTCGCCTGACCCGCGCCGGCCTCCTTGCCGGCACCGGGTGCGAGCCGGGAGACGAAGGCGAAGCTCTCCTCGAAGATCCGGTCCGCGTCGTGGTCCAACGTCGCGACGTGGTAGCTCTGTTCCAGAAGTATCTCCGTGACATCCACGGACGACACCCGGCTGAGGATGCGGGCCGAGTCGGCGGGCGGCACGACATGGTCCTGCGGGCTGTGCAGGAGCAGCATCGGCTGGGTCACCTGCGGCAGTTCGCCGTCGACCAGCCGGTAGAAGTCGCGCATCGAGTGGGCCGCGTGCAGGGGCACCTTGTCGTAGCCGATCTCGATGCCGCCGTCCTTGGCGATGTCGCTGGTGATGCCGGGCACCGTCCTGACGAAGTGACGGATCACCGGCAGTGCGTACGCCTTGAGGCCGTGCACCTTGTTCGCCGGGTTGACGACCACTGTGCCGCTGACCTCGTCGCCGTGCTTGGCGGCGAGCCGCAGGGTGAGCGCGCCGCCCATGGAGAGGCCGAAGACGAAGACCTGGGAGCAGCGCTCGCGCAGGGCGCGCAGCTCGCGGTCCACCTCCGCGTACCAGTCCTGCCAGCCCGTGAGCTGCATGTCCTCCCAGCGCGTGCCGTGCCCGGGCAGCAGCGGCAGCGAGACGGTGAGACCGCGCTCGGCGAGATACTCCGCCCAGGGGCGCAGCGACTGCGGGGAACCGGTGAAGCCGTGGCAGAGGAGGACCCCGACCTTTCCCCCCTCGTGGTGGAACGGCTCAGCTCCGGGAAGGACCGGCACCTTCGGTCTCCTGTTCGTTCAAGGGCGACGCGACGATCACCCCGAAGCTTCGAGGCGTACTTCACCGTACGCGACGGCACTGACACCGACCAGGGCCGTCGGGCCCATTGACGGTGCTCCGGGTTAAGGTCTGATCGACAGACACGGGAGGCACTCGGGTGATCTACGGCGCAATGAAGTTTTCCATCGGAGGGCCGCTGAAGCTCGCCTTCAGGCCCTGGGTGGAAGGCCTCGGGAACATCCCCGCCGAGGGTCCGGCCATCCTGGCGAGCAACCACCTGTCGTTCTCGGACTCGTTCTTCCTCCCCGCGGTCCTCGACCGCAAGGTCACCTTCATCGCGAAGGCGGAGTACTTCACCACGCCCGGCGTCAAGGGCAGGATGACCGCCGCCTTCTTCAAGGGCGTCGGCCAGCTGCCGGTGGACCGTTCCGGCGGACGCGGCGCGGGCGAGGCCGCGGTCAGGAGCGGTGTCGACGTCATCGAGCGCGGGGAGCTCTTCGGCATCTACCCGGAGGGCACGCGGTCGCCCGACGGCCGCCTCTACCGTGGCAAGCAGGGCGGACTCGCGCGCGTGGCGCTGGCCACCGGGGCACCCGTCATCCCGGTCGCCATGATCGACACCGAGAAGATCCAGCCGCCCGGCAAGGTGATGCCCAAGCTGATGCGCCCGGGCATCCGCATCGGCGAACCGCTGGACTTCTGCCGCTACAGCGGCATGGAGCACGACCGTTTCGTCCTGCGCGCGGTGACCGACGAGGTCATGTACGAAATCATGAAGCTCTCCGGACAGGAGTACGTCGACATCTACGCGACGGCCGCCAAGCGGCAGATCGTGGAGGCGGCGAAGGCACAGAAGCAGGCGCACAAGGAAGCCCAGAAGGAAGCCCTGAAGGAAGCCGACCGGGCGTCGCGCCGGGCGGCGGACCAGGGGCAGGTCGGCCAGGAGCGGGCCGACAAGGAGCAGACCGGCTCGTAGACCTGGACGCGGCCGCGGGGGATGGGGTAGTGGGGGACATGGCCAAGCGCGAGAGAGTCATGAGGATGTCGGTCGAGCAGCCGCTGTGGCGCGCGCTCACGGGGTACCGCGTCCTGACGCTGTTCTACGCGATCGGTCTCTTCGTCGCGAGGAACGACGAGTTCATCCGCCCCGAAGTGGCCATCGGATACTACGTACTGCTCTCCGCCTGGACCTTCGCCACCCTGCCCAAGGTGGCGAACGCGCAGAGCTGCACCAAGCCCTTCCTCGCGGCCGATCTGACCGTCGCCCTCACCGGCATCCTGCTCACCCCGGTCGCGGACGCCCACGAGCGGATCGTGGCGGGCGGCCCGACCCTCCCGTCGATATGGACCGCGGGCGCGGTGCTGGCGTTCGCGATCAAGGGCGGTTGGCGCTGGGCGGCCTTCGCCTCGGCGCTCGTCGGCGTCGCCAACGTCGTACAGCGCGGCGCGCTCAGCGAGGACACCCTCCACAACGTGCTGCTGGTCTGGGTCGCCTCGATCGCCATCGGATACGTCGTCGAGGTCGCCCGGGCCTCCGAGCGCACCCTGGCCCGCGCCCTGGAGATCGAGGCGGCGACGCGCGAACGCGAGCGGCTCGCCCGTGACATCCACGACGGCGTCCTCCAGGTGCTCGCCATGGTGCAGCGGCGCGGTTCCGCGCTCGGCGGGGAGGCCGCGGACCTGGGTCGCCTCGCAGGCGAGCAGGAGGTGGCGCTGCGCACCCTGGTCTCCGGCGGACTCGTACCCGTCTCACGGGTGTCGGAGGACGAGACCGAGGGTGCCGTCGTGCGCGCGGTGGACGAGCCGGACCCCCGGGGCGACTCCGTCCCCTGCGATCTGCGCCCGCTGCTCGCCGCGTACGCCACCGCCAAGGTGACGTTCTCGGAGCCGGGCACCCCGGTGCCGCTCCCGGCCGGTGCCGCGAGGGAACTGGCCGCGGCGGTCGGTGCCGCCCTGGACAACGTCCGCCGTCACGCGGGCGAGGACGCCCGGGCCTGGATATTGGTCGAGGACGAGCCGGACGAGGTGATCGTGACCGTACGGGACGACGGCCCCGGCATCCCCGAGGGACGGCTCGCCCAGGCCGAGGGCGAGGGGCGCCTCGGGGTGGCCCTGTCGATCCGGGGACGGCTGCACGAGATCGGGGGCACCGCCCAGCTGATCTCGGTGCCGGGCCAGGGCACGGAAGTGGAACTGAAGGTACCGAAGCAGGCGCCGAAGGCCCCGAAGGGGTCCGAGGGCACACGGGGGAAGGCGGAAAAGGCATGACCGAGGGACAGGGGCAGGGACGACGACCGGGGCAGGGACCCGGGCAGGGAGAGGGAGGGGACCCGATCAGGGTCATGGTGGTCGACGACCACCCCATGTGGCGCGACGCGGTCGCCCGCGACCTGGCCGAGTCCGGGTTCGACGTGGTCGCGACCGCGGGCGACGGCGAGCAGGCGGTGCGCCGGGCCCAGGCCGTCGGGCCCGACGTCCTCGTGCTGGACCTGAACCTGCCCGCCAAGCCCGGTGTGCAGGTCTGCAAGGAACTTGTCGGCCTCAACCCCGCCCTGCGCGTCCTGGTCCTGTCCGCGAGCGGCGAGCACGCCGACGTCCTGGAGGCGGTCAAGTCGGGCGCCACCGGCTACCTGATCAAGTCGGCCTCCACGGAGGAGCTGACCGACGCGGTGCGCCGCACGGCCGTCGGCGATCCCGTCTTCACCCCGGGCCTGGCGGGCCTGGTCCTCGGCGAGTACCGCAGACTCGCCTCCGACCCGGGTCCCGCCACGGGCGGCGACGAGCCGAGAGCCCCGCAGCTCACCGACCGCGAGACCGAGGTACTGCGCCTGGTGGCCAAGGGCCTGAGCTACAAGCAGATCGCCGAGCGCCTGGTGATCTCCCACCGCACCGTGCAGAACCACGTCCAGAACACCCTGGGCAAGCTCCAGTTGCACAACCGCGTGGAGTTGGTGCGCTATGCCATAGAGCGGGGCCTCGACGACGTGTAAACCCACCGATACACACCAACGAGTGATGGCAGGTGATCAACTCCCGCACATTGCACCGGAATTGACCTTCCGCCCCCTCCTGGAGTGACCTGGATCACTATTAGCGTGAGTCCCGTCAGCCAACCATGGCGAAGGGACTTTCCATGCGGGTCGGAGTACTGACCGGAGGCGGCGACTGCCCCGGGCTCAACGCCGTCATCCGGGGCATCGTCCGCAAGGGCGTGCAGGAGTACGGCTATGACTTCACCGGCTTTCGGGACGGCTGGAGGGGTCCGCTGGAAGGCGACTTCGTCCGGCTCGACATTCCCGCCGTGCGGGGCATCCTGCCTCGCGGCGGCACCATCCTCGGCTCCTCGCGCACCAACCCCCTCAAGGCCGAGAACGGCATCCGCCGGATCAAGGAGAACCTCGCCAAGTGCGAGGTGGACGCTTTGATCGCGATCGGCGGAGAGGACACCCTCGGTGTCGCCGCGCGCCTCACCGACGAGTACGGGGTGCCCGTCGTCGGTGTACCGAAGACCATCGACAACGATCTGTCCGCCACCGACTACACCTTCGGTTTCGACACCGCCGTCGGTATCGCGACCGAGGCGATCGACCGCCTGCACACCACCGCCGAGTCGCACATGCGCGTGCTGGTGTGCGAGGTGATGGGCCGGCACGCGGGCTGGATCGCGCTCCACTCGGGCCTCGCGGGCGGCGCGAACGTCATCCTCATCCCGGAACAGCGCTTCGACGTCGACCAGGTCTGCGCCTGGGTGACCTCGCGTTTCAAGGCCTCGTACGCGCCGATCGTGGTCGTCGCCGAGGGTGCGATGCCCAAGGACGGCGACATGGTCCTCAAGGACGGCACGCTGGACTCCTTCGGGCATGTGCGGCTGTCGGGTGTGGGGGAGTGGCTGTCCAAGGAGATCGAGCGGCGCACGGGGAAGGAGGCGCGGACGACCGTGCTCGGGCATGTGCAGCGGGGTGGTACTCCGAGTGCGTTCGACCGGTGGCTGGCCACGCGGTTCGGGCTGCACGCGATCGAAGCCGTCCGGGACGGTGACTTCGGCAAGATGGTCGCGCTGCAGGGGACCGACATCGTGCGTGTGCCGATCGCGGAGGCGACGGCCCGGCTGAAGACGGTCGACCCCCGCCTGTACGAAGAGGTCGGAGTCTTCTTCGGCTGACCCCGCGACCGGGTTCTCTTCGCCCCCGCCGCGCGGTTCCCCGCGCCCCTGAGTACCCAGGGGCGCGGGGAACTGCGCACTCTTTCAGCGGGGCCCGGGGGTGCCCGCCCTCGCCCACACCCGCCCCACCAACTCCCGTACGACGTCCGCGCCGCGCAGGGTCAGCACCGACTCGGGGTGGAACTGCACCCCGGCGAAGCCCGGCCCGCGCAGCGCGTGCACCTCCTGGCCCCGGCTGCGGGCGACCTCCACGCCATGGGCTCCCAGTTCGAGCGCGGCCTCGTCGTCGCAGCGCGCCACGAAGCTGTTGTAGAAACCGACGGTCTCCGTCCGCCCGAACAGATCGATGTCCGTCTGGGCACCCTGGTACGGGATCTCCTTGCGCACGATCTCCAGGCCCAGTTCCGCCGCGATCAGCTCGTGGCCCAGGCACACACCCAGGACGCCGTGCCGGTGCCCGCGCAGCACCTCCGCGGTGAGGCCGCGCAGGAAGGCCATCTTCGGGTCCGCGAGGTCGGACGGGTCGCCCGGACCGGGGCCCAGCACCAGCGGCCCCTCGTGCGCCAGGACGGCCTCCCTCAGCCCTGCCTCGTCGTACCTCCGTACGGTCACCGTCAGCCCGGACGAACGCAGCAGATGCGCGAGCATCGCCGTGAAGGTGTCCTCCCCGTCCACGACGAGCGCGTCGCCCGACAGTTCGGCGGACGGCTCCTGCATCCGCAGCCAGAACGGCGCCAGCGAGGCCCGCCGCCCGTCGAGCGCGGCCCGCACCCGCGGATCGTCCGCGAGGTTCACCCGCGCCTCGTCCCCGCCCGGCCGCCCGGGGCGTACGCCGAGGGCGGCCAGTACGCCCGCCGCCTTCGCGTGCGTCTCCGCGACCTCGCCCGCCGGATCCGACCCGCGGACGAGCGTCGCGCCGACCGGTACGCGCAGCCGGCCGCCGCCGTCGATGTCGGCGGTCCGGATGAGGATGGGGGAGTCGAGGGTCTGGGCGCCGCCCGAGTCGCGCCCGATGAGGGCGAGGGCCCCGGCGTAGTAGCCGCGTCCGCCGACCTCGTGCCGCTCGATCACCCGGCACGCGTTCTGCACCGGTGAGCCGGTGACGGTCGCGGCGAACATGGTCTCCTTCAGCACCTCGCGCACGTCGAGCGACGACCTGCCCCGCAGCTCGTACTCCGTGTGCGCGAGGTGGGCCATCTCCTTCAGACGCGGCCCGATCACGACCCCGCCCATGTCGCCGACCGTGCACATCATCTTGAGCTCCTCGTCGACGACCATCGAGAGCTCCTCGATCTCCTTGCCGTCGGCCAGGAAGTCCAGCAGGTCCTCGGGCGTCGGCCCTTCGGCGGGATAGCGGTACGTCCCGCTGATCGGGTTCATCACGACGGTCCCGCCGGACATCCGCACATGCACCTCGGGACTCGCCCCGACCAGTGTCCGCTCCCCGGTGTGGACCACGAACGTCCAGTACGCCCCCCGCTCACCCACGAGCAGCCGCCGGAAGAGCGCCAGCGCGTCGGCCCGCCCGAACCCCGGGATCTCCCCCTCGTACGTCCGCCGGATGACGAAGTTCGCACCCTCGCCCCGCCCGATCTCCTCGCGCAGCACCCGCCCGACGATCTCCGCGTACTCCTCGTCCGCGACATCGAAGCCGCCGTCCTCGACCCGCACGTCGTGCGCGGGCAACTCCGCCAGGGCCTGTTCCAGGGAGAACTCGTATGTCTCCTCCGGGACGAGCACCGACAGAGGGGTGCCGTCGTCGTGGACGTCGAAGCCGCGCTCGCGGATCTGGCGGTACGGGACGAGGGCGAGGCCCTCGGGGAGGTCGGCCAGCCGGTCGTGCTCGGTGACGGGGCCGAGCAGCAGCTCGACGGCGTCGCCCCGCCCGTCGTGATGGCCCGGCGTGCGGCGGCGCAGCAGGGCGAACGGGCGGGGATCGTCCAGCAGATCGGGCAGGTTCATGGGTCCTGTTCCTTCTCGGCGTCTCGGCGTCTCGGTGGATGAGGTGGGCGAGAGGTCGTGAGGAACGGTCCCGGTCGCGAAAACACCGAAGGCCGCCCCTCGGGCGGCCTTCGCGAAGTCTTGCGTACGCGCAGTCAGTGGGCCGCCGGGTGAGCGGTCCACCACCAGTTCTGGTTCTGGGTCGGGTGCGCGAACATGCGCCGCACCCTACCCCACGTCGGGTCCGCCGCGGGATCTGTCGGACGGGGGCCGGTTCCGCCGCGTCGATCGAGCGCGATCCGTCTCAATTGATGAGCATGGGGAGGGATGCCCGACACGACCCCGTAATGTTGGCGCCGTGACCGTGAACGCTAAGTCCAGCGCGAGCGCTGGCAACACCTGGCGAGACCTGCCCGCGGCGCAGCAGCCCGAGTACCCGGATGCCGAGGCTCTGCGCGAAGTGATCGCGGACCTTGAGTCGTATCCGCCGCTCGTCTTCGCCGGCGAGTGCGACCAGCTGCGCGCCCGGTTGGGAGCAGTCGCCAAGGGCGAGGCGTTCCTTCTCCAGGGCGGCGACTGCGCCGAGGCCTTCGACGCCGTGTCCGCCGACCACATCCGCAACAAGCTCAAGACCCTGCTCCAGATGGGTGCCGTCCTCACGTACGCGGCGTCCGTGCCGGTCGTGAAGGTCGGCCGGATCGCCGGCCAGTACTCCAAGCCGCGCTCCAAGAACACCGAGACCCGCGGCGGCGTGACCCTGCCGACGTACCGCGGCGACTCGGTCAACGGCTTCGACTTCGACGAGAAGGCCCGGATCCCGGACCCCGAGCGGCTGAAGCGGATGTACAACGCCTCAGCGTCCACGCTCAACCTGGTCCGCGCCTTCACCACCGGCGGCTACGCCGACCTGCGCCAGGTGCACGCCTGGAACCAGGACTTCGTGCGGACCTCGCCGTCCGGCCAGCGCTACGAGCAGCTGGCGCGCGAGATCGACCAGGCGCTGCACTTCATGAACGCCTGCGGGGCCGACCCCGAGGAGTTCAAGACCGTCGAGTTCTACGCCTCCCACGAGGCGCTGCTCCTCGACTACGAGTCGGCGCTGACCAGGGTCGACTCCCGCACCGGGCACCTGTACGACGTCTCAGGCCACATGGTGTGGATCGGTGAGCGCACCCGGCAGCTGGACGGCGCGCACATCGAGTTCGCCTCGAAGATCCGCAACCCGATCGGGATCAAGCTGGGCCCGACGACCACGGCCGAGGACGCGCTGCAGTACATCGAGCGGCTCGACCCGGACCGCGAGCCGGGCCGACTGACCTTCATCGTCCGGATGGGCGCCGACAAGGTCCGCGACAAGCTGCCCGAGCTGGTCGAGAAGGTCACCGCCTCGGGCGCGACCGTCGCCTGGATCACCGACCCGATGCACGGCAACACCTACGAGGCGGCCTCCGGTCACAAGACCCGCCGCTTCGACGACGTGCTCGACGAGGTCAAGGGCTTCTTCGAGGTCCACAAGGGGCTCGGCACCCATCCGGGCGGTATCCACGTCGAGCTCACCGGTGACGACGTCACCGAGTGCGTGGGCGGCGGCGACGAGATCTTCGTCGACGACCTGCACCAGCGCTACGAGACGGCCTGCGACCCCCGTCTGAACCGCAGCCAGTCACTCGACCTGGCGTTTCTCGTGGCGGAGATGTACCGGGCCCAGTAGCAGATCAGCAGCCGTTTCGGCTGTTACAGGCACGCATATTGGGGCGCGGATCACATACGATCCGCGCCCCGTCGCACTTTTGCGGCCCAGACTCGACGGGTAAGGTTAGGTTAGCCTCACCGATCTTCGGGACGGCACGACCTATCGAATCCCGTCGGGAGGTGGAACCGCGTGTTCGTCTGCAACTGTTTCGGAGTGACCGAGGCGCAGGTGAAGAAGCACGCGGCGGACGGCGCCTGCACCCCCCGGCAGATAGCGTCCGCCTGCAAGGCGGGCACCGACTGCGGGTCCTGCGTCCGGCGCATCCAGGCGCTGCTGGGCCGCGGTGCCCTCCCCGGCCGGGATTCGGTCAAGCAGGACATACCGGCACTGGCGGAAGCGGGGCGCCGGGAAGAGCGGCTGAACGAGGCGGCCTGAGACCTGGCCCGTCCGGCCAGGACTTCTCCGGCTCCGACTTCTCCCGCTCCGACTTCTCCGGCTCCGACTTCTCCCGCTCCGGCTCTCCTGGCTCTAGCTGTCCGGCTGCTCGATGAGCTGCGCGATGTAGAGCGCCTCGCCGAGCTTCTCCACGAGTTCCAGCTGGGTGTCCAGATAGTCGATGTGGTGCTCCTCGTCCGCGAGGATCGACTCGAAGATGTTCGCGGACGTGACATCGCCCTTGGCCCGCATCACGTCGATACCGCGCCTGAGCCGGTCGATCGCCTCGACCTCGACCTGGCGGTCCGCCTGGAACATCTCGGTGACCGTCTGTCCGACCCGGACGTGGAAGAGCCGCTGGTAGTTCGGCAGGCCGTCCAGGAAGAGGATGCGGTCGGTCAGCAGCTCCGCGTGCTTCATCTCGTCGAAGGACTCGTGCCGCGTGTACTTCGCCAGCTTCGTCCAGCCGAAGTTCTCCTGCATCTTCGCGTGCAGGAAGTACTGGTTGATCGCGGTGAGCTCGGCGGTCAGCTGCTCGTTGAGGAATTCGAGAACCTCGGGGTCGCCCTGCATCGCGAAGGCTCCTTCCAGGCGGGGGAACTGGTGGGTTGCGCCGCATGATTGCACCGGTGTTGAAGATCGTCCAGTAAGTGCATGCTTAGTAAGTAAGTGCAGGCTTAGTCCAATTTGTCGTGCTTGACCGAGTGGGTACGGACCTGGTCATGTCCACTCCCCGGGTCTGTCAGGATGGAGTCATGGGTCAGCCGGTGGGTCGTGCATCTGGAGAAGCAGCGCAGTCGGAGCTTCCGCCGGGGCAGCGACTGCAGCGGGGCTGGCCGGTCACGCACTACGGGCCCGTACCCAAGTTCCGTCCCGAGCGCTGGGAATTCAGGATCTTCGGCGCCACCGCCGACAGCGAGAAGTACTGCTGGACCCACGACGAGTTCACCGCACTGCCGTACGCGACGGTCGTGGCCGATCTGCACTGCGTCACGAAGTTCAGCATGGTCGGTGCGGAGTGGGGTGGCGTGCCGACCCGGACGATCCTGGAGATCGCCCCGCCGGCGTCCGGCGTCACCCATGTCATGGTCTGGGCGGAGTACGGCTTCAGTTCGAATCTGCGCCTCGACGACTTCGCGTCCGAGCGTTCGATCTTCGCCACCCACAAGGACGGTGAACTGCTCACCGCGGAGCACGGCTTCCCGCTGCGTCTCGTCGTGCCGCAGCTGTACGCCTGGAAGGGCCCCAAGTGGGTGCGCGGCGTGGAGTACATGACCGCCGACCGCCGCGGTTTCTGGGAGGAGCGCGGCTATCACAACGTCGGCGACCCCTGGCGTGAGCAGCGCTACTCCTACCAGGAGGAGCCCGGGGACGGCCCCGAGCTCTGACCGTTCCGAGTGCCGCCCCGAGCTCTGACCGTCCCGAGTTCAGACCGTCCCGAGATCTGCTGTTCTCGCTGTTCAGTGGTGGTACTGGTGCACCACGGCGTGGCCCTTGCCGCGACCGATCGTCCACTTGTTGACCGGCGTCGTGACCACGAACGCGGCGGCCAGCGCGATCGCCAGCACCCACCAGAACAGCGCGTCCCCGAGTCCGGCGTCCATCGCGCCCGGCCAGACGACGATCACGCCGTTGTCGATCAGCTCCATCACCGCGATGGAGAGCGTGTCCGCGGCGAACGCGACCCGGATCGCGGTCCTGAGGTCGACGCCCGCCTTCAGTACGCCGCGCAGTGTGAGCGCGTAACCGAAGAAGAAGGCCAGGGTGATCGCCAGTACGAGCGTGGGCACGGAACCCCAGCCGAGCGCGGTGCCGATCACCATGCCGAGCACCTCGCCGATGGCGCACCCGGTCAGGCAGTGCAGCGTGGCCCGGACGGCCGTGGACCAGCTTGCGTGCGGGTGTCCGTCGTGCTGCATCAGAGCCCCCGACGTTGAGTGACGGTTCCTGTTCAAGGGTCGGAACCATATACCCCCCAGGGGTATTCCCTCAAGGGGGCCCACCGCCGTGGGAGTGGCGGTTGCCGGAGCCCGGGTGGGGTCTGTTCGCTCAGCCGTCCCTGAGCTTCTTCAGGCGCTCCACGTCCGCCGCGTGCCCCTCCTTGCCGCCGGGCGTCTCGATGATCAGCGGTACGCCCTCGGTGGCGGGGTGTGTCATCAGGGCGCGGAACGGGTCCTCGCCGATGTGACCGGCGCCGATGTTCTCGTGGCGGTCCTTGTGGGCGCCGGCCACGTCCTTGGAGTCGTTGGCGTGGATCAGCTTCAGGCGGCCCTCGCCGACCGTGTCCACCAGCAGATCGAGGGTCTGGTGCATCCCGCTGGGCCCGGTGAGGTCGTGGCCCGCGGCGAAGATGTGGCACGTGTCCAGGCAGACACCCAGCTTGGGATGGGCGTCGAGCGCCTCGAAGTACGGCCCGAAGTCCCAGGTCCGTGAGCAGAGCGAGGCGCCCTGACCGGCGGTCGACTCCAGCAGCAGGAACGGGTCGTCGTCGTGGGTCAGCTCGTCCAGCAGCGGCAGCAGGTACTCACGTACCTGCCGGAGCGCGACCGGGCGCTCCCGGCCGCCGGTCGCCGAGCCCGTGTGCACGACCACGCCGAGCGCCCCGATCGCCCGCCCTCTGCGCAGTGAGTGCCGCAGCGACTCCACCGACTTCTCCACGGTCGCCTCGGTGTGCGAACCGAAGTTGATCAGGTAGGGCGCGTGGACGTACGCGGGGATGGACTCCGCGGCGCAGGCGGTACGGAACTGCTCGTCCTGGGCCGGGTTCCCAGGTGGTGTCGCCCAGCCACGCGGGTTGGCGACGAAGACCTGGACGGTCTCGGCGGCTACCTCACGCGCGTACGAGAGGCCTACGGAGGCAAGACCTCCGGCGACGGGGACATGGCCGCCGACAGGGTTGCGGGACTGCTGAGTGCTCACCCTCCAAGGGTGTCACGCGGTCCCGGCCGCCCTGTCGGCGGCCATGTCCCCACAAGTCCGACGAACCTCGCTCATCGGCCCAGTGGCCGAGCGCCCTCGACGGCGCTGCTCGGCGCACCGGCTGCTCAGCGGATCTCGATGGTGATCTTCGACCCCTTGGGCGCCTTCTCGCCGCCCTCGGTCGACTGGCTCTCCACCGTGTCGCCGAAGAGTCCCAGCAGCCCGCGGTCCTCCTCGACCTCGAAACCGGCCTCTTCCAGTTCCTGCTTCGCGTCGTCGACGCTGTCGCCCACGACGTCCGGCACCTCGACCATCGGCGGGCCCTTGGACACCGTCAGCTTGACGGTGTCGCCCTGGGCCACCTGCTTGTCGGGATCGGGCGACTGCTCGGCGACCTGGCCGGCCTCGTAGTCGGAGGTGATCCGCCCGGAGGTGACCTCGACCGTCAGACCCGCGTCCTCCAGCTCCTGCCTGGCGTCGTCCAGGTCGTCGCCGAGCACGTTGGGCACCTCCACCGGGCTGCCCTTGCTGACGACCAGCGCGATCGCCGAACCGCCGCGGCGCTCGGTGCCCGCCCCCGGCTTTGTGCCGATCACATAGCCCGCGGTGACGTCTTCATGGAAGGACTTGGTGACCATGCCCGCGGCGAGGCCTTCCTTCTTCAGCCGCTCCTTGGCCTTGTCGAGCGTGTAGCCCTTGAGGTCCGGCACCCGCACGGTGTGGGGGCCCTTGGAGATCGTCAGGGTCACGGAGCCGTTGTCGCGGATCCGGGTGGTCGGCTCCGGGTCCGTGCTGACGACCCTGCCGATCTTGACCGTGTCGCTGTACGCCTTGGTGGTCCGCACGCCGAGGCCGGCGTCCTCGATGCTCTTCCTGGCCTGCGCCTCCGTCTTGTCGAGCACCGCGGGGACCTCGGTGAACTGGCCGGAGTTGATGTACCAGACCCCCGCGCCGACGCCGAGGACCAGCAGCACCGCGGCGACGATCGCGAGCACACCCCGGCGAGGTGCCGTCGTGCGGACGCGCCGCGGCGGCTCGGGCGGCGGGGACGGCAGGAAGCTCGTGCGGTGGAGCTCCGCGTCGTCCTCGTTCACCGGGAGCAGCCGGGGCACCGACAGCGAGCGCGGGATCACGCTCGTACGGTTGTCGGCGCCCGGGCGGTCCGTGGCGACGGCGCCCGGCGGCACGGCGTCCAGCTGGTCGTCGCTCAGGGCGCTGCGCGCGTCCAGGGTCTGTGCGAGCAGCGCCACCGCGTCGTACGGGCGGATCTCGGGGTTGCGCGCGGTCGCCGAGGTGACCAGCTCGTCGAGTTCGTGGGCGAGGCCCGGCACGAGCGCCGACGGCGGGGGCACGTCCTCGTGGAGGTGCTTGTAGAGCACCGCCGCGGGTGAGTCGCCCGAGTGCGGCCGGTCGCCGGTCAGCATCTCGAAGAGGAGGATGCCGCACGCGTACACGTCCACACGGGGGTCGGCCGTGCCGTGTTCTATCTGCTCCGGCGCGAGATACGACACCGTGCCCAGGATGGCGCCCGTCGTGTGGGTGACCGTGTCCACGGCCCGTACGAGCCCGAAGTCCGCCACCTTCACCCGGCCGTCGTCCCCTATCAGGACGTTCTCCGGCTTCATGTCGCGGTGCACGAACCCGGCACGGTGCGCGGCGCCGAGCGCGGCGAGGACCGGCTCCAGGATGTCCAGCGCGGCCCGCGGCTGGAGCGCCCCGCGCTCGCGCAGTACGTCGCGAAGGGTGCATCCGGCCACGTACTCCATCGCCAGATAGACGTAACTGCCGTCGGTGCCCTGGTCGAAGACCTGCACCACGTTCGGGTGGGCGAGCCTGGCCACCGACTTGGCCTCGCGGATGAAACGGTCGACGAACGAGGCGTCGGCCGCCAGGGTCGGGTGCATCACCTTGAGCGCGAGCACCCGGTCGAGGCGGGTGTCCACGGCCCGGTAGACCGTGGCCATCCCGCCGACCGCGATGCGGGCGTCGACGCGATACCGACCGTCGAGCACATGCCCGACCAAGGGGTCTTGAAGGGTCGTATCCACGCAGGTGAGTGTACGAGCCACCACTGACGGAGCCGCCCGTGCGGGCGATTCCGGGGCGGTACTGAAGCCGAGCTGTGACGCATCTCGCACGCCGGCCGACCGGCTACGGCTTACACGTTCGGGACGGATTCGGACGCGCGTTCCGGCCAGAACTCGGAGAAAGCAGCGAGGCGGGAGGAGGTGTGAGGCGGCATGAGGAAGTGCGCGAGAACCTCAGAAAGCGGGGCGTTCCGGATCGAGTCGCGCGATGCCCTCCGACGTGGACGAGGCCTCCGCGAAGTGGCGGCGCGGAATGCGCCCCGCCCGGTACGCGAGGCGCCCGGCCTCGACCGCGTGCCGCATGCCCTCGGCCATGAGGACCGGCTCCTGCGCCCGGGTCACCGCCGAGGCGAGCATCACACCGGCGCACCCCAGCTCCATGGCGAGCGCCGCGTCCGACGCCGTGCCGGCTCCCGCGTCCAGAATGACCGGTACGCACGCGTGCTCCACGATCAGCTGGAAGTTGTGCGGGTTGCGGATCCCGAGCCCCGACCCGATGGGCGACCCGAGCGGCATGATCGCGGCGCAGCCCACGTCCTCCAGCTTCCGTGCGAGGACCGGGTCGTCGTTCGTGTACGGCAGGACCGTGAAGCCGTCGTCGACGAGGGTCTCGGCGGCGTCGAGCAGCTCGATCGGATCGGGCAGCAGTGTGCGCTCGTCGGCGATGACCTCCAGTTTGACGACGTCCGTGCCGAGCGCCTCGCGCGCGAGGCGGGCCGTCAGGACGGCCTCCCCGGCGGTGAAACAGCCCGCGGTGTTGGGCAGTACGCGGATGCCCAGCCGGTCGAGCACGGAGAGGACCGAGCCATGGGACCCGGGGCTCACGCGCCGCATGGCGACCGTCGTCAGCTCCGTGCCGGACGCGACGAGCGAGCGCTCCAGGACGTCGAGGCTGGGGGCACCGCCGGTGCCCATGATCAGACGGGACGCGTAGGACGTACCGCCGAGGACGAAGGGGTCGTCGGCCATGGGTCAGCCTCCTTGGACGGCGGTGAGTACTTCGACGCGGTCGCCCTCGCGCAGGAGGGTCGTCGGCCACTGCGTGCGCGGGACGACGGTCTCGTTGAGGGCGGCGGCGACCCCGGAGGGGGCCGCGCAGAGAGCGGTCACGAGGGTGTCGAGAGCGGTGTCGGCGGCGAGTTCCCGCCGCTCCCCGTTGACGAGGACGGTCACGCTCATGCGGGCTGCTCCGTGCGTGCGACGGCGTCGAACCGCCGGGGAGTGAACGGGCGGGCCTCCTCCGGGAGCTCGCCGGTGGTCAGGGCGTGCGCCAGGGCATCGCCGGTGACCGGGGTGAGCAGCACCCCGTTGCGGTGGTGGCCGGTCGCCAGGAGCAGCCCGGGGAGTTCGGTCGGGCCGAGCAGGGGCGCGTTGTCGGGGGAGCCCGGGCGCAGTCCGGCGCGCGTCTCGGTGAGCGGCAGCTCGGTGATGCCGGGAACGAGTTCGTGGGCGTCCCGCAGCAGCTCGTACACGCCGCCCGCCGTCACCGTGGTGTCCCAGCCCAGCTCCTCGCTGGTCGCGCCGACGACCAGCTCGCCGCTCTCGCGCGGCACGAGGTAGACGTGGCTGCCGCGGACCATGGCGCGCACGGTCCGGCTCAGGAAGGGCGCGTTCCGGCCGCGGAGCGCCGAGGCCCGCTCCGGCATGGCCAGCCGCAGCACCTGCCCCTTCACGGGCCGCACCGGCGGCAGTACGTCCTCGGGCACACCCGCGAGACGTCCGCTGAGGCTGCCCGCGGCGAGGACCACCTGCCCCGCGGACAGCTCCGTGCCGCCCGTCGTGACAACTCCGGCCGCGCGGTCCCGTACGACGGTCAGCCGCTCGGCCCACGTCCGGTGGAAGACCACTCCGGCCCGTTCACAGGCCGTGACCAGAGCCGCGGCGAGGCGCCGCGGGTCGATCTGGTGGTCGCCGTCCACCCGCAGTCCGCCGCGCACCCCGGGCGCGAGCATCGGCTCCAGGCGGCGGCACTCGCGGCCGCTCAGCCACTCCGACTCCAGGCCCGAGCGGCTCTGCAGGGCGTGCAGTTCCCGCAGGTGGGCGCGGTCGTCGGCGTCGAGTGCGACGGTCAGCGTGCCGCACCTGCGGTATCCGAGGTCCTGGCCGGTCGCCTCGGTCAGCTCCGCGACGAAGTCCGGATAACGGTGCGCCGAGGCCAGGTTGAGGCCCAGCAGGGTCTCCTCGCCGTAGTGCAGCTCCGTGACGGCGGCCAGCATCCCGGCCGCGACCTGCGCGGCGCCACCGCCGGGCTCGGGATCCACCAGCGCGGTCGTCAACCCGTGCCGCGCGGCCCGCCAGGCGGTGACCAGGCCGATGATTCCGCCTCCGACGACCAGAACGTCGGAGGTAGGGCCATCGACGCCGTGACCATCGACGCCGTGACCATCGGCGGCCAGGACGTGGGGTGAAGGTGCTTGTGGTGTACGCGACATGGGCGTCCAGCCCCTCCCTTCGCCGGCATGACCCGGATCAGGTTCGTACGGTCGGAGGCCGTCCCAGCCTCCCTCTCAGCCCGGTACGTCCGGGCTCCCGCGAGTGCTTTACGTTGGCCACCCTAGCTCTTCGCCTCGCACCTCAGTAAGGGAGCCTCACGGCATGGCCCGCTCGCTCGACGGACTCGTTCTCGCCCCCGTGGCCGACCAGGCACCGGGGCAGGTGGGTACGCGCACCCGGTTCTCGTACCACGAGCGGGACGGCGCGGTCTGGGCCGAGTACGCGGGCGGCGACGTCGTGCGCGGCCACCTCGTGGGCACCCGCGAGGGCGACCGGCTCGACTTCCGGTACGTACAGCTGAAGACGGACGGAACCACCTCGTCCGGGCACTGTGTGTCCCAGGTCGCCGAGACCCCCGACGGCCGGGTGCGGCTGGCGGAGACCTGGGAGTGGGAGTCCCAGGAGGGCAGCGGGACGAGTGTGGTCGAAGAGGTCACCAGGAGCTGACGCCGTGCCGGAGGCTGTGCGACAGCTCATCGACCGTGCCCCTGACCGACGATCTCACCGATCTGTCTATGGTGACCGGGTGAGCGAGCTGACACAGGAAACGGGCCCGGCGGCGCGCGTACGCGTCGTGATCGTCGGTGCGGGCATGGCCGGCGTGCAGACCGCCGTCGCCCTGCGGGAACAGGGCTTTCCCGGCAGCGTGACCCTGATCGGCGCGGAACCCCACCGGCCGTACGACCGCCCGCCGCTCTCCAAGGCCGTACTGCTCGGCAAGGCCGAGGGATCCGCCTTCGACGTCGACTTCGAGAACCTCGACGTGGAACTGCGCCTGGGTCTGGAAGTCACCGGCGTCCGCCCGGCCTCCCGCGAGCTCGACACGGCCCAGGGACGCGTCCCGTACGACGTCCTGGTCGTCGCCACGGGGGCGGAACCCGTCCGGCTGCCGGGCACCGAGGGCGTACCCGGTGTCCATCTGCTGCGCACCCTCGACGACGCCGAGCGGCTGCGCCCCGTCCTCGCCGGGCAGCACGACATCGTGGTGGTGGGCGCGGGGTGGATCGGCGCGGAGTTCGCCACGGCGGCGCGTGAGGCGGGGTGCGCGGTGACCGTCGTCGAAGCCGCCGACCGGCCGCTCGTGGGCGCGCTGCCGGCCGAGGTGGCCGCGCCCATGGCCGCCTGGTACGCGGACAGCGGGGCGTCGCTGCGCACCCACGCGCGCGTGGAGCGCGTCGAGCCCGGCGCGGTGGTGCTGGACGACGGTTCGCGGCTGCCTGCGGGCGCCGTCGTGGTCGGTGTCGGGGCACGGCCGGCCACGTCCTGGCTGGCCGGTTCGGGGATCGAACTCGGCGCCCACCGGGAGATCGTCGCGGACGACCATCTGCGCACCTCCCTCCCGGACGTGTACGCGGTCGGCGACTGCGCCTCGTTCCCGTCGGGGCGCTACGGCGAGCGCCTGCTGATCCACCACTGGGACAACGCGCTCCAGGGCCCGCGCACGGTCGCGGCGAACATCGTGGGGGAGACGCCGGCGCCGTACGACCCGGTGCCGTACTTCTGGTCGGAGCAGTTCGGCCGCTTCGTGCAGTACGCGGGGCACCACGGGGCCGCCGACGCCCTGCTCCGGCGGGGGGATCCGGCGGGGCCCTCCTGGTCGGTGTGCTGGCTCCGCGAGGGCCGCCTGGTCGCGGTCCTGGCGGTGGGGCGCCCCCGGGACCTGGCGCAGGGCCGCCGGCTGATCGAGTCGGGCACCCGAATGGACCCCGCCCTGCTGACGGACCCGACCCGCCCCTTGAAGGGGGCCGCGCTCTAGCGCGCCGCGCTTCCGCGGGGAGGTGTTTCGTCGTCTGCGACCAGCCACAGACGGCCCGTACCGGCGAACGGCCTGGTGTGTGCCCGGTCACGGTGGAGCGGGCCGCCCGGGTACCGGGTGTCAGTGGGAGATGGCAGGCTTGTCCTCGTGACCGAGATTGACGCAAAGATCGATGCTCTCGTCCCCGCCTGGCTCACCCTCCCCGACATCGCCGAACAGTTCGGCGTCGAGGTGACGCGCGTCCGGCAGCTGGTCAGGGAAGGCCAGCTGATCGCCGTACGACGTGGTGAGAACCGCGCGCTGCACGTCCCCGCCGCTTTCATCGACGTGGACGAACAGAAGGTCGTCAAGGGCCTCGCAGGCACCCTGACGCTCCTGCGGGACGACGGCTACAACGACGAAGAGATGCTGGAGTGGCTCTTCACCCCCGACGAGAGCCTGCCCGGCACCCCCGCGCAGGCTCTGAGTGAGAATCGCGGCACGGAGGTGAAGCGCCGCGCCCAGGCGCTCGCCGTCTGACCCGAGCACGACGCAGATCCGCATCGCCGCACGGCGTACGGGCCGCGGGCCGCGAACTGTGAAGACAGGAGTGGGCCCGCGGCCCGTACGCCACCGACACCAGACACCACACGGGGGACCCACGCATGCCCGAACCCACCGCACGCGCGCAGCTCGCCGACGCCCGGGTCTACCTCTGCACGGACGCCCGCAGGCGCCAGGGAGACCTTCCCGCCTTCCTGGACGCGGTCCTCGCGGGCGGCGTGGACATCGTGCAGCTGCGCGACAAGGGCATGGAGGCGGCCGAGGAACTCGACCACCTCGCGGTCCTCGCGGACGCCTGCCGCCGGCACGGCAAGCTCCTCGCGGTGAACGACCGGGCCGACGTCGCCCACGCCGCCGGAGCCGACGTCCTGCACCTCGGCCAGGGAGACCTCCCCGTCCCCGCGGCCCGGGCGATCCTCGGTGACGAGGTCCTGATAGGCCGCTCCACGCACGCCGGACCGGAGGCCTCGGCCGCCGCCGTCCAGGACGGCGTGGACTACTTCTGCACAGGCCCCTGCTGGCCGACCCCCACCAAGCCGGGCCGCCACGCGCCGGGCCTCGACCTGGTCCGGCACACGGCCGCGCTCGCCACGGACCGCCCCTGGTTCGCCATCGGCGGCATCGACCTCGGCAATCTCGACGAGGTGCTCGAAGCGGGTGCCCGCCGGGTCGTCGTCGTACGGGCGATCACCGAGGCCGACGACCCGGGCTCGGCGGCGGCGGAGTTCGCCAAGCGGCTCCGGGCGGCGTGAACCGCGAGCGCCGGACAGAGCAGCACGGAGCGGGACAGGGCAGAACAGATACGTGCCGATCCGGGATCGGTCGAGCGCCGGTTGTCCGAGGAGTGGACAACAAGTCGGCAAATCGGGCAAAGTTCCCGCATCCGGTTGGGGGACTGCCTGCCCCTGGCTAACCTGCGGGTATGGCCCTCGGATCTGCTTCCACCAGGACTGACCGCGCACGCACCGTGCGCGACATGCTCGCGACCGGAAAGACGACCTTCTCGTTCGAGTTCTGGGCGCCGAAGACCGAAAAGGGCGAGCGGAACCTGTGGAACGCGCTGCGCAGGGTCGAGGCGGTCGCCCCCAGCTTCGTCTCGGTGACCTACGGCGCCGGCGGCACCACCCGCGCCGGCACGGTCAAGGCGACCGAGCAGATCGTCTCCGACACGACGCTCACCCCGGTCGCCCACCTCACCGCGGTCGACCACTCCATCGCGGAACTGCGCAACATCATCGGCCAGTACGCGGACGCCGGGATCCGGAACATGCTCGCCGTGCGCGGCGACCCGCCCGGCGACCCCATGGCCGACTGGGTGGCGCACCCCCAGGGCCTCACCTACGCGGCCGAACTGGTCCAGCTCATCAAGGAGTCCGGCGACTTCTGCGTGGGTGTCGCGGCCTTCCCCGAGATGCATCCGAGGTCCGCGGACTGGGACGCGGACGTGGCGAACTTCGTCGACAAGTGCCGGGCCGGCGCCGACTACGCGATCACGCAGATGTTCTTCCGGCCGGACGCCTACCTGAGGCTGCGTGACCGGGTCGAGGCGGCGGGCTGCGATACTCCGGTCATCCCCGAGGTCATGCCGGTGACGAGCGTGAAGATGCTGGAGCGACTGCCGCAACTCAGCAACGCCTCGTTCCCGGACGCCCTGAAAGAGCGGATCCTCACAGCCAAAGACGATCCGGCGGCTGTACGCTCCATTGGCATCGAGTTCGCCACGGAGTTCTGCGCGGGGCTGCTGGCCGAGGGAGTCCCCGGACTGCATTTCATTACGTTGAACAACTCCACCGCGACGCTGGAAATCTACGAGAACCTGGGCCTGCATCATCCACAGCAGGCCTAGACCGGTCGCATCGTGATACGACACACTGCGTAGCGGCCATCTGGGAGAGGGGCGTACATGGGCTGGACGGTCCTCTACATAGCATTCGGCATCGTCGCGCTGTGGCTGCTCGGCGAGGTCCTGCTGCAGTACAAGGCGCGGCTGCGCTGGCGGCTGCTGGC
Organism: Streptomyces sp. NPDC087844; assembly: GCF_044742785.1. Classification (NCBI taxonomy): domain Bacteria; kingdom Bacillati; phylum Actinomycetota; class Actinomycetes; order Kitasatosporales; family Streptomycetaceae; genus Streptomyces; species Streptomyces sp. NPDC087844. Next base: position 411,704 of record NZ_JBIUVD010000003.1, on the reverse strand, counting down.
CTTCGGCGGCTTCCTCGGGGTGGTCATCGGTGTCCTGATCCCGTCGGTGGTGGTCATCGGTCTGGGTGCTGCCGCCTTCGCCGTCGGGCAGACGTACGTCACGCTGTCGTTCCGCAGTGGCTTCGCGGCCGGCTGGGCCGTCGCCGGACGGCCGGGCGTCACCAAGCGCCGCCGCGGCGAACCCGAGCGCCAGGAACCGACCCTGGAGGTCACGGACCTCCAGGCCGCGCAGAGCGGAACGTATCCGCAAAACGACTTCGGCCGCAGCGAGAGCTTCGGCGGGGACGACGCCTTCGGACGCGAGGAGTCGGTCTTCGGGCAGCGCCCCGCGAACGCCGCCGAGTCCACCGCCGTCTACGAGCCGCAGCCGCTGCCCGACGACACCGGCCAGTACGGCGTCTACAGCGAAGCCGCCTACGCGGCGGCCGCCGACGCCGCGTACGCCGCCTCCGCGCAGGCACAGGCGCAGGGCGGTCAGGCGGACCAGGGCCAGGACCAGGGCCAGTCCCAGGATCAGTTCGCCCAGAACTACGGCTACGACGGCTACTCGGGCTACGACCAGCAGCAGTACGGCTACGACACCGGACAGCAGCAGCAGTACGCCGCCTACTCCGACCCGTACGTCGGCTCGCAGTCCTACGACGCTGCCTCCTACGGCCAGTCCTACGACAGCTCGCAGCAGCAGTACGGACAGCAAGGGCAGCAGGGACAGCAGGGACAGCAGGGTTACGAACAGGAGCAGTACGCCGCGGGTGCCTACGGCGGCGGCGAGAACACTCCGCCCGGCGGCGTCTGGGTGCCGCAGCAGCGGACCACCGAGGACCCGTCCGGAGGCGAACTCCCGCCGGAGCAGCCGTATCCGTACGAGGGCAACGGTCAGCAGCAGGGCGGGTACGACGAGCAGCAGTACCGGTACTGACGGGGGTACCGGTACCGGTACCCCCGTCAGTACCGGCGCGGTCTCACCCGGGGATCGCCCTCACCGTCACTGCGAACCCCTGAAGTCAGGCCCCTCCACGATCAGTCCGGCGACCAGCGACCCCGACATACCGGCGTGCGGAAGCCCGCCGCCCGGGTGCGCCCAGCCGCCGACCGCGAACAGGCCCGGTATACGGGTGGCATTGCCCGGCCGCAGGCGTGTGCCGCCCGCGCCGGCCAGCGCGGGCGCGGGCACCCCGCCGCCCGCGGCCCCGGTCTCCCGCTCCGTGTGCAGGGGCGTCCGCACCTCGCGCCACAGCACGCGCCCGCGCAGCTCCGGCACGGCCCGCTCCGCGGCGGCGACCATGCGATCCGCGAAGGCGTCGGCGGCGCCGGCCGCCGCCCAGTCGTGGCGCGCGAGGGACGGCACCGTCGCCGTGAGCACCACGGACTCGTGGGCGTCGTCCGGGCGCAGCAACGGATCGTCGGGACGGTCCACCCACACCGTGGGCCGCGGCGCCGCCGCACCCGCCTCGAAGATGTGGTCCAGCTCCTCGGCCCGGTCCGCGGTGTGCACGACCGTGCGATGCGCGGCGCCCGCCTCGCGCGGGCCGCGCAGGGCGAGACAGACCACGGCCTTGCCGCAGGACGGGGAGGCGGAGGGGGACGGGGACGGGGACGCGGGATGCGGCCCGGGTGCCTCGCCCGCGTACAGATCGTCGCGGCCCGTCAGGCCTTTCAGCAGCTCCGGCGGGCCGCCCACCACGAAGTCCGCGTCGGTGACGGTCCCGTCGCGCAGCTCCACGCCGGTCGCCCGGCCGTCCTTCTCGGTGACCGCGACGACCTCGGCCCCGAAGACGAACTCCACCCGCCTGGCCACGCACCGCTCGTGCACGGCCCGCGCCAGCTCGCGGATCCCGCCGCGCACGTACCACGCGCCGAAGGCGTGCTCCATGTACGGCAGGACGGCCGCGCTCGCCGGGACCGCGCCCGGGTCGAGGCCGTACGCCAGCGCGTAGCTCTCCAGGAGGGCGGTGAGGCGGGGGTCGCCCAGCTCCCAGGCACCGACCTCCGAGAGCCGGGTCGCCGTACGCGTGCGCAGCAGGCGCCGCTGCCGCAGCGCAGGGTAGGGCTCGCGCTCGCCCAGCACCTGCCAGTCGGGCCACAGCGGCTCCTCCAGGAGCGGCCTGCGCGTCCGGTCCCAGGCCTCGCGAGCCCGGACCAGGAAGTCGCCCCAGCGCTCACCCGCGCCCGCGCCCAGCGCCCCGTCCAGGGCCGAGACGACCCCCGCGCGCGAGGCGTTGGGCAGCGAGACCTCCGTGCCGTCGGCGAAGACGTGCCGTGCCGCCGGGTCGACCTGGACCAGGTCGACGCAGGCCTCCAGAGGCTCCTTGCCGGTCTTGACGAACAGATCGCGGTAGACCGCGGGCAGCTGGAGCAGCCCGGGGCCCGTGTCGAAGGCGAACCCGTCGCGCACGAAGCGGCCCACCGCTCCGCCGTACGTCGCCGCCCGCTCGTACACCGTCACCCGGTGGCCCGCGACGGCCAGCCGGGCAGCGGCCGCCATCGCGCCCATCCCGGCGCCGATCACCACAATCCGTGCCATGCCAGGGACCTTATCGGCCGCCACTGACAACGGGCCCGCGGCCCCGGGCGCCCGCCGGGGTCAGCCGGGTGGTGGCGGCCCGAGCCGGTCCACGAGCCGTTTCTCCTCCCGGCGCTGGGCCCGGCGCCGCAGGAACCGTCTGATCCGTGAGACCAGGAAGTAGAGCACCAGCAGACCGGCCAGCAGCAGGACACCCGCGATGATGGCCGCGGCCTCGGGATTGAACATCGCGAAGGTCAGGATCCCGGCGACTCCGAGATCCTCCGCGGTGCTCATCACGACGTTGCTGAACGGCTCCGGCGAGGTGTTGATCGCCATCCGCGTGCCGGCCTTGACGGTGTGGCTGGCCAGGGCGGAGGAGCCGCCGATCGCCCCGGCCGCCAGCTCGGACAGCGAACCGCTCTGCCCGGCGAGCAGCGCCGCGACGACGGCTCCCGACACCGGGCGGATCACGGTGTGCACGGTGTCCCACACCGAGTCCACGTACGGGATCTTGTCGGCGACGGCCTCGCAGACGAACAGGACGCCGGCCACGACGAGGACTTCGGGGCGCTGCAGCGACTCGGGGACCTCGTCGGTCAGTCCGGTCGCGCCGAAGAGGCCGAGGAGCAGCACCACCGCGTACGCGTTGACACCGCTGGCCCAGCCGCTGGTGAACACCAGGGGGAGTACGGACACGGACGCGATCGTAACCAGTCGGCAAGGGCGTGTCCTGGGCACGTGTGCGCAGTGCTGAGTACACGTACTCAGGGCGTGAGTTGAGTACGCGCGCGGATGGGTTCCCACCTGCGCGGACGAGAGAGTGGAGGCACGGAAAGGGGCGCGGCTCCGGTACCGCCGACACGGGGCGGCGGAACGGGCGGCGCCCTCTACCGCTCCTTCCGCCGATCACTCGGCGGAAGCGAGGCACGGGGGGTCCCGAGGGAGACCGGAACGGGGAACCGTCGGGGGCCACTGGGGGATGTGCGGGGGGACGCACGGGGGAGCACAGGAGGGGCGCCGGTCCGGCGTGGCCCGCGGGGGACGCGGCCACTTCGGACCGGCGTTCACCTGTGCCCGCTGTGTCTGTTGTGCCCGCTGTGCCTGCTGTGTTCGTCGTGCCTCTGTGTCACCTGTGTCACTTGTGTCCGAGGCGCTCGCCGCCGACCCTCCCCTGAAGCAGCAGGGACAGCGCCGCGTGGACGTCGTCCAGGGACCGCTGCGGCTGGAACGCCTGCCAGTCCAGGGCTGCCACCAGCACCATGCCGACCAGCGCGGCCGCCGTCAGCGGGGTGTCGATCTCATCACTCAGCTCGCCGTTCGCGATCCCGTCGCGCAGGACGTCCTCGACGACCGCGACGGCCTGCTGCCTGACCACCATCAGCGTGGACTGCCAGGCGCGGTTGGTGCGCCACAACTCCGCCACGTACAGCTGGGTGAAGGCCGGGTAGCGGCCGATGAAGACGAGGCCCGCCCGGATCATCGCGTCCAGCGCGTCGACCCGGCTGCCGCCGTCCTCGTCGGTCTTCTCGACCGCCTCCCGCAGCGAGGCGGTGAGCAGTCCCACCCCGTGCCGGAGCAGCTCTTCGAAGAGGACGGACTTGCTCGCGAAGTTGTAGTAGACCGTGCCCTTCGCCACTCCGGCACGCTCGGCGATCTCGTCCACGGTGGTGGCGGAGAAGCCCTGCTCGGCGATGAGGGTCACCGCCGCCTCGTAGAGCTTCTGCCGGGTCGCCTGCCGCCGGCCGCCGCCGCTGTCCACCGTCCTGCTGCTTTCCATGGCCCTGATTGTCACAGGCTCAGCTCCGGATGAAGTCGGTCGAGGGTCCACACCTGCCGGCGTCGCGCGGACACCGCGGTGAGCGCGAGGGCGCCCAGGGTGAAGGCGGTGAGGACGGCGCACGCCTGCCAGACCGGCCCCAGGCCGCCGCCCGTGATGAGTCTCCTCAGGGCGTCGACGACGTAACTCATCGGCATGAAGGGGTGGATCGCGTTGAAGAAACCGGGGCTGGTCTGCACGGGATACGTGCCGCCGGCCGAGGTCAGCTGGAGCATCAGGAGCGCGAGGACGAGGATCCGGCCGGCCGCTCCGAAGCGGGCGTTGAGCCACTGCACGATCGCCGAGAAACAGGCCGTCACCAGGAAGAGGAAGGCCACTGTCCCGGCCGCCCGCACCGCCTCCAGGCCGATGGCCCAGTGCAGTACGGACATCAGCGCGACCGTCTGCAGTACTCCCAGAGCGGCCACCGGCAGCCAGCCCGCCAGCGCGATCCGCCAGGCGGGGGCGCCCGCGGCGAGCGCGCGCCGGTTGAGCGGCGGAATCAGCATGTAGGCGACCATCGCGCCCACCCACAAGGAGAGCGGAATGAAGTACGGGGCGAAACCGGTGCCGTAGTTGGGCGCCTTGTGCAGGTCCTTCGAAGCGAGCTGTACGGGGTCGGCCATGACCCCGGTGCGCTGATCGCGGTCCTTCTTATCGTAGTCCGGGATCTTTCCCGCGCCGTCGTGCAGCCCGCCGGCGAGCTTCCCCGAGCCGTCGACGAGCTTGTACATGCCCCCTTCTAGGTCGTTCGCGCCCGTCCCGAGCCTGCCGATCCCGCTGTCGAGGTCGGTGGCGCCCTTCTTGGCCGTGCCGAGCCCTGTGTGCAGGGTTTCGGCCCCCTTGGCGACCTTCCCGGCCCCCTTGTTGAGCTCGTTGATCTTCGAGACGGCCGTGGCGAGGTCCTCGGACAGGTGCGGTGAGCGGTCGGCCAGCGCCCGCGCCTGCTTCTCCAGGGTGGCCAGATGCTTGTCCAGCGACTTAAGGTCGCCGTCCTGGCCGGTCACCAGCGTGTCGACGCCGTCGGCGACCCTCGCCACGTCCGCCGCCGCGTCCTTGGCCTTCTTCAGGTCCGGGCAGGCGGCGTCGGGCAGTGGCAGGTCCTGGTCCTCGCAGCGCGCCGTGTAGACGCCGTTCAGCGTGTCGGAGGCGGTGCGCGCGCTCTTGGCGGCGGCAGGGGCCGTCCTCGCCAGCGTGTCGAGGTTGCCGCGGATGACCGAGGCGGAGTCCGCGACGAGTCGGGCGGTGTCGCCGATCTCCTTCTCGTTGCCCTTCAGGAAGGGCCCCACCTTGTCCGCGACGCCGTTCACCTTGTCCGCGAGGGTCTGCGTGCCCTCCGAGACCTGCCGCGAGCCGTCCTCCAGGTCACCCGCTCCCGTGTCGAGCTTCTTCAGCCCGGCGGAGAGCTTGCCGCTGCCCTTCTCGGCGTCCGAGAGGCCGTCCGCGAGGTCCTTCGAGCCCTTCTTCGCCTTCCCGATGCCACCGGAGAGGCTGTCGGCCCCCTCGGCGGCCTTCTCGGTCTTCCCGTGGATGTCGGAGAACGAGACGTAGATCTTGTCGAGGAACGACCGTGACGCCTTGGTCGAGGCGGCCGTGCGCACCTCGCTGAAGACCGTCCGCGAGATCTGCCCGACGATGTAGTTGTTCGCGTCGTTCGTGCGCACCTGGAGGGCGCCCGTCTCCGGGGAGTCCCCCGAACTGGAGGCGATCCTCCTGCTGAAGTCGGACGGCATGGTCAGCGACAGGTAGTAATCGCCGTTCTCGACCCCCTCGCGGGCCTCCGAGGCGCTCACCTCGTGCCACTCGAAGGTGTCGCTCTCATGCAGGCCCTTGGTGATCTCGTCGCCCAGCACGACCTTCTTGTCGGCCCTGTCGGCGGCGGTGGCTCCCCGGTCGTCGTTCACCAGCGCCACGGGGATGCGGTCGAGACGGCCGTACGGGTCCCAGAACGACCACAGGTAGAGGGCGCCGTACAGCAGGGGCAGCAGCAGGAGCGCGGCCAGCGCCGCGCGCGGGAGCCTGCCCCTGCCGAAGCGCCTGAGCTCAAGCGCGGCCAGTTTCGGCGAGCGCATCCGCCGTCTCCTTGTCGTGGTCGTCGGGCTGGTCCTGGTTCCGGTCCTGGTTCCGGTCGTGGGCCCGGTCGTGGGCCGGTGTGCCGGCGGATCCTGTGGACACCACGACCGCGCCCTCGGGGGCCTCGCTGCACACCGCCACGACCGTGGTCCCGGCCTCGGTCAGGGAGCGCAGCAGCGCCCAGACCTCGGTCCGTTCGGCATCCGAGAGTTTCAGGTCGATGTCGTCGATCCCGAGCAGCCGAGGGCGGCCGATCAGGGCGAGGGCCACGGACAGCCGCAGCGCCTCCAGGCGCTCCAGGTCACGCACGGCGGTCCTGGAGCCCTTGGGCAGTGCCTCCCGGTCGAGACCGGCGGCGGCCAGCGCGCTGTCGACCCGCAGCCGGACCTCCGCCAGCCGCTCCTGACGCGGTCGCAGCAGTCCGCGTACGGGGCCGCCGAACCGCCGCTGGAGCAGTGCGCGCTCCCGGAGGTGCTCGGCGACGGACAGGGCGGGCTCCAGGTCGGTGACGCCGGGCACATGGGCCGGCGCGCTGAACCGGCGGACCGCCGCCATCTGCTTCGGCAGCTCGTAGCGACCCACTCTCGCGTGTCCCTCGGTGGGCCTCATCCGCCCGGTGAGTGCCAGCAACAGGCACGTACGGCCCGAGCCCGAGGGTCCTTCGACCGCGATCAGCGAGCCGGGATCAGCCTCGATGTCCACGCCGCGGAACGCCCAGCCGCGGGGTCCCTTGAGCCCGAAGTCCTCGGCCGTGACGCCGAGTCCGTGCGGACCGTCCACAACTTCCCCCACTCTCCGGATCCTTCAACCGGTTGAACCGCAAAGTTTTTGAACTGACTGGTCAGTGCAAAAACTACTCCGAACCTATGAGCGAAGCAAAAGTGCAGGTCAGAACGGATTGTCAGTGGCATACCGCACGATAGGCGCATACGGCATCTCCCGTTGGGGTGTGCCGTCACACGACGACAGGAGGTTCGTCATGGCCAGCTCTTCCGCAGCCGCCGCCCGTCGGCGCCGCGCCACCGGCCCTGCCCCCTCACTGACCGGACCGGCGAGCGATGTGCACCCCGTGCTCCGCCGTGCCACGGCCCCGCCCGCCGCCCTCGATCTGCTCGCCCAGGCCCGCGCCGGACTCGACGAGGCGGCCCTGCTGGAAATGCCGAACGACCGGTACGCGACGGCGCACCTGGCCGCCCTGCGCACCGCCGCGGCCGTACTCGCCGCCCGCGGCCGGCCCGAGAGCACCGAGAGGCGCCGGGCCAAGATCCGGAGCGCTTGGGAAGTGCTGCCCGAGATAGCGCCCGAACTCGCCGAGTGGAGCGTGCTGTTCGCCTCGGGAGCCCGCCGCCGTGCCCGCGCGGAGGCCGGCATCCAGGGCGCCGCCAGCATCCGGGACGCCGACGACCTGCTGCGTGACGTGGCGATGTTCCTCCGCCTCGTCGAGCGCATGCTGGTTCTCCAGCCGGTCCTGCCCCAGCCACGGCACGAAGGCGGCCGGGGCGGAGGCCAGGCCTCCCAGGGGGCACGGATCGCGCCGGACCCCCGGGACGTGCAGGACGTCCCGGACGCGGGCTGATAACGATGCCGGACCCGGCCGCCGGACCCGGCCGCCGGACCCGGCCGCCGGACCCGGCCGCCGGACCCGGCCGCCGGACCCGGACGCCGGACCCGGACGCGGACCTGGACCTGGACCCGGACCTTCACCCGGACCTGGACCTGGACCCGGACCCGGCCGCCGGACGCGGACCCGGACCCGGACCTGGACCTGGACCCGGACCCGGACTGGCCCTGCACCCGGACGCGGACCTGGCCCTGGACCCGGGTCTGGCCGTGGGCTGCGGCTCCGGCCCGGCGAGCGGGCCGACGGCGGTGTGGGGCCGACGGCGGCGCGGGGACGAAGACGGCGCGGGAACGATCGCGGTCCACCCGGCGGTCGCACCGCCTGCCTGCCTGCCTGCCTGCCTGCCTGCCCGCCTGCCCGCCTGCCCGCCTGCCCGGCTGCCCGGACGTCCGCCTGGACGACCGTCTGGACGGCCGCCCGGAACGTGCCCGGACGCGTCCCCGGAACGTGCCCGGACGCGTCCCCGGAACGTGCCCGGACGACCGTCTGGACGACCGTCTGGACGACCGTCTGGACGTCTGCCCGGATGTCCGCCGGACGGCCGCCCGGATGTCCGTCCGGCGGTCACGGCCGGTGAGGGGCCGGGCGTCCGGCGCGCGAGACGGGGGGTTGGGCAGCGGGCGTGAGGCAATAAGGTTGGGACGCCTGAATCTCCCCGGCGCCGGACACGGCGGGGGAGGTATGCCCATCGCTCCGCCGCACCGAGGCGGTGCCGCGCCGAGGAGTCAACTGCCGTGTCGGACCCGATGCGCCCGCCCGTCTCCCACCGCCGCCCTCAACCGGCGTCGCCGCGCTCCGGCCCGTCCAGCCCCCGCGCCTCTCTGCGTACCGCCGTGGTCTGGGACGTTCTGAAGGACGCCCTCGACCGTCGGGTCAAGGCCACGGGCCGGGAGTCGCTGGACGTGCTCGACACGGGAGGCGGCAGCGGCAACTTCGCGGTGCCCGTGGCCCGACTCGGCCACCGCGTCACCGTCGTGGACCCCAGCCCGAACGCGCTGTTCGCGCTGGAGCGCCGGGCCGCCGAGGCCGACGTCGCCGACCGCGTCCAGGGGGTCCAGGGCGACGCGCACGGCCTCTTCGACGTCGTCGAGCGCGGTGGCTACGACGCGGTGCTGTGCCACGGAGTCCTTGAGTACATGGACGACCCCGCCGAGGGCCTGCGCAACGCCGTCGGCGCGCTGCGCCCCGAGGGCGTCCTCAGCCTGCTCGCCGCCGGACTGGGCGGCGCCGTGCTCGCGCGGGCCCTCGCCGGACACTTCACGGAGGCCCGCCAGGCCCTGAGTGACCCGGACGGCCGGTGGGGCGAGGGTGATCCCGTTCCGCACCGCTTCACGGCCGAGCAGCTGACCGCTCTGGTCGAGGGCGCGGGCCTGGACGTCGGTGCGGTGCACGGCGTGCGGGTCTTCGCGGACCTGGTCCCCGGGGTCCTCGTGGACACCGAGCCGGGCGCCCTGGACGCCCTGCTGAAACTGGAGACCGCGGCCGCCGAACTCGCCGCCTTCCACTCCGTTGCCACGCAGCTTCATGTGCTCGGTGAGACGCGGGAGTCGGCCGAGGGGTGAGTCACCACCCGCGTCGCACCGCTGATCAGGGGCGCGACAGCAGATGGAGTACGCCACAGGCCCCCCGATCGGACGCTCGGAGCCGTATGATCGGGGGAGACCGTCCGGCATGACGGGCCGGTCGCTGGGGAATCTACGCCTCAGCGGATCGGAAAGCCATGGCGGGTTCCGGTTGGCGAATTGGCGCAGAGGGGCGGGTTTCACGGGGGCGATTCCCTGCCTATCCTGAAGGGACCCCCCGTCGCCCCGGCGACTGCACGATGAGGAGGACGCCGTGCCGCTCTCGGAGCACGAGCAGCGAATGCTCGAGCAGATGGAGCGAGCGCTGTACGCCGAAGATCCCAAGTTCGCGACAGCGCTTGAGGGAAGCGGGCTGCGTACGTACACCCGGCGACGGGTCTACCAGGCGGTCGCCGGCTTCCTCGTAGGTATCGCGCTCCTCATGGCCGGAATGGTCGCACAGCAGATCTGGGTCAGCGTGGTGGGTTTTCTCGTCATGCTGGGCTGCGCGGTGCTCGCCGTCACCGGTTGGCGCAAGGCCCCCAAGCCGGGTGAACAGCCCGCGGCGGGTGCGCCAGGTGCTCCGCAGGCCCGTCGTCAGGGTCGGCAGCGGCGCTCCATGATGGACCGCATCGAACAGCGCTGGCAGCGGCGCCGTGACGAGCAGGGCGGCCAGTAGCCCACCGGGTTCCGGCCGAACAGACGCACGCAAGAAGGGGTGACCACCGTCGAGGTGGCCGCCCCTTCAGCGTGCCTGCCCTCGGTGTGCCCGGCCGCCACGAGTTCGGCCGCCACGAGCGGCCGCCGCGGCGAGTGAGGCCGCCCCGGCGTGACGGCCGGCGTGACCTGCCCCGAGGTGAGCTGCGCCCGGCGGGAGCCGCGGCCGGCCGGAGTGCCGTTCACGTGACGGCCGCCCAGCGCGAGGACCGCCGTGAGTCGCGACCGCCGTGAGTCGCGACCGGCGTGAGGGCCGAGCAGCGCGGGAGGCCGACCGGGTCTCGCCTGACGTGCGCGCCGCTCGGCGTGAGTCCGTACAGCGCGCCAAGGCCCCCGGCGTGAAGCCGAGACCGCGATGAGGGGGCGCCAACCCGGACACGGTCGGCGCCCCCTCATCGCGGTCTCGGCTCGGCAGCCGGATCAGCCTCCGGTGCCGCCCTGTCCTGACGGGCGCCGGACCAGGGCCGTCCAGCGGGCCGCGGCACGGTACTTCAGCGCGTACCACCTCTCGGAGGCCGCCCACACCACCCGGACGGACGAGCGCGGCGCGAGCAGTGCGCGCAGGCGCGTACCGCGGCCGGCGGTGGCTCGCAGGCCCTGGGTCATCCGGCGGACATCGGCGCCCAGCCCCGGGGCCGGCCGGGGGCTCGGCGCGTACAGGACCTGCTCCACCGCGTCGGCGATCCGGTGGACGGAGGCCGCGGCCTCCGGCTCCAGATGCCCGACGCGGACGATCCTCGCCGCCGCCTTGCGCGGGGTCTGCGACTCGTCGGGAGGGATACCGAAGTCCCACGCCGTGTCACTGACCTCCTGCCAGGCCTCCAGCGCGACGGCCGTGGTGCGCGCCTCGGTCAGGCCGTGCGATTCGAGCCGGAGGTCCCGTGCTGTGTCGCCGCCGGCGTCCTGCCCGGCCGCCGACGCGGCGCCCCCGCCGTCCGCCGTGGACCAGCGGTGCGAACCGAGCCGCACCGACCGGGTCCGTATCCGCCACAGCATCGGCAGCAGCGGCAGGGTGCCCACGGCGAGCCCGCCCGCGAGCCAGAGGAGCAGGGACAGCCACCACGGCGGATCGTCGTTCGTCGTGCCGAACGCCGCCTGCGGGGACTCACCGGCGCAGGGCTGCTCCAGCTTCTTCTCGGCCGCCGTGCAGTCCTCGCTGCCCGACGGGGCGGCGGAGGGTGCCGTGGACGAGGAACGCGACGGCGCGTCCGGGTCGGGGACCGTCGCGCCGGGCGTGTCCGCGCGGGTGTACTCGGGGACCGAGCCCCGGTTCGGTGTCGGCTCGAAGCGGGTCCAGCCCACGCCCTCGAAGTACAGCTCGGGCCAGGCGTGCGCGTCCCGCAGCCCCACCGACATCGTGCCGTCCGACTTGGGCGAACCAGGCGTGAAGCCCACCGCGACCCGGGCCGGTATGCCCAGCGTGCGGGCCATGGAGGCCATCGCGAAGGAGAAGTGGACGCAGAAGCCCTCCTTGTCCCTGAGGAAGCGCGCTATGGCCTGGGACCCGCTGCCGACCTTGACCTCCGTGTCGTACGTGAAGCCACCCTCCAGGGCGAACCAGTCCTGCAGCTTCACCGCGCGCTCGTAGTCGTTGGCCGAGTCCGCCGTGATCCGCCGTGCCGTCGCGGCCACCACCGGCGGCAGCGAGTTCGGCACCTTGGTGAACTCGCGCTTCAGTACCTCCGGCGCCTCGGGCGCGTTCGCTAGCTGATCCGCGGTCGGCTGCACGATCAGGCTCTTGACCGTGTACTCCTGACCGCGGGTCGTCTGGCCGTGATCGCCGACGAGCGTGCGACCCACGGGCTCGAACCGCCACTTGCCGTTGATCCCCACCTGGCTGGCCGGATAGGGCAGCGGCAGCCAGTCCTGCGCGTACCAGTCGGCCGCCGAGATCCTCGTCTGCACCTCGGTGCGCTGGACGTCGTCACTGAGACCGGGCGGGGTCGGGAAGGACCCCGGCACGTCCTCGACATGGCGCTTGGCCGGCTTCCACGCCGTGCCGTCGAACTCGTCGAGCGAGACGATCCGCAGATAGAGGTTCTGCGTCTCCTCGGAGTTGGTGCGGTAGGACATGACCTCGCGGTCCTCGTCCACGTTCAGGCTGTCGCTCAGCGAGACCAGCGGGTTCACCGCGGAGATCGTGTTGCCCCCGCCGGAACCCGCGGCGACGCCCGTGCGAGCGGCGTCCAGCAGCCCGCCGTCGAGCGCGGGCAGGGCGAGCGGAACCACCAGTGCGACACCGAGCGCGACGGCGCCGATGCGCCGTCCCGTACGGACCGGTGCGGTCGCGCCGCCCGAGGGATCTCCGCCCGGTGCGCGGGGCCCGCCGCCGAAGACCCGCCCCCACTGCGAGAGCCGGTCCCGTCCCTCGGCCAGCAGCAGCACCAGATATCCGGTGGCCGCCAGCAGGAACCAGATCCATCCCGCGCCGCCGTCCGCGAGGCCCGCGGCGACGGAGTACAGCGCGAGCAGCGGCAGTCCGGCGGGGGCGGCGCTGCGGAACGTCACCGCGAGCGCGTCCACCGCGAGTCCGATCACCACGACCCCGCCGACCATCATCAGACGGATGCCGTCGGAGAGCGGCGCCGGGATCGAGTACCGGCTGACGTCGTCCGCACCCGCCTGCAGCAGCTCACCGAAGTAGCGGAAGACATCGGGGCCGGGCAGCAGCCCGGCGACGGCCTGCTCCCGGGCGAACGACAGCGTCAGCAGCATCAGGGTCACCAACGCCTGCACCGCGATCGTCACCGGCCGTGCGAGCGGCACCCGCCGGGCCGCCGCGCCCACCCCGGTCTGCACCGCGACCAGGAACGCCGCCTGGAGGAACCAGATCGCCGGATCGACCAGCGGCAGCAGGGCGCAGGACGCCATCAGGGTCGCCGCCGCGGCGCACAGGGCCAGTCGCGCGCGCCCGCTCATGAGCCACCGCCTCCTGCCGTGCTGCCCGTGGACGCGACGCCGCTGCGCTGTCGGTCCGCCTCCCGCCACAGGTCGGCCAGGCCGATGCCCGGCGGGACGGCCACAGCGGTCCAGCCCGCCTCACGCAGCATCCGAAGCCGCTCCTCGCCCTGTTCGTCGGGGGCGCCCCGCACCCATGCCCCGCTGTCCAGCAGGAAGGCGATCGCCCCGCCGCTGCGCTGGCGCATCCTGGCGAGCACCGACGCCTGCTCCTCGTCCAGGTCGCCGAGGAAGGCCACCAGCAGTCCTTCGTTGCCACCGCGCAGCACTTCGTACGCCCGGGACAGGTCCGTACCGTCGGAGTGGTCGATCACCGCGAGGGTGTCCATCATCAGCCCCGCCGCGTCCGCGGACTCCTGGCTGGCCCCGGCGAACCCGTCGGCGCCCTCGCCGGGCACCGAGGTGCCGGTGTCGGTCAACAGGCGCACGGAGAAGCCCCGTTCGAGCATGTGCACCAGCGTCGACGCGGTGCCCGAGACGGCCCACTCGAAGGCCGAGTCGGGGCCCGCGCCGTCGAAGGCGATGCCCCGGGTGTCGAGGAGTACCGTGCAGCGGGAGCGCTGCGGCTGCTCCTCGCGGCGCACCATCAGCTCGCCGTACCTGGCGGTCAGCCGCCAGTGGACCCTGCGCAGGTCGTCGCCGTAGCGGTATCCGCGCGGGATCACGTCGTCCTCGCCGGCCAGCGCGAGCGAGCGCTGCCGCCCGTCGCCGTACCCCTTCGCCTCACCGGTCAGCCGGACCGGCGGCAGGGGCTCCACGCGCGGCACGACGGTGAGGGTGTCGTACGTGGAGAAGGAGCGGGTCAGCTCGCACATGCCGAAGGGGTCGCTGAGCCGCAGTTGCAACGGGCCCAGCGGATAGCGCCCGCGCAGGTCCGAACGCACGCGGTACGACACCTCGCGCCGGCCGACCGCCTCGACCCGGTCCAGCACGAACCGGGGCCGTGGCCCCAGCACGTACGGCACCCGGTCCTGGAGCATCAGCAGCCCGGTGGGCAGCCGCGAGACGTTGTCCATCCGCAGATGGACACGTGCCTCGGAGCCCGCCGGCACCCGCGCCGGGGAGAGCCGGCGGCTGCCCGCGACCCGGTAGCGCGTGCGGTACAGCACGGCCGTGCAGACCAGCGGCAGTACGGCGAGCAGCAGCCCGACCCGGAGCAGATCGCTCTGCCCCAGGACGTACGCGCAGATGGCGGCCGCGATGCCGGCGGCCAGGAACGACCGGCCGCGCGTGGTGAGCCCGGCGAGAGCCGTGCGCATCCCGCCCTGGTCCTCCTCGGCCGACGCCGCGGGCATCCCCCCGCCTGTCATCACAGCCTCCGCGGCGGCTGCTGGCCGAAGGCGGACGTGCCCCGGCCCATCGCCGGGCCGCCCGGTGCCTGGGGCGCCGCGGGCACGGCTGTGCGCTGGAGGATCTCCAGGACGACCTGCTCGGCCGTACGACGGTTCAACTGGGCCTGGGCGGTGGGCAGCAGCCGGTGTGCAAGGACCGCCACGGCGAGAGCCTGCACGTCGTCCGGCAGCGCGTAGTCCCGGCCGCTGAGAGCGGCGGAAGCCTTCGCGGCGCGCAGCAGATGCAGCGTCGCGCGCGGCGAGGCGCCGAGTCTCAGGTCCGGGTGGCTGCGCGTGGCGCCGACCAGGTCGACCGCGTACCGGCGCACCGGGTCGGCGACGTGGACCGTGCGGACCGCGTCGATGAGCTTGAGGATCTCGTGCGCGTGCGCCACCGGCTGCAGGTCGTCCAGCGGGGAGGCCCCGCCGTGGATGTCGAGCATCTGCAACTCGGCCTCCGGGCTGGGATAGCCGATGGAGACCCGGGCCATGAAACGGTCCCGCTGCGCCTCCGGCAGCGGGTAGGTGCCCTCCATCTCGACCGGGTTCTGCGTGGCCACCACCATGAAGGGGCTGGGCAGCTCGTAGGTGTGCCCGTCGATGGTGACCTGGCGCTCCTCCATGGACTCCAGGAGTGCCGACTGGGTCTTGGGCGACGCGCGGTTGATCTCGTCGCCGATCACGATCTGCGCGAAGATCGCCCCCGGTTTGAACTCGAACTCCCTGCGCTGCTGATCCCAGATGGACACCCCTGTGATGTCCGAGGGCAGCAGGTCGGGCGTGAACTGAATACGTCGCACCGAGCAGTCGATGGACCGCGCCAATGCCTTGGCCAGCATGGTCTTGCCGACGCCGGGGACATCCTCGATGAGCAGATGCCCCTCGGCGAGCAGTACGGTCAGCGAAAGCCGTACGACCTCAGGCTTGCCCTCGATCACTTCCTCCACCGAACTGCGGACTCTGTCCACAGTGGCGGTCAGATCTGTAAGGCTCGCTCGATCGTCATAGGTCGTCACCCGGCCCTCCTCGGCCCGTTCTTTCTCCGGGCCGACACGCTGCGATGCGGACCGGCCCACCCCGAACACGGACGCCACGCGTGAAAAGTTCCGCGTGACGCCACACACGCATTCTTGTTGCCGTTACCGGTTCGTGTCATCCGCCTGTGGATAACTGGCCGTGATATGTCGGGTCTTGTGCTTTATGGCCGGGTCCACCTGGCGTCAGGTGGGGTCTATCTCACTCAGGAGGCCCGTCTTCACGTCGAACACGAAACCACGTACGTCGTCGGAGTGCAGAAGGAACGGGGAGGTCCGCACGCGCTGCATCGACTGCCGTACGTCCTGTTCGACGTCGCGGAACGCCTCGACCGCCCACGCCGGGCGCTGGCCGACCTCCATCTCCAGGTCGTGGCGGAACTCCTCGGTGAGGGACTCCAGGCCGCAGCCGGTGTGATGGATGAGCACGACGCTGCGGGTACCGAGCGCGCGCTGGCTGATGGTCAGCGAGCGGATCACGTCGTCGGTGACGACGCCGCCCGCGTTGCGGATGGTGTGACAGTCGCCGAGCTCAAGGCCGAGCGCGTCGTGCAGGTCGAGACGGGCGTCCATGCAGGCCACGACCGCTACGCGCAGGACCGGCCGGGCGTCCATGCCCGGGTCGGCGAACGCGGCGGCGTACCGCTCGTTGGCCTCGACCAGGCGGTCCGTGACGGTGCCGGGACGGGCCATGGCGCCCTCGGGCTCGGTGGGAACGGAACGGAAAGTCGTCATACCTAAGACGGTAAGGCGCACGTGCCGTTCGGGCCCGCTGTGAGAGGGGACAAAGAACATCAATGAGCGTTGTTGTGAGGTAACCCACAAGGGTGGACCGAGTGCACCCGTTCGGGTGGAAAACACCTGGTTTTTGCTTGATCGCGGGTGAGAGTCGCGACGCGCAGGCCGGTTCATTGACCGCGAGACACCGTGGACTAAAGTGACGCGAAGCGGGAGGCGAGCTGTCCTCCCTGCTGGACTGCTAACCCCCGGAGGCCCCGGCGACCTGCCGGGATCTCCCCGCGTGCGCGGCGCGTACGTACGGCTCGGCCTCCTCCCGCTCCCGGTCGGCTGACGCTTCCGGCGCCGGCCGGCCTTCCCCTCGACAAGCCGAGGGGCATCTCCCCGTGACGGCTGCGGGCGCGGGCGGGGACCCGGCGGTGCGTACCGGCCGCGCGGACCTGAGAGGGCCCAGATTCAATGGGGCGCGAAGCGCATTCAAACAAGGGCGGTGGCGGGCGACGGGAGGGACAGAGTCGACATGTCCCGGTAATGCTCCAGCGGTGCCTGGACATGCTGGCCCCCGCGCTGGAGGCACCGGGAGCCGTGGTCGTCGACTGCACCCTCGGCCTCGGCGGTCACAGCGAGGCCCTGCTCAGCCGCTTCCCCGAGGCCCGCCTGATCGCCCTCGACCGCGACAAGGAGGCGCTGCGCCTGTCCGGAGAACGGCTCGCGCCCTTCGGCGACCGGGCCGAGCTGGTGCACGCCGTCTACGACGAACTCCCCGACGTGCTCGACCGCCTGGGCCTCGCGAGCGTCCAGGGCGTCCTCTTCGACCTGGGCGTCTCCTCCATGCAGCTCGACGACGCGGACCGCGGCTTCGCCTACGCCCAGGACGCGCCGCTCGACATGCGCATGGACCAGACGACCGGCATCAGCGCGGCCGAGGTCCTCAACACCTACCCGCCCGGCGAACTGGTACGGATCCTGCGGGCGTACGGCGAGGAGAAGCAGGCCAAGCGGATCGTGTCCGCGGTCGTCCGCGAGCGGGACAAGGAGCCGTTCACCGACAGCGCGCGGCTCGTCGAACTGATCCGCGACTCCCTGCCGCAGGCGGCCAAGCGCACCGGCGGCAACCCCGCCAAGCGCACGTTCCAGGCGCTGCGCATCGAGGTCAACGGCGAACTCACCGTCCTGCAGAGGGCGATCCCCGCCGCCGTGAAGGCGCTCGCCGTCGAAGGCAGGATCGCCGTGCTCTCGTACCACTCGCTGGAGGACCGGCTGGTGAAGCAGGTGTTCGCGGCGGGCGCCGCCAACACCGCGCCGCCCGGACTGCCGGTCGTCCCCGAGCGCTACCAGCCCCGGCTCAAGCTGCTCACGCGCGGTGCCGAACTCCCCACCGAGGAAGAGGTCGCGGAGAACCGGCGGGCCGCTCCCGCGCGGCTGCGCGGGGCGCAGCGCATCAGGGAGGACGCCGAGTGACGCAAGGGTGTGTGAGTTGGACAACCGAACTCACCGGGCACAGGGGCCGGAAACCCGGACCCACCGGCCAGGAACCCGAACTCACCTGGAGGGTGAGTGAATAGGAAACCCGAACTGAGGGGGAGAGCGGCCCGGCTCGCGCGGCTCTTCCCGACCGGCTCAGGACAGGCGGCCCGTACGCCCTTCGTCCTCCTGGTCGTGCTGCTGCTCGGGGGCGGTCTCATCGGACTCCTGGTGCTGAACTCCGCGCTCAGTGAAGGCTCGTTCCAGCTCGACGACCTCCAGAAGGACACCAAGAGCCTCACCGACGAGGAACAGGCGCTCCAGCGTGACGTGGACGCCTACTCCGCCCCCGACGCCCTCCAGCGCCGCGCCCGCGAGCTCGGCATGGTGCCCGGCGGCGATCCGGCCTTCCTCGACCCCGACGGCACCGTCCGCGGTGTACCCAGCCCGGCCGCCGAGCAGTCGTCCGTGTACGTGCCCGTGATCCGCCCGCCCGAGGCGCCGGCCCCCGAAGCGGCCGAGACGTCCCCGGAACCCGGCCCGACGTCCACCGGGCCGCTCACCGGGGCGCCGGAGCCGGCCACGGAGACCGCCGCGCAGCCCACGCCGACCTCTACGATTCCCGGCAGGTGACGGAAGTGTCCGACAGGGAACCCCCGCGCCGCAGGGTGCCCGCGCCCGCCCGGTCCGCGCAGCCCGCCCGCCCCGCCAAACCCGGCAGCCAGCGCCGCCCCGGGCCGGGCGCCCGTCCCGCACGCCGTCCCGCGCCGCCCCGCACCAAGGCGCCGCGCGTCATCCGGCTGGGCAGCCCCCGTCCGCGGCTGCGCCTGGTCAGCCTCGCCCTGGCCCTCGTACTGATCGCCTTCTTCGTGCGGCTTCTCCAGGTGCAGGCGGTCGACGCGAGCGAATACACCGCCAAGGCCGAGAAGAACCGGTACCTCAGCCGCACCCTGGCCGCCGCGCGCGGCGGGATCACCGACCGCAACGGCGTCGACCTGGCGATCAGCGTGGACGCGAACGACATCACCGCCGACCCCACGCTCTTCACGAGGAAGGCGACGGAGATCGGCGACGCGCCCGAGCAGGCCGCCGCCCTGCTCGGCCCGATCCTCGGCAAGGACACCGACGAACTCGCCGACAAGCTCCGGACGAAGAAGACCCGGTACGTCGTGCTCGCCCGCCGCCAGACCCCCGAGGTCTGGACGCAGATCAAGGACCTCAAGAGCACCCTCGCCGAGAAGGCCGGCGAAGGCGGTCCCGCGAACATCCTGGCGGGCGTCCTCCAGGAGCCCAGCAGCAAGCGGGTCTACCCGAACGGCGACCTCGGCGCCGGGATACTGGGCTGGGTCAACGCCGACGGCAAGGGCGGCGGCGGCATCGAGCAGCAGCTCAACGGAGACCTGTCCGGCAAGGACGGCGAGATCCGCTACGCCCAGTCCGGCGGACGGCAGGTACCGACCGCCGGTTCCACCGAGAAGCCCGCGGTGGCCGGCTCCGAGGTGGAGCTGACGATCGACCGCGACATCCAGTGGGCCGCGCAGCACGCCATCGCCGAGCAGGTCGAGAAGTCCGACGCGGACCGCGGCTACGTCGTGGTGCAGGACAACAGGACCGGCGAGATCCTCGCTATGGCCAACTCGCCCGGCTTCGACCCGAACGACCTGTCGAAGGCCGACGGGGGAGCCCTGCACAACTGGAGCCTGGAGGACGCCTACGAGCCCGGCTCCACCGCCAAGGTGATGTCGATGGCCGCCGTCCTGGAGGAGGGCGCCGCCACCCCCGCCACGCACGTCACCGTGCCCAACCGGCTGCACCGCGGCGACCGGCTCTTCAAGGACGACATCGACCACCCGACCTGGTACCTCACGCTCAACGGAGTCCTCGCCAAGTCCAGCAACATCGGCACCATCCTGGCGACCGGGCAGCTCGGCGGGACCCAGCAGGAGGCCAACCAGATCCTCCACTCGTATCTGCGCAAGTTCGGCATCGGCGGATACACCGGCCTGGACTTCCCCGGCGAGACGAAGGGCATCCTCGCCCCCGCCGACCAGTGGTCGACCTCCCAGCAGTACACGATCCCCTTCGGCCAGGGCGTGTCCGTCAACGCGATGCAGGCGGCCTCCGTCTACTCGACGATCGCCAACGGCGGCGTACGCGTGGAACCGACACTCGTCCGCGGCACCAAGGGGGCCGACGGACAGTTCACCCCCGCCGCCAAGGCCAAGAAGACCAGGGTCGTCAGCGAGAAGACCGCGAAGACCCTGGCGCACATGCTGGAGTCCGTCGTGGACGACGAGGAGGGCACCGGCGCCAAGGCGCGTATCCCCGGCTACCGCGTGGCGGGCAAGACCGGCACGGCCAACCGTGTGGATCCGGCCACCGGCCGCTACCGCGGCTACACCTCGTCCTTCGCGGGATTCGCGCCCGCCGACAAGCCCCGCGTCACCGTGTACTGCGCCATCCAGAACGCCACCAAGGGCAGCTACTTCGGCGGCCAGATCTGCGGACCCGTCTACAAGGAGGTCCTGGAATTCGCACTGAAGACCCTCCAGGTACCGCCTACCGGGGACACGGCCGACAGACTCCCCGTCACCTTCACACCCTGACCCTTCACACCCTGACCCTTCACGCCATGACCCTTCACGCCATGACCCTTCACGCCCCGACCGAAATCGGCCACGCCTTCGTCGTCACCCACCGGCACCCGCCGGAACACCCCGTGCACCGCCCGGAACACCGACCAGGAACATGCTCGTGACAACGATCACTCCCGACCCCGGCAGCGACGGCTCGCCGCCCGCCCCGCCACGCCCCTCGCTTCGCTCCGGCGGGGGTGTGCCCGGTACGCTCACCGCCGTGCCACACGCCGATCAGTCCCAAACCACCCAGAAGGGCGTCCCTGTGACATATCCGGGGCCGCCGCGACCGGTTCAGAACCCCGCCACACCCCTCGCGGAGCTCGCCGGTCAGCTGGGTGCGGACCACCCAGAGAGCGCCGCGGGCGCCGCCGGGGTCACGGGCATCACCCATGACTCCCGCGCCGTCCGTCCGGGCGACGTCTACGCCGCGCTGCCCGGCGCCCGGATGCACGGCGCCGACTTCGTGACGCAGGCCGCGGGCCTCGGCGCCGTCGCCGTGCTGACCGACCCGACGGGAGCCGACCGCGCCCGGGCCACCGGCCTGCCGGTCCTCGTCGTGGACGACCCGCGCGGCACGATGGGCGAGCTGGCCGCCTCGATCTACGGCCACCCTGGCCCCGACCTGCTGCAGATCGGCATCACCGGCACGTCCGGCAAGACCACCACGGCGTACCTCGTCGAGGGCGGCCTCAAGGGCGTCCGCAGTACCGGGCTGATCGGCACCGTGGAGATGCGCATCGGCGAGGAGCGCATCAAGTCGGAGCGCACCACCCCCGAGGCCACCGACCTCCAGGCGCTGTTCGCGGTCATGCGCGAGCGCGGCGTCGAGGCGGTCGTCATGGAGGTCTCCAGCCACGCCCTGGTCCTCGGCCGGGTCGACGGCTGCGTCTTCGACATCGCGGTCTTCAACAACCTCAGCCCGGAACACATGGAGTTCCACTCCGGCATGGAGGACTACTTCCAGGCCAAGGCGCGGTTGTTCACGCCGGAGCGCAGCAGGCTCGGCGTGGTGAACCTCGACGACGAATACGGCCGCAGGCTCGTCAAGGAGGCCGGCGTCCCCGTGGTGACGTTCTCCGCGGAAGGGCATCCCGACGCCGACTGGCGCGCCGAGGACGTCCGGGTCGGCCCGATGGACTCGGTCTTCGTCGCGGTCGGTCCCAAGGGCGAACGGATCACCGCCAAGTCGCCGCTCGCGGGCACCTTCAACGTGGCCAACACGCTCGCCGCGATCGTCGCCCTCGCCGCCGCCGGTATCGACCCGCAGACCGCCGCCGACGGCATCGCCGCCGTACCGGGCGTGCCCGGCCGCCTGGAGCGCGTGGACGCCGGACAGCCCTACCTCGCGGTCGTCGACTACGCGCACAAGACGGACGCCGTCGAATCCGTCCTGAAGGCGCTGCGCAAGGTCACCGACGGCAAACTGCACATCGTCCTCGGCTGCGGCGGCGACCGGGACAAGACGAAGCGGAGGCCGATGGGCGCCGCCGCGGTCCGGCTCTCCGACACCGCCACGCTGACCGCGGACAACCCCCGCGGTGAGGACCCCCTCGCCATCCTCGCCACGATGCTCGCGGGCGCCGCCGAGGTGCCGGCGCACGAGCGCGGAGAGGTCCAGGTCTTCGAGGACCGGGCCGCCGCCATCGCCGCGGCCGTCGCCCGCGCACAGCCGGGCGACACCGTGCTGATCGCGGGCAAGGGCCATGAGCAGGGCCAGGACATCGCCGGGGTGATCCGTCCCTTCGACGACCGCCAGGTGCTCCGCGCAGCTATCCAGAAGACCCAGGGATGAACTTGTGATCGCCCTCTCTCTCGCCGAGATCGCCTCAGTCGTCGGCGGGCAGACCCACGACATACCGGATACGTCGGTCCAGGTCACCGGACAGGTCGTCAGGGACTCCAGGGAAGTGGAGCCCGGCAGTCTCTTCGTCGCCTTCGTGGGCGAGCGCGTGGACGGCCACGACTTCGCCGCGGACGTCGTGGAGGCGGGCGCGGTGGCCGTCCTGGCCTCCCGGCCCGTCGGAGTGCCCGCGATCGTCGTGGACGACGTCCTGTTGGCGCTGGGCGCCCTCGCACGCCACGTCGTGGCACGGCTCGGCGCGACGCTCGTGGCCCTCACCGGCTCCGCGGGCAAGACCAGCACCAAGGACCTGATCGCCCAGGTGCTGCGCACCAAGGCGCCGACGGTCTTCACACCCGGCTCGCTCAACAACGAGATCGGGCTGCCGCTCACCGCGCTCGGCGCCACCGAGGAAACCCGTTTCCTCGTCCTGGAGATGGGCGCCCGCGGGATCGGCCACATCCGCTACCTCGCGGATCTGACGCCCCCGAGGATCGGCCTCGTCCTCAACGTCGGCACCGCCCACATCGGCGAGTTCGGCGGCCGCGAGCAGATCGCCCAGGCCAAGGGTGAGCTGGTGGAGGGTCTTCCGGAGGACGGAACCGCCGTCCTGAACGCCGACGACCCCCTCGTACGGGCCATGGCCTCGCGGACGAAAGCACGCGTGCTCCTCTTCGGAGAGTCCGGCGAAGCGGACGTACGGGCCGAGAACGTACGGCTCACCGGGAACGGACAGCCCTCGTTCAGGCTTCACACACCCACCGGGTGCAGCGAAGTGACCATGCGCCTGTACGGTGAGCACCACGTGTCGAACGCGCTCGCCGCCGCCGCCGTCGCCCATGAGCTGGGCATGTCCGCAGACGAGATCGCCACCGCGCTCTCCGAGGCGGGCTCCCTCTCCCGTTGGCGGATGGAGGTCACCGAGCGCCCGGACGGCGTGACGGTCGTCAACGACGCCTACAACGCGAACCCCGAGTCCATGCGAGCCGCCCTGCGGGCGCTCGCGGCCATGGGCAAGGGGCGGCGGACCTGGGCGGTGCTCGGTCAGATGGCCGAGCTCGGGGACGAGGCGCTCGCCGAGCACGACGCGGTCGGACGGCTCGCCGTCCGGCTCAACGTCAGCAAGCTCGTCGCGGTCGGGGGCAGGGAAGCGTCCTGGCTGCAACTGGGCGCATATAACGAGGGTTCGTGGGGTGAGGAGTCGGTGCACGTGTCCGACGCACAGTCGGCGGTCGACCTGTTGCGCAGTCAGCTGCGCCCGGGAGACGTCGTACTCGTGAAGGCGTCCCGGTCGGTCGGTCTCGAACGGGTCGCGCAGGCGCTCGTCGAGGGCACCGAGGGTGAGGTCGCCGTCCGATGATGAATCAGATCCTGTTCGCGGGAGTCATCGGTCTCTTCCTGACCCTGATCGGCACTCCGTTGCTGATCAAGCTGCTGGCCCGCAAGGGCTACGGCCAGTACATCCGCGACGACGGCCCGCGCGAGCACCATGCCAAGCGCGGTACGCCGACCATGGGTGGTATCGCCTTCATCCTGGCCACGCTGCTGGCGTACTTCCTCAGCAAGGTGATCACGGGGAAGCCGCCGACGTTCTCGGGACTGCTGGTGCTCGGCCTGATGACAGGCATGGGCGTGGTCGGTTTCCTGGACGACTACATCAAGATCGTCAAGCGGCGTTCGCTCGGTCTGCGGGCCAAGGCGAAGATGGCCGGCCAGCTGATCGTCGGCATCGCCTTCGCGGTCCTCGCGCTGCAGTTCGCGGACAACCGCAACAACACCCCGGCCTCCACCAGGCTCTCCTTCGTGCAGGACTTCGGCTGGTCCATCGGCCCGGTGCTGTTCGTGGTCTGGGCGCTGTTCATGATCCTCGCGATGTCGAACGGCGTGAACCTGACGGACGGTCTGGACGGCCTGGCCACCGGCGCCGCAACCATGGTGTTCGGCGCCTACACGTTCATCGGCGTCTGGCAGTTCCAGGAGTCCTGCGCCAACGCGCAGACCCTCACCAACCCGGGCGCCTGCTACGAGGTACGAGATCCACTGGACCTCGCGGTCGTCGCCGCCGCCCTCATGGGCTCCTGCTTCGGCTTCCTGTGGTGGAACACCTCGCCCGCCAAGATCTTCATGGGTGACACCGGCTCGCTGGCCCTCGGCGGCGCACTCGCCGGCCTCGCGATCTGCTCCCGCACGGAGATTCTGGTCGCCCTGCTCGGCGGCCTCTTCGTCCTCATCACCATGTCGGTGGTCATCCAGGTCGGCTCCTTCAAGCTGACCGGCAAACGCGTCTTCCGCATGGCGCCGCTCCAGCACCACTTCGAACTCAAGGGGTGGTCCGAAGTCCTTGTGGTGGTCCGCTTCTGGATCATCCAGGGCATGTGCGTCATCGTCGGACTCGGCCTCTTCTACGCGGGATGGGCAGCCAAGAAGTGACCACCGCTTCCGCCTGGCAGGGCATGAACATCACCGTCGCCGGTCTCGGCGTGAGCGGCATCAGCGCCGCCCGCGCCCTGGCCGGCCTCGGCGCGTCGGTCACGGTCGTCGACGGGGGCGACTCCCCGGCGCACCGGGAGCGGGCCGTCCCCCTCGAACAGCAGGGCATCGCGGTACGACTCGCGGACGCCGACACGCTGCCCGAGGGCACCGACCTGGTGGTCACCTCTCCCGGCTGGAAGCCCGGCAGCCCTCTCTTCCTGGCCGCCGTGGAGGCGGGCGTGGACGTCGTGGGCGACGTCGAGATCGCCTGGCGCCTGCGCGGTCACGACGGCCGCAGGGCCACCCCCTGGCTGGCCGTCACCGGCACCAACGGCAAGACCACCACGACCCGGATGCTCGCCTCGATCCTGACCGCCGCGGGCCTGCGTACGGCCGCGGTGGGCAACATCGGTACGCCGATCGTCGACGTGGTGCTGGGCGACGACGACGCGTACGCCGATCTCGACGTGCTCGCCGTCGAGCTGTCCAGCTATCAGCTGCACTGGGCGCCCTCCCTGCGCGCCCACTCCGCGGCCGTCCTGAACCTCGCCCCCGACCACCTCGACTGGCACGGCTCCATGGAGGCGTACGCCGCCGACAAGGGCCGCGTCTACGAGGGCAATCAGGTGGCATGCGTCTACAACGTGGCCGACAGGGCCACCGAGGGCCTGGTGCGCGCGGCGGACGTCGAGGAGGGCTGCCGGGCCGTCGGCTTCACGCTCGGCGCCCCAGGTCCCTCCCAACTCGGCGTCGTGGACGGCATCCTGGTCGACCGCGCCTTCGTCGAGGACCGGCACAAGCAGGCCCAGGAACTCGCGGAGATCGCGGACGTCGACCCGCCCGCCCCGCACAACATCGCCAACGCCCTCGCGGCGGCGGCCCTGGCCCGCGCCTTCGGAGTGCCCCCCAAGGCCGTCAGGGACGGCCTGAGGGCCTTCCGTCCCGACGCCCACCGCATCGAGCACGTGGCCGATGTGGACGGCGTCGCCTACGTCGACGACTCCAAGGCCACCAACACGCATGCCGCGGAAGCCTCGTTGGCCGCGTACGAGTCGATCGTGTGGATCGCGGGCGGCCTCGCCAAGGGCGCGACCTTCGACGAACTCGTCGTCCGGTCGGTGAAGCGGCTGCGGGGCGTCGTGCTCTTCGGCGCGGACCGGGCGCTCATCCGTGAAGCCCTCGCGCGACACGCGCCCGAAGTACCGGTGGTCGACCTCGACCGGACCGACACTGGTGCGATGCCCGCGGCGGTCCAGGAGGCGGCACGACTCGCCCGCGCCGGCGACACGGTGCTCCTGGCACCGGCCTGCGCTTCCATGGACATGTTCGCCAACTACAACCAGCGCGGTGACATGTTCGCGGAAGCGGTCCGCGAACTCGGCGCCGCGGGCGCCTGACGGCAGGCCCCTGGGCCGGCCCGGGCGCCCGGGATCCTTGGGAGCTACACGTGACGCCATCGTGTTCGGTGGACCGAAAGCCCTCTGCCGGTGGCACCGCGCCGTGCGGCCCCGCCCGCCGTCCCGCGGCCACGCGCCCTCCCGCCCCGAGGGGAGCCCGTCGTGCCCACTAGCCGTACAGGGCGTCCTCCCGTCCAGCGGGCCCCCCGGCGGCCCTCCACCCCCCGCCCCCCGCGCGACAACCCCGTAGGCCGCCTGTACGCCCGCGCACGCCGTGCCTGGGACCGGCCGCTGACGGCGTACTACCTGATCCTCGGCGGCAGCCTGCTGATCACCGTGCTCGGTCTGGTGATGGTGTACTCCGCCTCCCAGATCACCGCGCTCCAGCTGTCGCTGCCGGGAAGCTACTTCTTCCGCAAGCAGTTCCTCGCGGCCGTGCTCGGCGGGCTCTTGATGCTGGCCGCCTCCCGGATGCCGTCCAAGCTGCACCGGGCGCTGGCGTACCCGATGCTGGCGGGCTCGGTCTTCCTGATGATCCTCGTCCAGGTGCCGGGGATAGGAGTCGCGGTCAACGGCAACCAGAACTGGATCTCGGTCGGCGGCCCCTTCCAGCTCCAGCCCAGCGAGTTCGCCAAGCTCGCCCTCGTCCTGTGGGGGGCCGACCTGCTCGCCCGCAAACAGGACAAGCGGCTGCTGACCCAGTGGAAGCACATGCTGGTGCCGCTGGTACCCGTGGCCTTCATGCTGCTCGGGCTGATCATGCTCGGCGGCGACATGGGCACGGCGATCATCCTCACCGCGATCCTCTTCGGCCTGCTGTGGCTCGCGGGGGCGCCGACCCGGCTCTTCGGAGGCGTACTCGCCATCGCGCTGACCCTCGGCTTCATCCTCATCAGGACCAGCCCCAACCGCATGGCCCGCCTCGCCTGTCTCGGCGCCACCGAACCGGGCCCCGGCGACTCCTGCTGGCAGGCCGTGCACGGCATCTACGCCCTCGCCTCCGGCGGCCTCTTCGGCTCCGGCCTCGGGGCGAGTGTGGAGAAATGGGGTCAACTCCCCGAGGCCCACACCGACTTCATCTTCGCCATCACAGGTGAGGAACTCGGTCTGGCGGGCACTCTGTCGGTACTCGCGCTCTTCGCGGCCCTAGGCTATGCGGGTATCCGCGTGGCCGGACGCACGGAGGACCCCTTCGTGAGGTACGCCGCGGGTGGCGTGACCACCTGGATCACGGCTCAGGCCGTGATCAACATCGGTGCGGTGCTCGGTCTGCTGCCGATCGCCGGAGTCCCGCTCCCGCTGTTCTCCTACGGGGGTTCCGCCCTGTTGCCGACCATGTTCGCCATCGGGCTCCTGATCGCCTTCGCGCGTGAGGATCCCGCTGCGCGGACGGCACTCGCGATGCGGCAACCCCGCTTTGGCAGAAAGCGGGCCGCGGTGAGAGGCTCCGCAGTCCGGGGGCCTCGGAAGTGGAACACGATGCGACGGCGCGCCTCGGCGCGTTCGTCCGGAGAGCGGTGAATTTCGGTGCATGTCGTACTCGCCGGCGGGGGGACCGCCGGACACATCGAGCCCGCGCTCGCCCTCGCGGACGCCCTGCGCAGGCAGGACCCGACCGTGGGAATCACGGCCCTGGGCACGGAGCGCGGACTTGAGACCCGACTCGTACCAGAACGGGGCTACGAACTCGGGCTGATCCCCGCGGTACCGCTGCCGCGCAAGCCCACCCCCGAGCTGATCACCGTCCCCGGACGGCTGCGCGGCACGATCAAGGCGGCCGAGCAGATCCTGGAGCGCGTCAAGGCGGACGCCGTCGTCGGCTTCGGCGGCTATGTCGCCCTGCCCGGCTATCTCGCGGCCAAGCGCCTCGGCGTGCCGATCGTCGTCCATGAGGCCAACGCCCGGCCGGGACTCGCCAACAAGATCGGTTCCCGGTACGCGGCCCAGGTCGCCGTCTCCACTCCGGACAGCAAGCTGCGGGGCGCCCGCTACATCGGCATCCCGCTGCGCCGCTCCATCGCCACGCTGGACCGGGCCGCCGTGCGCCCCGAGGCCCGCGCCGCGTTCGGGCTCGACCCCTCCCTGCCGACGCTGCTGGTCTCCGGCGGCTCGCAGGGCGCCCGCCGCCTCAACCAGGTGATCGAGCAGACCGCCCCGTACCTCCAGCAGGCCGGCATCCAGATCCTGCACGCGGTCGGCCCGAAGAACGAACTGCCGCAGGTCCACCAGATGCCGGGGATGCCCCCTTACATCCCGGTACCGTACGTGGACCGGATGGACCTCGCGTACGCGGCGGCCGACATGATGCTCTGCCGTGCGGGTGCGATGACCGTCGCCGAACTCTCCGCCGTCGGGCTGCCCGCCGTCTACGTCCCGCTGCCCATCGGCAACGGCGAACAGCGGCTGAACGCCCAGCCGGTGGTCAAGGCCGGCGGCGGACTGCTGGTCGACGACGCGGAACTGACGCCGCAGTGGATCCAGGGCAATGTCCTGCCCGTGCTCGCCGATCCGCACCGGCTGTTCGAGATGTCCCGCGCGGCCTCCGAGTTCGGCCGCAGGGACGCCGACGACCTGCTCGTCGGGATGGTGTACGAGGCGATCGCGTCACGCCGCTAGCGCGTGGCAGAAGGCAGGGGAGCGTGGCCGGACCGACCACCGCCGAACGCGGCGAACGGCAAGCCCGACAGGATCCGGACTCCGGCCCGCCCCGGCAGCCTCTCCTCAAGAGGCTGAAGAGGCTGTCGAAGCCTCGTACGCTCATTGTTGTGATGGTCTGTCTGGCCCTGCTCGCCGCGGGCGGGGTCTGGGTCCTCTACGGCTCGCAGTGGACGCGCGTGGAGCGGGTATCGGCCACCGGGACGCGGGTCCTGACGGCCGGACAGGTCGTCGAGGCGGCCGGTGTCCCGGTCGGATCGCCGTTGATCTCAGTCGACACCGATGTGATCGAGGCAAGACTGCTCCGGAAATTGCCCCGAATCGACTCGGTTGACGTCGTCCGTTCGTGGCCCCACGGAATCGGGCTGAAAGTAACTGAGCGTAGGCCGGTCCTGATTGTCGAAAAGGGCGGAAAGTTCGTCGAAGTGGACGTCGAGGGTGTGCGATATGCCACGGTTTCACGTGCCCCGCAGGACGTTCCGGTACTGGAATTGACGGCGTCACACTCCGCGGGCCTGCGCCGCTTCGGCACCGGCCGGCTGGTGCGCGAGGCGGTGCTCGTGGCCGGTTCCCTTCCGGCCGCGGTCGCCCGCGCCACCCAGGTCGTCAAGGTCCGTTCGTACGACTCCATCACGCTGGAGTTGAGCGGCGACCGCACCGTCGACTGGGGCAGTGGTGAGAAGGGCCGCGCCAAGGCGCATACGCTCATCGCTCTCATGAAAGCCGCTCCCGAGGCGGGACACTTCGACGTAAGTGTTCCCACCGCCCCTGCGTCATCAGGGAGTTGACGCACATCTGCGCAGGCCAGCACCCTGGTTGGGCAGCGACATGGCTGATCACATAGGGTGAAAAGAAAAACGGGAGGTTCGGCGTGTTCGTTGAACGTGCGCCACTTGTCGACTTAGTGTCCTGTTCGGAAGAGTCCAAGGAACAGACACACTGGTAACCCTAAACTTCAGCGTTAGGGTTCGGGTCGGCGTTCGGACCGTCCCATTCGGCATCAGTCGTCGGATCGCGACCGTGCGAGGCGACGACACGTAACTCGAGGCGAGAGGCCTTCGACGTGGCAGCACCGCAGAACTACCTCGCAGTCATCAAAGTCATCGGTGTCGGCGGCGGTGGTGTCAATGCCATCAACCGGATGATCGAGGTCGGTCTCAAGGGCGTCGAGTTCATCGCCATCAACACGGACGCCCAGGCGCTGTTGATGAGCGACGCCGACGTCAAACTCGACGTCGGCCGAGAACTCACCCGCGGACTCGGCGCCGGAGCCAACCCGGCCGTCGGCCGCAAGGCGGCGGAGGACCACCGCGAGGAGATCGAGGAGGTCCTCAAGGGGGCCGACATGGTCTTCGTGACGGCCGGCGAGGGTGGTGGCACCGGCACCGGCGGCGCGCCGGTGGTGGCCAACATCGCCCGCTCGCTCGGCGCACTCACCATCGGCGTGGTCACCCGCCCCTTCACCTTCGAGGGCCGGCGCCGCGCCAACCAGGCCGAGGACGGCATCGCGGAACTCCGCGAAGAGGTCGACACCCTCATCGTCATCCCGAACGACCGGCTGCTGTCCATCTCGGACCGCCAGGTCTCGGTCCTCGACGCGTTCAAGTCGGCGGACCAGGTCCTGCTCTCCGGTGTTCAGGGCATCACCGACCTCATCACCACACCCGGTCTGATCAACCTCGACTTCGCCGACGTCAAGTCCGTGATGTCCGAGGCCGGTTCGGCCCTCATGGGGATCGGCTCGGCCCGCGGCGACGACCGCGCGGTGGCGGCTGCCGAGATGGCGATCTCCTCGCCGCTCCTGGAGGCCTCCATCGACGGTGCCCGGGGCGTACTGCTCTCGATCTCCGGCGGTTCGGACCTCGGCCTGTTCGAGATCAACGAGGCCGCCCAGCTGGTGAGCGAGGCCGCGCACCCCGAGGCCAACATCATCTTCGGCGCGGTCATCGACGACGCGCTCGGCGACGAGGTACGGGTCACCGTCATCGCGGCCGGCTTCGACGGCGGGCAGCCCCCGTCCAAGCGGGACACCGTGCTCGGCTCGTCCTCCGCCAAGCGCGACGAGCCCGCCCCGGTACGGGCGGGCGACAGCCGTCCGTCCTTCGGCTCGCTCGGCAGTGTCACGCCCAAGGAGGCGCCGGAGCCCGCGCCGGAGCCGGCGAGCAACGAACTGCCGCCCGTCTCCCCGCCGGTCCCGCCGTCGCGGACCTACTCCGACAGCGCGGCCGAGGAGCTGGACGTGCCGGACTTCCTCAAGTGATAGGACGGCGCTCCTCGGTGAGCACCGTGAGCGGCGCGCACTTCGCCTTCACCGACCGGTGGGGCGGGGTGAGCGCCGTTCCGTACGAAGAGCTCAATCTCGGCGGGGCGGTCGGCGACGACTTCGGATCCGTACGGACCAATCGTGAACTGGCGGCCAAGTCGCTCGGTCTCGACCCGGCGCGGGTCGTCTGGATGAACCAGGTCCACGGACCCGACGTGGCCGTGGTCGACGAGCCCTGGGGCGAGCGCCCGGTGCCGGAGGTCGACGCCGTCGTCACCGCCCGCCGGGGCCTCGCCCTCGCCGTGCTCACCGCGGACTGCACCCCCGTGCTGCTCGCGGACCCCGTCGCCGGGGTCGTGGCGGCCGCCCACGCGGGACGGCCGGGCATGGTCGCCGGGGTCGTACCCGCCGCGGTCGAGGCCATGGTGGGACTCGGCGCCGAAGCGGCCCGGATCGTCGCCCGCACCGGCCCCGCCGTCTGCGGCCGGTGCTACGAGGTGCCGGACGCGATGCGGGCCGAGGTCGCGGCCGTCGAGCCCGCGGCGTACACCGAGACCACGTGGGGTACGCCGGCGGTCGACGTGACGGCCGGGGTGCACGCACAGCTGGAGCGGCTCGGGGTGCGCGACCGGGAGCAGTCGCCGGTCTGCACGATCGAGTCGGACGACCATTTCTCGTACCGTCGGGACGGCATCACCGGCCGGCTCGCGGGCTATGTGTGGCTGGACTGATCGGGCATGACGGACCGCAGGACCGAACTCGCCGGGAATCTGGCGGACGTGGAGGAGCGTATCGCCGCCGCCTGTGCGGCGGCCGGACGCAAGCGTGAAGAGGTGACCCTGATCGTGGTCACCAAGACCTACCCCGCCGAGGATGTGCGGATCCTGTCGGAACTCGGTGTGCGGCACGTCGCCGAGAACCGTGACCAGGACGCGGCGCCCAAGGCCGCGGCCTGTTCTGATCTGCCCCTTTCCTGGCACTTCGTGGGCCAGTTGCAGACCAACAAGGTGCGTTCCGTGGTTGGTTACGCCGATGTCGTGCAGTCGGTCGACCGGGCCAGGCTCGTCACCGCCCTGTCCAAGGAAGCGGTGCGGACGGAACGCGAGGTGGGCTGCCTCATCCAGGTTGCGCTCGACGCGGAGCAGTCCGCGACGGGAAAGGGTGGACTGGGGGAGCGCGGTGGTGTAGGGGTCGAAGGTGTCGGGGAGTTGGGCGAACTCGTCGCCCGTGCCCCGGGGCTGAGACTCGACGGACTGATGACCGTCGCTCCGCTCACCGGCCCGTACGCGGGGCGTGAACAGGCGGCGTTCGAGCGCCTGATGGATTTGTCGACTGACCTGCGCCGCGTCCATCCGGCTGCGAACATGGTCTCGGCAGGGATGAGTGCGGACCTCGAACACGCGGTGACGGCCGGAGCGACACATGTACGCGTCGGCACCGCGGTACTCGGCGTCCGCCCCAGGCTCGGGTAACGTCGCCAAGAAGTCGGACCACAGCAGAAAATATGGTCATTACCGCCGCTGGCGGGCAGACGACCTCGTGGATCGCGGGCGCTTGGCAACAGTCAGCCGATCCACCACAGAGCGGAGGACTCAGAGCATGGCCGGCGCGATGCGCAAGATGGCGGTCTACCTCGGCCTCGTGGAGGACGATGGGTACGACGGCAGGGGCTTCGACCCCGATGACGACTTCGAGCCCGAGCTTGATCCGGAGCCCGAGCGGGACCGCCGACGGCATGAGCCGTCGCATCAATCGCACCAGCCACACCAGTCCCAAAGGGATGAACCGGTACGAGTGGTGCATCCA
Source organism: Streptomyces sp. NPDC087844 (assembly GCF_044742785.1). NCBI lineage: Bacteria > Bacillati > Actinomycetota > Actinomycetes > Kitasatosporales > Streptomycetaceae > Streptomyces > Streptomyces sp. NPDC087844. Next base: position 378,812 of record NZ_JBIUVD010000003.1, on the reverse strand, counting down.
CCGGTGCAGCGCGAGCCCGTGTCCCATTCCGCTTCGCTGGGCGCGGAATCCGGTCGCCCGGCCCGCATCGCCCCCGTGGCATCCATCACACAAGAACGTCAAAGCCTGGAGAAGAACGCACCGGTGATCATGCCCAAGGTCGTGTCGGAACGAGAGCCGTACAGGATCACCACGCTGCACCCCCGGACCTACAACGAGGCCCGTACCATCGGGGAACACTTCCGTGAGGGCACCCCGGTGATCATGAATCTGACCGAGATGGATGACACGGACGCGAAGCGACTTGTCGACTTTGCGGCCGGTTTGGTGTTTGGTCTCCACGGGAGCATCGAGCGGGTGACGCAGAAGGTGTTCCTGTTGTCGCCTGCTAACGTCGATGTCACGGCGGAGGACAAGGCTCGCATCGCAGAGGGCGGGTTCTTCAACCAGAGCTGAGACGCAGGACCGGAGCAGCAGGAAAACAGGGGAGAGGGACGCACGGAATCATGAGCGTGGTCGGGCAGGTTCTCTACGTCGTGCTGATGTGTTTCCTCATCGTGCTGATCTTCCGGTTGGTCATGGACTACGTGTTCCAGTTCGCCCGCTCATGGCAACCCGGCAAGGCGATGGTGGTCGTCCTTGAGGCGACCTACACTGTCACTGATCCACCGCTCAAGCTTCTGCGGCGGTTCATTCCGCCGCTACGTCTCGGGGGCGTGGCGCTCGACCTGTCCTTCTTCGTACTGATGATCATCGTCTACATCCTGATCTCCGTTGTGAGCCGGCTGTGAACGATACGGTCTTGCCGAACGCCGACGATGCCGACGACTACGTTGAGGTGAAGAGATGCCGTTGACCCCCGAGGACGTGCGGAACAAGCAGTTCACGACCGTCCGCCTCCGAGAAGGCTATGACGAGGACGAGGTCGATGCCTTCCTCGATGAGGTCGAAGCCGAACTGACCCGCCTGCTCCGCGAGAACGAAGACCTGCGCGCCAAGCTGGCCGCCGCCACACGCGCCGCCGCGCAGAACCAGCAACAGGGCATGCGCAAGCCGCCCGAACAGCAGGATCCGCAGCAACAGCAGGGTCCGCCGCAGGGCATGCGCGGCGGTCCGGGCGCTCCCGTACCCGCCGGCATATCGGGCCCGCCGCAGCAGCAGATGGGTGGCCCCATGGGTGGCCCGCCCCAGCTGCCGAGCGGCGCACCGCAGCTGCCCGCGGGCCCCAGCGCCCAGGGTGGTCAGCAGGGTCCCGGCCAGATGGGCCAGGGCGGCCCCATGGGTCAGGGCCAGATGGGCCAGGGCCCCATGGGTCAGGGTCCGATGGGCCAGGGCCCCATGGGTCAGGGCCAGATGGGCCAGGGCGGCCCCATGCAGGGTCAGATGCAGCAGCAGATGCCCCAGCAGATGGGCGGCCCGATGGGCGGTCCCATGGGTGGTCCGATGGGCGGGCACGGCCCGCAGATGGGACAGCCCGGTCAGGGCCCCGGTGGCGACAGCGCCGCCCGAGTGCTCTCGCTGGCCCAGCAGACCGCCGACCAGGCGATCGCCGAGGCCCGTTCCGAGGCCAACAAGATCGTCGGTGAGGCCCGCAGCCGCGCCGAGGGTCTGGAGCGCGACGCCCGTGCCAAGGCCGACGCCCTGGAGCGGGACGCGCAGGAGAAGCACCGCGTCGCGATGGGCTCCTTGGAGTCCGCCCGCGCCACGCTGGAGCGCAAGGTCGAGGACCTGCGAGGCTTCGAGCGCGAGTACCGTACGCGTCTGAAGTCCTACCTGGAGTCGCAGCTGCGTCAGCTGGAGACCCAGGCCGACGACTCGCTGGCTCCGCCGCGTACCCCGGCGACCGCCTCGCTTCCGTCGTCGCCGAGCCCGTCCATGGCTCCGGCCGGGGCGAGCGCGCCGTCCTACGGTGGCAACCCGATGGGCGGCCCCGGTCCCGGTGCGCAGTCCTACGGTGGCCAGCAGCAGATGTCGCCGGCCATGACCCAGCCGATGGCGCCGGTCCGGCCGCAGGGGCCCTCGCCCATGCAGCAGGCGCCTTCGCCGATGCGTGGCTTCCTGATCGACGAGGACGACAACTGACGGCCTCCCGCACGCCGTAGGCGTCGGCAGCGTTCAGGGCGGAGCCCCCGGATATCCGGGGGCTCCGCCCTTTTCTGCCGTCTTTTTTCTGCGTCCGGGGGGAGGCGGCGAAGGCCCCGGTCCACCAGAGGTTCTGGTGGACCGGGGCCTTCGCGGTGCTCGGGGTGGGGGTGGGGGTGGGGTTATGCCTTGCGGAGGCGGAACACCAGGGACAGCGGTTCGTCCGTGAACGGGGTGCCGTACGTGTCGTCCGCCTCTCCCTGGGCGAAGGCCGTCGCCAACACCTCGTCCGAGATCAGGGCGGAGTGCTCGGTGAGCGCCGCGATGACCTTCGGGTCCGTGGACGTCCAGCGCAGGGCGATCCGGTCGGCCACGTCGAGGCCGCTGTTCTTGCGGGCCTCCTGGATCAGACGGATGGCGTCCCGGGCCAGGCCGGCCTGCCGCAGCTCCTCCGTCAGCTCCAGGTCGAGCGCGACCGTGGCACCGGAGTCCGAGGCGACGGACCAGCCCTCGCGCGGGGTCTCCGTGATGATGACCTCGTCCGGAGCGAGCGTGACGGTCTCGCCGTCGACCTCCACCGACGCCGTGCCCTCGCGCAGGGCCAGGGACAGTGCCGCGGCGTCGGCCTCGGCGACGGCCTTCGCCACCGCCTGGACGCCCTTGCCGAACCGCTTGCCGAGCGCCCGGAAGTTCGCCTTCGCCGTCGTGTCGACCAGCGAACCGCCCACCTCGGACAGCGACGCGAGCGAGCTCACGTTCAGCTCCTCGGTGATCTGCGCGTGCAGCTCACGGTCGAGGGAGCCGAAGCCGGTCGCCGCGACCAGCGCGCGGGACAGCGGCTGGCGGGTCTTGACACCCGACTCCGCGCGCGTGGCACGGCCCAGCTCCACGAGACGGCGTACGAGCACCATCTGCTTCGACAGCTCCGGGTCGATGACGGACAGGTCCGCCTCCGGCCAGGTCGACAGGTGCACGGACTCCGGGGCGTCGGCGGACACCGGCACCACGAGGTCCTGCCAGACCCGCTCGGTGATGAACGGGGTCAGCGGGGCCATCAGCCGCGTGACCGTCTCGACGACCTCGTGGAGGGTGCGCAGCGCCGCCTTGTCGCCCTGCCAGAAGCGGCGACGGGAACGGCGTACGTACCAGTTCGACAGGTCGTCGACGAAGGCCGAGAGCAGCTTGCCGGCCCGCTGGGTGTCGTAGGACTCCAGAGCCTGCGTCACCTGGTCGGTGAGCGCGTGGAGTTCGGACAGGAGCCAGCGGTCGAGGACCGGGCGGTCCGCCGGGGCCGGGTCGGCCCCGCTGGGCGCCCAGCCCGCCGTGCGCGCGTACAGGGCCTGGAAGGCGACCGTGTTCCAGTACGTGAGGAGCGTCTTGCGGACGACCTCCTGGATGGTGCCGTGGCCGACGCGGCGGGCCGCCCAGGGGGAGCCGCCGGCCGCCATGAACCACCGCACGGCGTCCGCGCCGTGCTGGTCCATCAGCGGGATCGGCTGCAGGATGTTGCCCAGGTGCTTGGACATCTTGCGGCCGTCCTCGGCGAGGATGTGGCCGAGGCAGACCACGTTCTCGTAACTGGACCTGTCGAAGACCAGCGTGCCGATGGCCATCAGCGTGTAGAACCACCCACGCGTCTGGTCGATGGCCTCCGAGATGAACTGCGCCGGGTAGCGGCGCTCGAAGAGTTCCTTGTTCTTGTACGGGTAGCCCCACTGCGCGAACGGCATCGAACCCGAGTCGTACCAGGCGTCGATGACCTCCGGCACGCGCGTGGCCGTCTTCTCGCGCCCGGTCTTCTCGCACTGGGGGCAGGCGAAGGTGACCTCGTCGATGAACGGGCGGTGCGGGTCCAGCCCCGACTGGTCGGTGCCGGTCAGCTCGGTCAGCTCCGCGCGGGAGCCGACGACGGTGAGGTGGTCGTCCTCGCAGCGCCAGATCGGCAGCGGGGTGCCCCAGTAGCGGTTGCGGGACAGGGCCCAGTCGATGTTGTTGTTCAGCCAGTCCCCGTAGCGGCCGTTCTTGACCGAGTCCGGGAACCAGTTGGTCTTCTCGTTCTCCTGGAGGAGCCGGTCCTTGATCGCCGTGGTGCGGACGTACCAGGACGGCTGCGCGTAGTAGAGGAGCGCGGTGTGGCAGCGCCAGCAGTGCGGGTAGCTGTGCTCGTACGGGATGTGCTTGAAGAGCAGCCCGCGGTTCTGGAGGTCCTCCGTGAGCTTTTCGTCGGCCTTCTTGAAGAAGACACCGCCCACGAGGGGGACGTCCTCCTCGAAGGTGCCGTCGGGGCGCACGGGGTTCACGACCGGCAGCCCGTACTCGCGGCAGACCAAGAGGTCGTCCGCGCCGAAGGCGGGGGACTGGTGGACCAGACCCGTACCGTCCTCGGTCGTCACATACTCCGCGTTGACCACGTAGTGGGCGGGCTCGTCCTTCGGAAACTCGACGAGCTCGAAGGGACGCTGATACGTCCAGCGCTCCATCTCGGCGCCCGTGAAGGACTGTCCGGTGGTCTTCCAGCCCTCGCCGAGGGCCTTTCCGACGAGCGGCTCGGCGACGACGAGCTTCTCCCGGCCGTCCGTCGCGACCACGTACGTCACGTCGGGGTGCGCGGCGACCGCCGTGTTGGACACCAGGGTCCACGGGGTCGTCGTCCACACCAGGAGCGCGGCCTCGCCCGCGAGCGGACCGGAGGTGAGCGGGAAACGGACGAACACCGAGGGGTCGACGACCGTCTCGTAGCCCTGCGCCAGCTCGTGGTCGGACAGGCCCGTGCCACAGCGCGGGCACCAGGGGGCGACGCGGTGGTCCTGGGTCAGCAGACCCTTGTTGAAGATCTCCTTGAGCGACCACCAGACGGAGTCGATGTACTCCGGGTCCATCGTCCGGTACGGGTCGTTCAGGTCGGTCCAGTAGCCCATGCGGGTCGTGAGCTCTTCGAACGCGTCGGTGTGGCGGGTCACGGACTCACGGCACCTGGTGTTGAACTCGGCGATGCCGTACGCCTCGATGTCCTTCTTGCCGTTGAAGCCCAGCTCCTTCTCGACCGCCAGCTCCACCGGGAGGCCGTGGCAGTCCCACCCGGCCTTGCGGCCCACGTGGTAGCCGCGCATGGTGCGGAAGCGCGGGAAGACGTCCTTGAAGACACGGGCCTCGATGTGGTGGGCGCCCGGCATGCCGTTGGCCGTGGGCGGGCCTTCGTAGAACACCCACTCCGGGCGGCCCTCGGACTGCTCCAGGGTCTTGGCGAAGATCTTCTGCTCGCTCCAGAAGTCGAGCACGGCGTGCTCAAGAGCGGGCAGGTCGATCTGGGCCGGCACCTGGCGGTACTGCGGCTGTGTACTCGGCTGCGTATCCAACGAACTTCCTCCGGCGGACTTCTGCCTTCCGTCCGGAGGGACGAGAGCTGGGCTGTCACCTGCGCCGTGTGCGGCGCGCTCCCGCGGTACCACCCTCCTTGGCCCTCCGCCGCTTTCCGCACGTCGGTGAGCCCCCTCATTGGGGTCGCGATACCGGTTCTACCGGCCGCTGCGGACTCGCTGCGGCTTTCTTCCGGCGGCTCCGGGGTGATCTTCGCGTCGCGCTCGCCCCCGGGCTCACACCGTCCCCGGGTCGCTCCTGGCCGCTTTACGCCGCTACTCGTCCCCATCCACGCTTCTCGCTGCGCCCAGTGTACGGCGCCGGGCCGACAACGGCCGACCGGTTCTGCCGGGCCCGCGGGAGAGGGGCGGCGCCGCGCGGAAGCGGTGGGCACTGACCCGAATGCCGAGGCGCCGGTGTTCACGTCCCGGGACGGCCGGCGCGGCGGATTACCCGGCGGGGAGCTGGGCACAACGCTTGCAGACCCGCCGCGCGGCGGGCGCGGGGCGGGCGGATCGGGCGGCGTGCCCCGTTGCCGCGGGACTCAAGTCGATTTATCGTCCCAGCACGATTCGCGTGCAAGGTCACAGAATGTGAAGGGGCCGCGGCCATGGTGGCGAAGAAGACCGCCGTACAGCAGTCGGCGTCCGGCAGATCCATGGGGGCGGCCGGTGACTCCGGGGCGGCTGCCGAGGGTGTCAGCGGCAGGAGGAGCGCCACCGGGAAGACCGCCGACGCGAGCAGAACTGCCTCCGGGACGAGCAGCGGGACGAGCAGCGGGACGGCCTCCACGGAGACGGTCCCTGCGAAAACGGCCCCTACGAAGAAGCCTCGTACGAAAACGGCCGCTACGAAGCCGGCTACCGCGAAGACGGTGGCCGCGAAGACGGCTTCGGCCAGGACGGGGGTCTCCGAGGAGATGGCGGTTTCTGCGAAGCAGGCCGTCGGGGGGACGGCACCCGCCAAGACCGCCGGTACACGGCCGGTCTCCGCGAAGGCGGGGAAGACGGCCGGGAAGTCCGCCGCGCCGGTGAAGCGGGCGCCCCGGAAGGCGGCCGCCGGGAAGGGCACACGCACGGCCAAGAAGGCGGTCGCTTCCGCGGCCGACGGAGCAGCGGCACAGGCCGCCGAGACGACGGGAGCCACGACGGTGGTTGCGAAGAAGACCTCTGGCACGGCCGCGGCGGCGGACAAGCCCACCGCGGTTCCCAAGGCGCGGGTGGCCGCGGCGGAACCCGGCGAGCTCGCGGTACGCCCCGGCGAGGATCCGTGGACGCCCCAGGAGGCCGCGGAGGCGCGCGAGGAGCTGCTCTCCGAATCCCTGCGGCTGCGGGCCGAGATCACGCACTCCGAGGAGTCCCTGGCGGGGCTGATGCGCGACTCCGGGGACGGGGCGGGCGACGACCAGGCGGACACCGGCACCAAGAACATCACGCGTGAGAGCGAGATGGCCCTCGCGGCCAACGCGCGGGAGATGCTGGAACAGACCGAGCGTGCCCTGGAGCGCCTGGACACGGGTACGTACGGGCTCTGTGAGAACTGCGGCAACGCCATCGGGAAAGCTCGTATGCAGGCCTTCCCGCGGGCCACGCTGTGCGTCGAGTGCAAGCAGAAACAGGAGCGCCGCTACTGACGTCCCGCTGATCGAACAACGATCCGCCCGGTGTGCCTCCTGGGCACCTGACCGCGGCGGACCGTGCCGTACCCTCGTGCTCAGTCAGGCACCTAGGTCGAGGGACTTACTCACGTGGCAGAGGCGGAGCGCATCATCGGTACGCCGGATACGCCGGATACCCCGGGCGCGGCGGGGGCCGAGCCGGAGCAGCCCGACAGCGGGGCGACCTCGGACGAGGTTGCGGCGCCGAGGGGCAGGCGCCGGATCGCCGTGCTCTTCACCGTCGCAGCCCTGGCGTACGCGCTGGACCTGATCAGCAAGCTGATCGTGGTCGCGAAGCTGGAGCACCACGAGCCGATCGAGATCGTCGGGGACTGGCTGAGGTTCGAGGCGATCCGCAACGCCGGGGCGGCCTTCGGTTTCGGCGAGGCCTTCACGATCATCTTCACGTTGATCGCCGCCGCCGTGATCGTGGTGATCGCCCGGCTCGCCCGCAAGCTCTACAGCCTGCCCTGGGCGATCGCGCTCGGTCTGCTGCTCGGCGGCGCGCTCGGCAACCTCACCGACCGGATCTTCCGTGCACCGGGTGTCCTGGAGGGCGCGGTCGTCGACTTCATCGCCCCCAAGCACTTCGCGGTCTTCAACCTCGCCGACTCCGCGATCGTCTGCGGCGGCATCCTCATCGTGCTGCTGTCCTTCCGGGGCCTGGACCCGGACGGCACCGTCCACAGGGACTGAGCAGGCCGCGGTACGGCCCGCGGGAGCCGGGCGCGCGGGCTGCCGTGAGCCGGCGTCTCACCCGTCCGGCATACTCGACGGGTGAGTACCGTTCCCGATATCCGTACCCTGCCCGTGCCCGACGGCCTGGAGGGCGAGCGTGTCGACGCCGCCATCTCCCGCATGTTCGGCTTCTCCCGTACGAAGGCCGCCGAGCTCGCCGCGGCGGGGAAGGTCACGGTCGACGGCTCGGTGGTCGGGAAGTCCGAGAGGGTGCACGGCGGCGCCTGGATGGAAGTCGAGATGCCACAGGCGGCCGCGCCCGTGCAGATCGTCGCCGAACCCGTCGAGGGCATGGAGATCGTGCACGACGACGACGACGTGGTCGTGATCGTCAAGCCGGTCGGTGTCGCCGCGCATCCCAGCCCCGGCTGGTCGGGCCCGACCGTGATCGGCGGCCTCGCCGCGGCCGGGTACCGGATCTCGACGTCGGGCGCCGCCGAGCGCCAGGGCATCGTGCACCGCCTCGACGTGGGCACCTCGGGCCTGATGGTGGTGGCCAAGTCGGAGTACGCGTACACGTCGCTCAAGCGCCAGTTCAAGGAGCGCACGGTCGACAAGCGCTACCACGCGCTCGTTCAGGGCCACCCCGACCCGACCAGCGGGACCATCGACGCGCCCATCGGCCGGCACCCGAACCACGACTACAAGTGGGCGGTCACGGCCGAGGGCAAGGACTCCGTGACCCACTACGACCTGATCGAGGCGTTCCGCTCGGCCTCACTGCTCGACATCAAGCTGGAGACCGGGCGTACGCACCAGATCCGCGTCCACATGTCGGCCCACCGGCACCCCTGCGTCGGCGACCTGACGTACGGCGCCGACCCGACGTTCGCCAAGCGGCTCGGGCTCACCCGGCAGTGGCTGCAGGCGGTACGGCTCGGATTCGAGCACCCCGGGGACGGGCAGTGGGTCGAGTTCGAGGCCGGCTACGCCGACGACCTGCAGCAGGCGCTGGACCGCGTGCGGGAGGAAAGCAACGCATGAGCCCGTCGTCGGGCCCGCCGCCCTACGTGGTGCGGGTCGCCGAGGATCTCGCCGACCGTGCGGCCTGCTTCGCGGTGCGCAAGGAGGTCTTCGTCGTCGAGCAGCAGGTCCCCGAGGACCTGGAGTACGACGCGTACGACGCCGGTGCCGTACATGTGGTCGCCGTGGGCGAGGACGGGCTGCCGCTCGGCGCGGGACGGCTGCTGCACGGCGAGGCGGCGGTCGCGAAGACCGGCGGCGTGGCCGGTGTCGGCTCGCTGGGGCGGCTCGCCGTCGTGCGGGCCGCACGGGGGCTGGGAGTCGGGGTCGCGCTGGTGCGGGGGATCGAGGACGCTGCACGCGCGCGTGGGCTGACGGCGGTCGACCTGCACGCGCAGACGCACGCGCTGGGGTTTTATGAGCGGTTGGGGTACGTGGCCTACGGGCCCGAGTTTCCCGATGCCGGGATTTCGCATCGGGCGATGCGGCGCTCTCTTTAGGCGTGCGTTCGGGTGCGTTCGGGTGGGCTCGGGTGGGCTCGGGTTGTTCTTCGGGTACCGGGCCGGTGAGGGCCGTGAGGGCTTGTCGCGCGGTTCTCCGCGCCCCTGAAGGGCGTCTCCTGGTGCGTCTGCGTGTGGAAACTGCGTGCGGTGGCACGCTTGGGGTCTGGCCTGTTTTCAATGTCTAGACCCCTGGAGCCCTGAACGTGGACCAGCTGGCCCTGTTGTTCGTGCTGTTGCTCGGGGCCGTCGTCAGCGTTCCGCTGGGGGACCGCTTCGGACTTCCCTCGCCGGTGCTGATGACCCTGCTCGGGATCGTGCTGGCCGTCCTCGACTTCGTACCGAACGTGGACATCCCGCCCGACCTGATCCTGCCCGCGCTGCTTCCGCCACTGCTCTACGCAGCCGTACGGCGCACCTCCTGGCGGCAGTTCACCGCCAACAAACGGCCGATCTTCCTGCTCGCCGTGGCCCTGGTGTTCGTCACCACCGCCGTGGTCGCCGCGGTCGCCCACTCGATCGTGCCCGGCCTGCCGATCGCCGCCGCCGTGGCGCTCGGCGCGCTGGTGGCGCCGCCCGACCCGGTCGCGGCGACCGCCGTCGCGGGACAGCTCGGCCTGCCGCGCCGCCTGGTGTCGATCCTGGAGGGCGAGGGTCTTTTCAACGACGTGACGGCCATCGTGCTCTACCACGTGGCCATCGCCGCCGCGATCAGCGGCTCCTTCTCGTTGCAGGGCGCGGCACTCGACTTCCTGCTGTCCGCCGTCGTCGCGGTCGCCGTGGGACTCGGGCTCGGCTGGGCCGCGAACCGGCTGATGGACTCCCTCGGGGACCCGACGCTGCAGATCAGTCTGACCCTGCTCGTGCCGTACGCCTCGTACGTGCTCGCGGAGGAGCTGCACGGGTCCGGAGTGCTGGCGGTGCTCACCACCGCGCTGTTCCTGGCGGAGTACGCCAACGACGCCGACGACGTCATGACGAGGCTGGCCGGGCACACCTTCTGGAACATCGTCGACACGCTGGTCACCGGAGTGGCCTTCGGGCTCATCGGACTGGAGCTGCACAACGCGATCCGCACGGCGTCGGGACGCTGGGGGGAGCTGCTCGGCTGGGCCGCCGCGATCGTGGGGGTCGTGGTGCTCGTACGCCTGGTGTGGCTGCTGCCCGCCACCTGGCTGACCAAGCGGCTGCACGCGAAGCGGGATCTCGACGAGGACATCCCGACGACCTGGCGGGAGACCGTCGTCATGTGGTGGGCCGGGATGCGCGGGGTGGCCTCCGTCGCGCTGGCGCTGGCCATTCCGCTGGAGATGGAGAACGGGGAGCCGTTCCCCAACCGCGACGAGATGATCTTCGTCGCGTTCGGGGTGATCATGGCCACGCTCGTGCTGCAGGGGCTGAGTCTGCCGTGGCTGGTGCGCAGGCTCGGTGTGCAGGCCGACACCGACCGGGAGAAGGAGTTCGAGAAGACGCTTGCCGTGCGGGCGGCCAAGGCGGCGAAGCTGCGGTTGCGGGAGCTGGGGGAGACGGAGGATCTGTCCGACGAACTCACCGAGCAGTTGCTGCGGCGGGCGTTCGACATCGGGTACCGGATCAGTCCCGACCTGGGGGAGGACGAGCGGCGGGAGGCGCATGAGCAGCGGGCTCGGCGGATCAGGCTGGTGCGGCGGATTCAGGGGGAGATGCTGTCCGCCGCTCGGCATGAGGTGTTGGCCGCGCGCAGTGAGCCGGGGGCGAATCCGGAGGTGGTCGACCGGGTTCTGCGGCATCTGGATGTGCGTAGTTTGAAGTAGGGGCTTGCGGGGGTTGGGGGCGGGTGCGGGTCCGGTGGGGGCTTGTCGCGCCGTTCCCCGCGCCCCTTTAAAGATTGCGCCGTTCCCCGCGCCCCCAGAAGACGAAAGATTGCGCCGTTCCCCGCGCCCCTGGAGGGCGAAAGATTGCGCAGTTCCCCGCGCCCCTGACAGGCAAAAGATTGCGCCGTTCCCCGCGTCCCTTGGTAGTGGGGGCGTGGGGAACTGCGTCGGGTGGGTCAGCCTCGGCCTGTGCGGGGAGGTTCTGTCGCTCGGCTTCGGGTCGACGTGCGGGGGCGGTGGGGTTCGGTGCCGTTCGGGTGCGGGATGGTGCCCCGGGGCAGGATCGCGTCGGCCGTGTTGACGCGGGGCAGGGCGTACGGGTGGTGGACGGTCAGCCAGCGCAGCATCTGTTCGCGGACGGTGACCCGGACCGTCCAGACGTCGTCCGCGTCCTTCGCGGTGACCAGCGCGCGTACCTCCATCGTGCTGGGTGTGGAGTCGGTCACGGCGAGGCCGTAGTCGCGGCCGTCCCAGGCGGAGCACTCGCGGAGGATGTCCCGGAGCTTGTTGCGCATCTCCTCGACGGGCGCGCTGTGGTCCAGGTGGAAGAAGACCGTCCCGGTCATCTGCACCCCGCCGCGGGACCAGTTCTCGAACGGCTGCGAGGTGAAGTACGAGACCGGCATCGTGAACCGGCGCTCGTCCCAGGTGCGTACGGTCAGGAAGGTGAGCGTGATCTCGTCGACCGTGCCCCACTCCCCGTTCACCACCACCGTGTCCCCGAGCCGCACCATGTCGCCGAAGGCGATCTGCAGTCCGGCGAACATGTTGGCGAGTGTGGACTGCGCGGCCACACCGGCGACGATGCCGAGGATGCCGGCCGAGGCGAGCAGCGAGGCGCCGGCCGCGCGCATCGCCGGGAACGTCAGCAGCATGGCGGCGACCGCCACCACACCGACGATCGCGGAGACGACACGCTGGATCAGCGTCACCTGCGTACGGACCCGGCGGACCCTGGCCGGATCGCGGTGGGCGTGCGCGTAACGGGAGTACGAGGACTCGACGATCGCCGTGGCGATCCGCACCATGAGCCAGGCGGTGGAACCGATGAGGACCAGGGTCAGGACCTGGCCGATCCCCGAGGAGTGCTCGGCCGCGATGTCCGCCTGGTCGTAGAGCCCTCTCAGCATCGCGGCGCACATGGCGAACTGCAGCGGAAGACGGCAGCGGCGCAGCAGGCCCCACAGCGGGACCTGGTGGTGGCGTTGATCGGCGCGTCGCAGCAGCAGGTCGACCAGCCAGCCGACGAGCAGCGTCACCACGAGCGAGCCGCCGATCACGATCAGCGGGCGAAGCACGTTCTCCATGCCTTCGACCGTAACCGGCCCACCGGGGTCACTAACCTGTGCCCCCGGTCATATCCGGGGTGACCGCGTTGTCAGTGGCGGCTGGCACCATGACCTCATGAACATCATGCTCTTCCATTCGACCTTCGGACTGCGGCCCGCGGTGCGGGACGCGGCGGACCGGCTGCGCGCCGCGGGACACGAGGTGTGGACGCCCGACCTCTTCGAAGGGCGCACCTTCGAGACCGTGGAGGAGGGCATGGCCTTCAAGGACGAGCTGGGCAAGGACGAGCTGCTCAAGCGCGCCATCCTGGCGGCGGCGCCCTACTCGGAGCGGGGGCTCGTGTATGCGGGGTTCTCGCTGGGCGCGGCGACCGCGCAGACCCTGGCACTCGGCGACGACAAGGCCCGCGGACTGCTGCTCCTGCACGGCACGTCCGACATCGCGGAGACCGCCTCGGTGGACGAGCTGCCGGTCCAGCTGCACGTCGCCGAGCCGGACGCCTTCGAGCCCGACGACTGGCTGACCGCCTGGTATCTGCAGATGGGCAAGGCGGGGGCCGACGTGGAGGTGTACAGATACGCGGGCGCCGGACACCTGTACACCGACCCCGGTCTCCCGGACTACGACGAGGAGGCCGCCGAGGCCACCTGGCGGGTGGCGCTCGGCTTCCTCGAAACCCTGTGACCGGCGACACCGTGTGACCGGCGGGATCCTGTAGCCGGCCGCGGGCACCGCCGGGCTCAGACCGGTTCGTACGTCCGCTCGACCTTCTGCGTGCCGCTGCGCGTGCGGTACGAACGGGCCCAGGACGCCGTCGCGTTCGTGCTCGTACGGTCGGAGAGGACGTAGTAGTCCATCTGCGCCCGCTCGGCGGTGAGGTCCAGCACGCCGTAGCCGTGGCGGTCGGTGTCGACCCAGTGGACATGCCGGTTGGCGGTCCGGATCACGGGTGACGCCAGGGCCGAGACCGTACCCTCGGGCACTTCGACGAGGTCGTCGAGGTTGTCGGAGGTCACCGAGGTGACGACGAACTCGGTGGCGGCGGAGGCCGACAGCGGATACGTACCGGCGTTGTACGGCACGTCGTTGGCCCAGGCCATATGGATGTCGCCGGTGAGGAAGACCGTGTTGCGGATCGCGTTGTCCCGCAGGTGCGCGAGGAGTTCGCGGCGGTCGTCGGTGTAACCGTCCCACTGGTCGGTGTTGAGGGCGAGGCCCTCCTCGGGCAGGCCGAGCAGTTCGGCGAGGGGCTTGAGGAGTTCGGCGGAGAGCGAGCCGATGGCGAAGGGGGCGATCATCACGGAGTTGCCGACCAGCCGCCAGCTGGTGTCGGAGGAACGCAGACCCGCCTTCAGCCAGTCGAGCTGGGCCCGGCCGGTGAGCGTACGGTCCGGGTCGTCCACGGTGCCGTCGCCGGCCTTCACCTGCTGCGAGCGGTACGAGCGCAGGTCGAGCAGGGAGAGGTCGGCGAGCCTGCCGAAGCGCAGCCGCCGGTAGGTGGTCCCCTCGACGGCGGGCCGCACCGGCATCCACTCGAAGTAGGCCTGCTTGGCGGCGGCCTGGCGGGCGGACCAGGCGCCCTCGGCGCCCTCGGTGTGGTTCTCGGCGCCGCCCGACCAGGTGTCGTCGGCGAACTCGTGGTCGTCCCAGATCGCGATGACGGGGGCTGCCGCGTGCAGGGACTGCAGGTCCGGGTCGGTCTTGTAACGGCCGTGCCGGGTGCGGTAGTCGGCGAGGGTGACGATCTCGTGCGCCGGGGCGTGCGGGCGTACGACGGTGCCCCGTGTCGCGTACTCGCCGGTGCCGTACTCGTAGATGTAGTCGCCGAGGTGCAGCCAGGCGTCCAGGTCGCCGCGCGCGGCCAGGTGCCGGTACGCAGAGAAGTATCCGGCCTCCCAGTTGGCGCAGGACACCACGCCGAAGCGCATCCCGGCCACGGCCGCGTCGTGGGCGGGGGCCGTGCGGGTGCGGGCGGCCGACGAGTCGGCGGAGCCGCTGGAGAAGCGGAACCAGTAGTCGGTGGCGGGCTTCAGGCCGCGGACGTCCGCCTTGACGGTGTGGTCGGAGGCGGCGGTCGCGGTGGTGGAGCCCTTCGCGACGATCGTCGTGAACGCCTTGTCCGCGGCCACCGTCCAGCCGACCTCGACGTCCGGGCCGAGCCCGGAGCCGGGGGCCGCCTCGGCGGTGGGGGTCACCCGGGTCCACAGAAGGATGCCGTCCGGCAGGGGATCGCCCGAGGCGACGCCGTGCAGGAACGCGGGAGCCTCGGCGGCGCGGGCCGGCAGCGCCGCGGCGAGCGGGGCCCCGAGCACGGCGGTGGCCGCGGCCGCCTTGACCACCGTGCGGCGGCTGAGGGCGGGGGAGTCGGGGTGGGAGTGGGATCTGATGCGACTGGTCACGGCCGGTCAGATTACTGATGGGTAGGGCTTTCCGTAAGGCGAAGGACGTGAAGGGCGGGCGAACGTGGAGAAGTTCGCCCGCCCCCAAGACATGCGTTACTTGGTGACACCCGCGTCCTTGAGAGCCTTCTGCCAGTCGGCGACCGTGCTCGGGTTCGTGATCACCTTGTCGTTGATCTTGATGGTCGGCGTCGAGTCGACACCCTTGGCGTCGTCGAACGTCTTGCTCATCTTCATCGCCCAGGCGTCGTACGTGCCCTTCTTGACGGCGTCCTGGAACTTCTTGTTGTCCTTCAGCGCGTCCACCGAGTTCGCCACCTTGATCAGGTAGCTGTCCTTGGCGAGGTCGTCGGTCGTCTCCTCGGGGTGGTACTTCGTGGAGTAGAGCGCGGTCTTGTACTCCAGGAAGGCTTCGGGGCTGACGTTCAGCGCGGCGCCGAGCGCGCTCACGCCGTTCTTCGAGCCCTCGCCGCCGAGGTTGCCGTCGAGGAAGGTGCCGAGGGTGAAGGAGAGCTTGTAGTCGCCGTCCGTCATGCCCTTGTTGACGGTCTCGCCGACCGTCTGCTCGAAGGAGGCACAGGCCGGGCAGCGCGGGTCCTCGTAGAGGTGGACCGTGTTGTCGGTCTTGGACTCGCCGATGACGACGGTCGAGCCGTTCTTGCCGCTGGTGTTGGCGGGGGCGACGACCTTCGCGTCCGCGGCGGCGTCCCACTTGGAGGGCTCGTTGTCCTGTACGACGGCGTAGCCGATGCCGCCGGCTATCGCGAGGACCGCGACGATCGAACCGGCGACGATGATCTGCCGCTTGGCCTTGTCGCGCTTGGCCTGCCGCTCGCGCTCGATGCGCAGCCGCTCACGGGCCGCCGACTTCGAGGCCTGGCTGTTCCGCTTGCTCATGATTTCTCCGTGGGTGTGACAGGTGTACGGGGACTGGTGTGCTCAGGCGGGAACGGCCGAGCACGGCGGTCCACGCCGTCCCATGGAGTGCACGAAGAGCCGCGTACGCGTGGCGGCGACCCGGTGGGTGGGCCGCGGCAGCCGGCGCACCGGAGTGAGATGCACGGTCACCGCGGCGACCGCGACCAGCAGCGGACGGAACGTGGCGGCGGCCATCGCGTCCAGGAGCTGGGCCAGGGCCCGCTCGCCGCGGCGCAGCCAGGCGGCGGCGAGGAGGCCGACACAGATGTGCGCGCCCAGCAGCAGCCAGGCGGCGCCCGGATCGGCCTGCGCGAGCAGGGCCGCGGCGGGGGTCGCCTCGCCGCCCGTCACCCGGGCCAGCGGGGTGCCGACCTCGCCGCCACCGCAGAGCACGTCGAGACCGACCGAGCGCAGGGGGCCCGCGACCGGGCCGCCCGCCTTGCCGTAACAGGCGTGCTGGCCCGCCGTGAACAGCGTGTCGGCGGCCAGCTCCAGCGGGATCAGCAGGGCGGCGATCCGCCCGAAGCCGCGCTCGCGGCCCGCCAGCGCGTACGCGACGACGAAGACGGCACAGCTGAGCGCGGCCACGCCGGCCAGCGGCAGGGGGACCCGGGACAGCAGCACGTGCGACGCGGTGCTGAGCGTCACGACCAGTGCCGTGAACAGCGCCGCGCGAACGGCTCTGAGCTGGGTCCCGGATATGTCCATGGTTCCGAAGAGTCTGTCACGTACTCCTGTAAGGGACCCCTAAAGGGTTCCTGTGGGTGGCCGCGGTCCGGCGGTCCCGGTCGGTGGGCGGGCGGTCACAGGCCCGGGATCCGTCCGTTGCGGAACAGGTCCACGAAGATCTGGTGGTCGGCGCGCGCACGGGCGCCGTACTCGTGCGCGAAGTCCACGAGGAGGTCGCCGAAGCTGTCCTCGTCGCCCGCGATCGCCGCGTCGATGGCGCGCTCGGTGGAGAACGGCACCAGCTCCGAGTGGCCGCTCTCGTCGTCCGCGGCCGCGTGCATGGTGGCGGTGGACCTGCCGAGGTCGGCGACGACCGCCGCGATCTCCTCCAGGTCGTCGATGTCACCCCAGTCCAGGTCCACCGCGTACGGCGAGACCTCGGCGACCAGCTGGCCCGCGCCGTCCAGCTCGGTCCAGCCCAGCCACGGGTCGGCGTGCGCCTGGAGGGCGCGCTGGGAGATCACCGTGCGGTGGCCCTCGTGCTGGAAGTACTCGCGGATCGAGGAGTCCGTGATGTGCCGCGAGACGGCCGGGGTCTGGGCCTGCTTGATGTAGATCACCACATCGTTCTCCAGGGCGTCGGTGGCACCCTCCAGAAGGATGTTGTACGAGGGCAGCCCGGCCGAGCCGATGCCGATGCCACGGCGGCCCACGACGTCCTTCACCCGGTACGAGTCCGGGCGGTCGAGGGACGACTCGGGCAGCGTCTCCAGATAGCCGTCGAAGGCGGCCAGGACCTTGTAGCGGGTGGCCGCGTCCAGCTCGATGGAGCCGCCGCCCGGCGCGAAGCGGCGCTCGAAGTCGCGGATCTCGGTCATCGAGTCGAGCAGCCCGAAGCGGGTCAGCGAGCGCGCGTCCCGCAGGGCGTCCAGCAGGGGCCCCTGGGCGGTGTCCAGCGTGAAGGGCGGCACCTCGTCGCTCTTGGCGCCCGTCGCCAGGGCGTGGATGCGCTCCCGGTAGGCCGCCGCGTACGTCCGCACCAGGGAGGTGATCTGCTCGTCGCTCAGCGCCTTCGCGTGGCCGATCAGGGCCACGGAGGCCGCGAGACGCTTGAGGTCCCAGGTGAACGGGCCGACGTACGCCTCGTCGAAGTCGTTCACGTTGAAGATCAGCCGGCCCTGGGCGTCCATGTACGTGCCGAAGTTCTCCGCGTGCAGGTCGCCGTGGATCCACACCCGGGAGGTGCGCTCGTCCAGGTACGGTCCGCCCCGCTTCTCCTGCTCCAGGTCGTGGTAGAAGAGCCCTGCCGTCCCGCGGTAGAACGCGAACGCCGAGGCCGCCATCTTCCGGAACTTCACACGGAAGGCGGCCGGATCGGCGGCCAGCAGCTCGCCGAAGGCGGTATTGAAGACGGCGAGGATCTCTTCGCCGCGCTGCTCGGCGCTGAGCTGCGGAACCGACATCGCTGGGTGCCTCCTGGTGCAGGTGATGCATGACGAGTGGAACGGAACACGGGGTCCGCCGGAGCGGTTGTCACCGTCATCCTCCAACGGACGGGGATACACGGGAGTGCCCGTTTCCCCTTCCTTGAAGGTACGTACGAAGGTACGGGGGAGGGAGCTCGGAGTGTCAGTGCTCCGGCATAGACTTCGTCGCTGTCCCCCAGACTGCCCGCAGCTCGCAGGGACCCCGTCGACGCCAGTTCTTCTTGGAGGCCGAAGCCGTGTCAAAGCCGCCGTTCACGCACCTGCACGTCCATACCCAGTACTCGCTGCTGGACGGTGCCGCGCGGCTCAAGGACATGTTCGACGCGTGCAACGAGATGGGCATGTCGCACATCGCGATGTCCGACCACGGCAACCTCCACGGGGCGTACGACTTCTTCCACACGGCCAAGAAGGCGGGCGTCACCCCGATCATCGGCATCGAGGCGTACGTCGCCCCCGAGTCGCGGCGCAACAAGCGGAAGATCAAGTGGGGCCAGCCGCACCAGAAGCGCGACGACGTGTCCGGTTCCGGTGGTTACACCCACAAGACGATCTGGGCGGCGAACCGGACGGGCCTGCACAACCTCTTCAAGCTCTCCTCGGACGCGTACGCGGAGGGCTGGCTGCAGAAGTGGCCCCGCATGGACAAGGAGACCATCTCCCAGTGGTCCGAGGGGCTGATCGCCTCCACGGGGTGCCCCTCCGGCGAGCTGCAGACCCGGCTGCGCCTCGGCCAGTTCGACGAGGCGGTCAAGGCGGCCTCCGAGTACCAGGACATCTTCGGCAAGGACCGGTACTTCCTGGAGCTGATGGACCACGGCATCGAGATCGAGAGCCGGGTCCGCGCGGACCTGCTGCGGGTCGGCAAGAAGCTGGGCATCCCGCCGCTGGTGACGAACGACTCGCACTACACGTACGCGCACGAGTCGGTCGCGCACGACGCGCTGCTGTGCATCCAGACCGGCAAGAACCTCTCCGACCCGGACCGCTTCCGCTTCGACGGCACCGGTTACTACCTGAAGTCGACGGACGAGATGTACGCCGTGGACTCCTCGGACGCCTGGCAGGAAGGGTGTGCGAACACCCTCCTGGTGGCCGAGCAGATCGACACGACCGGCATGTTCGAGGCGAAGAACCTCATGCCGAAGTTCGACATCCCCGAGGGCTTCACCGAGGTCACCTGGTTCCAGGAGGAGGTGCGCCGCGGCATGGAGCGCCGCTTCCCCGGCGGCGTCCCCGACGACCGCCAGAAGCAGGCCGAGTACGAGATGGACGTCATCATCCAGATGGGGTTCCCGGGGTACTTCCTCGTCGTCGCCGACTTCATCATGTGGGCCAAGAAGCAGGGCATCGCGGTCGGCCCCGGCCGAGGCTCCGCGGCCGGTTCGATCGTGTCGTACGCCATGGGCATCACCGACCTCGACCCGATCCCGCACGGTCTGATCTTCGAGCGGTTCCTCAACCCCGAGCGCGTCTCCATGCCCGACGTCGACATCGACTTCGACGAGCGCAGGCGCGTCGAGGTGATCAGGTACGTGACCGAGAAGTACGGCGCCGACAAGGTCGCCATGATCGGCACGTACGGCAAGATCAAGGCGAAGAACGCCATCAAGGACTCCGCGCGCGTGCTGGGCTATCCGTACGCGATGGGCGACCGGCTCACCAAGGCGATGCCCGCCGACGTCCTCGGCAAGGGCATCGACCTGAACGGCATCACCGACCCCAAGCACCCGCGCTACGGCGAGGCCGGCGAGATCCGCGGGATGTACGAGAACGAGCCGGACGTGAAGAAGGTCATCGACACCGCGAAGGGCGTCGAGGGCCTGGTCCGGCAGATGGGCGTGCACGCGGCCGGCGTGATCATGTCCAGCGAGCCCATCGTCGACCACGCGCCGCTCTGGACGCGCCACACCGACGGCGTCACGATCACGCAGTGGGACTACCCGCAGTGCGAGTCGCTCGGCCTGCTCAAGATGGACTTCCTGGGCCTGCGCAACCTCACGATCATGGACGACGCCATCAAGATGGTGAAGGCCAACAAGGGCATCGACCTGGAGATGCTCGCGCTCCCGCTGGACGACCCCCAGACCTTCGAACTGCTCTGCCGCGGTGACACCCTCGGTGTCTTCCAGTTCGACGGCGGCCCGATGCGCTCGCTGCTGCGCCAGATGCAGCCCGACAACTTCGAGGACATCTCCGCCGTCTCGGCCCTCTACCGGCCGGGCCCGATGGGCATGAACTCGCACATCAACTACGCGGAGCGCAAGAACAAGCGCCAGGAGATCACCCCGATCCACAAGGAGCTTGAGGAGCCGCTCGAAGAGGTCCTGGCGGTCACCTACGGCCTGATCGTCTACCAGGAGCAGGTCCAGAAGGCCGCCCAGATCATCGCCGGCTACTCGCTCGGCGAAGCCGACATCCTGCGCCGTGTGATGGGCAAGAAGAAGCCCGACGAGCTGGCGAAGAACTTCGTCCTCTTCCAGGAGGGCGCACAGAAGAACGGCTACAGCGCCGAGGCGATCCAGGCCCTGTGGGACGTGCTGGTCCCGTTCGCCGGATACGCGTTCAACAAGGCCCACTCGGCCGCGTACGGACTGGTCTCGTACTGGACCGGCTATCTGAAGGCGAACTACCCGGCCGAGTACATGGCCGCGCTGCTCACCTCGGTCAAGGACGACAAGGACAAGTCGGCGGTCTACCTCAACGAGTGCCGGCGCATGAAGATCAAGGTCCTGCCGCCGAACGTCAACGAGTCGGAGCAGAACTTCGCCGCGCAGGGCGACGACGTGATCCTCTTCGGCCTCTCGGCCGTCCGCAACGTCGGTACGAACGTCGTCGAGTCGATCATCCGCAGCCGCAAGGCCAAGGGGAAGTACAACTCGTTCCCCGACTACCTCGACAAGGTCGAGGCCGCCGCCTGCAACAAGCGCACCACGGAATCCCTCATCAAGGCCGGTGCCTTCGACACGATGGGGCACACCCGCAAGGGCCTCACCGCGCACTTCGAGCCGATGATCGACAACGTGGTCGCGGTGAAGAGGAAAGAGGCCGAGGGGCAGTTCGACCTCTTCGGCGGCATGGGCGAGGCGGACAACACCGAGCCCGGCTTCGGCCTCGACGTGGAGTTCACCACCGACGAGTGGGACAAGGCCTACCTCCTCGCCCAGGAGCGGGAGATGCTCGGCCTGTACGTCTCCGACCACCCGCTCTTCGGCCTGGAGCACGTGCTGTCCGACAAGGCCGACGCGGGCATCGCCCAGCTCACCGGCGGGGAGCACGGGGACGGCGCGGTCGTCACCATCGGCGGCATCATCTCCGGCCTCCAGCGCAAGATGACCAAGCAGGGCAACGCCTGGGCCATCGCCACCGTCGAGGACCTCGCCGGCTCCATCGAGTGCATGTTCTTCCCCGCGACCTACCAGCTGGTGTCGACCCAACTCGTCGAGGACGCCGTGGTGTTCGTCAAGGGCCGCCTCGACAAGCGCGAGGACGTGCCGCGGCTGGTCGCGATGGAACTGCAGGTCCCGGACCTGTCGAACGCGGGCACCAACGCGCCCGTGATCCTCACCATCCCGGCCCTGAAGATCACCCCGCCCATGGTCAGCAGGCTCGGCGAGATCCTCAGTCACCACCGGGGCGAGAGCGAGGTGCGGATCCGGCTCCAGGGCCCGAGCAGGACCACGGTCCTGCGGCTCGACCGGCACCGGGTGAAGGCCGACCCCGCGCTCTTCGGCGACCTGAAGGTGCTGCTGGGCCCGGCCTGCCTGGCGACAACCGGCTGACGGCTTTCCCGCATCACCGAACATCCGGGCATCCGAACATCCGGGTATCCGATTCTCCCGGCCTCCGGGTCTCCGGACCGGCGCGAGGGGCGCACCCGTGCACGGGTGCGCCCCTCGGCGTGTGCCTGGGCCGCGATGGCCCGTGCGCCCGGCTCAGTTGTGGCCGAAACGCTTCTGGTGCTTGCGGGCGACATCGGCCGGGCTGCCCTGGATCTGCGACACCGGCGACTGCTGCGCCTGTGCCGAGGACCGCTCGGACTGCTCCTGCGCACGCTCCGGCTGCGACGAGCGGTCCTGCTCGCCGCCCTGCTTACGGTTCTTGTTCTTGGCCATGACGCTGCCTCCTACGGGGGATCAGGGGGCCCAAGCCCCCTAGGGCCGGACTCAGACTCACATAGGCTGAGGAGTCGCGCATTTCGGAGAATTACCGTGCGTAATAAGGTCTGTGGGCGAGTGATACGCCGATCCGCCACGCCGAAGATCGAGTTCCGGCCGTTAACCTCCGCGTGGTCGGGCAGACTCGAAGGAAGCCCGAAGCAAACCTCCCGGAAAGAGGGTGGATCGCGTGGACCGCTGCATCGTCCTGGTGGACGCCGGTTATCTGCTCGGGGCCGCTGCCAGTCTCCTCGCCGGGGAACCCTCGCGATCCCGGATCACCGTTGACCACGCCGCCCTCATCCAGGGGCTGCGCGAGCGCGCCGAGTCCGAGACGGATCGGCCCCTGCTGCGCATCTACTGGTTCGACGGCGCCCCCGACCGCGTACCGCAGCCGGAGCACCGCAGACTGCGGGTGATGCCCCGGGTCACGGTGCGCCTCGGCGCGCTGACCCGCAGCGACGGGCGGTGGGCGCAGAAGGGCGTCGACGCCGCCATGCACGCCGAGCTCACGGAACTGGCGCGCAACCGTGCCTGCTCCGACGTCGTGCTCGTCACCGGCGACGGGGATCTGCTGCCCGGCATGATGGCCGCCAAGGAACACGGGGTCGCCGTGCACCTGTGGGCCGTACAGGCCGCGGACGGCGACTACAACCAGTCCGAGGACCTCGTCGCAGAGGCCGACGAGCGGCGGGTGCTCGACCGGATCTGGATCACCAAAGCCGTACGGGCCAAGGACCTCGGCGGGGTCTGCGCGCCGCCGCCCGTGCCGCGGCCCGAGATCGCCGCGATCCTCTCCGCGCCGCTGCCCGAGTCCGCGCTGGGGTCCGCCAATGAGCGGGCCGTGAGCGAACGGACCGTGGGGGAAAGGACCGTGGCGGAGGCCGAGCACACGCAGGCCGCGCCGGGCGAGAACGGCACGGAGGCGCGGGTGCCGGCCGCGAAGGGTGTTCCCACGCCGAAGGACCTGGCCGCGCTGCGGGCGCCCGGACCGCCCGGTGCGCCCGGCGGCCCGGCGGCGGCCCAGCATCCCGCGAACGCGACGCTGCGCTGGTCGTCCGACAAGGGGTGGGTGGACCGGCCCGGCACGGCCGCCGCCGCCGAGAACGCGGAGGCCGCGCTGCTGCCGACGCTCGCGCAGCTCACCTCGGCCGAGCAGCGGTGGGCCGACCGCGAGGAGGACATCACCACGGTGGGCGGTGATCCGTTCGAGGTCGGGCAGGTGTTCGCCCGGCGGTGGATGGAGCGGCTGGCCGACCAGGCGCAGCTGCCGAAGCTGTCCACGATGTATCCGCGGGTGCCGCACCGGATCGACGGGGAGCTGTTGCGGTATGCCGCGCGGTTCGGGCTGCTCGCGCACAAGGACGACCAGATCGACGAGCATGACCGGTATGCGATTCGGGCGGGGTTCTGGCGGGAGATCGACGCGCGGACCGCGGAGCATGCTGCCGCGGGGGAGTAGGTGGGGGTTGGCCTCCCGGCGGGCTTTGCCGGTGCGGGTGGGAGTGGTGCGGCGTCGGCCTGGGCGTTGTGTGTCGGCTGCGGGTCGGTGGGGACTTGTTGCGCAGTTCCCCGCGCCCCTGCGGGGGTGGGGCCTTGCGTGTCTCTGACGGCCATGGGGGACGGTCGCGGTTCCCGCGCTCCTGAGAGCTGGTGGGGGGCGGTCGCGTAGTTCTTCGCGCCCCTGACGGCTGGTGAGGGCTTGTTGCGTGGTTTCTCGCGCCTCTGACGGCTGGTGGGGGGTGGTGGGGGGCTTGTCGTGGGGTTTTTCGCGCCCCTGGGAGGCGCCCCCCAGCGCCTGTTCCGGGCGCGGTATGTCCGCCCCGCGCGTTGTTCGGGGGGCGGGACCCCGTAGTCTCGGGTCTCGTGAGTACGCGCACCGCACAGGCAGTCCGGGACGGGCACGGTGGGGATGTCGTGTGCGCGGTACGGGATCTCACCAAGACGTATCCGGCGGTGCGCGGCCGGCGCGGGCAACCCGCGACACCCGAGGTGCGGGCCACCGACGGAGTACGCATCGACATCCGGCAGGGCGAGATCTTCGGGCTGCTCGGACCGAACGGCGCGGGCAAGACCACCCTCGTACGCCAGCTGACCGGGCTGATGCGCCCCGACCGCGGCAGCGTCGAGATCCTCGGGCACGACATCGTGCGCCACCCCGAGCGGGCGTCGCGGATTCTCGCGTACCTCGGGCAGGAGTCCACCGCGCTCGACGAGCTGACCGTGTCGCTCGCCGCGGAGACGACCGGCCGGCTGCGCGGGCTGGACGTGCGCAGCGCGCGGGCCGAGCGGGACGCGGTCCTGGAGGAACTGGGGCTCACCGCGCTCGCCTCACGGCCCCTCAAGAAGCTCTCCGGCGGACAGCGGCGGCTCGCCTGCTTCGCCACCACCCTCGTCGGCGTACGGCCCTTCCTGGTTCTCGACGAGCCCACCACCGGCATGGACCCCGTCGCCCGCCGGGCCGTCTGGAGCGCCGTCGACCGGCGCCGGGCCGAGCAGGCCACCACGGTCCTCCTGGTCACCCACAACGTCATCGAGGCGGAGACCGTCCTCGACCGGGTCGCCGTCCTCGACCGGGGCCGTGTCATCGCCTGCGACACCCCCTCCGGGCTGAAGGAACAGGTCGCCGGCGAGGTGCGGCTCGAACTCGTCTGGCGCGAGCGCGCCCCGCTCGACGTGCCCGAGGTCGCGGCCCTGCGCGACCGCGCCGTAGAGTCGGGCCGTCGCTGGTCGCTGCGGCTCTCTCCCGAGGAGGCCCGCGCGGCCGTCGGGGCGGTCACCGGCGGCGCCGCCTTCGCGGCTCTGGACGACTTCACACTCGCCACGCCGAGCCTGGAGGACGTGTACCTGGCACTGGGCGGCAGCGCCGGGAGCGTACGGGGGTTGGTCAAGGCGTGAGCGTTCGGGCCGCCGCAGCCGTACGGAACAGGTGCGGACGGAACAGGTGCGGACACAGCAGGCACAGACGAGACAGGCACAGACGAGACAGGTACAGGACGACAGCCGAAGCGAACAGGAGCCGCTCGACGTGAGTGTCGTACCCGCCGAGGTCCTGCCCGGCGCAGCCCGTGTGGACGGGAGCCGGGGCGTGGACATCACGGACACCGAGGACGGTGCCCGTGCCGTGGCCCCGCTCGGGCCGCGCGCGCGGCTGTGGCCGGCGCTGGCCGCCGTCTACCGGGCACAGCTCTCCCGGGCCAGGGTGGCGCGGATCCCGCTGCTGTTCGTGGCGACCTTCCAGTCGATCGGGATCATGGTCCTGATGCGCGGGGTCGTGGACGGCGGCGGTGAGGCGCGGGCCGTGGTCGCCGGTTCGTCGGTCCTCGTGGTCGCGTTCGTCGCGCTCAACCTGCTCGCCCAGTACTTCGGCCAGCTGCGCGCCAGCGGCGGTCTCGACCACTACGCGACCCTGCCCGTGCCGCCCGCCGCCGTCGTGCTCGGGGCGGCCGCCGCGTACGCCTCCTTCACCGTGCCGGGGACGCTCGTGACCGCCGTCGTGGGCAGCGTCCTCTTCCAGCTGCCGATGACGCACCTGTGGATCCTCGTCGCCGTCATCCCGCTCGCGGGCGCGGCGCTCGCCGGGCTCGGCGCGGCGCTCGGACTGCTCGCGCCCCGCCCCGAACTGGCTACACTGCTCGGCCAGTTGGGCATGTCCGCCGCGCTGCTGCTCGGCGTGCTGCCACCGGACCGGCTGCCGACGTTCGTGCAGTGGGCGCGTGATCTGATGCCCTCCACCTACGGGGTCGAGGCGCTCGGGCTGACCTTCGGGCCGGACCCGGACTGGGGTCTCGTGCTGCTCGACCTCGCCGTGTGCGCGGGCGTCGGTGTCGCCTCGCTGGCCGTGGCGACCTGGGCCTACCGCCGGGCGGCCGTCCGGTGACGCGCCCGACAGGCGGGCCTGGCACGATGTCGGTGTGACCGCACCGCTGAACCCGCCTCCGCCGCCGCACCACCAGCCGCCGCACGACGCCTGGCAGGCGCCGCCCGCCGGGTACGGGCTCGGCCATGAGGAGGACGGTCCCGGAATGAAGAAAGAGCTGCGCGAGGCCGCGATCATCACGGTCGCGATGGCGGTCGGCGGGCTGCTGCTCGGCGTCCTGTGGTGGTGGCTGGCACCGCACGTGCCGCTCGTCTCGGACGACACCACCGTCTACCTCAAGGACACGGAGGGGGAGCAGGCCATCGGCGTGGACGGAACGTTCACTCTGCTGGCGCTCGCCCTCGGTCTGGTCAGCGCGCTGGCGGTGTTCCTGCTGCGTCGCCGGGGCGGAATCACGCTCGTCGTCGCCCTCACCGTCGGCGGCGTCCTCGGCTCCCTGGTCGCCTGGCGGCTCGGCGTCTGGCTCGGACCCACCCAGGACGTGGTCGCGCATGCCAAAGAGGCCGGCAAGGGCGTCACCTTCGACGCCCCGCTGGAACTCGGGGCCAAGGGCGCGCTGCTCGCCTGGTCCGTCTCGGCCCTACTGGTCCACCTGGGCCTGACAGCCCTCTTCGCCCCGAGAGACCCGGACCCCTTCGAGTCCCCGTACCACCCGCAGGCCCCGCAGGCCCCGCAGGCCTGACGGCGAGCGCCCCCAAGGGGCGCGGGGCACTGAGCGGCCGGCCACGACGCACCCGCGGCCGACCCACCGACCTACCCGTACAGCCCTCCCAGCGGAGCGCTCACGCCGGCCGGCGTCCGTGGTTCGCCCGACCCTTCCGGATACGCCACTTCCGCTTACGCGTCTTCTTCGACATGTCCTCGGTACTTAACCGAGAACCCGGCCCCCGTCGAGAGGCCGCGCACGCCCGTCGAGAGGTCAGCCCCGCCCGACGTCCGCCACCACCGCGCCGGTGAGCCGCGCGAGGTCGTCCGGAGCCAGTTCGACCTCCAGCCCCCGCCGCCCGGCGGAGACGCAGATCGTGGTGTGTCCGCGCGCGGACGCGTCCAGCACCGTACGGAGCCGCTTGCGCTGCCCGAGCGGCGAGATGCCCCCGCGGACGTACCCCGTGGTGCGTTCCGCGGCGGCCGGATCGGCCATCGCGGCCCGCTTGCCGCCCACCGCCGCCGCCAGCGCCTTCAGGTCGAGGGAGCCCGCCACGGGCACGACGGCGACCGTCAGGCCCCCGTCGACGTCCGCGACCAGCGTCTTGAAGACCCGGTCCGGGGACACGCCCATGGCCTCGGCGGCCTCCTCCCCGTACGAGGGGTGCGCCGGGTCGTGTGCGTAGGCGTGGACGGTGAACTCGACCCCGGCCGCGGCGAGCGCCACGGTCGCCGGTGTCCCGCCCGCCTGCTGCTGCTTTTTCGCCTTCTTGGCCAAGAAAGGATCCTTCAGTTGAGGCTCGTCGGCCCGCGCGTCAGCTCCGACGCGGGCAGCGAGGGCAGATTGCGGATGATCGCGGTCTCCGCCCGCAGCAGCGTCAGCTCCTCGCGCAGCCGGGACGCCGTGTCCGGGGCCTGGAGCAGCCGCTGTTTCGCCGGGACGTCCAGCATCGCCGCCGCCGCGACCAGGTACGAGACGACGGACGGCTCGTCCGGCAGATCGGCCCCGGTCGCGAGCGACCGCTCCCGCGCGCCCGCCAGCCGCTTCTGGTACTGCCGGAAGGCCCGCAGCACCCCTTCCGCCAGCGCCCCGGCCTCGTCGCCGGGCTCTTCCGGCAGTTCCTCCAGCTCGGCCGTCAGATAGGGCCCCGAGGCGTCCACGGAGGCCAGCCGTACCCGGGTCGTCCCGGTGGCCAGTACCTCGAAGCTGCCGTCGGCCCGCTCCCGGATGGTTGCCGCGTCGGCGATACAGCCCACCGCGTGGAAGGCCTTCAGCGGTTCGTCGCCGAAGCCGGCCGAGGGCCCGCGCTGCGGTACGGCCGTCTGGTCGGGCATACCGGGCGAGGTGGCCGCGACCTCGTGGCCGTCGCGGATGGCGACGACGGCGAACCGGCGCGGTTCGTCCTCGGCGGTCTTGAGCAGATCGCGCATCATCGCGCGATAACGCTCCTCGAAGATGTTCAGCGGCAGGACGAGCCCGGGAAACAGCACCGAGTTCAGGGGGAAGAGTGGGAGCCGGACGGTGGTCACGACGCGAAAGCCTAATGGTCACCGGAGGGCGTACGTCCGCCGTGCTCACTCCGTGGATGCGGAAGATCCCCGATCCGTGCCCTCAAGGGTCTGTCCGAGGCCACCTGGATCCGGATCCCGTCGCGCAGTTCGAGGAACTGGCCGAGCGGATCGTCCGAGATCCGGTCCCAGGGGAACGAGGTGGCGTACGGGCCGATCCGGCGCAGTTGCTCCAGCGCGTCCTCCCAGCGTTCCAGCCTGACCAGCACATACGTGAGGAGATTGCGGACCTCCGCGGGCCACGGGTCGGCGTCCTGGTACTCCGCGGAGAGGGCGATCGCCAGGTCGGCCGCCGAGTCGAGGCGCTCGCGGCCGACGGCGGCCCCGCCGCCCTCGGTCAGATAGGCGAAGGCCGCCCGCACGGGCAGCGCCTGGACCAGGGAGCCGGGCAGCGCGTCGTGGGCGGCGCGCTCGGCGAAGTCGAAGCACTCGCGGTGCGAGCCGTACCAGGCGGCGGACAGGTACTGCAGGGCGGCCACATGGCAGCCGTAGTGGTGCGGGGAGCGGCGGACGGCCTGCGCCCACAACTGCTCGAACTCGGTGTGCGGCGCGTTCGTGCCACGGGCGTGGTCCAGCGCGATCCGCCACGGTACGGGGTCGCGCGGGGCGCCCTCGGCTGCGACGGAGATCAGTGGTCCGACCTGGCGCAGCAGTTCGGCGCGGGCCGGTGACCGCCAGCTCCGGCACACCGCGAGCTCGGCCTTGACCAGGGCCGCGTCCGGGTCGTGCGGGGCGGCGGAGCGCCAGTCGTCGAACCACTCCCCGCGGGAGAGGGCGAAGGCCGCGAGGCGGGTCGTGTACCGGTCCCGGTTCTCCCACTCTGCGGACTCGCGGGTGGTGGACAGGAGCTTGGCCGCCGGGCCGTACTCGCCGCGGCCCGCCGCGACCAGGGCTGGGCCGAGCCGCTCGTCCGGGGCGTCGAGCAGCACCTCGTCGTCGTCGGGCAGACCGGCGGCGAGACTCGAAGTGTTCCGCGCCATCCGGACCGTACGGAGGAGCGCTCGCAGCAGTGCCATGGTGGGTCCATTGAAAACCGCAGGTCGGACGTGTACCAGTGGGTGTGCGGTGACGCTTTCGTAACCGTGGTTTGGTTGCGCGAGGATCGGTCAAGGGCAGGTAAAAGGTGACTGTCGCTCAGGTGTCAGAAGGCTGTACGGCGCCCACGCGGCCGGCGCCGCACCCCTCGCGCGACAGCCGTGGCTCAGCCGCCGTTCAGTCGCCGCTCAGCCCCTGCGGAGTGTGCGGGTCGCGCCCGCCGCCACCGTCGTCGCCAGGACCCAGCCCAGCAGGATCACCACCGCGGACAGCCACTGCCAGCCGCCGCGCAGCTGCCAGAAACCGGCCTGGCCGAGGTCGATGAGCGGCAGCAGCAGGTCGAGGGCGAAGATCGACGGGTTCCACGGCGGATGCTCACCGCTCTTGAGCGGCGGATGGGCGGCGTGCGCGAAGGCGAAGGAGGTCACCGCCCACAGCACGCCCATCCAGACGGCCGCACGCCCCGGCCGGTACCCGTAGGCGACCGTCCAGTCCTGTACGTAACCCCACAGCTTCGCCGCGATTGGCAGGTTCTCGCGGCGGTGGCGCTGCTTGGCGAGCAGCACCTCGCGCGCCTCCTCGTCCTCGCCGCCGTTGCGCAGCACGGTCGCCAGTCGCTCGTACGGCTCAGGGTTGTACTCGGGAGTGGCCGCGGCCACCCACTGCAGGCGCCGGGCCAGCGGGAACGGGCCGCGCGGCACCAGGTACTCGTACTGGAAGCCGGCCATCTGCAGCTGGCCCGCGCCCGGCCAGCTGGTCGCCTGGTCGATGAGGGTGACCACCCGCGCCCCGTTCAGCACGACCCGCCCGCGCTGCGGACGCCGGCCGAGGAACCGCAGTTCGGGCACCTGGACGCGGCGCATCGAGATCTCCTGGTCGTCGCGCAGGGTGAGGCGGGCCTGCTCGAAGTCCACCGCGTCGCCGAACCGGCCGTCGTCCAGCCGGATCCCGCCCTCGCACTCGAACCGCTGCACCCGGGTACCGCGCGCGGGGGTCCGGCCGCTGGTCAGCACGGGGTCGCCGATGCCCGCGGGGGTCAGATACATGGTGCGTTCGACGGTCAGCTGCGGTGTGTTCAGCGCCCGGCGCCCGTACGGATTGGACAGTCGGCTGCCGCGCAGGCTGAGCGAGACGCCGACCTTCGCGCCGCGCAGGCTCAGCTCGCCGTGCGACTCCATCATCTCGGCCTGGAGGTCCTGCCCGATGGTCATCCCGTCGCCGACGAGGGAGTTGTCGCGCCGGTCCCGGTAGATCACCGCCTGGTTGAGCAGCAGGTCCGTGCCTATCTGCGCGTCGGTGAGGCGCACGCCGTTGTGGAAGCGGCAGCGCGGCAGATGCAGATCACCCTCGGTGTGCAGCCGGGCCGCCTCCAGCCGCGGTATCGCGCAGTCCACCAACCGCAGAGTAGTGAACCGGGACTCCGGCAGCAGGATCTCCTTCTCGAAGCGGCAGCCCTTCATCTCGACGTACGGCTCGACGGTGCCGCCCGCGAGATCGAGCGGGTCGACGATCCGCACCCCGGCCAACTTGAGGGAGGCCACGCGGCCGTCCAGCGCGGGCGGCCCGTTCAGCAGCAGCCGGCACACGATCCGGGCCCGCACCGTGCGCTCAGGGCCCCAGGGGCGGTCGCCGTGCGGATCGTCGACGTCGTCGTCCCCGGCGCGCAGGTCGTACACGCTGCCGTCGCGGAATGCCTGCCACATGCCGGCCTCGACCGTGCTCAGGTCGTCGGGCAGTTCGCCGACGCGCGGGCCGGCCCCATCGGTCACGGTTTTCTCGCACTCCTCAGTTACTCGCCAGTTCGTACAGCCGTCCCTGTGATGCCCGCTGAGTCGGCGTCTGAACGCTGAGAGTGACGATGGTGACTCTCGGTGACTTTCGAGAGGTCGGATCAAGCCACCCGCCGACCGGCGATCCGCGGCTCGTATCAGCGATTGATACAGCCGTCCGACGCCCGACGGCCGTCTGAGAGAATTGGCTACGTGCTGCAACATTTCGCTATGGCCCGAATCGATCTGCGCGGCGACGCCCTCCCCGAGGGCCCCGCCCTGCGCGACCTGCTGCCCCGAGCCGACTTCGACGTCTCGGCCGCCCTGGAGAAGGTGCGTCCGATCTGCGAGGCCGTGCGTCATCGGGGCGACGCGGCGCTGATCGACTACGCGGAGAAGTTCGACGGCGTCCGCCTGGAGTCCGTACGGGTCCCCGCGCAGGCCCTCACGGACGCGCTCGAACAGCTCGATCCGGCTGTCCGCGAGGCCCTGGAGGAGTCGATCCGCCGCGCCCGGATCGTCCACCGCGAGCAGCGCCGCACCACGCACACCACCCAGGTGGTCCCCGGCGGATCGGTGACCGAGAAGTGGGTGCCGGTCGACCGCGTCGGGCTGTACGCGCCCGGCGGCCGGTCGGTCTACCCGTCGTCCGTGATCATGAACGTGGTCCCGGCGCAGGAGGCCGGCGTCGAGTCGATCGCCCTCGCCTCGCCCGCTCAGGCCCCCCGTTTTGGAAATGACGCAGCCGGCGGGCTTCCCCACCCGACGATCCTGGCCGCCTGCGCGCTCCTCGGCATCGACGAGGTGTACGCGGCCGGCGGCGCGACCGCCGTGGCGATGTTCGCGTACGGCACCGAGTCCTGCCCGCCCGCCAACATGGTCACCGGACCGGGCAACATCTGGGTCGCCGCCGCCAAGCGCTACTTCGCCGGCCGGATCGGTATCGACGCCGAGGCCGGTCCGACCGAGATCGCGATCCTCGCCGACGAGAGCGCCGACCCCGTGCACGTCGCCTCCGACCTGATCAGCCAGGCCGAGCACGACCCGCTCGCCGCCGCCGTCCTCGTCACCGACTCGGTCGCGCTGGCCGACGCGGTCGCCAAGGAACTGGAACCGCAGGTCGCCGCCACCAAGCACGTCGAGGACCGGATCGTCCCGGCGCTCGGCGGCAGGCAGTCCGCGATCGTGCTGGTCGACGGTGTGGAGGAGGGCCTGCGGGTGGTCAACGCCTACGGCGCCGAGCACCTGGAGATCCAGACGGCCGACGCGCACGCGGTCGCCGACCGGGTCACGAACGCCGGCGCGGTCTTCGTCGGCCCCTGGGCGCCCGTCTCGCTCGGCGACTACGCGGCCGGCTCCAACCACGTCCTGCCGACCGGCGGCTGCGCCTGCCACTCCTCGGGCCTGTCCGTCCAGTCGTTCCTGCGCGGCATCCACATCGTCGACTACACCCGTGACGCGCTCGCGGAGGTCGCCCACCACGTGGTGACGCTCGCCGAGGCGGAGGATCTCCCCGCCCACGGCGCGGCGGTCAAGGCCCGGTTCGGCTGGAAGGTGCCCGGCAAGTGAGCGCTCCCGGCGGTTCCTCCGACAGCTCCTCCGACAGCTCCTTCGGTATAAAAGACCTGCCCGTCCGCGACGAGCTGCGCGGGAAGTCCCCGTACGGCGCCCCGCAGCTCGACGTCCCCGTACGGCTGAACACCAACGAGAATCCGTACCCGCTGCCCGAACCGCTCGTCGAGCGGATCACCGAGCGGGTGCGCGAGGCCGCGCGCCACCTCAACCGCTACCCAGACCGGGACGCGGTGGAGCTGCGCACCGAGCTGGCCGCCTATCTGACGAAGACCGGCAAGCACGTGGTCGGCGTCGAGAACGTGTGGGCGGCCAACGGCTCGAACGAGGTCATCCAGCAGCTGCTGCAGACCTTCGGCGGACCCGGCCGCTCCGCGATCGGCTTCGAGCCCTCGTACTCGATGCACGGGCTGATCTCTCGCGGCACCGGGACCGGATGGATCTCCGGCCCCCGCAACGACGACTTCACGATCGACGTCGCCGCGGCGGAGAAGGCCATCGCCGAACACCGGCCCGACGTCGTGTTCATCACCACCCCCAACAACCCCACGGGCAACGCGGTGCCGCCCGCCACGGTCCTCGCGCTGTACGAGGCGGCGCAGGCGGCCAGGGCCGGGACCGCCGGCGCGATGGTCGTCGTGGACGAGGCGTACGTCGAGTTCAGTCACGGTGAGTCACTGCTGCCGCTGCTCGAAGATCGGCCGAATCTCGTCGTCTCGCGCACCATGTCGAAGGCGTTCGGCGCGGCCGGGCTGCGCCTCGGCTACCTCGCCGCCCACCCGGCGGTCGTGGACGCCGTCCAGCTCGTACGGCTGCCGTACCACCTGTCGGCCGTCACCCAGGCGACCGCGCTGGCCGCCCTGGAGCACACCGACACACTGCTCGGGTACGTCGAGCAGTTGAAGACCGAGCGTGACCGGCTGGTGGCCGAACTGCGCGCGCTGGGCTTCGCGGTGACCGAGTCCGACGCCAACTTCGTCCAGTTCGGACGGTTCGACGGCGCGAGCGGGTCGCACGAGGCCTGGCGGCGCATCCTCGACCGGGGCGTCCTGGTCCGGGACAACGGCGTACCGGGATGGCTGCGGGTCACCGCCGGCACCCCCGCCGAGAACGACGCGTTCCTCGACGCGGTCCGTGCGTTGCCGCGAGAGTTGCAGACATCCGTGCCCGTGGGAGACACCCCCGCACCCCCGAAGGAGCAGAGCGCATGAGCCGCGTAGGCCGGGTCGAACGGATCACCAAGGAGACCTCCGTCGTCGTCGAGATCGATCTCGACGGCAGCGGAAAGGTCGATGTGTCGACAGGCGTCGGCTTCTACGACCACATGCTCGACCAGCTCGGCCGGCACGGTCTGTTCGACCTGACCGTGAAGACCGAGGGCGACCTGCACATCGACTCGCACCACACCATCGAGGACACCGCCCTCGCCCTGGGCGGCGCCTTCAAGCAGGCACTCGGCGACAAGGTGGGCATCTACCGCTTCGGCAACTGCACCGTCCCGCTGGACGAGTCGCTCGCCCAGGTGACCGTCGACCTCTCCGGGCGCCCCTACCTCGTGCACAACGAGCCCGAGAAGATGGCGCCGATGATCGGCGAGTACGACACGACGATGACCCGGCACATCCTGGAGTCCTTCGTCGCCCAGGCGCAGATCGCCCTGCACGTGCACGTGCCGTACGGGCGCAACGCCCACCACATCGTGGAGTGCCAGTTCAAGGCGCTCGCCCGGGCCCTGCGGTACGCCTCCGAGCGCGACCCCCGCGCGGCGGGCATCCTTCCCTCCACGAAGGGCGCGCTGTAAGCCATGAGCGGCCTCTCCACCATCCTGATCGTCGTCGGGCTCTTCCTGCTCGGCGGCATCTACTCCTTCGTCAAGCAGCAGATGCCCAAGAGCCTCATCATCCTGCTGTCCATCGGCGCGGCCATGTGTCTCGTGGCCGGCGTCGTCCGCCTGGAGGTGTGGAATTGAGTACCCCCGCCACCCCTTCGAAGCGCGTGGTCGTCTTCGACTACGGCTTCGGGAACGTCAGGTCCGCCGAACGCGCTCTCGCGCGCGCGGGCGCCGAGGTCGAGATCACCCGCGACTACGACAAGGCCATGAACGCGGACGGGCTGCTGGTGCCGGGCGTCGGCGCCTTCGCCGCCTGTATGGGCGGGCTGCGGGAGGCGCGCGGCGACTGGATCGTCGGCCGCCGACTCGCCGGGGGCCGCCCGGTGCTGGGCATCTGCGTCGGTATGCAGATCCTCTTCGAGCGCGGCATCGAACACGGCGTCGAGACCGAGGGCCTCGACGAGTGGCCGGGTTCGGTCGAGCCGCTCCAGGCCGACATCGTGCCCCACATGGGCTGGAACACCGTCGAGCCGCCGGCCGGCTCACGGCTCTTCGCCGGCCTGGACGACGACGCGCGCTTCTACTTCGTGCACTCGTACGCCGTCCACGACTGGTCCCTGGAGACCGCGAACCCGGCGATGCGCTCACCGCTCGTCACCTGGTCCACGCACGGCAAGCCCTTCGTGGCGGCCGTCGAGAACGGCGCCCTGTGGGCCACCCAGTTCCACCCCGAGAAGTCCGGCGACGCCGGAGCCCAGCTGCTCTCCAACTGGATCGGAACCCTGTAGACCATGGCCAAGCTCGAACTCCTCCCCGCCGTCGACGTCCGCGACGGCCAGGCCGTCCGGCTCGTGCACGGCGAGTCCGGCACGGAGACCTCGTACGGTTCCCCGCTCGATGCCGCCCTCGCCTGGCAGCGGTCCGGTGCCGAGTGGCTGCACCTGGTGGACCTGGACGCCGCGTTCGGCACGGGCGACAACCGCGCGCTGATCGCCGAGGTCGCCCGCGCCATGGACATCGAGGTGGAGCTGTCCGGCGGCATCCGCGACGACGACACGCTCGCCGCCGCCCTCGCCACCGGCTGCACCCGCGTCAACCTCGGCACCGCCGCCCTGGAGACCCCCGAGTGGGTCGCCAAGGTCATCGCCGAGCACGGCGACAAGATCGCGGTCGGTCTCGACGTACGCGGCACCACCCTGCGCGGCCGCGGCTGGACCCGTGACGGCGGCGACCTCTACGAGACGCTGACGCGCCTCGACAAGGAGGGCTGCGCGCGGTACGTCGTCACGGACATCGCCAAGGACGGCACGCTCCAGGGCCCGAACCTGGAGCTGCTGAAGAACGTCTGCGCGGCCACCGACCGTCCCGTGGTCGCCTCCGGAGGCGTGTCCTCGCTGGACGACCTCCGGGCCATCGCCGACCTCGTGTCGCTCGGCGTCGAGGGCGCGATCGTCGGAAAGGCCCTCTACGCCAAGGCGTTCACCCTGGAAGAGGCGCTCGCGGCGGTGGCCGCATGAGCGCCCTGCGACGCGTCACGACCGGCGCGCCCTGGGAGGAGGCCTTCGGCTGCTCCCGCGCGGTGGAACTGCCGAACGGCCTGGTGCTGGTCTCCGGCTGCACCTCCGTGGTGGACGGCCAGATGGCCGGCGGCGGCCCGTACGAGCAGGCCGTCACTTCCTTCAAGGTCGCCCTCGCGGCCCTGGAGCAGCTCGGCCTCGGCCGCGAGCACGTCGTCCGTACGCGCATGTACCTCACGCACGCCCGGGACGTGGAGGACATCGGCCGCGCCCACAAGGAGTTCTTCGACGCGGTCCGGCCGGCCGCCTCGGTGATCATCGTCTCCGGTTTCGTGGACCCCGGCCTGGTGGTCGAGGTCGAGGTGGAGGCGTACCGGGAGGCGGCCCCGGGGGAGGCGTCCGCGTCATGACCCTGGCCGTACGTGTCATCCCCTGCCTGGACGTCGACAACGGCCGGGTCGTCAAGGGCGTCAACTTCCAGAACCTGCGCGACGCGGGCGACCCCGTCGAGATGGCCAAGGTGTACGACGCCGAGGGCGCCGACGAGCTGACGTTCCTGGACATCACCGCGTCCTCGGGCAACCGCGAGACCACCTACGACGTGGTGCGCCGCACCGCCGAGCAGGTGTTCATCCCGCTCACGGTGGGCGGCGGCGTGCGCACCGCCGAGGACGTCGACAAACTTCTGCGGGCCGGCGCCGACAAGGTCGGCGTCAACACCGCCGCCATCGCCCGCCCCGACCTGATCCGCGAGATCGCGGAGCGCTTCGGACGGCAGGTGCTCGTCCTGTCGGTGGACGCCCGCAGGACGGCCGCCGGGACCTTCGAGGTGACCACCCACGGCGGTCGCGAGGGCACCGGCATCGACGCCGTCGAGTGGGCGCACCGGGCCGCCGAGCTGGGCGCGGGCGAGATCCTGCTCAACTCGATGGACGCCGACGGCACCAAGGACGGCTACGACCTGGAGATGATCGAGGCGGTGCGCAAGCACGTCACGGTCCCGGTCATCGCCTCCGGCGGCGCGGGCCGGCTGGACGACTTCGCGCCGGCCGTCACCGCGGGCGCGGACGCCGTGCTCGCCGCCTCCGTCTTCCACTTCGGCGATCTGCGGATCGGCCAGGTGAAGCAGGCGCTGCGGGAGGCGGGACACCCCGTGCGGTGACGATCCGCCCGACGCTATACCGATACCCATACCGATACTGATACCGATACCGATACCGATGAGAGCCCCGGCCGCGGCCGGGGCTCTTTTTCGCGCTGATACGAAGGACAAGTCGCGCAGTTCGTATTGCGCAGTCGTATTGCGCAGTTTTTATTGCGCAACTTTTCTTTCGTATCTACGGTGACGGTATGACCGGCACGGAGAACCACCCGATCACGGACCTCGGCACCCTCAAGGCCCTGGCCCACCCCCTGCGGATGCAGCTGTACCGGGGCCTGTGCGTGGCCCGTACCGCCACCGCCTCCCAGCTCGCCGAGCAGGTCGACGAGGCCGTCTCACTGGTCAGCTACCACCTGCGCAAACTCGCCGAGCACGGGCTGATCGAGGCGGCCGACCCGCAGAGCGGCGACGCCCGCGAGCGCTGGTGGCAGCCCGCCACCCAGGGCGTGAGCATCAGGGACAGGGACTTCCGGGACGCGCCCGAGAGAGCCGCCGCGCACCTGGCCGCCACCCGGCTCTTCCACCGGCAGCGCTCCGACATGTACCGCCGCTACCTCGACGAACGCCTCACCTGGGGCCCCGAGTGGAACTCCGCCGCCCCGGACAACGAGTCCCTGCTACGGCTGACCGCCGCCGAACTCGCCGAGCTGAGCGCGGAGTTGCTGGCCCTGGCGAAGAAGTACGACGAGAAGGGGCGGGCCGCCGAGGCCGCCGGCGAGACCGAGGGGCGCGAGAACGTCGCGCTGCACGCGCTCGCGTTCCCGTTCCGCACCTGAGAGACCTGAGAGACCTGAGACCTGAGACCTGCAACCTGAGACCTGAGAGACCTGAGAGAGGCCGTCGATGTGACCGCCACCCCCGCGATGTCCGAACCGGTGACCGGGGAACGACCCGCGCACCGCGACCCCGACGTCCTGCGCTGGCTCGGCGCGTACGCCGCCTCGGCGACCGGCGACAACGTCTACTACATGGCGCTGTCCTGGGCCGCCGTACAGGCCGGTACGCCCTCGCAGGCCGGGCTCGTGATGGCCGCGAGCGCCGTACCGCGTGCCCTGCTCATCCTGGGCGGGGGAGTGATCGCCGACCGTTTCGGCCCGCGTCGCGTGCTGCTCACCAGCAGCGGCGTGCGGTGCGCGGCGGTGGTCACCGTCGCCGTCCTGCTGCTCGTCAGCAGTCCCGGGCTGTGGCTGCTCGGGGTGCTCGCTCTGGTCTTCGGCGTGGTCGACGCCGTGCTCATGCCCGCGCTCGGCGCGCTGCCGGCCCGGATCACCGCCCGCGGCCAACTGGCCCGCGTACAGGGCATGCGGGGCATGGCGAGCCGTCTCGCAAACGTCGTGGGCGCTCCGCTCGGCGGCCTCGGAGTGGCCCTCGGTGGCGCCGCGGCGGCCTTCGGCACGGCGGCGCTGCTCTTCGCGGTCTCACTGCCGCTGCTGGCGACCGTCCGGATGAGGCGCCGGCCGTGGGACGGGGCTGTCGGACAGGACCTGCCCCCACGGCCGACGGCCGCACGGGAACTGCGCGACGGACTGAGCTACATCCGGCGCAGCCCCGTCCTCGCCCGGCTCATGGTGGTCATCGCGCTGAGCGACCTGGGTTTCGTCGGCCCGCTGAACGTCGGACTGACCCTGCTCGCGGACGAACGCGGCTGGGGCGCCTCGGGGATGGGCTGGGTGCTGGCCGGCTTCGGGGCCGGGGCGGGAGCGATGTCCCTGCTGCTGACCGTGCGGGGGCGGGTGCCGCGCGCGGGGCTGGTGCTGTCCGTGACGATCGCCGTCGGGGCCGTCGCCGTCGGGGCGATCGCGTACATGCCGACGCTCGCCGCGGCCGTCGGCGTGGCGCTGGCCGTCGGCCTGCTCGCCGGGCTGAGCGGGGCGTTGTGCGGGGCGCTGATGCAGACCGAGTCGGATCCCGCGTACATCGGACGGGTGACCTCCGTGGCGAATCTCTTCAACCTGGGGCTCGCCCCGCTCACGTTCCCGCTGACCGGCGCGGCGATCGCGCTGTGGGGGACCGGC
Source organism: Streptomyces sp. NPDC087844 (assembly GCF_044742785.1). Classification (NCBI taxonomy): domain Bacteria; kingdom Bacillati; phylum Actinomycetota; class Actinomycetes; order Kitasatosporales; family Streptomycetaceae; genus Streptomyces; species Streptomyces sp. NPDC087844. The sequence goes on along the minus strand of NZ_JBIUVD010000003.1, from coordinate 339,768 downwards.
CCCGTCTTCGCCGCCAGCGCGGGCGTGTGCGCGCTCGGTGGGCTGACAGGGCTTGGCTCCCGGGCGTTGCGCCACGCGGAACTTCCCCGGTAGCGGCCACCCGTCCAGCCACCCGCGCCCTCGCGGGGCACGGGTGCGCGGACCGGCCTACAGACCCAGTTGCTTCGTCTCCTGGAGCCTGGCGATCGCGTCCTTGTCGCCGTCCACCTCCACATCGGCCACACCCTGCCGGCCGTGGGCGAAGAGGACCAGCTCGGAGGGGTCACCGGTGACCGTGACCACGGGGGTGCCCTTGTGGGCCACGACCGTCTGGCCGTCCGGGCGGCGCAGGACCAGGCCGGTGGGCGCGCCCCGGCCCATCAGCCGGGCCGCGCGTTCGAGACGGGACCACAGGGCGTCCTGGAAGACCGGGTCGAGCACCCGGGGGACCCAGTCGGGCCGGGCACGGCGTACGTCCTCGGTGTGGACGTAGAACTCGATCGCGTTCGACGCCTCGTCGATCTGCTTCAGGGAGAACGGCGAGAAACGCGGCGGTCCCGTACGGATGAGCTGGATCAGCTCCTCGTACGGCTTCGCGGCGAACTCCGCCATCACCCGGTCGAGCCTTGAGGCGAGCTGCTTGATGAGGATGCCGCCGGCGGCGTCCGGGCGGCGCTCGCGCACTACGACATGGGCGGCGAGATCCCGGGTGTTCCAGCCCTCGCACAGAGTGGGGGCGTCCGGTCCCTCGGCCTCCAACAGATCGGCGAGGAGAAGTCGTTCACGCTTCGCATGGGTCGACATGTCTGCCAGCCTACGACCGCCCCGGCGGTCCGCCCACTCCTGCGGACCGACGATCTCCGCTCTCAGCCAGTGGACGCCGTCCGGGAGCGGTTGGCCGGCGCGGCACAATGGTCGGCATGACCAGCACGCCCACGCCCAGCACGCCCAGCGGCCTGGACCCCGAGATCGCCGCACGCCTCAGGCGCAGCGCCGACGGGCTCGTACCCGCCATCGCCCAGCAGTACGACACCGGTGAGGTGCTGATGCTCGGCTGGATGGACGACGAGGCGCTGCATCGCACGCTGACGACCGGGCGGTGCACCTACTGGTCGCGCAGCCGCCGGGAGTACTGGGTCAAGGGCGACACCTCCGGGCACTTCCAGTGGGTCAGGTCCGTCGCGCTCGACTGCGACGCCGACACCGTGCTGGTCAAGGTCGACCAGGTGGGCGCCGCCTGCCACACCGGCGACCGCACCTGCTTCGACGCCGACGTGCTCCTCAAGGACGCCGGGGACGCCGGGGACGCCGGGGACGCCGGTTCCGGCGTGCCTGCCGCGGATCAGTAAGGTCAGCGGCCATGGACCTCGACACCTTCCGCAAGCTGGCCACCGACCGGCGTGTCATCCCCGTCAGCCGCAAGCTCCTCGCGGACGGCGACACGCCCGTCGCGCTCTACCGCAAGCTCGCCGCCGAACGCCCCGGCACCTTCCTCCTGGAGTCCGCGGAGAACGGTCGCACGTGGTCCCGCTACTCCTTCGTGGGCGTCCGCTCCGCCGCCACCCTCACCGAGCGCGACGGACAGGCGCACTGGCTGGGCACCCCGCCCGTCGGGGTCCCGGCCGACGGCGACCCCCTCGCGGCCCTGCGCGCCACCATCGAGACCCTGCACACCCCGCACGACCTCGCCGACGGCCAGGCGCTTCCGCCGTTCACGGGCGGCATGGTCGGCTACCTCGGCTACGACATCGTGCGCCGCCTGGAGAAGATCGGCCCCGGCGAGCGCGACGACCTGAAACTGCCCGAACTGACCATGCTGCTGACCAGCGACCTCGCGGTCCTGGACCACTGGGACGGCTCGGTCCTGCTGATCGCCAACGCGATCAACCACAACGACCTCGACTCGGGTGTCGACGAGGCCTACCACGACGCCGTGGCCCGCCTCGACGCCATGGAGGCGGACCTCTCACGGCCCGTCTCGCAGCCGCCGGCCGCGCTTCCGCCGTCCGAACTCCCCGAGTACACCGCGCTGTGGGGTGGCCCCGACTACCAGGTCGCCGTCGACGACATCAAGGAGCGCATCCGGGCCGGCGAGGCCTTCCAGGTCGTCCCCTCCCAGCGCTTCGAGACGGCGTGCACGGCGAGCGCGCTGGACGTCTACCGGGTCCTGCGGGCGACCAACCCCTCCCCGTACATGTACCTCTTCCGCTTCGACGGCTTCGATGTCGTGGGGTCCTCCCCGGAGGCACTGGTCAAGGTCGAGGACGGGCAGGCGATGGTCCATCCCATCGCGGGCACCAGGCCGCGCGGCGCCACCGTCCAGGAGGACCAGGCCCTCGCCGACGAGTTGATCTCCGACCCCAAGGAGCGCGCCGAGCACCTGATGCTCGTCGACCTGGGCCGCAACGACCTGGGGCGAGTCTGCGAGCCGGGTTCGGTGGAGGTCGTCGACTTCATGTCCATCGAGCGCTATTCGCACGTCATGCACATCGTGTCGACCGTCACCGGCAAGGTCGCCGAGGGCCGTACGGCCTTCGACGTACTCACCGCCTGTTTCCCCGCCGGTACGCTCTCGGGCGCCCCCAAGCCCCGCGCGATGCAGATCATCGACGAACTGGAGCCCTCGCGGCGCGGTCTGTACGGCGGCTGCGTCGGCTACCTCGACTTCGCGGGCGACTCCGACACCGCCATCGCCATCCGCACGGCCCTGCTGCGGGACGGGACGGCGTACGTGCAGGCGGGCGCCGGGGTCGTCGCCGACTCGGACCCCGTCGCCGAGGACGCCGAGTGCCGCAACAAGGCGGCGGCGGTCCTGCGCGCGGTCCACACGGCCAACCGGCTCTCCTGACAGGGGGCGCCGGCCGTCACCGGGGCGCCGGTCGTCGCGGGGGCACCGGTCGTCAAGAGGTCGACAAGCAGACATTCGCGGGCAGTGCGACGTGGCTCACGTGTCCTCGGGTGACGGTTCGCCCTGAGTTCAGGCGATAGTGGGGTACGTGACTGCTGTACCGCACCCCCGATCCGAAGCTCCCGGGCCCGCCCGCTCCGGCCGCCGAAGCCTCGCCGTCGCCCTGTCTTCCGGCGCGCTCGGCGCGGCCCTCGTGCTGCTCGCCACCCGGCGCGGCTGGTCGGGCGGCAGGGCGACCGTGGCCGGTGGCGACTTCCCGCTGAGCGCCTCAGGCAGTGACGTCACGGGCGTCCCCGCCTCCCTGGCGATCGTGGGACTCGCCTCCCTCGTCGCCGTCTTCGCCGTCCGCCGGGCCGGCCGCTTTCTGGTCGCCGGGCTCCTCGCGCTCTCGGGCGCCGGCACGATCGCCGCGGCGGTGCTCGGTCTCTCCGACAGCTCCGCGCTGGACGAGAAGGCCGCCGCGGCCACCGGGGACACGGCCGCGACCGTGGGAACCATGACGCACACCGGCTGGCCGTACGTGGCCGCGGTGGGCGGTCTGCTGCTGCTTCTCGCGGGGCTTCTGGCACTGCGGTACGGGCGGTCGTGGCCGACCATGTCGGGGCGGTACGAGCGGGACGGGACGCCTCGGCCCCGGCGCGTCCGGGCGCCGGTCGATCCGGACCGGCCGGAGGAGATCTGGAAGGCGCTGGACCGGGGCGAGGATCCTACCGGGGCGTGACCGTTCCACCGGCGGGTCGCGTTCTCGGCCGCGGGCCGGTGAGGGCCGTTCGCGCCGTTCCCCGCGCCCCCGAAGGCGGAAAGATTGCGCCGTTCCCCGCGCCCCTGAGGGCGGCAGTTGGGGTGTGGCCCCGTTTTTGGGGGTGCGGGGAACTGCGCGGCTGACCCCCGCGCACCCGCACCCGTCCGTGAACCCCAGTGGAAGCGCGCACACTCCCGTGCGGGACAATGGGGGCGAGCGTCCGGCTCACACACGTACAGCAACGAGGAGCAAGTCATGGCGGGCAGCAGCCACGGCCACACCCCGGCCGCCTGGACCGGTGTCATCATCGCCTTCATCGGTTTCTGCGTCTCCGGTGCCTTCATGGTGCTGGCCAGCCCGCTGGGCTTCTGGGCCGGCATGGTCATCGTCGTCCTCGGTGGCGTGGTCGGCACGGCCATGCGCGCGGCGGGCCTCGGCCAGCCGAAGAACTCGCACCCCACCCACCAGGTGGCGTCGGCCGACAGCTGACCACGGAGTCGCCCAGCAGACGGGTTCGGCTCTTCGGGCGCCGGGGCCGCCTCCCGCCGTGTGCGGCCGGCACCCCGGCGCGGCAGAATGCGACGCGTGAACGCCGACTATCCGAGGGTGACGCCCGCTCGCGGATCCGCGGCCGTGGTACGACGGCTCGCCGTGCCCGGCGGGCTTCTCGTGGCCGTCGCCGCGGCCTTCGCGTATGTGGGAACCGTCGACCCGAACGAACCCGGCCACTACCCCGCCTGCCCCCTGCTCCGCTACGCGGGCCTGTACTGCCCCGGCTGCGGAGGGCTGCGCAGCGCCCACGCCGTCGTGCACGGGGATTTCGGGGCGGCCCTCGGGGCCAACGCGCTCGCCGTCATCGGCTATCTGGTCTTCGCCGTGCTGTGGACCGTCTGGGTGGTCCGCACGGTCCGGGGCCGTCCGACGCGCGTCGATCCCGGGCCTGCCCTGCTGTGGTCGCTGGGCGCGTTGTCGCTGGTCTTCACCGTTGTCCGGAACCTGCCGTTCGGTGGCTGGCTGCACCCTTGATCAATCAGGGAACGTCCAGGTAGTGGGACCGCCGTCAACCGGATGTGAGGCCCAAGCCCTCCTGCGGATACCATCGCAGTGACCACCGGTTTCGTCCGATGCGACGAAACCCCGGTCCACAGCAGAACCGATTCAACCGCTTGAACCGTTCACCGTCAGGGAAGGGGGCCGCTCGCGTGAGTGTGCTCGACGAGATCATCGACGGAGTCCGTGCCGACCTCGCGGAACGGCAGGCGCGCGTCAGCCTCGACGAGCTCAAGGAGCGCGCCGCGAAGGCCCGGCCTGCCAAGGACGGTGTCGCGGCCCTGCGCGGCGACGGCGTCAAGGTCATCTGCGAGGTCAAGCGCTCCAGCCCGTCCAAGGGCGCCCTCGCCGCGATCGCCGACCCCGCGGCCCTCGCCGCGGACTACGAGGCGGGCGGCGCGGCCGTCATCTCCGTGCTCACCGAGCAGCGCCGCTTCGGCGGCTCGCTCGCCGACCTGGAGGCCGTCCGGGCCCGGGTCGACATCCCGGTGCTGCGCAAGGACTTCATCGTCACGTCGTACCAGCTGTGGGAGGCCCGGGCGTACGGGGCCGACCTCGCGCTGCTCATCGTGGCCGCCCTCGACCAGCCCGCCCTGGAGTCCCTCATCGAGCGCGCCGAGTCCATCGGACTCACCCCGCTCGTCGAGGTGCACGACGAGGACGAGATCGACCGGGCGGTGGACGCCGGGGCGAAGGTCATCGGCGTCAACGCGCGCAACCTCAAGGACCTCAAGGTCGATCGCGGCACCTTCGAGCGCATCGCGCCCGAGATCCCCGCGCACATCGTGAAGATCGCCGAGTCCGGTGTCCGCGGCCCGCACGACCTCATCGCCTACGCCAACGCGGGCGCCGACGCCGTACTCGTCGGCGAGTCCCTCGTGACCGGCCGGGATCCCAAGACCGCCGTCTCGGACCTGGTCGCCGCGGGCGCGCACCCCGCGCTGCGGCACGGACGGGGCTGACATCTCCCGATGAGCACCGGCCGAACCCCCGCCGCGACCACCCGTCCGGGCGCCCGCCCCGACGGTGGTCCGGCGTGTGTCCGGTCCGTCGACGCGGGACTCTCGCCGGCTCCCGGCCCCTACGCCCGGCTCGCCCGCGGCTGCCGTCCGCGCGGCTGCCGGGCGCCCGCGCGGCGCGTGCACGGTCGTCGGGTGCGGTATGTCATCGGCGACGAGCCGGGACAAGTCAACGGCATGCGATGGCGTCGGCGCGTGTCACCCGTGGCGAGCTGAGCCGCGTCTCCTGAACACCGGGTGTGTCGCCGTCGCGGCGGGGAGGTCGTTCCCGCGGCGAGGTCGTTCCCGCGGCGGGACGAAATGTGCTGCTCACCGAAGGTGCCACGCGACCCACGTGACCCCTTTCCGACCGATTACGGGGCCGACGCCCCTGCGAGGTAACCGCATGTCCAGCGAGTTCTTCATTCCCGACCCCGAGGGCCGGGTTCCCAGCGCCGAGGGCTACTTCGGCGCGTTCGGCGGCAAGTTCATCCCGGAGGCGCTGGTCGCCGCCGTGGACGAGGTCGCCGTCGAGTACGACAAGGCCAAGTCCGACCCCGAGTTCGCCCGGGAACTGGACGACCTGCTCGTCCACTACACCGGCCGGCCCAGCTCCCTCACCGAGGTGGAGCGGTTCGCCGAGCACGCCGGGGGCGCCCGCGTCTTCCTGAAGAGGGAGGACCTCAACCACACCGGCTCCCACAAGATCAACAACGTGCTCGGCCAGGCCCTGCTCACCAGGCGCATGGGCAAGACCCGCGTCATCGCCGAGACCGGCGCCGGCCAGCACGGCGTCGCCACGGCCACCGCCTGCGCGCTGTTCGGCCTCGAATGCACCATCTACATGGGCGAGATCGACACCGAGCGCCAGGCCCTGAACGTGGCCCGGATGCGCATGCTCGGCGCCGAGGTCATCGCCGTGAAGTCCGGCAGCCGCACGCTGAAGGACGCCATCAACGAGGCCTTCCGCGACTGGGTCGCCAACGTCGACCGCACCCACTACCTGTTCGGCACGGTCGCCGGACCGCACCCCTTCCCGGCGATGGTCCGCGACTTCCACCGCGTCATCGGCGTCGAGGCCCGCCGCCAGATCCTGGAGCGCGCGGGCCGCCTCCCCGACGCGGCGATCGCCTGTGTCGGCGGCGGCTCCAACGCCATCGGCCTCTTCCACGCCTTCATCCCGGACGCGGACGTACGCCTCATCGGCTGCGAGCCCGCCGGACACGGCATCGAGACCGGCGAGCACGCGGCCACCCTGACGGTCGGCGAACCGGGCATCCTGCACGGCTCCCGCAGTTACGTCCTCCAGGACGAGGAGGGCCAGATCACCGAGCCCTACTCGATCTCGGCCGGACTCGACTACCCGGGCATCGGCCCCGAGCACGCCTACCTCAAGGACAGCGGCCGGGGCGAGTACCGCGCCGTCACCGACGACGCGGCCATGCAGGCACTGCGCCTGCTCTCCCGCACCGAGGGCATCATCCCGGCCATCGAGAGCGCCCACGCGCTCGCCGGGGCCCTGGAGGTCGGCAGGGAACTCGGTCCGGACGGCCTGATCGTCGTCAACCTCTCGGGCCGCGGCGACAAGGACATGGACACGGCCGCGCGGTACTTCGGCCTGTACGACGAGGGCGCCGACGCCGTCGTCGAGGCGGACGCCGGCAGCGACACCGCCGAGATCGAGGGGGACGCCAAGTGAGCGGCAACGTACAGCTGTTGAGTGACACCCTCGCCGGGGCGAAGGCGGAGGGCCGGTCCGCGCTGATCGCCTACCTGCCGGCCGGCTTCCCGACCGTGGACGGCGGTATCGCGGCGATCAAGGCCGTCTTCGAGGGCGGCGCGGACGTCGTCGAGGTCGGGCTGCCGCACAGCGACCCCGTCCTGGACGGACCCGTCATCCAGACCGCCGACGACATCGCCCTGCGCGGCGGCGTCAAGATCGCGGACGTGATGCGCACGGTCCGCGAGGCCTACGAGGCGACCGGCAGGCCCGTCCTCGTGATGACGTACTGGAACCCCATCGACCGCTACGGGGTGGAGCGCTTCACCGCCGAACTGGCCGAGGCGGGCGGCGCCGGGTGCATCCTGCCCGACCTCCCCGTCCAGGAGTCGGCACTGTGGAGGGAGCACGCCGAGAAGCACGGGCTCGCGACCGTCTTCGTCGTCGCGCCCAGCAGCAAGGACGCCCGCCTCGCCGACATCACCGAGGCCGGTTCCGGCTTCGTGTACGCGGCCTCGCTGATGGGTGTCACCGGCACCCGCGCGTCCGTGGGCGCCCAGGCGCAGGACCTCGTCCGGCGCACCAAGGCCACCACCGACCTCCCGGTCTGTGTCGGCCTCGGCGTCTCGAACGCCGTACAGGCGGCCGAGGTCGCGGGCTTCGCCGACGGCGTCATCGTCGGTTCGGCCTTCGTGAAGCTGATGCTGGACGCCCCCGACGAGGCCGCGGGCCTGGACGCCGTACGCGCTCTCGCCGCCGACCTCGCCAAGGGCGTGCGCGGCGCGATGCAGTAAACGGTTTACTCACTCGAACGGGTGGACCTGGGGCCGGGGAGGCGCGGTGCGCCTCCCCGGTTCGTTCTGCGGGATGTGAGCGAGAAGAACCGTGAGGGAAAGCGCACCGCCCGCGAGCGGCTGGCGGAAGAGCGAGACAAGCAGAAGACGGCCGACAAGCGCCGCCGGGTGCTGGTCGTGGGCGGAGCGATCGTCTGCGTACTGGCCCTGGCCGGGGTGATCGGCGTCCTGGCCGCGAACTCGGGCGACGACAAGGCGGACACCGAGGCGGGACCGCTGACGGCTCCCTCGGGGGCGAACGGCGACGACAGCCTCGCCATCCCCGTCGGCAGGGAGAGCGCGAAGTCGACCCTCACCGTGTGGGAGGACTTCCGCTGCCCGGCCTGCAAGAGCTTCGAGGACGGCTACCGCTCGACGATCCACGAGCTGACGGATTCCGGACAGCTGAAGGTCGAGTACCACCTGGCGACCCTGATCGACGGGAACATGCGCGGCAGCGGCTCCCTGCGTGCCGCCAACGCCGCCGCGTGCGCCCAGGACGCCGGAAAGTTCCCGGCCTACCACGACGTGCTCTTCGAGAACCAGCCCGCCGAGACGGACGACGCGTACGCGAAGAACGGCAAGCTGATCGAGCTGGCCGGAAAGGTCGACGGGCTCACCACCGGCACGTTCAAGAAGTGCGTCGAGGACGGCACGCACGACAGCTGGGTCGCCAAGTCCCACCAGGCATTCCAGGGCGGCGGCTTCAGCGGCACACCGACGGTCCTGCTGAACGGGAAGAACATCTACCAGGACCGGACGATGACCCCGGCCAAGCTGAAGCAGATGGTGCGGCAGGCCGACAAGGCGTGAGCCCGGCGGGCTACCCGGCCGGGCGCCCCCGGCCGGGCCCCGGCGCTCCCGCGCGGTCTCGTTATGGACCCGTAGCCCGGGCGGGTTGCCCTACGTGCCGCCCGGCAGGGTAGCGTCGACTCCGCCATGGAACTTGCCTATATCCCCAGCCCCTCGCGCGGTGTGCTGCACCTCGGCCCCATTCCGCTGCGTGGCTACGCGTTCTGCATCATCATCGGCGTCTTCGTAGCCGTCTGGCTCGGCAACAAGCGGTGGGTCGCGCGCGGGGGCCGGCCAGGCACCGTGGCGGACATCGCCGTGTGGGCCGTACCGTTCGGCCTCGTCGGCGGGCGGCTGTACCACGTCATCACCGACTACCAGCTGTACTTCAGCGAGGGTCAGGACTGGGTCGACGCCTTCAAGATCTGGGAGGGCGGCCTCGGCATCTGGGGGGCCATCGCGTTCGGCGGGGTGGGTGCCTGGATCGGCTGCCGCCGCCGTGGCATCCCGCTGCCCGCCTGGGCCGACGCCCTCGCCCCCGGTATCGCCCTCGCGCAGGCCATCGGCCGCTGGGGCAACTGGTTCAACCAGGAGCTGTACGGGCGCGAGACCGACCTGCCCTGGGCGCTGCACATCACGTCCGTGACGGACGGCCGGGAGCCCGGCTACTACCACCCGACGTTCCTGTACGAGTCGCTGTGGTGCATCGGTGTCGCGGTCCTCGTCATCTGGGCCGACCGCCGTTTCAAGCTCGGCCACGGCCGTGCCTTCGCGCTGTACGTCGCCGCGTACTGCGCAGGCCGCTTCTGGATCGAGTACATGCGTGTCGACGAGGCCCACCACTTCCTGGGCCTGCGTCTGAACTGCTGGACCGCGGTCGTGGTCTTCCTCCTCGCCGTGCTCTACATCGTGCTGTCGGCGAGGCACAGGCCGGGCCGCGAAGAGATCGTCGAGCCGGCCGCCCCGGACGATGACACGGACGAGGACGGCGCCGCGGTGGACCTGGACAAGAAGTCCGAGGACACCACAGCCGCCGCCGACTCCGACAAGGACAAGGCGGAGGACAAGGCAGAGGACAAGGCAGAGGACAAGGCAGAGGACAAGGCGGAGGAGAAGGACGAGGCCGGGTCGGCCAAGAAGTCCTGACCTCCGCGGGTACGTGGAAGGGGGCGCCCCAGCCGCTTGGGGCGCCCCCTTCCACGTACCCCGCCGCGATTCCTAGGCGCGGCGGGCCATTGCCAGGGTGCGGTGCGCCCCCGCCACCACGGCCGTGTCGATGAAGCGGCCGTCCTGGAGGGCCTGGGCACCGGAGTGGGTGGCCGCGGCACTGAGGATCGTCTCGGCCGTTTCGATCTCCTCCCGGGTCGGGAGATAGGCGGCCTCGATCACCGGGAGCTGACGGGGGTGGATGGCCGCGCGGCCGAAGAACCCCAGGTCACGGCCGTGGGCGCAGGACGCGGCGAGGCCGGCGAGGTCGCGCACGTCGGGGTGGACGGACTGGGGCGGTGGGGCGAGGCCCGCCGCGCGGGCGGCCAGGACCACTCGGGAACGCGGCCAGTCGAGGCCCGCGTCGGCGCGTACGCCCAGGTCGGCCCGTAGGTCGGTCTCGCCGAGCGCGATGCCGCGCAGGGCGGGATGGGCCGTGGCGACGGCGAAGGCGTGCTCGACGGCCAGGGCCGATTCCAGGAGGGCGTACAGGGGGAGGCGCGGGACGAGCTCCGCCGTACGCAGGATCTGGGCGGGGGAGGAGACCTTCGGCAGGCGCAGGCCCGTGAGGGTTCCGAGCGCGGCCGGGGTGCGGAGGGCGTGGAGGTCGGCGCTGAACTCCGGGCCGTCCAGGGCGTTGACGCGGACGTGGACCGGGACCGGGGGCGGCTCGGCGAGGAGTTCGGCGGTGGCGGCGCGGGCGTACTCCTTGCGGTCGGGGGCGACCGCGTCCTCCAGGTCGACGACGACCACGTCGGCCCCGGCGGCCAGCGCCTTCGCCACCGTGTCGGGGCGGTCGCCGGGGACGTACAGCCAGGTGAGCGGTACCCCCGTGACGACCTGTGTGGTCACAGGGCGCCCTCCGCGCGGAGTTTGGCGATCTCGTCGTCCGTCAGGCCGAGTTCGGTGAGGACCGCGTCCGTGTCGGCGCCGTGCGGGCGGCCGGCCCAGCGGATCCCACCGGGGGTGTCGGTGAGGCGGAAGAGGACGTTCTGCATGCGCAGCGGGCCCAGTTCGGGATCGTCGACGGTGGTGATCGAGTCGAGGGCGGCGTACTGCGGGTCCTCCATGACGTCGCGGACGTCCTGGACGGGGGCCACCGCCGCCTCCGCCTTCTCGAAGGCGTCGATGACGTCGGCGCGGGTGTGCCGGGCGATCCACGAGCCGACCGCCTCGTCGAGGACGTCGGTGTGGCGGGCCCGGTCCGCGCCCGTGGCGAACCACGGTTCGGTGATCAGCTCAGGACGGCCGACCAGGCGCATCACGCGTTCGGCGACCGACTGGGCCGACGTCGAGACGGCGACCCAGGTGCCGTCGGCGGTGCGGTAGGTGTTGCGCGGCGCGTTGTTCTGCGAGCGGTTGCCGGTACGGGCCTGGACATGGCCCAACTGGTCGTACCAGAGCGGCTGCGGGCCCAGCACCGTGAGGATCGGCTCGATGATCGCCATGTCCACGACCTGCCCGCGGCCCGTGCGGTCGCGAGCGGCCAGGGCCGTCATCACCGCGTAGGCCGTGGCCAGGCCCGCGATCGAGTCGGCGAGGCCGAAGGGCGGCAGGACCGGCGGGGCGTCCGGTTCACCGGTGATCGCGGCGAACCCGCTCATCGCCTCGGCGAGGGTGCCGAATCCGGGGCGGCGCGAGTACGGCCCGAACTGGCCGAAGCCGGTGACCCGGGCGAGCACCAGACGGGGGTTCGCGGCCGAGAGCTCCTCCCAGCCGAGGTCCCACTTCTCCAGTGTGCCCGGCCGGAAGTTCTCGATGATCACGTCGGCGGAGGCCGCGAGGCGCAGGAGCGTGGTCCGTCCGCCGAATGTGGAGAGGTCCAGGGTCATCGTGCGCTTGTTGCGGCCGAGTAGTTTCCACCAGAGGCCGACGCCGTCCTTCGACGGACCGTGGCCGCGGGACGGATCCGGTCTGCGGGGGTGTTCGATTTTGACGACCTCCGCGCCGAAGTCGCCGAGCATCGTGGCGGCGAGGGGACCGGCGAAGAGGGTCGCCAGGTCGAGGACACGGAGACCGTCGAGAGGTACCGCCGGGGCGGTCGGGGTGGGCGCACTGGTCACGGTGTTCACGGTGGTGGGAGTCATGGGTGCGGGGCCTCCGGGGGGACGGGGCGGGGGTCCGGCTGCGTGTCCGGACGCGTGGTCAGCCGGGCGGTCAGCTGGGCGAGGGTGTCGAAGCCTGTTCCGTCGAAGTCGCCGACGGTCGTGGCCAGGCGGTTCTTCAGGGGGGTCGTCCAGCGGGACGGGAGTGCTTCCGGTGCGCCCGCGAGCAGGCCCGCGATCGAACCGGCCGTCGCGCCGTTCGAGTCGGTGTCCCAACCGCCTGACACCGCACGGCAGATGGAGGCCGTGAAGTCGCCGTCCGCGTGGGTGAGGGCGGCGGCGAGCAGGGCCGTGTTCGGGACGGCGTGGACCCAGTGGTACGAGGAGTGGGTGGCGTGCAGTTCGTCCACGATCCGGTCGAAGTCCTCGTGTGCGGTCGCCAGTTCGACGGCGTGGCGGACCGCGCGGGCGAGGCGGGAGTCCGGCGGGACGACGGTCAGGCCCGTACGGAGGCAGGCGTGGATGTCGCTCGTGCCGGTGGCCGCCTCCGCGATGACGGCCGCCGTGAACATCGCCGCGTAGACACCGTTGGCCGTGTGGGTGAGGACGGCGTCACGGTGCGCCTGTTCAGCGGCGGCGGCCGGGGCGCCGGGGTTGGTCCAGCCGTGGACGTCCGCGCGGATCAGGGCCCCGATCCATTCGCGGAACGGGTTGCGGTGGCGGGCCGTGCGCGGGGGTTCGATGCCGTCGAGGAGGTTGCGGTAGGCGACGCGTTCCGCCGTGAACGTACGGCCTGCGGGGAGCTCGTCCAGCCAGAGGCGGGCCACGTCCGTGGTGGTGAAGTGTCTGCCGTGGCGTTGGAGCAGGAGGAGGTTCAGGAGGGGGTAGTTGAGGTCGTCGTCCTCCGGCATGCCGTCGATGTTCTCGGCGAGGGAGGTGGGGGCGGAGCGGCGGTTCCAGGGGTATGTCGCTTTGAGCTCGGGTGTCAGGCCGCGCTCTGTGAACCAGGTGGTGAGGGGCCAGTTGCCGGTGGCCCGGGCCAGTTGGCGGATGCCGGTCAGGGGGAGTTTCTCCACCGGTTTGCCCAGGAGGCAGCCGGCGGCTCTGCCCAGCCAGGCCGCGTGCAGGGCTGCTTCTTCCCCGGACCCGCCCCTTCCCGGAAGTGAGGGCTCTGCCCCCACGCCCCCCGGCGACCCGCTGCGGTCCGCAGTCGCTGTGCCCACCCGTTCCGCCCTTGCGGAACGCCTGCCCACAGCTGTGGTGGGGCAGAGGGCGCGGATGCCGGCGAGGTCGGTCGGCTCTCTGTCCGCCAAGGTGCTCGGCAGGTCCGCCAGTTCGTCCAGGAGGTCCTGGGACAGGGCACGTAGGTAGGGGGAGGCCGGCCGGGGGGAGGCGCCCGCCCGGCGGGGGGACTGGAGGCCGCCCGCTCTGAGCCAGCGGGCGGCGACGGCCGCGGGCCGGCGGCCGTCCTCCTCCGCCTGGCGGAGTTCGTGGCCCAGAAGGTCCTCCGGCTGGACCCAGGTCAGACGCAGGGAAGGAGTCATGACAGCTCCGCGTACGCCGTCTCGTGGGCGCGGCGGCGGGTGACGTCTCGCGCGAAGATCTCCTGGGTCACCTCGGTGAGGGTTCGCGCGGGTGCCTTCAGGTCCAGGCGGCTGGACTCCGCCACCGTCTTGGCCCAGTCGGACGGGATCTCCGCGCCCAGGGCCCCCGCGAGGGCACCGGACATCGTCGCGATGGAGTCGCAGTCCCGGCCGTAGTTCACCGAGCCCAGCACCGCGTGCCGGTAGTCGCCGCCGGAGACCAGCAACATGGCCAGCGCCACCGGCAGTTCCTCGATCGAGTGGATGCGGGAGGGGCGGCGGGCGCCCAGGGACGGGCTGCGGTAGTCCGGGCCGACCGTGTCGTACGGGGCGACCGCCGCACGCAGGGGACGCAGCGCCGACTCGAAGTCCGAGTACCGCGTGGCCGTGTCGCAGACCGTCTCGATCGCGGCCCGCGTGCCGTCCTTCGCCACGGCGAGACAGGCCTCGACCACCGAGTCCGGGGTCGCGCCGGGGGTGCAGGCCGCCGCCACGGCCGCCGCGAAGACACCGGCCGCCTCGCGCCCGTACGACGACTGGTGGGCGCCCGTGACGTCGAGGGCCTCGGCGTACGCACCCGCCGGGTTCGCCGCGTTGACCAGGCCGACGGGGGCCATGTACATCGCGGCACCGCAGTTGACGATGTTGCCGGTGCCGGCCTCGCGCGGGTCCGCATGGCCGTAGTGGATCCGGGCCACCAGCCACTTCTCGGCGAGGAAGATCCGCTGGAGGGGCAGGGCGTCCGCTTCGAGTTCCGGGATCCAGCGGGGCGTCGTCATCAGGTCGGGCACCAGGTGTCCGGCGACGGCGTACGCGTCCAGGTGGTCGCGGACCGTCGCGTAGACCCGTACCAGCGCGTGGGTCATCAAGGTGTCGTCGGTGACGTGTCCGTCGCCCTTGTGGTAGGGGGCGAGGGGGCGTGCCGTGCGCCAGTCGTCGCCGTGCCAGGGGCCGACGATGCCGTGGACGCGTCCGCCGTGCCGTTCGACGATCTGCTCGGGGGAGTAGCCCTCCACGGGGCCGCCGAGCGCGTCGCCGACGGCGGCTCCGACGAGGGCTCCGGTGATCCGTTCGTCGAGGGCCGCTGTTCGCGTCCCTGTTGTTCCCGTTCCCGTTCCCGTTCCCTTTTCTGTCCGCGTTCGCGTTTCTGTCCGCGTTCGCTTTTCTGTGACAGTTTCTGGTGTTTTGGGTTTCATGGGGCGAATCATCCCTCCGGGAGGGTCAGTTCCGTCGCTTCCAGCAGATCGGCGAGTCCGATGAGGTCCGTGCCGGTCAGGCGCGGCAGCGTGCAGCCGGAGAGGGTGCGGCAGGCGTCGCGCCAGGCGGCCGGGATGGCCGTGCCGCCGCCGAGCGCGCCGGTCAGCGCGCCGGCGAGGGCCGGGGCCGAGTCCGCGACCCGGGACAGGCACGCCGCCGCCGGCACCGCCTCCGCGATCCGGCCGCGGGCGGCGACGGCGAGTGCGAGGGCGACCGGGACGGTCTCGGCGGCGGCGATGCCGTAGCTGTAGACGTGGTCCACGATCTGGTGTTCCAGGAGGGGGACGAGCCCGAAGGCGCCGTGCCCGTCCGCTTCGGAGGCGCGGGCCAGGGCGAGGGCGTGGCGGGCGTTGCGGGCGATCTCCGTGGCGTCCGGGAGTTCGGCGAGGGCCGCTTCCGCGCAGGCGTCCACGTCGGCGCCGCTCAGTGCGAGTGCGACCGCCGCGGCCATCGCGCGGGCGCCGTGCACGCCGTCGCCGTCCTGGGTGTAGCGGGCGTCGAACTCGGCCAGTTCCGCGGCGGACCGGGGGTCTCCGGCGTGGGCGACCGCCAGGACGCAGGCCCGTACGCAGGCCGCGTCGTCGAAGTAGTGGGGGTTGTCGTGGCCCGAGGCGGGTGGGCGCAGGCCGGCGGCGAGGTTGCCGAGGCCTGCCCGTACGGAGATGCGGGCGCGCAGGGGGAGTACCGCCGACTCGACCTCGGGGGCGAGGTCGGCGGCGGCGGCGACCTCGCTGGCGACCGCGTTCCAGGAGAGGTCGATCGCTGCGCGCATGCGGCGGTCTCGGCTGAGGTCGCCCAGTGCGGCGGCGTCTGCGGCCCGTAGGACCGCCTCCGCCGCGAAGGCCGCCCACTCGGCGTCGTCCGAGGGGCCGAGTCTCAGGGGTTCCGGGGGTTGGTTGAGGGCGATGGGGACGGGGAGGGTGGTGGTCGCGTTCTGTTCCGCGAAGGTGTCCAGTTCGCGGGTGAGGCGTCTTGTCCATTCGGGCATGCGGGTCGCTCTGTGCCTGGCTGCCGGCCAGCCCGCGGCGTCGCCTGCGGCCAGGCCCAGGAGGAGGCCCTCGATTCGGCGGGGTGGGTTGGGGTGGGTGGGGGTGTGGGGGGTTTGGGGAGTGTGCGGGTGCGTTGTGGCTTGTCGCGCAGTTCCCCGCGCCCCTGAAAGGTGCGCCCCTGCGGCCGTTGTCGGGTCGGCGGTCATTGGGTGTCCTCCGGTGGGGTCAGTAGGTCTGCTACGTCCAGGACGTGGTGGCCCCGCATGGAGGGGAGGCAGCTGCCCTTCGCTGGGCCGATCGCCGCCGCCCAGGCGGGTGGGATCGCGGCGGCGCCGCGTGTGGCGCCGGCCAGGGCGCCCGCCACCGCCGCCGTCGTGTCGGCGTCGCGGCCCATGTTGACCGCCGTGAGGACGGCCTCCTCGAAGTCGCCGTCGGCCGCCGCGTACGCGCCGAAGGCCAGGGCGACGGCCTCGGGGGCCAGGTCCGTCCACGGGTAGCCGCCGATGACCACCGCCGAGCGCACCGCGCGTTCGCCGCGGTGCGCGCAGGCCACCGCCCTGCGCAGGGAGCGGGCCGTCCAGGAGTCGTCGGGGACGACCGCCAGGGCGGAGGCGACGACCACGATGGTGGGGGCGCCGGCCATCGCCGCGGCGACGCCCGCCGCGACGGCCTGGCCGCCGTAGATCCCCTCGCCGTCGTGGCTCACCGAACCGTCGATCGCCACCAGCCGGGCCGCCTCCGCGGGGCGGCCCGCCGCGAAGACCCCGAAGGGCGCCGCCCGCATGGCGAGGCCGTCGCTCCAGGCGTGCCGGTGCTGGGCGGAGATGGGGGCGGCGAGCCCCCGGCGCAGGTTCTCCAGCGTGCCCCGTTCACTGAAGCCCGCGCCCCGGAACGGCCCCTCGTCCCGGTCCGCGATCCACTGGTGCCAGGCGGACTCCACATGGGCGACCGTGAGCGCCGAGCCGTGCCGGGCGAGCAGCAGTCCCGAGAAGATCGCGTACTCGGTGTCGTCGGTGCCGGCCGGGTCCTCGGCCACGTACCCCGTGATGCGGCCCCAGCGTGCGCGGATCTCGGACGGTTTCATGTTCTCCGCCGGTGCCCCCAGCGCGTCCCCGACGGCGAGCCCGAGCAGCGCGCCGCGCGCACGGTCACGAAGAGCGGTGGCGCCCCCGTCCCCGGGCGCCGGTACCGGTGGAACGCAGGCGGTCGATGCCATGGCGGACCCTCTCCGTCGCGGGGTCCCAGGTGATCGGAAGCCGGTCGCAGGCCAATCGGGAGCCCTTTCGCGGATGTGTCCCCCGGGAGGGGTTCACCGGAGCCTCACGCGGCCCAGAGTCACCCGGTCGACATTTGTGCGCAGGTAGGCACGGATGAGCGAAGAGGGGCGAAGGTGCAGGTAAGTACGGCCTTCCTTGCTGGCGGGGGCGGAATTCCAGGCGTACTTTGGCAGTTGTCCAAAAGTAGAAGAAGTCCAAATAAGCAGTGAACGAGCACTTGGGGGACCCCCGCATGGCCATCATCGAGACCGAGGCCGCGCTGCACGAGGCGCACCGCGACAACCACACCCACCGGGACGTGAACGGCGGATGGCTGCGCCCGGCCGTCTTCGGTGCGATGGACGGCCTCGTCTCCAACCTGGCGCTGATGACCGGTGTGGCCGGTGGAGCCGTCTCCCATCGGACCGTCGTCATCACCGGGCTCGCGGGTCTGGCCGCGGGCGCCTTCTCCATGGCCGCCGGCGAGTACACCTCTGTCGCCTCGCAGCGCGAACTCGTCGAGGCCGAACTCGACGTGGAGCGGCAGGAGTTGAGGAAGCACCCGCAGGACGAGGAGCGCGAGCTCGCCCTGCTCTACGAGGCACGTGGGGTCGAGTCCGCGCTGGCCGGTGAGGTCGCCCGGCAGTTGTCCCGGGATCCCGAGCAGGCGCTGGAGATCCACGCGCGGGAGGAGCTGGGCATCGATCCCGGCGACCTGCCCTCACCTCTCGTCGCCGCCGTGTCGAGCTTCGGCGCGTTCGCCCTGGGCGCCCTGCTCCCCGTCCTCCCGTACCTGCTGGGGGCCGCAACCCTCTGGCCCGCCCTGCTCCTCGCGGCTTTCGGGCTGTTCGCCTGCGGTGCGGTCGTCGCCCAGGTGACCGCCAGGTCATGGTGGTTCAGCGGGCTGCGGCAGCTCGCGCTGGGCGGGGCCGCGGCCGGTGTGACGTACGCCCTGGGCAGTTTCTTCGGAACGGCCGTAGGATGACCGGCACCGCCTGATCGCGCACCTATGCAAGGGACTGCATAAGTAGCCGTTACTCGGCGGTTTCGAACGCTTAACCATTGGGCATGAGCCGTAAGCGCCGCGGGCAATGACGCACGCGCCGCACAACACGCACATCACGAGCAGCAGGTGACGTTGCCTGCCGCGATCGGGCCGACGGTCATTGATCTGACCGAAAAGGCCCCCTTTTTCAGCCGCCACGAGCGGCGCCCCGCCGCGACCCGTGGCGTCCGCATGTTGGAACGCGGTATCCGGTTCACGAGAATCGCTCCATCATGTAACCTGCACGAAATTTTGCACTCTCGCTAAGGGCCAACGTCGTCCCTCCGCACTTGCCCCCAGAGCCTCAAGGCCTGGGAGGTGCCCCCCAGACACGACGACGACGGGAGAGCCGATGCGTACGCCGCGCCAGCCGTCCCAGCACTCCGAGAATGGCCGGAACTGGTCCTTCATGGATGCTCGCCCTGCCGCGCAGGGAATGTACGACCCGCGCAACGAGCACGACGCCTGCGGCGTCGGCTTCGTGGCGACCCTCACCGGTGAGGCGAGCCACGCGCTGGTCGAACAGGCGCTGACCGTGCTCCGCAATCTGGAGCACCGCGGCGCGACCGGCTCGGAACCCGACTCCGGTGACGGTGCGGGCATCCTGTCCCAGGTCCCCGACGCCTTCTTCCGCGAGGTGGTCGAATTCGAGCTGCCCGAGGCCGGCTCGTACGCGGTCGGAATCGCCTTCCTTCCGGAGGAGACCGCCGCCGACGCCGTCTCACGGATCGAGACGATCGCCGCCGAGGAGAACCTCACGGTGCTCGGCTGGCGCGAGGTCCCGGTCGCCCCCGGACTCCTCGGCGCCACCGCCCGCTCGACGATGCCCCACTTCCGCCAGGTCTTCGTGACCGACCGGACCAGCCAGGGCATCGACCTCGACCGCAAGGCGTTCGTGCTGCGCAAGCGTGCCGAGCGTGAGGCCGGCGTGTACTTCCCGTCGCTCTCCGCCCGCACCATCGTCTACAAGGGCATGCTGACCACCGGCCAGCTGGAGCCCTTCTTCCCCGACCTGTCCGACCGCCGCTTCGCCTCCGCGATCGCGCTCGTGCACTCCCGGTTCTCGACGAACACCTTCCCGAGCTGGCCGCTCGCACACCCGTACCGCTTCGTCGCGCACAACGGCGAGATCAACACCGTCAAGGGCAACCGCAACTGGATGGCGGCCCGCGAGTCCCAGCTCGTCTCCGACCTGTTCGGCGAGCAGGACAAGATCGACCGGGTCTTCCCGATCTGTACGCCCGACGCGTCCGACTCCGCCTCCTTCGACGAGGTCCTGGAGCTGCTGCACCTCGGCGGCCGGTCCCTCCCGCACTCCGTGCTGATGATGATCCCGGAGGCCTGGGAGAACCACGCCTCCATGGACCCGGCCCGCCGTGCCTTCTACCAGTTCCACTCCACGCAGATGGAGCCCTGGGACGGCCCGGCCTGCGTCACCTTCACCGACGGCACCCAGGTCGGCGCGGTCCTCGACCGCAACGGCCTGCGCCCCGGCCGCTACTGGGTCACCGACGACGGCCTCGTCGTCCTCGGCTCCGAGGTCGGCGTCCTCGACATCGACCCCGCGAAGGTCGTCCGCAAGGGCCGCCTGCAGCCCGGCCGGATGTTCCTCGTGGACACCGCCGAGCACCGGATCATCGAGGACGACGAGATCAAGGCCGGCCTCGCCGCCGAGAACCCGTACGCGGAGTGGCTGGAAGCCGGCGAGATCGAGCTCTCCGACCTGCCCGAGCGCGAGCACATCGTGCACACCCACGCCTCGGTCACCCGCCGCCAGCAGACCTTCGGCTACACCGAGGAAGAGCTGCGGATCATCGTCGCCCCGATGGCCAAGACCGCCGGCGAGCCGCTCGGCTCCATGGGCACGGACTCGCCGATCGCAGCCCTGTCCGAGCGCCCCCGGCTGCTCTTCGACTACTTCACCCAGCTGTTCGCGCAGGTCACCAACCCGCCGCTGGACGCCATCCGTGAGGAGCTGGTCACCTCCCTGCGCTCCTCGCTCGGCCCCGCCGGCAACCTCCTTGAGCCGACCGCCGCCTCCTGTCGAAGCGTCACCCTGCCCTTCCCGGTGATCGACAACGACGAGCTGGCCAAGCTCATCCACATCAACGCCGACGGCGACATGCCCGGCATGAAGGCCGCCACGCTCTCCGGCCTGTACCGCGTCTCCGGCGGCGGCGACTCCCTCGCCGCCCGCATCGAGGAGATCTGCGCCGAGACCGACGCCGCCATCGAGAACGGCGCCCGCCTGATCGTCCTCTCGGACCGGCACTCCGACGCCGAGCACGCGCCGATCCCCTCGCTGCTGCTCACCGCCGCCGTCCACCACCACCTCATCCGCACCAAGCAGCGCACCCAGGTGGGCCTGCTGGTCGAGGCGGGCGACGTCCGCGAGGTCCACCACGTGGCCCTCCTCATCGGCTTCGGCGCCGCGGCCGTCAACCCGTACCTGGCCATGGAGTCCGTCGAGGACCTGGTCAGGGCCGGGACGTTCCTGACGGGCATCGAGCCCGAGCAGGCCATCCGCAACCTGATCTACGCGCTCGGCAAGGGCGTCCTCAAGGTCATGTCGAAGATGGGCATCTCCACCGTCGCCTCCTACCGCGGCGCCCAGGTCTTCGAGGCAGTCGGCCTCGACACGGCCTTCGTCCAGAAGTACTTCAGCGGCACCGCCACCAAGATCGGCGGCGTCGGCATCGACGTCATCGCCAAGGAGGTCGCCGCCCGCCACGCGAAGGCGTACCCGGCCAGCGGCATCGCGCCCGCGCACCGCGCCCTCGACATAGGCGGCGAGTACCAGTGGCGCCGCGAGGGCGAGCCCCACCTGTTCGACCCCGAGACGGTCTTCCGCCTCCAGCACTCGGCGCGCAGCAACCGCTACGACATCTTCAAGAAGTACACGGACCGCGTGAACGAGCAGTCCGAGCGCCTCATGACCCTGCGCGGCCTGTTCGGCTTCAACTCGGGCCGCGAGGCGATCTCCATCGACGAGGTCGAGCCGGTCAGCGAGATCGTCAAGCGCTTCTCCACCGGCGCCATGTCGTACGGCTCCATCTCCAAGGAAGCCCACGAGACGCTCGCCATCGCCATGAACCAGCTGGGCGCCAAGTCCAACACCGGTGAGGGCGGCGAGGACCCGGACCGCCTCTACGACCCGGCGCGCCGCTCGGCCATCAAGCAGGTCGCCTCCGGCCGCTTCGGCGTCACCTCCGAGTACCTGGTCAACGCGGACGACATCCAGATCAAGATGGCCCAGGGCGCCAAGCCCGGCGAGGGCGGCCAGCTGCCCGGCCACAAGGTCTACCCCTGGGTCGCCAAGACGCGCCACAGCACCCCGGGCGTGGGCCTCATCTCCCCGCCCCCGCACCACGACATCTACTCCATCGAAGACCTCGCCCAGCTGATCCACGACCTGAAGAACGCGAACCCGCAGGCGCGGATCCACGTGAAGCTGGTCTCCGAGGTCGGCGTCGGCACGGTCGCCGCCGGTGTCTCCAAGGCCCACGCGGACGTCGTCCTGATCTCCGGCCACGACGGCGGTACGGGCGCCTCCCCGCTCACCTCGCTCAAGCACGCGGGCGGTCCCTGGGAGCTGGGCCTCGCCGAGACCCAGCAGACGCTGCTCCTGAACGGGCTGCGCGACCGCATCGTCGTACAGACCGACGGGCAGCTGAAGACCGGCCGTGACGTCGTCATCGCCGCGCTGCTCGGCGCCGAGGAGTTCGGTTTCGCGACCGCGCCGCTCGTCGTCTCCGGCTGCGTCATGATGCGCGTCTGCCACCTCGACACCTGCCCGGTCGGCATCGCCACCCAGAACCCCGTCCTGCGCGACCGGTTCACCGGCAAGGCCGAGTACATCGTGAACTTCTTCAAGTTCATCGCCGAAGAGGTCCGCGAGATCCTCGCCGAGCTGGGCTTCCGCACCATCGAGGAGGCCGTCGGCCACGCCGAGGCGCTCGACGTGGCCCGCGCGATCGACCACTGGAAGGCGCAGGGCCTGGACCTGACCCCGCTCTTCTACGTGCCCGAGCTGCCCGAGGGCGCGGCCCTGCACCAGACCACCAGGCAGGACCACGGCCTGGAGAAGGCGCTCGACAACGAGCTGATCAAGCTCGCCGCCGACGCCCTCAACGCGACCGGCGCCACCGACGCCCAGCCGGTCCGCGCCCAGGTCGCGATCCGCAACATCAACCGCACGGTCGGCACCATGCTCGGCCACGAGGTGACGAAGAAGTTCGGCGGCGCGGGCCTGCCCGACGACACCGTCGACATCACCTTCACCGGCAGCGCGGGCCAGTCCTTCGGCGCGTTCCTGCCGCGCGGTGTGACGCTGCGCCTGGAGGGCGACGCCAACGACTACGTCGGCAAGGGCCTCTCCGGCGGCCGGGTGATCGTCCGTCCCGACCGGGGCGCCGACCACCTCGCCGAGTTCTCCACGATCGCCGGCAACACCATCGCGTACGGCGCGACGGGCGGCGAGCTCTTCCTGCGCGGCCGCACCGGCGAGCGCTTCTGCGTCCGCAACTCCGGTGCGACCGTGGTCGCCGAGGGCGTGGGAGACCACGGCTGCGAGTACATGACCGGCGGTCACGCCGTCGTCATCGGCGAGACGGGCCGCAACTTCGCGGCCGGCATGTCGGGCGGCATCGCGTACGTCATCGACCTGGACCGCGACAACGTCAACGCCGGCAACCTCGGCGCGATCGAGGCGCTGGACGAGACAGACAAGCAGTGGCTGCACGACGTCGTGCGCCGCCACCAGGAGGAGACGGCCTCCACCGTCGCCGAGAAGCTGCTGGCCGAGTGGGACACCGCCGTGGACCGCTTCAGCAAGATCATCCCCAGCACGTACAAGGCAGTGCTCGCCGCCAAGGACGCCGCCGAGCGAGCCGGACTCGACGAGTCCGCGATCACCGAGAAGATGATGGAGGCGGCGATCAATGGCTGATCCCAAGGGCTTTCTGAAGCACGGCCGAGAGGTCGCCAGGACCCGCCCCGTCGAGGAGCGCGTCAGGGACTGGAACGAGGTCTACGTCCCGGGCTCCCTCCTGCCCATCATCCCGACGCAGGCCTCGCGCTGCATGGACTGCGGCATCCCCTTCTGCCACCAGGGCTGTCCGCTCGGGAACCTCATCCCCGAGTGGAACGACTTCGCGTACCGCGAGGACTGGTCCGCCGCCTCCGAGCGGCTGCACGCCACGAACAACTTCCCGGAGTTCACCGGGCGGCTGTGCCCCGCGCCCTGCGAGTCGGCGTGCGTGCTCGGCATCAACCAGCCCGCCGTGACCATCAAGAACGTCGAGGTCTCGATCATCGACAAGGCGTGGGACAGCGGCGACGTCGCTCCCCAGGCCCCCGAGCGCCTCTCCGGCAAGACCGTCGCGGTCATCGGCTCGGGCCCCGCGGGCCTCGCCGCCGCACAGCAGCTCACCCGCGCGGGCCACACGGTCGCCGTCTACGAGCGCGCGGACCGCGTCGGCGGCCTGCTGCGCTACGGCATCCCCGAGTTCAAGATGGAGAAGCGGCACATCAACCGCCGCATCGAGCAGATGCGCGCGGAGGGCACCCGCTTCCGTACGGGCATCGAGATCGGCCGCGACCTCAAGGCAACCGACCTGCGCAAGCGGTACGACGCCGTGGTCATCGCCGCCGGCGCCACCGTCTCCCGCGACCTGCCGGTCCCCGGCCGCGAGCTGAACGGCATCCACTTCGCCATGGAGTACCTGCCGCTCGCCAACAAGGTGCAGGAGGGCGACTTCGTGGCGCCCCCCATCACCGCCGAGGGCAAGCACGTCGTCGTCATCGGCGGCGGCGACACCGGCGCCGACTGCGTGGGCACCGCCCACCGCCAGGGCGCGGCCTCCGTCACCCAGCTGGAGATCATGCCCCAGCCGGGCGAGGACCGCGCTCCGCACCAGCCCTGGCCGACGTTCCCCATGCTCTACAAGGTGACCTCCGCGCACGAGGAGGGCGGCGAGCGGGTCTACGCCGTCTCCACCACGCACTTCGAGGGCGACGAGGACGGCAACGTCCAGTGGCTGCACCTCGGTGAGGTCGAGTTCATCGACGGCAAGCTCACCCCGAAGCCGGGCACGGAACGCAAGATCCCCGCCCAGCTCGTCACTCTCGCCATGGGCTTCACCGGCACCGACCAGGAGAACGGACTGGTCTCCCAGTTCGCCCTCGACCTCGACGAGCGCGGCAACATCGCCCGCGACCGCGACTACGCGACCAACGTCCCCGGCGTCTTCGTCGCCGGTGACGCCGGGCGCGGCCAGTCCCTCATCGTCTGGGCCATCGCGGAGGGCCGCTCGGCCGCCCGCGGGGTCGACCGCTTCCTGACGGGCGTCAGCGAGCTGCCGGCCCCGGTCCGCCCCACGGACCGCTCCCTGATGGTCTGACGCCCACCCTCCCAAAGACGTCCCGTACAACGGTGTACGGAACTGAGCGCGGCGCCTGCCCTCGTCCCCGACCGGACTTGGTGGGCGCCGTGGTGCGTCCGGGGCGGTTCGCGTCCGCGGGGGCGGGCCTCAAAAATTGCGCAGTTCCCCGCGCCCCTGGGCATCTGGGGGCGCGGGGAACCGCGCAGCGGGGGTTCGGGGGCGGAGCCCCCAGGTGGTGACGGGAACGGGCAGGGGCGGCGGGGGCGGGAGAAGAAGGGCTACTTCAGCTCGTAGGACTGGCCGTAGACCTTCCACTTCAGTGGGGTCGCGAGGTCGAGGTTGCCGTCGTACAGGAAACGCCGCTGGGCCGTGTCCACACGAGTCGTGTCCCGCTTCTCGTCCTTCATCGTGCCGCGCCGGACATCCAGGAAGATGTCGAGGTAGGCCTTCTCGTCGCCGCCCTCGGCCGGAGTGTCCGCCTGCGCGACGGCCCGCTCACGAATGCCGTAGAAGCCGGGATCGCTGCCGGGCCCGTGCATCACCATGGCGTCGTAGTAGATGAACTGCCCGAGCGTACCGAGCCCGTCCCGCCGCGCGAGGCGTACCGCCGGATCGAAGTACACCCGGTCCCGCTCGGAGTCCTGCGCGCGCTGGAACACCGGTTTCCGCGCCTCCGCCTTCCAGGCCGCGACGAACGCGGCGCCCAGCCCCTCGTGGGACTCGGAACCGTCGACCTTCCGGAGAGCGGGCAGATAGCGGGCCAGGCGGTTGTCCGGATGGGACTTCGTATAGCGCTCGACCAGGACGAGCAGATCGTGCGTACCGGTGGTGAAGCCGATGATGCCCGCGGTGTACCCACGGCCGTCGTCGATGTCCTCGATGTAGTCGTACTGCGCACGCCAGTCCAGACTGGAGTTCTCGGCGCTGGACACGATCCGCTGCGCCAGCTCCTTCTTCTCCGGCGAGTCCAGGCCGGCCGCACGGACGTCGGGAGTGGCGCTTCGGCCGTCCGGACGCGCACTGTCGTCGCCATGACCGGGCACGACGAAGCAGGCCGCCACCGCGAAGAGAGGGACGACGGCGAACAACAGACGGCCAGCGCGTTTCATGAGCAAAGAGTACGATCAGCGCAGGGTGCCGTGCCGCATCGGGTGGACCATCTGTGAGCATCGGGGGAGGACCTGTGGGCGCGGACGAACTGGCGCTGCTGAAAGCGGAGTTGGCAGGTCCACTGCCGCCGGGCTTCGGTGAACTGGACGGTCCACAGGCCCTGTTGCTGGCACAGGCACTCCGCCGGGCACGGGAGCGCCGAGCCTCCGGACTGCACGAGTCCGTCGAGGACGCCCTCACCCTCGTACCGGCCCTGACCAGGAAACCTGTCCGCCGGATGCTCTTCCGCTGAGGGGAATCCGCATGGACACACTGCGCGGCAGAGCCGAGACCCTCAAGCTCGCCCGGCTGCTGGACGTCGAGCCACGGCAACTGGCGTTCCTCGAAGAACTGCCCGCCGACGACGTACGCCTCTTCCGCGAGCGGGCCGTCGCCGCGCTCTTCGACGAGGACCCCGCCCTGCTCGACCGCATCGTCGGCGTGACGAAACTGCTGCCCGCCGCCGTCGCCGCGGGCATCGCCCAGAAGGCACTGGGCCCGCGCCTGGCCGCCGCGCTCGCCGGGCGCCTCGAACCGGCCCGCGCGGCCGACATCATCGACAGACTCCCGGCCGAGTTCACGGCCCGCTGCTGCCACCACGTCGACCCGCGCCGCATCGCCGCGATCATGGGCAGGCTGGACGACGACATCGTCGTACGCATCGCCCTCGTCCTCGCCGAGCGCGGCGACCACCTCACGATGGGCAGGTTCGTCGGGCACCTGCGGGACTCGGCGCTGAAAAGCATCCTGCCGCAGCTCGACGAGACGACCCTGCTGCGCACGGGCTTCGTCATCGACCACCCCGAGCGGCTCGGACACATCGTCGGACTGCTAGACGACCAACGCGTCTCCTCGGTCATCGCGGCCGCCGCCGACCACGGCCTGTGGCCCGAGGCCATCGCCGTCGCGAGCATGGCGGCCGGTGAGCAGCGGGCCCGGATCGCGTCGCTGACCGCCGCGCAGCCGGAGGGCCGGCTCGACTCCTTGATACGCGCCACCGCCGAGCAGGACCTGTGGGAGTCGCTGCTGCCCATCGTGTCGCTGCTGAGCGAGGACGAGCTGCGGGCTGTTGCCGCGCTGCCCGCTCTGCGGGACCCCGCGGTGCTGGGCGGGCTCGTCCGCGGGGTCGTGGCCACTGGTCACTGGGGGGACTTTCTGCCGCTGGTGGGGGTTTTGCCGCCGAGTGCGCGGCGGACTGTGGCGGGGGTTGCGGGGGCGCTCGACGACGCGGGTCTTGACTCGCTGGCCCGGGGGGTCGACAAGGAGGACCTGTGGGAGCTGGTCCTGCCGCTCGTCGAGCTGATGGACGACTCGGTGCGGGGGCGGGTTCTTGCACTGCGTGCGTTCCAGGAGCGGGCGGCGGGGTAGGGGGACCGCTCCCACCGGTCCCACCGCTCCCACCGCTCCCACCGGTCCCTCCGGGGCGGGGCGGTCGCGGCTTGTTCATACCGTGCGGGCCGGTGGGGTTGATCGCGCCGTTCCCCGCGCCCCCAGGAGGCGCAGCCAAACGATTGCGCCGTTCCCCGCGCCCCTGAAGGGCAAAGGCGAAAGATTGCGCTGTTCCCCGCGCCCCCAAGAGGCAAAGCCAAACGATTGCGTCGTTCCCCGCGCCCCTGAAGGGCAAAGGCGAAAGATTGCGCTGTTCCCCGCGCCTCTGGGAGTTGACGCCTGGGAGTTGGCGCCCTGGGAGTTGAGGTGAGCGGGGACTGCAAGTTCGGTCCGGGGATGTCGGTGCTCCGGCGCGCCCCCGTACCCAGGGGCGCGAGGAGCGTCGTGACCAGCCCCCACCGGCAAGCAGCCGAATGCCGGACCGAACAACCCCTTCGCCTTCGCGGAACCCCGTGCCACTCTGAACGACGAACGCAGCCGATGGGAGCCGATGGGGAGGCCGCATGGACGGGCGAAGCGGAAAACGAGCGGCCGACGCCGGCCGCGGCGAACGCGTCGCCGACTGGGCGGACGGACGCCTCGGCATCTACACCCTCGCCAAGACCCAGATGCGCAAGGTGTTCCCGGACCACTGGTCCTTCATGCTCGGCGAGATCTGCCTCTACAGCTTTCTCATCCTGATCCTCACCGGCGTCTACCTCACCCTCTTCTTCGAGCCCAGCGGCGTGGAAGTGGTCTACAACGGCTCGTACGAGCCCCTCAACGGCATCATCATGACCAGGGCGTACGAGTCCACCCTCGACATCAGTTTCGACGTACGCGGCGGACTCCTGATCCGCCAGATCCACCACTGGGCAGCACTCGTCTTCGTCGCCGGAATGCTCGTCCACATGATGCGCGTCTTCTTCACCGGCGCGTTCCGCAAACCGCGCGAGCTGAACTGGGTCTTCGGCTGGACCCTGCTGTTCCTCGGCATCCTCACCGGGCTGACCGGCTACTCGCTCCCCGACGACCTGCTCTCCGGCACGGGCATCCGCTTCTCCCAGGGCGCGATCCTGTCCGTACCGATCGTCGGCACGTACCTCTCCTTCTTCCTCTTCGGCGGAGAGTTCCCAGGCCACGACATCATCTCCAGGCTCTTCCCGGTCCACGTCCTCCTCCTCCCCGGGATCATGCTCGGCCTGGTCGTGGCCCACCTGATCCTGGTCTTCTACCACAAGCACACGCAGTACCCCGGCCCCGGCCGCGACCAGAAATCAGTCGTCGGCATGCCGTTCATGCCGGTCTACATGGCCAAGGCCGGCGGCTTCTTCTTCCTGGTCTTCGGCGTGCTGTCGATGATGGGCGCGATCGCCACGATCAACCCCGTGTGGGCGTTCGGCCCCTACCGCGCGGACCTGGTCACCACCGGCGCCCAGCCCGACTGGTACCTCGGCTTCTCCGAGGGCCTGATCCGGGTGATGCCGGGATGGGAGATCGACGCCTGGGGCCACACCCTGCAACTGGGCGTCTTCATCCCCTTCACCCTTTTCCCGCTGATCCTGCTGGCGATCGGTGTCTACCCGTTCATCGAGGCGTGGATCACCGGCGACAAACGCGAGCACCACATCCTCGACCGCCCCCGCAACGTCCCCACCCGCACCGCCCTCGGCGTGGCCTGGCTGAGTCTCTACGCCGTACTCCTCATCGGCGGAGGCAACGACATCGTCGCCACCCACCTCCACCTGTCGATCAACGCGATCACCTGGTCCGTACGGATCGCCGTCATCCTCGTACCGCTCCTCGCCTTCATCGTCACCAAGCGCGTCTGCCTGGGCCTGCAGCGCCGCGACCGGGACAAGGTGCTGCACGGCAGAGAGTCCGGCACGATCAAACGACTGCCGCACGGCGAGTACGTCGAGGTGCATGAACCCCTCACCCAGGCGCAGCGGTTCACCCTCACCCAGCACGACCAGGTCCGGCCCTACGACGTGGGCCCGCTCGTCGACGCGAACGGTGTCGAACGCAAGGTCGGACCCACCCACCGCCTGCGGGCGCGCCTCGCCCACGCCATGTACGGCCAGAACGCGCACATCCCCAAGCCGACCGCCGAGGAGTACCGCGAACTCACGAGCAGCGACGACCACCACCACTGAGGGCGTCCCACGTCCCGAAGGGCCCAGCCCTTACTGCCGCAGTCCCAGCACCACCGCCCGGCACTCGTCCGGACCGCCCCAGGCGGAACGCAGCGCCCGCGCCCTGGTCAGCCACAGGGAGAGGTCGTACTCCGCGGTGTAACCGATCGCGCCGTGCAACTGCAGGGCCGTACGGGCCGTCGCGTACGCCGCCTCGCAGGCCGCGACCTTGGCGGCGGCGACGTCGGCCGGGTCCATCGACAGCGCGGCGCCGAAGACCAGCGGACGTGCGAACTCCAGCGCGATCTTCGCATCGGCCAGCCGGTGCCGGACCGCCTGGAACGAACCGACGGGCACACCGAACTGGCTGCGCCGCTTCACGTACGCCACGGTCCTGTCGAGCAGGGCGCAACCCACTCCGAGAGCCTGGGCGGCGGTCGCGAGACGCGCCCAGCGCAGCGCGTCGGCGGCACCCGCGGTGATCTGGGGTCCGGCCGCCAGGAGTTCGCCCCCGGGGCGGGGGGCGCGGAGCCGACGGGCGGGATCGAAAGAACGCCGCACACGCGGGCGTGGCCCCTCCCGGGACGCGAACGCGGCCCACAACCGCCCCTCCCCGGTGCCGGACCCACCCCCGGTCACGGTCAGCTCCACATCCGCCACGTCCCCGTCCAGGACATACGGCCCCCCACCTGGCAGAGCCACCGTCACGACCGTCTCCCCCGAAGCCACCCCCGGCAAGAACCTCTTCGCGAGGTTCGTGAACCCGGGCCCGGAGAGCAACGCGGCCGCCGCCACCGTCTCCACCACCGGCCCCGGCACCACATGCCTCCCCAACTCGACGCAGGCCACAGCCAGTTCGACGGGCCGCGCTCCGACCCCCTCGTACGCCTCGGGCACCGCCAGCGCGAACACCCCCAGGTCCGCGACACGCGACCACAGCGCCCGCCCGGCCGCAGGGTCGCCGGTACTCCAGGACCGGACGACCGCGGGCGTGTCCGCAGCCGTCAGCAGGGCGTCCAGCGAGCGGGCGAAGGCGGTCTGTTCGTCGTCCAGGAGGAAACGCATCAACGACGCCCCTTCGGCAGGCCGAGAAGCCGCTCGGCGATGATGTCGCGCTGGATCTCGTTCGTGCCCGCGTAGATGGGCCCCGCGAGCGAGAAGACGTACCCTTCCGCCCACCCTCCGCCGCCGTCCGCCAACTCCCCGTCCGTCAACTCTCCGTCCGCGCCGAGCAGATCGAGCGCCGTCTCGTGCAGGGCGATGTCGTACTCGGACCAGAAGACCTTGTTCAGACTGGACTCCGCACCGAGGGGCTCGCCGTCCAGGAAGCGGGACGCCGCCGCGTACGTGAACAACTGGTACGCGCGGGCACCGATCACCGCGTCGGCCACCCGGTCACGCGTGTACGGGTCCCGGCCGCGCTCGTGCCACAGCGCGGCCAGCCGGTCCGCCGACGCCAGGAAACGGCCGGGGGAGCGGAGCGTCAGACCGCGTTCGTTGCCCGCCGTGGACATCGCCACCCGCCAGCCCCGGCCGGGCTCACCGATCACGTCCTCGTCCGGTACGAACACCTCGTCCAGGAAGAGTTCGGCGAAGGCCGGCTTCCCGTCCAGCCTGCCGATCGGGCGGACGGTCACGCCCGGCGCCCGCAGGTCGAACATCAGATAGGTGAGGCCCTGATGGGGCTTCGGGGTGTCCGGCTCGCTGCGGAAGAGGCCGAACGCGCGGTCGGCGAACGCGGCCCGCGACGACCACGTCTTCTGCCCGCTGAGCAGCCACCCACCGTCCGTACGCACCGCTCTGGACCTGAGCGAGGCGAGGTCGGACCCGGCCTCCGGCTCGGACCAGGCCTGCGCCCAGACGGCCTCGCCGCGGGCCATCGGCGGCAGGATCCGCGCGCGCTGCTCCTCGGTGCCGTGGTCGAAGAGGGTCGGTGCGAGGAGGCTGACGCCGTTCTGCCCGACCCGGCCCGGGGCCCCCGCCGCCCAGTACTCCTCCTCGAAGACCAGCCACCGCAACAGTCCGCAGTCCCGCCCGCCGTACGCGGCCGGCCAGGACACCACCGACCAGCGGTCCGCGGCGAGTTCGGCCTCCCAGGCGCGGTGGACCGCGAAGCCCTCCTCGGTCTCCAGGGAAGGCAGGGGGTCGGCCGGTACGTGCGCGTCGAGCCAGGCCCGGGCCTCGGCGCGGAACGCCTGATCGGCGGGGGAGTACGTGAGATCCACGGTCGCCTTCCTCCTGCTCGGCCTGCGTGGCTTGCCCGGCCTGTTCGGTCTGTTCGACTTACGTGATGCTGCCGGTGCAGTCTTCCCTAACAAGTGTTTGGTAGGTTAGCGTGGCCCTATGACAGACGTCGAGGGTCCGGTGTACGAGCCCGGGCACGGGCTGCTGAAGGGACGCACCGCCGTCATCACGGCCGCCGCCGGCGCGGGCATCGGCGGTGCCACGGCCCGCCGCTTCCTGGAGGAGGGCGCGCGCGTGCTGATCGGCGACGCGCACGAGCGGCGGCTCAAGGAGTACGAGGCGGAACTGGCGGCGGAGTTCGAGGGGGTCGCGGCGCTCGCCTGCGACGTCACCGACGAAGCCCAGGTGCAGGCACTCTTCGGCGCGGCCCTGCGGCTGCACGGGCGGCTCGACATCGTGGTCAACAACGCCGGCCTCGGCGGCACTTCGGACCTCGTCGACATGAGTGACGAGCAGTGGTCGAGGGTGCTCGACGTGACGCTGAACGGCACGTTCCGGTGCACGCGCGCGGCGCTGCGTGCCTTCCGCGAAGGCGGCCTCGGAGAGGGCGGTGGCGGTCACGGCGGGGTAATAGTCAACAACGCCTCCGTGGTCGGCTGGCGCGCCCAGGCCGGCCAGGCGCACTACGCGGCTGCGAAAGCGGGCGTGATGGCGCTGACCCGCTGCGCGGCGATGGAGGCGGCGGCATTCGGAGTGCGGGTCAACGCCGTCGCACCGAGCCTCGCCATGCATCCGCACCTGGTGAAGGTGACGACACCCGCACTGCTGGAGGAGCTGACGGCCCGAGAGGCGTTCGGGCGGTACGCGGAGCCGTGGGAGGTGGCCAATGTGATCGTGTTCCTGGCGTCCGGGTACTCCTCGTATCTGACGGGTGAGGTGATCTCCGTGAGCAGCCAACATGCGTGAGCGCTCCGCTGGGCTCGGCCGTGGGGTCTTGGGGGTGGCGGGGTGATCCGTCCTCTGCGGGTCCGTCGTGGCTGGGCGCGCGATTCCCCGCGCCCCTTGAAGGGTTCGCGCCCCTTGGGGGGCCTGCGTCCCTTGACGGGTTCGCGGCCCACAATGGGGCCGTGCCTACCAAGAAGAAGCCCCAGGTGACCGCCTCGCCCGAGCGGCGCCGTGAACTCCTCGGCACCGCCGCCGAGGTCTTCGCCGAGCAGGGCTACAACGCCACCACCGTGCGCAAGATCGCGGACCACGCGGGCATGCTCGCGGGCAGCCTCTACTACCATTTCGACTCCAAGGAGTCGATGCTGGAGGAGATCCTGCGGACCTTCCTCGACGAGCTCTGGGACGGCTACGACACCGTCCTCGACGCCGAACTGGGCCCGCGCGAAACGCTGGAGGCACTGGTCACCGAGTCGTTCCGGGAGATCGACCGGCACCGCGCGGCCGTCGCGATCTACCAGAAGGAGTCCAAGCAGCTCGTCGCGCAGGAGCGCTTCGCGTTCCTCGCCGAGTCGCAGCGCAAGTTCGAGAAGGCGTGGCTCGCCACGCTGGAGCGGGGCGTGGCGGGCGAGGTCTTCCGGGACGACCTCGACATCCGGCTCACCTACCGGTTCGTGCGCGACACCGTGTGGGTCGCCGCGTCCTGGTACCGGCCCGGCGGACAGCACAGCCCGGACGAGATCGCCCGGCAGTACCTGTCGATGGTGCTGGACGGGATCGCCGTACGCAGTTGATCGCACCTCGCACTTGATCACAGCTGATCCAGGGGAGTTGGCATGGCCGAGGCCTACATCGTCGAAGCGGTCCGTACACCCGTGGGGCGTCGCAAGGGCGGCCTGAGCGGGGTCCATCCGGCCGACCTCGGAGCGCATGTGCTGAAGGCACTGGTCGCGCGCTCCGGAGTCGACCCGGCCGCCGTCGAGGACGTCGTCTTCGGATGTCTGGACGCCGTGGGGCCGCAGGCCGGTGACATCGCCCGTACGTCGTGGCTGGCGGCCGGACTGCCCGAGGAGGTCCCGGGGGTGACGATCGACCGGCAGTGCGGCTCCTCGCAGCAGGCACTGCACTTCGCCGCACAGGGCGTCCTCTCGGGCACGCAGGACCTCGTGGTCGCGGGCGGCGTCCAGAACATGACGCAGATCCCCATCGCCTTCGCCTCCCGCCAGGCGGCCGAGCCGCTGGGCCTCACACAGGGGCCGTTCGCGGGCAGCGAGGGATGGCGGGCGCGGTACGGGGACCAACCCGTCAACCAGTTCCTCGGCGCCGAGTCCATCGCGGCCAAGTGGGGGATCAGCCGGCGGGACCAGGAGGAGTTCGCCCTGCGGTCCCACCAGCGGGCGCTCCACGCGATCGACGAGGGTCGCTTCGCGCGGGAGACCGTGCCGTTCGGGGACGTCACGGTCGACGAGGGGCCGCGCCGGGACACCTCGCTGGAGAAGATGGCGGGCCTGCGACCGGTGGTCGAGGGCGGCACCATCACCGCCGCCTGCTCCTCCCAGGTGTCCGACGGGGCCGCCGCGATGCTGCTCGCCTCGGAGCGGGCCGTCCGTGAACACGGGCTCACTCCCCGGGCGCGCGTGCACCACCTCTCCGTGCGGGGGGAGGATCCGATACGGATGCTCTCGGCGCCGATCCCTGCCACCGCCCACGCCTTGAAGAAGGCCGGGATGTCCATCGGGGAGATCGATCTCGTCGAGATCAATGAGGCCTTCGCGCCTGTTGTCCTCGCCTGGCTGAAGGAGACGGGAGCGGATCCGGACCGGGTCAACGTCAATGGGGGTGCGATCGCGCTGGGGCACCCCCTCGGGGCCACGGGGGTGAAGTTGATGACGACCCTGCTGCATGAACTGGAGCGCGTCGGGGGGCGGTTCGGGTTGCAGACGATGTGTGAAGGCGGGGGACAGGCGAATGTGACCATCGTCGAGCGGCTTTAGGTCTCCTGCCCGCTGCGGGCCGGCGGGGGCTCGTCGCGCAGTTCCCCGCGCCCTTGGGCCGCCCCCAGGGGCGCCTTGCGGGAACCCGGATCAGGGAGTGCGCGCAGTGTCTGTTGCGCCTCTCGCATCACCCTTTCCACCAGGTCCGCGCACGACGGCAGGTCGTCGATCACGCCCGCCACCTGGCCCGACGCCATCACCCCCAGGTCCGTCCGGCCTTCCACCATGGACGCCCGCAGGAGCATGGGCGTGTTGGCGGCCAGCAGGACCTGGCTCCAGGTCAGGTCCTTGCCGTGCTTCATCGACAGGCCGTCGCGGATCAGCTGGGGCCAGCTGAGACCGGAGAGCTCTCTGAAGCCGGCGGCTCTGCGCACCGCTCGCGTCAGCGTTCTCGCGCGGCCCGCTCCTTCCAGGGAGTCGATGAGGTCCGTACGGAGCATGCGGTGCGGCAGGCCGTCCACGGCGGTCGTCACCGTGACGTCCGTGACCGTGGCCGCGAGGTACCGGGCCTTCACCGCGTCCGGCACCGTCGAGTCCGAGGTGAGGAGGAACCGGGTGCCCATGGCGACGCCCGCGGCGCCGTACGCGAGTGCCGCGACCAGGCCCCGGCCGTCGAAGAAGCCGCCCGCGGCGACGACGGGTACGCCCACCGCGTCCACGATCTGGGGGAGGAGCACGCTGGTCGCCACCTCGCCGGTGTGGCCGCCGCCCTCGCCGCCCTGCACGATCACCGCGTCCGCTCCCCACGCGGCGACCTTCTCGGCATGACGACGGGCCCCGACGGAGGGGATGACGACCACGCCCGCGTCCTTGAGCTCGGCGATCAGCTCACGGGACGGCGCGAGCGCGAACGAGGCGACCTTCACCCCCTCCTCCACGATGATCCGTACACGGTCCCGGGCGTCCCCCGCATCAGCGCGGAGGTTCACCCCGAACGGCGCCTCCGTACGGGAGCGGACCTCGCGAATGGCCGCCCGCAACTGATCGGGTGTCATCGTCGCGGAGGCGAGAATGCCCAGCGCGCCCGCGTTCGCCGCCGCGGAGACCAGGCGCGCCCCCGCCACCCAGCCCATCCCCGTCTGCACGATCGGATGCCGGACACCGACAAGCCGCGTGAGGGCCGTCTCCATCAGCCCTTGACCTCGCGGTCGCGCAGGCCCTTCGGGTCCAGGTCCTCGCGGATGGATATCAGCTCCGCCGGGGACGGTTCACGGGTGTACGGGACGTCGTCCGGGACGGTCAGCTCGAAGCCCGTCGCCGCGACCACCTCATCGACCGTCACCCCCGGATGCAGCGAGGCGAGCCGCATCGAGTGGTCCTCGGTTTCGAAGTCGAACACCCCGAGGTTCGAGACCACTCGCGGGATGCGGTGGAAGCGGGTCGCCGTGGGACCGGCCGCCGCGGCGCTGTCGTACCCCACTCCGCCGATCATGTCGACCTTCTCCACGAAGACCCGCGCCGAGTGTCTGGGCACCCAGTAACTGACCGGATTGTTCAACGTGTTGACGGGGCCGCCGCGCACTCCGAGCAACTGCCGGGTGGGCCGCTCCCAGTCGCCCACGCAGGAGATGTTCTGGTTGCCGAAGCGGTCGATCTGGCTCGCGCCCATCATCACGTGCCGGCGCCCACCGGCCACCAGGGCCAGATGCTGCCGGTACGGCAACCAGCCCTCCGGGGTGCCGTCGGGACCGACCAGCAGCGCCTCGCCGTCGGTCAGCAGCAGGTCGGGCGAGAAGGTGCGCCGGGCGAGGCGGGCCCCTATCGAGGGGATCGGGCCCATCGGGCTGGCCAGCACCTCGCCGTCGCCACGCCACGCCTCCGCGCAGGCGATCACGCAGTACTCGGCGCGGGTCACACCACTGGGGGTCGCGCCCGGGGTCGCGCCCGGGGTCGCGCCCGGGGATGTGCTCGGCACCGCGCTCATGACCGCTCCTCGTGCCACGCCTCGACGGCGGTCCGGTAGGCCTGTTCGTCGCCCGAGAGGAACCTCTCCGCGAACTCGGGCCACGGCATGGACGCGTAGAGCCGCTGGAAGGCCTCGTCCCGGCCGTGGTCGGGCACGCACGACGTGAAGTGCGCGCCGCCCGGCGCCTCCACCACGCCACTCACGTTCAGCCGCTTGATCAGCAGGGTCTGGGGAGGTGCCGCCTTCGTCAGGTCCGCCGTGTCGACGATCCGCTCGCAGGACACGTACGCCGCCCGGGCCGCCTCGCAGAACAGGTCGTCGAAGTACGGGTCGGGGCCCAGATACTGGCCGTTTCCCGCGCGGTCGGCGCGGTTCACATGGACCAGCGCCGCGTCCAGCCGCAGGGCGGGCATGGCGACGAAGGTCTCGCGCACGCCCGTCGACTCGTCCTCGTACGGCGAAGTGACCGTACGCAGTCCGGGGTTGACCCGCATCACGTCCGAGCCGATGCCGGCCCGCACCGGCAGGAACGGCAGCCGGTTGGCGGCTGCCCGCAGCCCCCACATGAACATCGCCTCGTCGATCTCCATCAGTTCGAGCGAGCCGCTCTCACGGGCCGTGCGGTAGTGCGGTTCGAGCGGGATCGAGTCGAGTGTCGCGAAAGGGGCGACCAGTTTCCGTATCCGCCCGGCCGCCGCCAGCATGCCGACGTCCGGGCCGCCGTACGAGACGACCGTGAGATCGGTGATCGTGGAGCGGAGCAGTGCCCGTACGAGAGCCATCGGTTTGCGGCGGGAGCCCCAGCCTCCGATACCGAGGGTCATCCCGCTCCCCAGCCGGGAGACGGCCTCGTCGGCGGTCATCGTCTTGTCGCCCATCCTCACCTGCCCTCCTGTCCGAGAGTGTCCTGGACGCCGAATGCGTCCCGGGCTTCCCATCCGTCCGGGGCTTCCCATGTGTCCCGGGCGTCGCATGTGTCCCGGGCTCCGGACGAAGCCTGGGCTCCGGACGGGGTCTGGGCTCCGGACGACGCCTGGGCTCCGGACGGGCTCTGGGCTCCGAACGTGTTCCGAACGCGCCCGCCCGTGCCGCCGAGGCCCGCCTCGAACGTGAAGCCCTGCTCGAAGCGGTAGCTGCGGCGCACGTCGACGGGGTCGATGCCGTTGATCGCGGCCTTGGCGAGCCGGATCAGCCGGCCGTCCTTGCCCGCGATCTCCCGGGCCAGCTCCAGAACGGCCGGGCGCAGCCGGTCGCGCGCCACGACCCGCCACACCGACCCGTGCCCGTGCAACTCCGCGGCGGTCGCCGTGCGCGAGGTGTAGTACAGCGCGCGCATCAGGTGTTGCGGCACCAGCCGGGACAGATGTGTGGCCGCGCCCAGCGCGCCCCTGTCCAACTCGGGCAGACCGAAGGTGGCGTCGTCGCTCGCCACGATCGCGTCCGCGTTGCCCACCAGGCCTATCCCGCCGCCCAGACAGAAGCCGTGCACCTCCGCCACCACCGGTACCTCGCACTCGTACACCGCGGCGAAGGCCTCGGCGCAGCCGCAGTTGGCACCGAGCAGGGCGCTGTCGCCCTCGGCCTGTATCTCCTTGATGTCCACGCCCGCGTTGAAGCCCCGACCCTCGGCGGCCAGCACCACACAGCGGTTCCCGGCGTCGCGCCCCGCCGCGCGGACGGCGTCGGCCAGCGCGAACCAGCCGCGCACCGGCAGCGCGTTCACCGGCGGGAAGTCGACCGTGACGACGGAAATCCCTTTTTCCGGGGACGAGGTGGAGACACCCATGGACGCATCAGCTACCTTTCCACCAAACGTTTGTTAGGTGCGATCTGATGTCGAAGGTAACAGCGAATGCCGATGGGCGGGAGGCCCTGTGGACAACTGGCCGGGCGAGCGACCGGACGGGGGGCCCGGCGAGCGGTCGGGCAAGCGACCGGGCAAGCGGTCGGGCAAGCGGTCGGGCAAACGGCTCGTGGTGGTCACGGGCG
This sequence comes from Streptomyces sp. NPDC087844, assembly GCF_044742785.1. Taxonomy (NCBI): domain Bacteria; kingdom Bacillati; phylum Actinomycetota; class Actinomycetes; order Kitasatosporales; family Streptomycetaceae; genus Streptomyces; species Streptomyces sp. NPDC087844. The sequence continues at coordinate 301,312 of NZ_JBIUVD010000003.1, read as the reverse complement.
GGACCAGGGGCGTCGGCGCCGGGATCGCGCGGGCGTTCGCCGAGGCGGGTGACGAGGTCGTGGTCTGTGCGCGCAGACCACCGCAAGCACCGCAAGCACCGCTCGACGGCGTCGAGTTCGTCTCCCTCGACCTGCGCGACCCGCCGGCCGTCCGTACCTTCTTCGGGCGGCTGCCCCGGCTCGACGTTCTCGTCAACAACGCGGGCGGCGCCCCGTACCGACTGCTGGCCGGGACGGAGGCCGAGCAGCACGCGCGCGTGATCGACCTCAACCTCGTCGCACCTCTCACGGCCTCCCTGGCGGCGTACGACCTGCTGAAGCGTGCCCGGGGCTCCATCGTGATGATCGGCAGCGTCAGCGGGACCCGGCCCTCGCCCGGCACGGCGGCCTACGGGGCGGCCAAGGCCGGACTGGAGAACCTGGCCCGCTCGATGGCCGTGGAGTGGGCACCGGAGGTGCGGGTCAACACGCTCGTGGTCGGGATGGTCCGCACCGAACTGTCGCACCTTCACTACGGGGGCGAGGACGGCGTCGAGGCCGTCTCCCGCACCGTCCCGCTGGGGCGGCTCGCCGTGCCCACGGACGTCGGCAGGGCGGCCGTCTTCCTCGCGTCGGACGCCGCCGCGTACATCACCGGGGCAGGCCTCCTCGTCCACGGCGGCGGCGAACGGCCCGCCTTCCTGGACGCCGCGACCGTCAACATGGACGCCGCGACCGTCAACAAGACCGACAAGGAGAAGTGAGAAGTGACATGACCCCGGGCACAAGTGCGGATGCCGGCCTCTGTGAGGGGCGCGTGGTGGTCGTCACGGGCGCCGGGCGCGGGCTCGGGCGGGCCCACGCGCGCGCCTTCGCGGCCGAAGGAGCACGCGTCGTCGTCAACGACCTGGGCGTCGGGCTCGACGGCTCCCCGGGGGCCGACAGCCCGGCCCGGCAGGTGGTCGAGGAGATCCGGGCGGCGGGCGGCGAGGCCGTCGCACACGCCGGGGACGTCGCGACGACCGAGGGCGCCGCATCCCTCGTGCACACGGCGCTGGACGCCTTCGGACGGCTCGACACACTCGTGAACAACGCCGGGTTCCTGCGCGACCGCATGCTGGTGAACCTGGACGAGGACGACTGGGACGCCGTCATGCGCGTTCATCTCAAGGGCCACTTCCTGCCGCTGAAGCATGCCGCCGCGCACTGGCGGGCACAGGCGAAAACGGGGCTCGTGCCGCAGGCGCGGGTTGTCAACACCAGCTCCGGAGCGGGCCTTTCGGGGTCCGTCGGGCAGGGCAACTACAGCGCGGCCAAGGCCGGCATCGTCGGGCTCACCCTGGTGGCCGCCGCCGAGATGGGGCGCTACGGAGTGCAGGTCAACGCCATCGCGCCGGCCGCACGGACCCGGATGACCGAGGCGGCCTTCGCCCCGGCCATGGCGGCGCCGGACAGCGGCTTCGACGCGATGGCTCCCGAGAACGTGTCGCCGCTCGTCGTCTGGCTCGGCTCGGCCGCGAGTGCCGGGGTCACCGGCCGGGTCTTCGAGACCGAGGGCGGCCGGATCACCGTCATGGACGGCTGGCGGCCCGGCCCCGGCGTCGACAAGGGGGCCCGGTGGACCCCCGCCGAGGCCGGGAACACCGCACTGGCACTCCTCGCGCGGGCCCAGGCTCCGACCGCGGTGCACGGGACGCAGTGATCGGACGCAGTAGTTACTGGTGATGCGACCGGCGGGAGGCGGATGCCAAGGCCGTCGTCCGTCCACGGGGCAGACGGGCCGCAGCCTTCCGCCGACGTGCTGACGTGCTGACGTGCTGACGTGCTGACGTGCCGGCTCGGGGGCGCGGGGAACTGCGTGACCTGCCACGACGCACCCGAACCCGCACCCGCACCCACCAACGCACGCAGCCCTCACGCCCACGCCAGTGCTACGTGTCGCACTCCAGCACAGTGCGACACAGCCCGCACCGCGCCCGCACCCGCCCCCTGACCGGCACCCGGATCCGCTGATGACAGGTCGGACAAGGGAACGACACCCGCAACGGCCCGCGCCCGTCCGGCGCGAAGGCATACGGCGCGCCCGCAGACGCAGACGCAGACGCGGACGCAGGCGCAGGCGCAGAGTCCGACGCAGCCGCGACGACGCGGCCCTGGGCGTGGCGGCGGTCCTTCGCATAGCGGCGCTGCCCCGCCCACCCCGCCGCGGTCAGCGGCGGCTGCCGCTCGTCGTCCCGGGCCCGCGCCTTACCCCTCGTGTACGCCGTGTACGCCTGTGGACTGGTGAACCAGGTGGCGGGATCCTCACCGAACACCAGGGACCGCTTGGCCAGTACGTACCCGAACTCCTCCGGTGTGAGATAGCCGAGCTTCTGCGAGGACGACGCGTCCTCCCGGTACGCGTCCAGCAGCAGCCAGCCCGCACCGAGATACGTCGTCGCCGTGTCCGTGAGGATCTCGTTGTCCCGGGTGCCGGGGAACGACAGGTCCAGCCGGTGCAGGTAGACGTGCATCACCTCGTGCGCCAGCGCGGCGCCGATGTCCCGCCGATGGGTACGGAAGCGGTCGTTCAGCTCGATGAAGTACTCAGGTCCCGCGGCCAGCTCGACACTCGCCGCGTGCTCCATCTCCCGGAAGCTCACGATCATGCGGGCGTCCGGCAGCCGGAAGTGGCGCACCAACTCGCGAGCCACCCGCTGCGCGCCCAGATACAGGTCGTCCGTGTCGCAGAACGCGACGTCGGCGGGGGCCACGCTGGCGGCGAACGTGTGGACGGTGTCGTACGAGAGCCGCTTGTACAGCGCGGTGACCGCCGCACGCACCGTCTCCAGGTGCGGGTAGCCGTGCTTGACCGGACCGCCGTTCGCCACGCCCGAACCCCCAAAGCCCCGAAGAGGCCCTGAACCTCGTTCCACCTTAAGGGGACGCGAGAGGATTCGCCCGGGTTGGGTTGCCCGACGTGTACGTGACATCCACCCTTGCCTCAGATGCTTCATGATCTTCATACTTCTGTGCACTCTTCTGTGCGCTCAACTCATCACGAAAGGGAACAAGTTGACCAATAGAACGCTCGGTCTCCTCAGGAGATCCGCCTTCCGGCGGGCCGCGGCGGTCGGTGCCGTCGCTCTCGCGACCGCCAGCCTCCAGCCCGTCGCCGCGCACGCCGCGCCCACTCCGATAGTCGGCGGCGCGCCTGCCGCGCAGGGTGAGTTCCCGTTCATGGTCAGCCTGTCCATGGGCTGCGGCGGCTCGCTCTACAAGAAGGACGTCGTCCTGACCGCCGCGCACTGCGTGGACGGCTCGGGCAACAACACCCGCATCACCGCGACCGCGGGGGTCGCCGACCTCGGCGCGGCCGGTGCGATCAAGGTCAGGTCCACCAAGGTCGTCCAGGCCCCGGGCTACAACGGCAACGGCAAGGACTGGGCGCTCATCAAGCTCGCCCGGCCCATCGAGCTGCCCACGCTGAAGATCGCGACGACCACCCGCTACAACAGAGGGACGTTCACCATCGCAGGGTGGGGCGACCCCGCGGAGAACGCGAACACCGGTTCCACGAAGCTGCTCAAGGCCAAGGTGCCGTTCGTGGCCGACTCGAAGTGCAAGCGGCACTACGGGGGTCGGTTGATCGCCTCGCAGGAGATCTGTGCGGGGATTCCTCGTGGTGGGGTCGACACCTGCCAGGGGGACTCCGGGGGGCCGATGTTCCGCAAGGACGACAGCGGCAAGTTCATTCAGGTCGGGATCGTCAGCTGGGGTGACGGGTGTGCGCGGCCGATGGTGCCGGGTGTGTACACCGAGGTGTCCACGTTTGCTTCGGCGATAGCTCGGGCGGCTTCTTCGCTCTAGCCGGTTGGCACTTCCAGGGGGCGTTCCCGGTGTTTGCCGGGGGCGCCCGTTTTCCTCTGTCCGCGGGGTCCGATGTGGCTGGTCGCGCCGTTCCTCGCGCCCCTTGAGGCGGAAGGAGGCTTCCCACAACATCGCCCAGCGCGGTGGCTGTGTGGATTGCGGGGCGTGAGTCACGCGTCCCAGCACCTTCCTGGGTGTCCGGACGGAGGCGGCCACACCACAGCCAGTGGTGCCCTACCTCCAAGCCCGGTCGTTCACGGCCGGGTCAAGTTGACGGAACAACAGGCCCACACGGTCCCCGGCGGCTGGAGCGACCGGGTCCCCGATCCCGACGATCCCCCGATCATCGGGAGGATCCACGCCGGCTGAGACACCCGACGTAGGGTTGGCATCCATGACCACCAGCAACATCGACAACAGCAGCATCGCCGACAGTGGCAACGTCGACAGCAGCAGCATCGCCGACAGCAGTGGCAACACTGGTATCGGCAACAACACCGGCATCGGTAACAACACCGGTGACATCGACCCCGCCGTCCGCGCCGACCTCGACCGGCTGCGCGAGAGCATCGACAACATCGACGCAGCCGTCGTCCACATGCTCGCCGAGCGCTTCAAATGCACCCAGCAGGTCGGCCACCTCAAAGCGGCCCACCAACTGCCGCCCGCCGACCCCTCCCGCGAGGCCCAGCAGATCGCCAGACTCCGCCGACTGGCCGAAAACGCCAACCTCGACCCGGCGTTCGCGGAAAAACTGCTGAACTTCATCATCGCCGAGGTCATCCGCCATCACGAGCGCATCGCGGAGGACACCAACACCCGCGAATGACCACTCCCGGCCCCCGGCGCGCACCCGTTCTCAGGCCGTTGTGAGCCCCGCCCCCTCGGCGTGCGCGCCGAAATGAGGCATCCTGCGCTGAGCACTCCCTGTCAGTCGGTTCGGACTTAAGCTGGATGGTCCAAGCGAGGGGACTTCGCTCCATGCCGCCGGATGCCAAGATCCTCATAGTCGACGACCACGAGGACACGCTCTACGCACTGGAAAGCTCCCTGGCCCCCCTCGGCCACCAGCTGACCCGGGCGACCAGCGGCGACGACGCGCTGAAGGAAGTCCTGCGCGGCCAGGTCGGCCTGCTCCTGCTCGACGTGCACATGCCCGGCGTCAGCGGCCTCGACGTCGTCCGCTACATGCGGGGCGTCGAACAGACCCAGCTCATCCCGATCATCCTCGTCACCGGATTCGGCGCCAACACCGCACTCACCTCCGCCGCGTTCCGCCTCGGCGTCGCCGACCTCGTCATGAAGCCCATCGATCCGTGGACCCTGCGCACGAAAGTCCGCTACCTGTACGACTCCCACCAGCGATACCGGTCCCTGGAGAAGGAAGTCCGCGAACTGCGGGCCCTCGTGAAGGAACCCACCGCCCACTACGACCCGCCGATCACCGCCCAGCGCCCCGCTCCCCGCAAACAGGAACAGGGCCGCACGGCGTAGAAGCGCCCGCACCACCACGAGAACGACCGGGTACGAGAACGACCGGGTACGAGAACGACCGGGTACGAGAACGACCGGGTACGCGAACGACCGGGTACGCGAACGACCGGGTACGCGAACGACCGGGCACGCGAACGACCGGGCACGCGAAAGCACCGGGCACGCGAACGACCGGGCACGCGAAAGCACCGGGCACGCGAACGACCGGGCACGCGAAAGCACCGGGCGCACGAGCCCACCGGGCCCCGCGCGCGGCATACCAGGCCGCCCCTGTGCCGAGCCCCGCCCATCAGGCAGCATGGCACCCATGTCCGTACTGACGCGCGACGAAGCGCAGACCCGTGCCACACTCCTCGACGTCCACCGCTACCGGATCGCACTCGACCTGACGCGCGGCGACGAGACGTTCCACTCCCACACCACCATCACCTTTACGGTCCGCGGGGACCAGGGTGGGGACCACGGCGGCGGGGACACCTTCGTCGAGCTCAAGCCCGCCGAACTGCGCTCCGCCACCCTCGACGGACACCCCCTCGACCCGGCGACGCTCCACGAGAACCGGCTCCCCCTCACCGGCCTCACCGCGGGCACCCACGAACTGCGCGTCGACGCCGACATGCGCTACTCCCGCACCGGCGAAGGCATGCACCGCTTCACCGACCCCACCGACGGCGAGACCTACCTCTACACCCAGCTGTTCATGGACGACGTCCAACGCGTCTTCGCCGCCTTCGACCAGCCCGACCTCAAATCGGTCTTCGAACTCACGGTCACGGCCCCCGACAAGTGGACCGTCCTCACCAACAGCGTCACCACCCGCACCGCCGACGGCACCTGGCAGGCCGCGCCCACCCCGCCCATCTCCACCTACCTCGTCGCCGTCGCCGCCGGACCCTGGCACTCCGTACGCACCGAACACCGCGGCCTGCCCTTCGGCATCCACTGCCGCCGCTCCCTCGCGCCCCACCTCGAAGCCGACGCCGACGAAATCCTCGACATCACCCGCGCCTGCTTCGACCGCTACCACGAGAAGTTCGAGGAGCCGTACCCCTTCGACTCCTACGACCAGGCGTTCGTCCCCGAATTCAACGCGGGCGCCATGGAGAACCCCGGACTCGTCACCTTCCGTGACGAATTCATCTACCGCTCCGCCGTCACCGACACCGAACGCCAGACCCGCGCCATGGTCATCGCCCACGAGATGGCCCACATGTGGTTCGGCGACCTCGTCACCCTGCGCTGGTGGGACGACATCTGGCTCAACGAGTCCTTCGCCGAGTACATGGGCTACCAGACCCTCACCGAAGCCACCCGCTTCACCGGCACCTGGACCGACTTCGGCATCGTCCGCAAGGCCTGGGGCTACGACGCCGACCAGCGCCCCTCCACCCACCCCGTCGCCCCCGACCCCGAAGCCGTCCCCGACACCGCCTCCGCACTCCTCAACTTCGACGGCATCTCCTACGCCAAGGGCGCCTCCGCACTGCGCCAACTCGTCGCCTGGCTCGGCGAGAAGGACTTCCTCACCGGCATCAACACCCACTTCGCCCGCCACAAGTTCTCCAACGCCACCCTCGCCGACTTCATCGAATCCCTCACCGCGGCCACCGAACGCGACGTCCACGCCTGGGCCGGCGCCTGGCTGCGCACCACCGGCGTCGACACCCTCACCGCGACCGTGACCTCCCAACCGGGGGAGTGGACCCTCACCGTCGACCGGACCGGCAGCCGCCCCCACCGCGTCAACATCGGCGTCTACGACCGCGACCTCGGCGGCGACCGCGCACTCGTCCTGCGCGAACGCTACGAGACCGACATTCCCCCGAACGGACCGGCCGCCCCCCGCCCCGGCACCCGGCCCGCCCTCGTCGTCCCCAACGACCACGACCTCACCTACGCCAAGATCCGCCTCGACGACGCCTCCGAGAAAACCGTCCTGCGCGGCATCTCCGGCGTCCCCGACGCCCTCACCCGGGCCGTCCTGTGGAACACCCTGCGCGACATGGTCCGCGACGGCGACCTCGACCCCACCTCCTACCTGGACACCGTCCGCAGCCACCTCCCCGAGGAGACCGACCTCGCCATCGTCCAGGGCGTCCTCACCTTCGCCGCCACCCAGGTCGCCGACCGGTACCTCCCTGCCCACGACCGGCCCACCGCCCTCGCCACCCTCACCTCCCTGGGCCGCGACCTGCTGCGCCGCACCGAGGACGGCGACCACCCAGGACTGCGCCTCCTCGCCGTACGCCACCTCATCGACGTCGCCGCCCAGCCCGACACCATCAGCGCCTGGATCTCCGAGGGAACCGTCCCCGGCGGACCCGAACTCGACCCCGAACTGCGCTGGCGCATCCTCGGCCGCCTCTCCGTCCTCGGCGCCGTCATCGACGCCGAACTCGTCCAGGACCCCAGCGCCACCGGCCAGGAAGGCGCCGCCCGCTGCCGCGCCGCGCTGCCCGACCCGGTCGCCAAGAGCGCCGCCTGGGAGGCGATGTTCACCACCGACGACCTGTCCAACTACCTCTTCACCGCCACCGCCCGCGGCTTCTGGCAACCCGAACAGACCGATCTGGTACGCGCATACGTGCCGCGCTACTTCGAGGACGCCGTCGCGCTGGCTGCCCGCCGGGGGCCGGCCATCGCCGACGCGGCCGGCCGGTGGGCCTTCCCCGCGTACGCCATCACCCCCGAGACCCTCGCCCTCGGCGAACGCTGCCTGGCCGAAGCCGCTCCCATCCCGTCCCTGGCCCGCAAACTCACGGACCAGCTGGACGACTTGTCCCGCGCGCTGCGCTCGCGCGGGCGTTAGCAGAGGGAGCCCCGGGGGCTTCGTAGCGCGCCCATCTGCGGGTTACCGGGGCTGGCCGCGCAGTTCCCCGCGCCCCGCTGCCTTGCAGGGGCGCGGGGAACGGCGCAGTCTGTTGCCTTTCGGGGGCGCGGGGAACGGCGCAGTCTGTTGCCTTTCGGGGGCGCGGGGAACGGCGCAGTCTGTTGCCTTTCGGGGGCGCGGGGAACGGCGCAGTCTGT